>CAJUND010000003.1 GCA_910587655.1 uncultured Agathobacter sp. | reverse complement strand
TGTTACAGACGGGGAAACTGACAGTTGGGGAGATTGCGGAATACTCCGGGCTTGAGGTGGAGGAAGTGGAAAGGCTTGCCGGAGTGCAGAAGGTATAAATCATAAAAAGATATTTATATAAAAACAGAAAGTCCCAGAAAACATGAGTAAAAGCGTACAAATTATAGTTGCAACACATAAAAACTACTATATGCCGCCAGATGCCATTTATCTTCCCTTACAAGTGGGAGCTGCGTGTAAACCGGATCTGGACAAGGGATACACAAAGGACGATACAGGTGAAAACATTTCCAGTAAAAATGCAGGGTACTGTGAGCTGACAGGTCTGTACTGGGCATGGAAGAATCTGGATGCCGATTATATCGGCATTGTTCATTACCGCAGACATTTTGGCAGGAAAACAAAAGCAGGCAGCGTGTCTGATGGTATTATGTGCGGTCATGAACTGATACCGCTTCTGGAGCATTTCACCGTATTTGTTCCAAAGAAAAGGCATTATTACATTGAAACACTGTACTCACATTATGCACATACACTTTATCCGGAACCTCTTGACCTTTCCCGTCAGATTATTGCAACTAAATATCCGGAATATTTAAAGACATTTGATGATGTTATGCAGCAGAAATGGGGATATATGTTTAATATGTTTATTCTGCGAAGGGATAAGCTGAACCAGTACTGTGAGTGGCTGTTTGATATTCTGTTTACACTGGAAAAACGCATGGAGGATTCACAGTTTTCTGATTTTCATGCGCGTTTTTATGGCAGGATAAGCGAAATTCTGTTTAATGTCTGGCTCAGACAGCAGATCATCCAGGGTAATATTTTACAGGAACAGGTGAAGGAACTGGACTATATATATATGGAAAAAGTGGACTGGTTCAGGAAGGGACGGGCGTTTCTTGGGGCGAAATTTTTGGGGAGGAAGTATGAGGGGAGCTTTTAAAAATACAGCTCTGAATATGTTCATATGAAAAGAATACTTATTATGGCTACAAGACCATTTTTGGATGATGGTCTGACAAAGGTTGAAATGGAAATTTATTATTATAATCGTCACATAATAAATTTTGAATTTTCAACGGGATATTATCAAAAAAATAAATATACGGAATGCATTGAACGAGATAATGTTAAAATAAATCAATTGCCATCAAAGAAGTTTTTTCCCGTATATATGGCTGCAATTTTTAATTTGATAAAAAGAGAAAAATATGATGCCGTTTATATACATGGTAATAGTGCGATGATGTTATTGGAAGCATTGCCTGCTAAATTAGCGGGGTGTCATAAAATTGTTACACATTGCCATAATACGCGAGCAAGATTTCCATTTATTCATTATTTGTTTAAACCTGTTTTAAATAAAATTGTAGATGAAAAAATTGCATGTTCATCCTATTCAGCAGAGTGGGTATATGGAAAAGCAAAAGCAGAAGTAATAGTAAATGGAATAGATATTGAAAAATATCAATTTAATCAAGGTAAGCGCGAACGGATAAGAAATGAAATGAATTTAGATGGGTGTTTTGTGATAGGACATGTTGGGAGATTTAGTGCTGAAAAAAATCATGCTTTTTTATTGGAAATTTTCAGACAAATTTATTCTCATAATAAAAAATCAAGATTATTATTAGTTGGAGAGGGTGAATTAGAACCTGAAGTCCGAAAAAAAGCAGAGATAATAGGAATTAGTGACGTAGTATATTTTATGGGGGCAAGAAAAGATGTTAGGGATTATTTGAGTGCGATGGATGTAATGATATTGCCAAGTTTATATGAGGGGTTATGTATTGTTGCGATTGAGGCGCAAGCAAATGGGCTGCCATTAGTTACTGCAGATACCTTATCTCCGGAAAGTTATGTTGCAGATAATGTTTATTCTGAAAGTTTGCAGAATGATATTACAAAATGGGAAAATATCGTATTATTAGCTGAGCACAATGGAAGGCAGAATAATACGGAATTACTTATGGAGAAAGGGTATTCGGCGGACAGAATGATGAAAAAGATACAGACGATTTTATTAAGATGATAGTATCTGGGAATGACTAGGTGTTATAAAGAAAACACAGATTAGATGGCATGGAAGTATAAATACTATGAGGGAACTGACCAGTCAGGAAATTAAAAAAATAGAATTTGGGATTTTGTGTAAATTTGCTGCGTTTTGCGAAGAAAATCATTTGACTTATATGTTGTGTGGAGGAACTTTGTTAGGGGCAGTCAGACATCAGGGGTTTATTCCGTGGGATGATGATATTGACATACTGATGCCCAGGCCGGATTATGAGAAATTGCTAAATGAGGTGAATTTAAAATATCAGGCATTAGGTTTGTCAGTGGAAATGTGGCATTGGAAAAATGGTAAGCTCAATTATCCCTTTATTAAATTTATTGATAATAGGACATATATAAAGGAAAAGTATATCCAGGAAAAGATGGATGCGAGAAGCATTTGGATTGATGTTTTTCCCCTTGATGGTAATCCCGATAGTCTGTTTAAAACAAAGAAATTATATAAAAAAACAAGACTTCTTCGTAGGTTGCTGATGGTAAGGACGGCAAAAGTGGGAGAAGGGAAAACGTTTTTGAAAAAAGTATTAAAGCCGATAGCTATATTTTTGCTAAAGCCTGTTTCAGTGACATGGTTATGTAAAGAAATGGATAAATTGGCCAAAACATATGATTATAAAAAAGCTACTTATGCAGGTGGTGTGTTATGGGGATATGGCACTTGTGAGCGGATGAAAAAAACTCATTATGAAAAATTGGGTAAGTTAAAATTTGAGAAAGAATATTTTTACGCGCCGGAAGCGTATGATGAATATTTATCAAATTTATATGGGAAATACCAAGAATTTCCTTCGGTAGAGGAACGTGAAGAGGGGCACTCATTTCAGGCATATTTAAAATAAATTGAAAGAGGAAAAGAAAATTGAGAAAATTATTAACAGTTGTTATATGTGCGTATAATATGGAAAAGTACATTACGGATGCGTTGGAAAGTTGTAGGATAAAAGATATGGATAAGCTTGAAGTGCTTATTATGAACGATGGATCGACAGACAGAACAAGAGAAATTTGTGAAAAATACTGTAATGATTATCCCGATGTTTTTATTTTAGTCAATAAAGAAAATGGTGGATGGGGTTCTAATATTAATCTGGCAGTAAAAAAGGCCACAGGAAAATATTTTCGCATTTTAGATGCGGATGACTGGTTTGACACAGTTGAACTTCAGAAATTCATTATGGTTTTATCTGATAGGGATGAGTCGCTTGTAATATCACGGTATAGGGAATGTATTGGTAATAAATTGAGGAATGCCAGTCATGGCATTGTGAAATATCAAAATGGATTTCATGGTTGCATGAATCAATTAAATGACAATATTACTGTTGGAATTTGGGAAGTGACTTTCCTGACTTCACTGGTAAAAGAGTATCATATCAACCTGCCGGAAAAAGCATTGTTTATGGATACATTATTTGCCATGCAATTGTTGCCTTATGTTCATCAGATATATTTTACTGCTTTGTATGTGTATAATTATCGTTTGAATCGTAAAGGACAAAGTAATGATGTAGAAAGTTTAAAAAAACATTTTAGTGATTTTTTATTAACATTTGATAAGCAGTTAATGTTTTATAAAACGCTGGAGACTGAAAATAACAAATGTCAGGTATTAAATCGTCTCGTAGTAACATATCAGGGAGTGGTAACAAAATTACTTCAAATTAGTGATGTAAAAGAAATCCACGCAAACCAGCTGATAAAAGAGTACGATGAGAGACTGAAACGAGAGCTGCCTGAGTTGTATCGAAATGCGGCAACAAGGAAAGTTGTAAAAATAGTAAGGATAACAAATTATCATTTCTGCCCTATTATAAAGAGGCTATTTGATATATATCATATATTTTTCAGGTAATTCCCCCACGTTAGGTGTAAAAAGAGATATATTTACTACACATATGTATGGGATTATGCAGTTGAATTTCGCTGAATTGAAGGAAAGAGGATTCGGTATTGAAAATTAAGATTGAAAGAATACAACAGAATGAAAAACCGTTTGTATTGGCATGGATTATTTATTTGGTTGTAAAGATATTGAAAACAAGTTTCTATGCCAGATTTTTTCCAGAGCATGATACAATGCTCTTGATAGCATGCTGCCTTCCGTTATTATTTATACATGAATTGCAAAACATTAAAAGCTCATATAAAGAATTAGTGGGGATTGCAATTTGTATTTTGTTTGTATTAATTACTTTACGCCTGCGGTTTATGGGAGGAGGGGGAAGCGATATTGCATTAATGTTTATTTTTATATACTGCGCAAGAAAGGTTTCTTTACATAGCATTTTTAAACTGACTATTATAGTGACAGCGTTTATGACAGCTTTTATAATTGGAAGTAGTTTTCTTGGAATTATAAAAAATTATGTGGATTATGGAACTCGGATTAGACAGTATCTTGGTTTTCGCTATATGCTATATGGTCCTGCTCTCTTATTTAATATAACGTTATTGTATTTATATGTTAAACAAATTAGCATTACATGGAAAGGAATTATGTTCTTGTTTTTTGCAAATACACTGCTATATCTTTGGACAGATTCAAGATTATCATTTGGATTATCAATCTTAGCAATTATATTTGCTGTTTTGGCAAAGCATTATTGGGATTATTTAAATAAAAGACATTGGTGGTACTGGATTGTTGTGTTTTCTTTTTTAATCTGTGCAGTGGTTAGTTTGGTTTTAACAGTTATGTATACACCAGAAAAGACATGGCTGTATCAACTGAATAAATTATTTGGTGGTCGTTTGTTTCTGGGACAGACGAGTCTGATAAGATACGGTGTTAATTTATGGGGACAAAATATTGAGTGGGTAGGAAACGGGCTTGATGCTTATGGAAACCGTCTTGAGGAAACATATCTTTATGTGGATTGTTTGTATATACAGATTTTACAGCATTATGGGATTGTCTTTACTGGATTATTTATTGTATTAGTAACAATCGCAATGTTTATCTGTTACCAGCAGGCGAGATATTATTTATTATTTATGTTTGCTTTTGTTGCTGCTCATTGTATGTGTGATGATTTATCTTGGTATTTGTATTATAATACATTCTGGTTGGCGATAGGAATGCTTTTAATGAGAAAGAAGAAATCTATTGTCCAAAAAGAATAACATTTTTGACATCAGTTATTAGGGGATGAGGGGGAGCTGAAATGAAATAAAAAAGGGGGGTATTCTGTCTGTTTTGCAATAGAATAACAGTCAAAGTACCGGATAGTCACGTTTGTTCAAGGTGTAGATAGAATTAGTTTGGTGAATATGCATATGATTATAATTTGGATGTACCAGTTAAAAAAATTAAAGATGCTATGCCAATTAAACAGGTGGAGTTATTTGCAATGAGGGCAGACGGATGATGGTAAAAAGGAACACGAAAAGCAAATTATGCATAAATTCTGTTACATAGGATTATACTAGACTGTTATTTTGAAATTGTTATATAGAGGAAACCGGAAGGAGTAAAATGTATATGCAAATGTCTAGTCACCATAATAATATAAATATGAATATGTTAAAAATAACAGCATGTATTGCTGTGGTTGGACTGCATACATTGCAAAAAGATATTTCTCTTTTCAATTCAGTTTTATACTATTTATGTGGATTTGCAGTACCGTCTTTTTTTATGGTGGGAGGATACTTTCTGATGAATAAAACGAGTGTATCCATGCGCTATTCATTACAAAAAGTTTTGTGTATTCTTCGTATAGTGATTTTATGGGAGTTGTTGTATTTTTTAGCAAAGATATGTCAGGAATGTTTCTTTCATGGAGATGAAGAGCGGGAGTTTGATTTTGTGGAAGGAGTTTTTGGAGGCCTGCTTCAAAAGGGGTTTTTCTGGCAGTTCTGGTATCTGGGGGCATTAATTCTGCTTTATATTATGCTGCCGGTTTTAGCTGGTATATCTCAGAAGAGCAGATTAAAATTGGTAATATTTTTGGCCGGGGTAATGTTTGGGTTCTATATTTTTTCGGTTATCAGAGGGGAACCGGTGCAAAGAAATGTTATACAGACGTTTCGTCTTTGGACATGGATATTTTATTTTGTGTTAGGTGGTTTGTTAAGGGATTATGAAAAATGGTGGAGTGAAAAAATTGCATTTCGCCTGAATATTATTTTACTTGCTGTTTTTACGATATTTGTTCTCATATATCAAAATTTGGTGGGGAGATTTGTGATTCATGAGGGGATAAATGGACTAAGTGTTCTCCATGCAGAATATTTTTATGATAGTATATTAATGGCTTGCTGGATAATTATTATATTTATGACTTCTATTCGCCTGCCGCTTTCAGGCAGTACTTTTGGATTGGTTTCCTCTTTGGAAGGACTGACGATGGGGATTTATATTGTTCATCCAATAATTGTACGTATTTATCAGAGGATTATTCATCCGGACACTTTGTTTATGTCATTGTGCTTTTTTGTGATGGTCTTATTTACATCCGCTGTAATTGTGTGGTTGATTCACAAAAGTCCATGGGGAAAATACTTGATTCATTTATAAATTTATTGGGTACGCTATATGTGGTAAAATAAAACCATCACTTCACCCTTCCTCAAAAACCTCCCTGAGATAATCCGGACCTTCCCTCCACAGTCCGGTTGAATAATTAAATAGCATCTGGTATGCGGGAGATACCGAAAAGCGCAGAAATGCATCTTCAAAAGGAATGCCATTTTCAGTGGAATAATCTTCGAGCATAGTGCGCATGACAGAAACTGCGCAAAGTTCCATTTGCTGTAAATCAAGGTTACTGCTGGTTGATGTCATATGAATCACTCCTGATAAATTCAAGTGTTTGTGTGGCTCTGGTGCTGCGAAAGCAGAACTGGTCTTTCAGCCGGTTGGGCAGAAGAGTTGTAATTGCTATCTCATCAGCTTCTTTTGAACCAGGTTCTCCATAACCACCGGAGGTATACAGCTGCAGAGTTCTGGCAGTCCGGTCATTTGCGATTTTTCCGCCTACAATATCAAAATTACTGTAAGCAGTTCTAAGGTTTGGAAAAAGATTTTTTCTCCGGTTGGCAGCAACAAAATGCAGCCATTCTTTGTCTGCTTTTTTAAACAGGTGGATGGATATATCCGGTGTCAGATGAAAACGGAAGACAGAGATATATCCTATGGAACAATTGGAGGAAAGCAGCCCCTGATTAATTTGCTTTGAAATGGAAAGCGGGACAAAACTCCGGGCCTGTTCATAGGAACTGGTGACATAAAATCCACAGCCAAAGTCTTTGCCGTGTTTGCATTTTTCGAGAGCAATACTGGAAACTTCTGTGAAACTGCCATGATATAAAAGCATTCCGTCCGTAATATTCATCATATCCGTACCCCGTGGTTATGCAGCATCTCCTCCACATCATCCAAAGCACACTGATAACTGCTTAAATGCAGACTGTCATAGCAGTTGGCAATAAAACCCAGAATATTATATTGTTTAAAAATGCTGGCACATTCGACTGGGGATATATTCCATTTGGTCTGTGCCATACGAAAAACCCAGCACTGCATATCTGCAATATCAATCTGTCTCTGATTCATGATGTTTTCCTCCTGTGCATGATACATCTGCAAGGGTATGACATAAGCTTTCATAATTTTAGTATATCCTCTTTGAAAGGGATTAGCAACAGAATTTGATGGTTTTTTTACTTGATGTTTTCAGGAAGAGTTACTATACTAAAGTATAGAAGCATTTTCCCTGGGAATTCCTGGGTTATTCGGAAAGGATAATAGTTGGGTAATTGCAAAAACAAAAATCAATAAAATATAACTTCATAATGAACACAATCCTCACCCTCTCCGCATTCCTGTTCCCCCTAATCACTTTCCCTTACGTATCCCGGATACTGCTTCCGGCAGGAACCGGCAGGGTGTCTTTTGCAACTTCCGTGGTATCATATTTTGCGCTGTTTGCCCAGCTTGGAATTCCGACCTATGGAATCCGTGCATGTGCAAAAGTAAGGGATGACAGAACAGAACTTACCAGAGTGGTGCATGAGCTGTTTGTCATAAATCTGGTGATGAGTGTTTTTGCCTATATGCTGCTTTTGCTTGCGCTTGTTTGCGTTCCAAGATTACGGATGGAAAAGACGTTAATACTTGTTATTAGCGTAACGGTTATTTTTAATGCCATCGGCATGGAATGGCTGTACAGGGCGCTGGAACAGTATACTTTTATTACCGTCCGTTCCCTTATTTTTAAAGTCATCGCACTGGTGTTTTTGTTTCTGCTTGTGCATGAGCCGGAAGATGTTGCGGTATATGGCGGTATTACCTGTTTTGCCGCGTCAGCATCATCTGTCACAAACTTTTTGCATGCGCATAATTACATTGATATGAAACCGGTTGGCGGATATTGTTTTCGGCGTCACTTTAAGCCGGTTCTGGTATTTTTTGCGATGTCCTGCGCTACTGTTATTTATACAAACCTGGATACGGTTATGCTGGGATTTATGAAAACAGATGAAGATGTCGGTTATTATCATGCGGCAGTAAAGGTTAAAACAATTCTGGTTTCTGTTGTGACGTCGCTTGGGACGGTTCTGCTGCCGCGGCTGTCATATTATGTGGAGCAGGGGAAACAGCAGGAGTTTGAGCGTCTGGCAAAAAAAGCGATGAACTTTGTTGTACTGCTTGCAATGCCGATGATGCTGTACTTTATATTATTTGCAGGGGAAGGGATTCGGTTTTTATCAGGAAGTGCCTTTGAAAATGCAGTGCTTCCCATGCAGATTATTATGCCGACACTGCTTTTCATTGGGATGACGAATGTCATGGGAATACAGGTTCTGGTTCCGGCAGGAAAAGAAAAAATGGTACTGGTATCGGAAATAGCCGGGGCAGTTACAGACCTGGCTGCCAATGCGCTTTTGATTCCGAAGCTTGCATCCGCAGGAGCGGCAACGGGGACACTGCTGGCAGAGTTTGTTGTATGGACTGTCCAGTTTGCTGCAATAAAATATGTAGTGAAAAAACCGTATGAGCAGGTGCGCTGGTTATGTCTTTTTCCTGCACTTACGGCCGCTGCGGCCTCCTGTTTCTGGGTGAAATTTCTGGCTGCAGGTTATTTCGTAAAACTTGTGCTATCTGCAGTTTTGTTTTTTGGTGTGTATTTTATGGTACTGCTGGCGGTAAAAGAACCATTTGTAACAGAAAGGAGGCGTTCATAATGAGTGAAAAAAACCAGATCATTTTTATGCAGACCAGGATTATCAGACTTGCATCGGAAGAATGGCATTTGTCAGTTCATGAGATTATTGAGTTGTTCCGTAAGGCTGATGTGTTTGGGAATATTGAAACCGGTTATGGTATTTTTCACTGCTTATCATGGAAGTTATTGTACAGTAAAGTCCCCGGTGCCTGAAAAATGTGCCAGAAGAAAAGATTTTGGCAGAGGTTTTTATCGTACATCGTTCAGAGAGCAGGCAGTTGCTTCCCGGTAAATTAAAGTACCAGTACTGTTTTAAAACAGAAGAAGCTCTTGCATGCCTGTATTTTGTGGAGGATAAGAAAATATAGCTGAGGAAGTAATTTTAAAAGAACGTATGGGTTATACAATAGATGTATTAATTGCCATGACGGTAGAAGAGCTTGCAGAGGATTTGGGAAAAGAGCCGAAAGAGGTACTGGCCGATTTTGTGGTATCAAAGACAGGCAGAGAACTTTATGATGAAAGAACTAAGCTGTGGTGCAATGGCCCGTCATATATTGCAGATATATATAAGGAAGAAATTAAAAACCAGAAATCAGCAGCGTTTGACAAGCATACAAAACCCGATTAAAATAAAATTACTACGTGGACAAAACCATGCTTGTGCAGGAGGTTCTTGATTCAGGTGCAAAGGTAAGCCTGTTCATCCGTCCGCGCCGTTTCGGGAACCCCCTTGCCATGATCACCCTGCGTACATTTTTTGAGGATGAAAGGGATGTGTCAGGGGAAAAAATTGACAACAGCCGAATTATGAAATGGCATACGGTGCGCTGCGAAACCAGATTCAGGATGAGTTTGGAAGGCATTTTTATGTTCGGAGAATGCATGGTTTGCAGGTTTTTATGACGAAATGGCAGCATTGTACAGGAATTAATAGAGAATGCCGACCCGATAACACGCGGGGAGATTGAAGCACTGATTGAAGGGGGAACCATTGAAAAACCGGTGCATGAGGATATCACATACGGGGATATCCATGAATCGCAGGAGAATCTGTGGAACTTCCTGTTTTTACCGGAAAGAATGTATGGTAAAGGCAGGGACGACATTGTAATACAACCGAAAGAGAAGTATAATAATAACAGATGCTGCAGGAGAATGCAGCGGCGAAAGGAAGGTAAATATATGTTAAACGGGAAAGTAGCAATTGTTACAGGCGGCACCAGGGGGATTGGTTTTGAGATTGTAAGAACATATCTTGCCAACGGCGCAAAAGTAGTGCTTTTTGGTTCCAGGCAGGAAACCGTGGAAAAGGCTCTTGCAAAGCTGAAAGAAGAAAACAGCGGCTGGGAAGTGGAGGGGAAGTTCCCGAAGCTGACGGACGCCGCCGAAGTGGAGCGTGCAGTACTGGAAGTAAAAGAAAAATTCGGGAGGATAGACATTCTGGTAAACAATGCAGGAATTTCACAGAGTACCCCGCTTTACAATTATACGGCGGAGGAATTTGACAAAGTAATCGACCTGAACGTTAAGGCAGTATTTTATGCTATTTTACCGGCTGCAAAAATTATGAAGGAGCAGGGCGGCGGATGCATTATCAATACCAGCTCCATGGTGAGCATTTCCGGACAGCCGGCAGGCGTGGGGTATCCGGCAAGTAAATTTGCAGTAAACGGTCTGACCATTTCGCTGGCAAGGGAGCTTGGAAAAGACAATATCAGGGTGAATGCGGTTGCACCCGGCGTAACAAAAACCGATATGGTGGTGGCGCTGCCGGAAGAGACCGTAAAGGCGATATCCGCAAGGATTCCGCTGCAGAGGGCAGGAGAGCCGGAAGAAGTGGCAAATGCATTCCTGTATCTGGCAAGCGACCTTGCAAGTTATGTGACAGGAGAAATTTTATCTGTGGACGGCGCATCAAAAGCATAAAGAAAACCAGACAGTTCAGTTCCCGAAAGGGACTGGGCTGTTATATTTTATAAGCGGCATGAAACAAAAATGATACATTCCTTATGTACAGTACCATTGGAATGACACGCAAAAACATCGGTAGGTGACTGGGCAATGATACGAATTTTAATTGTGGAGGATGAGGAGGCAATTGCAAACCTGGTACGCATGAACCTGGTGAAGGCAGGATATGAATGCCATGTTGCGGCAAGCGGCACGGCGGGCGCGGACAGGCTTGCCGAGTGCCAGTATGATTTGTGTATATTTGATATCATGCTTCCGGAAATTGACGGATACGAGCTTCTGGAATATGCAAAGGGGATGGAAGTCCCTGTGATTTTTCTGACAGCAAAAGGGGAGACGCCTGACAAGGTGCGGGGACTGCGGCTTGGAGCGGAGGATTATATTACCAAGCCGTTTGATATACTGGAACTTATGGCGCGCGTGGATACCGTGCTGCGCCGTTACAGAAAGACAGAGCAGGAGCTGGACGTCTGCGGGCTGCATATTGATATTCCTTCCCGCAGGGTGACAAAGGGGGAGCAGGAAATAGAACTGACCTATAAGGAGTTCGACCTGCTTCTGCTGTTTGTGCGTAATCCCAACGTCGCGCTTTACCGGGAAATGATTTATGAGCGGGTGTGGGACAGCCCGTATATGGGAGACAGCCGGACCGTGGATCTGCATGTGCAGAGACTGCGGAAAAAGGCGGGGCTGGAACAGGAAATTGAGGCTGTGTATAAAGTAGGATACCGGTTCAGGAGGAAATAAAATTGTCATTATTCTGGAAACAGCTTGCGGGAATGCTTACGGTAATCATACTTTCATTTACCGTGTTCGGAACGGTTCTTCTGCAGACTTCGTTCCAGTCCCTTCTGGAAAAGGAGAAAGAGAGCGGACTTGAGGAGGTCCGTATGCTCCAGTATGCTTTTCTGACGGCAGTAGAGGGAATGGAGGAAAACTATGCGCTGGATGAGAGAAATATTACCAGGCTTGCAGAATCAGTGGCAGTAAATGCAGGCGGCAGTCAGAACGAGGTCTGCGTGTATGACAAAAACGGACAGGGGATTTACCCGCGCGGACGCGTTGCGGGGGAACTCTGCGGTCTTCTGGAAAAAAACAGTACATCCGGTTCCAACTGTGCCTGGCGGCTGCAGGAACAGGACGGCAGTCATTTCATGGAGGCTGCTGCACGGATGGACTGTGAGGGTAAAATTTATTACCTTCAGGTCCGCCGTGACATACAGTATATTTATGACAGCAGGGAGAGCGGTTACCGGAATTACCGGAGTATCCTTTTGATACTTACGGCAGTGGCAGCCTTGTTTTCTGCTGTGTTTGCCGTGGGTTATACCGCGCCGATCCGCAGGCTTTCGCTGGCGGCAAGGACATTTTCCAGGGGGGAATACAGCCAGCGTGTAAAACCGGCAGGAAATGATGAGATTACGGTTCTTATGCAGGATTTTAACGGGATGGCGGAAAAGCTGGAAAGCAATATCCGCGAATTAAAGGAAAATGCCAGGCAGCAGGAGGAATTTACCGGGGCATTTGCCCATGAATTAAAAACTCCCCTGACCTCCATTATCGGTTATGCGGAAATGTTAATGACAATGGAAATGGGGGAGGAGGAGCTGCGGCAGTCTGCGGATTATATTTACAGGGAGGGAAAACGGCTGGAGCGCCTTTCCCATAAAATGATGGAGTTGATTCGCATTGGAAAGCTCGGCATTGACATGCAGCCGCTGCAGGTGAAAATACTGGAAGAAAATTTATCGCACCTTGTTGCGGCAAAGGTTGCGGAGAAAAACATAAATTTTACCAGCAATATGGAGCCGGGAGTTATTTCCGGCGATTTGGACCTGCTTCTGTCGCTTATGGGAAATCTTGTGGACAACAGCAGCAAAGCATGTGAAACCGGCGGAACCATATGCGTGACCGGCACATGGGAAAATACCGGGGAAATGAAAGAATACATGGTCAAGGTACAGGATGACGGCAGGGGTATGCCGGAAGACGAGGTGGACCGGATTACAGAGGCATTTTATATGATAGACAAATCCCGTGCCAGAAAAGAGGGCGGCGCAGGCCTTGGCATGGCAATCTGCAGCCGGATTATTGAAGTGCATAATGCCCGCTGGGAAATTACCAGCAGACTGCAGGAAGGCTCCAGTGTAATCATCCATTTTCCGGCGGAAAATACAAAAAAGGAGGCAGTGCATGAATAAAAGAAAGCGTTACTTCCGGGCGTTACTTGCATTTCTCCTGATTGCAGGATGCGCAGTAACCGCTGTGGTCGTACCGGAAAAAACTGCCGCATGGTATGACGCCCAGACGATTGGGGCAGTGGAGTATGCCGATATGGAGTATCAGCCGTACCAGATTTCATATTTTGATTCCTTTTCCGAAAAGATCGGGGCAGTAGCCGCCTGCCAGACGGGAGAGGGGCGGACTTATGTCCTGGAGCTTGGGGAACATGCTGACATCATGACAGATAAGAAGCTGCAGGAACTGATAAACGGGGAGCTGGCGGATATGTACCAGGCAGGACTGCTGCCGGAGCCGCTTAAGGCAGAATCCGTCATCTGGAGAAACTATCTGGAATACTGCCTGGTTATGGAGGATAATACCGGGGAAAGCCGGCGGAATATCTACGTCTGGAATGCAGGCTGCGATGTGGAGGGGGGAACGCTGAACCTGCAGATGGACAGCGAGTACCACAGGATATATTCGTTTACACTTTCCACGAAGGAAAAAGGGACGCTCAGGACAAACGGACTCTGGCATAAGTTTCTGACAGATGGAATGAATAAAAAAATTCCTGAAGCATGGATCAGTTACTGGGAGTTAAAGGATACAGCATATTATGCAGACTATTCCGACAGCAGTATGGCAAAGACAAAGACAGGGGAATGGGGCTACAGCGACTATGTGGTTCCGTTAAATTTTGTGCTGGAAATGCCGGACGGAAATACTGCCGGTATGTATTGTGAAGCGGTGTTTTTTTCAGATGCCGGCTGGACGCTGCACGGGGGGATGCGGCTGAATATTATGTAACAAGTGGTACACGTTACAAAAAAGATACAATTTTGCAGAAAGTGTGATGCAGCCCTTTGTAATAATGTTTACAGATATCACAGAGGAGGTGCATCATATGGGTACGCAGAGGCTGAAAAAGCAGGTACGCGGTGCAAAGAAACGGATGAACGGCCGGAGAAGGAGAAGAAGACGGGCGAGATTTGTGATTACAGCTGTATGTACGTTCTGTATCGGAATTTTTGCGGCTGCACAGTGGATGCTTCATACCGGTACGGGCGATGCATACGGACAGGAGATTTATAGGAATGAAGCGGCCTGGCAGGGGCAGAAGAACGGACAGGCTGTGGGAGAAGGCAAAACAGGGGATACGAAAAAGTACAAAGGAAAAAAGAGAAAAAACGCCGGACTTCTTATCGTGGCTAATAAAGACCACGCACTTCCTGCGGATTATGATCCCAAACTGCGTTATATCTGCAATGGAAGGCTTCAGGCTTCGGACGTGATGTATGATGACCTGGTGGCAATGCTGCATGATGCGAAAGCTGCAGGATATGATTACTGGATTGCCAGCGGATACCGCAGCAGACAGCGCCAGCAGGAGCTGATTGATGAGGACGTCCGGGAATTTATGTCCCGGGGAATGAGTTACGAATCGGCGCTGGAAAAGACCATGGAAGAAACGCTGCCTGCCGGATGCAGTGAACATGAAACAGGACTGTCCCTGGATATTCTCTGTTCCGGTAACACGGATATGGATATATCACAATCTTATGAGCCCGGCAACCGCTGGCTCGTGGAAAACTGCGCACGTTATGGCTTCATTCTCCGCTATCCGGAGGGAAAAGGGGACATTACCGGGATTTCCTTTGAGCCATGGCATTTCCGTTATGTAGGGCCTGCGGCGGAAGAAATTATGGAGAACGGAATTACCCTGGAGGAATATATGGGGTTATAAAATAAATTGCCCGAAAAACAGATGATAACAGAAAAAATGCATATCATATAATGTAATGCCTGAAAAGGCACAGGATTCAGGAGGTATGATATGTGTACAGCAGTGACTTATTGTACAAAAGACTTTTATTTCGGGCGGACGCTGGATTATGAGCATTCCTATGAGGATGAGGTGGCAGTGACGCCAAGGGGATATGTGTTCCAGTTCCGGTATATGGGGCGTATGGCAAGGCATTATGCAATGATCGGGGTTGCATATGTAGTGGGAAATTATCCGCTTTATTATGATGCAGTCAATGAAAAAGGACTGGGTATGGCCGGACTGAATTTTGTGGGAAATGCAGTGTATTCCAGCGTGAAAAAGGGAAAGGACAATGTGGCGTCCTTTGAGTTTATTCCCTGGATTTTAGGGCAGTGTGCCACGGTAAAGGAGGCAAGGATTCTGTTATCGCGGCTGAACCTTGTAAATACTTCCTTTACGGATGAGCTGCCGCCGGCAAAACTTCACTGGATGATTGCTGACAAATATGAGGCGGTTACCGTCGAGGCAGTGGAAGGGGGAATTAAGGTTTATGACAATCCGGTGGGGATTCTGACAAATAATCCGCAGTTTCCGGAGCAGATGTTCCAGTTAAATAATTATATGAATCTTTCAACAGGAACCCCCGAAAATCATTTTTCTGATAAGCTGGATTTACAGTGCTACAGCCGGGGTATGGGAGCCATCGGACTTCCGGGAGACCTTTCCTCGCAGTCCCGTTTTGTCAGGGCGGCTTTTGTAAAGATGAACTCCGTTTCGGGAGAAACCGAAAATGAAAGCATCAGCCAGTTTTTCCATATTCTTGGTTCCGTGAACCAGCAGCGCGGCTGCTGCTGCCTGGGGGAAGGAAAGTACGAGATAACCATCTATACTTCCTGCTGCAATGCGGATAAGGGGATTTATTATTACACAACCTATGATAATTCGCAGATTACGGCTGTTTATATGCATCATGAGAATCTGGACGGCGTGCGTATTGTCCGTTATCCGCTGGTCATAAGCGGGAAAATCTGCTGCCAGAACTAATGATATTTATAATTGTAATTATTGACTTCCTTTATCCCTGATTATATAATAAGACAAAAACAAAGGGGCAGGGAATGCAAAGGAAAAAGCTGACGTTAAAGAAAACGTATTATCTGATATTTTCATTTCTGATTGTGCTGCCGCTGATTCTGGTTCTGGTGGTATCGCTTGCAGTTTTAAGCAGGAAGTACAAAAATCAGGCGGTTGAAAATATTGAGCGGGCGCAGGAGACGGTGGTGACAGAGTTTCTGTCTGATGTGGATTTTATGTCAATCCGGTTATCCCAGCTGATTAATACAAATGACAATGAAATATTAAATTATGCGGCAGGAACGGATACCGCGGACAGCATTACGCGTTATGAGTACCAGAGGAAACTGCAGAATGCAGGAAACCTGATGCTGGAGCCGGTCAAGGATATCGTTTCCGTTGCATTTTACATGAAAGATGGAAAGACTACCTATATTAAAAATGATATAAAGCGTACCAGAAAGGAAACGGAAAGCTGCGAATGGTATAAGCAGGCGCTCGATGCGCCGAATTCCGTCAGGGTCGGGGCGTACCAGACCCGTGATATCAACGATTTATATACCGGCGGGAAAAAGGATGCGTTTATCCTGAATTTCGGAATTTCGCCGAACCGTCTGCTGGACCGCTCCGGACTCGTTGAGATGGTGGCTTTTTACCAGGTGACAGATGTCGGAAACACCATCCGCGGATTTAACAGCGGCTATAAAAATGGCGAAAACCGGCTGGGTGTGATGCAGGTGGCTGATTCCGGCGGAAACGTCATTTTTTCCACGGAAAAGGCACCCGGAAAAAATAAAAAGGGCTATACCTGTGTGCGGACTCCCATCCGTTTTAACGGGATGGAGTGGTATGTGGAAAGCTATATTCGCACCAGGGAACTTACCAGGGAGTTTAACAGTGTTGGAATCTGTATCCTGCTGACTGCACTCCTGGTTTTTGTCCTTGCCGGATATTTTGCCGAGTATTTCCTGAAAATGATGATAAGGCCGATTGAGGACATCAGCGCAGGCTTAAAGCAGGTAGAGGACGGACAGCTGGATATCCATATTACCCCGGCGGGGCAGGGAGAAATCCGTGCGGTCATCCACCAGTTTAACGCCATGTGCAGAAGCCTGAAGGCACTGATTGAAACTTATGAGGAACGGGTGCGCCGTGCAGGGAAATCCCCGCGCGACTATTTTGCCGCAATGGTTCAGAAGGAAATGAAGCCGCAGGAAGTGGACAGGAGCTGCGCGGAATTTTTCCAGGACAGTTATGCAGTCATTGGAATGATATTTTCAGTCGTTTCAGACGGGCGGATGGATATGGACCGCGTGGCAAAACTGATGGAGGGATTTGAAATGAATCCCCGTTTTACGTCACGCTGCATCTGTGTAATCGAAAATCCGGTAAACGGATATGTCTTCTACCGTATCACGGAGGAGAATTATCTTCCGCGTATCCAGAGCCTGTTCGGGGAACTGCAGGCATATGCAAGGCGGGAGCACGGAGTTGAGATGGATGTTTTTATTGGAAGGAAGTGCCATGGTGCGCAGATGTTTGACAGCGCGCTGCAGGAGGTCAGGGAGAGTACGAAACTCCGGTTCCTGTACGGAGGGGGCGCGCTGGTTGATTTAAGCAGGAGTCCCAAACGGTGGAGGAAGCTGCTGCAGCAGTCCGAAGGTTACAGTAAGTTTGCAGAATACATTTATACCGGTGACGAAAAGAATTATGTGCAGGAAAAAGAAAGGCTTTTTGAGGAACTGAACCAAAACAGCCGGGAGGAAGCGGTGGAAATTCTCTGTGCAGTCATTCTTGCGGTTGCCAGACGGTTTGATGCAGACAGCATCCGGCTGTCGGATATTTTTAACCAGAAGGTTAATTACGTGGAAAAGATAGAACGTCTGGAGGATGTACGCAGCATACGGATGTGGCTGTTAAACTGGCTGGCATGGATGCTGGAGTATTCCACCAGCAAACTGGATACTGTGGAAGACGTTATGGTAAAGGCAAAACGCTATCTGGCGGACCATTACGAGGATGCAGACCTGACACTTGCCAGCGTGGCAGATGACGTGGGGCTGAATGAAAAATATTTTTCCAACCGCTTTACAAAGGAAACCGGGGAAACCTTTTCCTCTTATCTGACGCAGCTGCGGGTCCAGAAAGCAAGGGAACTGCTTCGTACAACGACATTTAAGGTTTACGAAATTGCTGAGATGGCAGGGTACCGGAACCCGGAACATTTTAACCGGATGTTTAAAACGGTGTGCGGCATTTCACCGGCACAGTACAGAAAGCAGCAGAAATAAAGAATATGATTTATACGCAGGCAGAAAATGCCTGCGTTTTCTTACGTTATGTCAGAAATTCTTACGATATGCCAGAAACAGAAACGGAAGGGTTCTTACCATATGTCAGAAAAAATGAAGAAATGAGATGGTGTGAAAAAGAGGGAGCCACTATACTTGAGCATGTAAAAAACAAACGGCTTTTGCAGATGCTAAAAGCCGGGAAGGAAAGAAGAACAGGAGGAAAACAGTATGAAAAGAAAGATGATTGCAGCAGTAATGGCAGGTGTACTTACCGCTTCATTACTGACAGGATGCACAGGGGACGATGCGGCGGACAAAAAAACAGAAGGAGGAACACAGGGTGGACAGGAAACCTCTGGCGGCGACTTAAGCGGAACACTTACCTTTGCCATCTGGGACAATAACCTGAATGATTTTATCGAATCAAACGATATGGTAGGAAAATTCCAGGAGAAGTATCCGGATGTTGAAATTGAGGTGGAAAAAATCAAGGACGATTCTGAATACTGGAACGCCATGAAGATGAGGGCTTCCGCAAACCAGCTTCCGGACGTAATGTTTAATAAGACATTTACCCTTTCGCGGTTTAAGGATTACCTGATAGATTTGTCAGACACAGAGGCATGCAAAAACAATGAGCTTGCCGAAGGTTATGCCGTGGACGGCAAGGTGCTTGGAATCCCGATGACTTCCGGTTATGAGTATGTTTATTACTGGAAGGATATGTTTAAGGAAGCGGGCGTGGAGGTTCCGACCACATGGACGGAATTTGAGGATACGGCAAAGTCGCTGCAGGATTATTTCAGCAAGGATAATGCGGACTTTATGGCAATTGCCTGCGGTCTGAAGGATGAATGGCCGGATTATCCGTACATGGAGTTTATGCCGGCGCTGGAATCCGGCAACGGACAGAACTGGAACACCATGGCGGAAACTGATGAGCCGTTTGCAGAGGGGACAGATATTTACAAGGCATATACCAAGGTCAACGAGCTGTTTTCATCAGGCGTGCTTGGAAAGACCCGCTGGGACTTGGAAACGACCAGGCAACTGCACTGTTTGCATCAAAGAAGGCAGCGATTATTGCGCTGGGTGACTGGGGACTGCAGAATATCCAGAATAACACGGATGATACATCCGAGCTGGGAACATTTTACCTGCCGACCAGAAATTCCGCATCAGACCCGTATAACGTTGTGGTGCAGGGGGATTCGTTCATGGGCGTAACCACGCATTCCGAAAACCCGGAGGCGGCAAAGGCATTTGTGGAGTGGTTCTACTCTGATGCATGGTATCCGGATTACTTAAACTATGTTTCTTCCGCATCCGCAATGAAGACCTTTACCAAGGAAAAGGACCCGGTTCTTGCAGAAGCAGACAGCCTCTGCCCGGATAAGGTACTCGTGATGTATGACGGCGGCGGGGATGACTTTACCGCAATCCAGAATGAGACAACATTTGATTACAAGAAGCTTGGTGCAGAGATGATGACAGACGGTTTTGACTTAAATGCCACACTGGCAGAGCTGAACAAAAAATGGAAGGATGCACGCGGAAAGCTTGGAATTAATTAAGAAGTTACTGCCTGTAAGGGATACCGTGGGAGCCGCATGTGCGGCTCTCACATCAAACAGAGGGGGAGATAATTTATGAATACACTGAACAGAAAGCGGAAGCAGTTTATCGTGGTTTCGCTCGTGGTTCCGATTCTGCTTTTAATCGGGTTTGTCGTATTTCCGGCAATCGATCTGTTCCGCATGAGTTTTACCGACTGGGACGGATTTTCAAAGAGCAGTAACTTTATAAAATTTGACAATTACATTGCCATGTTTAAGAATAAGGATTTATGGCTGTCACTGAGAAACAATGCGGTGTATTTTGTGGTGCACCTGTTCATGATTTTTGTGGAGCTTGCGTTCGCCGTGCTTCTTACCAGTAAGCTGCGTGCCGCAAAGTTTTACAAGACCATGGTATTCATGCCGTATATCATCAACGGTGTTGCGATTGCGTATGCATTTTCCTATTTTTTCTCACCGGTCAACGGCGCATTAAATGCAATTCTGACGGCGGCACACCTGGAGGACTGGATTAGAAACTGGCTCTCAGACCCGAAAATCGTAAATTATGTGCTGGCATTCGTATCGCTCTGGAGATTCAGCGGCTACCATATCATACTCTTTATGGCGGTGCTGCAGTCCGTCCCGCAGGATACCATGGAAGCGGCGCAGATTGACGGGGCAAACACATGGCAGATTTTTAAATACATACAGATACCGTCCATCATGCTGATGGTTGATTTCGTACTGTTTGACAATATCAGGGGTGCGCTGCAGGTATTTGACATACCGTTTGTCATGACGGCGGGCGGACCGGGCTATGCATCGTCCACGTTTACCTTATACACGATAAAAACCGCATTCACATTTTCAAATTTCGGTCTTGCGTCAACGATGGCAGTGGCGATTATGTTTATGATTGTAATCATTTATGTCGTGCAGAATACCATTATTCACGGACTGGTGTTAAAGGATAAAAAGACAGGAGGGAAGAAACATGGCAAAGAAAAGCATACAGCAAATTCTTAAACAGATCATCTGCCTCTGCATGATAGTGATTGTCCTTGCGCCGATTGTCCTGACCTTGTTTGCAGCAGTAAAAACCAAGGCGGCAATGACACTGTCCTCACCGCTTCTGCCGCCGGGGTTAAGGATTTTACAATGGATAACTTTAAAAAGGTTCTGACCGACAAATACCTGCTGCTCGGATTTAAAAACACAGGAATTATCCTGGTGGTATCCCTGGTTTTTAACATCCTGTTCGGCACAATTACCGCATTTATCATCGAGCGTTTTGAATTTCGCGGGAAAAAGGTAGTGGTTGCCCTGTTTTTCCTTGGAATGCTGATTCCGACATTCGTAACGGAAATCGCGCGATTCCGTATTATCAACAGCCTGCACCTGTACAATACGCTCGGCGCGCCGATTGTCATCTATGTTGCGTCTGACCTGATGCAGCTTTACATCTACAGACAGTTTATTTCCGGGCTTTCCGTGGCGCTTGACGAGGCGGCGCTTCTGGACGGATGCTCCTATTTTACCCTGTTTTACCGGATTATTTTTCCGCTTCTTGCTCCGGCGACAGCGACGGTCTGTATCATCAAGGCGATAAATATTATCAACGACATGTACATACCATATTTGTATATGCCGAAGAACAAGCTGCGTACACTGACCACGTTTTTAATGGATTACGCCAATGCACAGCAGGGTTCCTGGCAGACATTAGCCGCAGGTATTATCATCATTATGATACCGACTGTACTGATTTACATTTTCTTCCAGAAATATATTCTTGCAGGTGTTGCGGCAGGTGCTGTGAAAGAGTAAAATAAAACCGATAAACAAATTTCAGGAGGTATTGGAGGGAGCAGTATTGATCAACGAATTAACACCGGATATCCGGTGGCTGGACGACCCGGAGGTATTCCGGGTAAAGCAGCTGCCGGCGCACAGCGACCATAAAATCTATGCATCCGAACAAGAGGCGGAGGAAGGAAAAAGTTCGCTGGTACAGTCTTTGGACGGCACCTGGAAATTCTGTTATTCCGGGGATATCAGAAAACGTCCGAAGGATTTTTACAAAGAAGATTATGACACATCAGCATTTGATGAAATTACCGTACCCTGCCATATTGAAATGGCGGGGTACGGCAGACTGCATTATATTAACACCATGTATCCGTGGGAAGGCACGGTGTACAGGCGTCCGGCGTACACGTCCGCAGCCTGCGGGATGGAAAGCGGCTGTTTCAGCGAAGCAGCAGATAATGCGGCAGGCTCCTATGTCAGGCGGTTTGACCTGGATGAGGGGCTGCGCGGCAAACGGGTCTGCATCTGTTTTGACGGCGTGGAACAGGCGGCATATGTCTGGTTAAACGGACAGTTTGTCGGTTACATGGAGGACAGTTTTACCCCGTCCGAATTTGACCTGACGCCGTATATTAAGGACACGGACAACGTACTTGCCGTGGAAGTATTTAAAAGAAGCACGGCTGCATTTTTGGAAGACCAGGATTTTTTCCGGTTTTTTGGAATATTCAGAAGCGTCAGCCTTTATGCAAAACCAGAGCTTCATGTGGAGGACCTCTGGGTCATGCCGTACCTTCATGAGGACAACAAAAGCGGAAGCCTGGAAATCAGGATTAAAATATCAAACAGAAACCTGAATGCCGGAAACCTGCATATGGCGCTTACTGACCGGCAGGGACAGACCGTCGGGGAGCGGAATATTTCTTTGCAGAATACGGAGGAAAATGATATCTGCTTTAAAAAACCGGATCTGGAAAACATCAGCCCGTGGGAGCATCACAGTCCGTATTTATACAAATTAAATATCGTACTCTCAGATGAAAACGGTACAGTGGAAGCAGTGCCGTATGAAATCGGATTCCGGCGGATAGAAATCAAAGACAACATCATGCTGTTAAACGGGAAACGTCTGATTATTAACGGCGTCAACCGCCATGAGTGGAGCGCCGAAAGCGGACGCTGCATTACGGAACAGGAAATGGAATGGGATATTGCCTGCATGAAGAAGAACCATATCAATGCCGTGCGTACCTGCCATTACCCGGACCAGAAGCTGTGGTATGAGCTTTGTGACAAAGCCGGTATTTATGTGATGTCAGAAACCAATCTGGAAAGCCACGGCTCCTGGCAGAAGGCGGGGGCTATAGAGCCGTCCTGGAATGTGCCGGGAAGCGTAAACGAATGGAAGGAAGCCGTACTGGACCGGGCGAGGACAAACTTTGAGTGCTTTAAAAACCATCCGTCCGTCCTGTTCTGGTCGCTCGGAAATGAATCCTACGCAGGTGATGTGCTTGCGGAAATGAACCGTTTTTTCAAGGAAACGGATGCCCTGAGGCTTGTGCATTATGAGGGTGTGGCGAACAACCGGAAATACGAGGATGAAATATCGGATGTGGAAAGCCGGATGTATGCATACCCCAAGGATGTCATAGAATATTTAGAGAATGACCCGAAAAAACCGTACCTGCTGTGCGAATACATGCACGACATGGGAAATTCACTGGGCGGCATGAAAACCTACATGGATTTTCTGGACCGTTATCCGATGTACCAGGGAGGATTCATCTGGGATTATATCGACCAGGCGCTCTTTGTGGAGGATGAAATCACCGGGAAAAAGATACTGCGTTACGGCGGTGACTTTGACGACCGGCCGTCTGATTATGAATTTTCGGGCAATGGAATTTTATTTGCCGACCGGACCGAAAAACCGGCAATGCAGGAAGTGAGGTATTACTATGGCACTAAAGATTATTGTGGGTGATGTCGCCATTGGCGTACAGGGGAAAGATTTTTCCTATATCTTTTCCACACAGACCGGGGGAATGGAATCCCTTTACAGAGAGGGGAAAGAATGGCTGTATCGCACGCCAAAGCCTGCATTCTGGCGGGCGGCAACGGATAATGACAGGGGAAACGGATTTGCATATGCCAGCGCCATGTGGATGAGCGCGGACGCATATGTGCGTTGTGTAAAAACCGAGGCATGGATGGATAAAACCCGCATCGCAGTTCCGCTTTCCCCGGCGAACAACAGCTATAGCGGACGTGAATACTGCGACGTATTCCGGGCGGAATTTACCTATGAGGCTCCGACCGTTCCGAAGGCGGAAGCTAAAATCTGCTACGAAGTTGTGGAAAACGGTGATATCCACGTACAGGTGCATTACAGCGGAAAAAAAGATTTACCGGAGCTGCCGGTATTCGGGATGCGTTTTCTGATGCCGACTGCAGCGGAGCGTTTCCGTTATGAAGGACTGTCCGGGGAAACCTATCCCGACCGGATGGCAGGCGGAAAGCCGGGAGTTTATGAAATCAAGGGGCTTCCGGTAACGCCGTATCTGGTTCCGCAGGACTGCGGCGTGCATATGCAGACAAAGTGGGTTGAAGTATACAGAACGCGTGTGCTTGATAACACAAAAAGGCCGCAGAATGAAACCTGCCTGCGGTTCTGGAGCGGGGAGGAAAGCTTTGCGTTTTCCGCCCTTCCGTACACGCCGCTTGAACTGGAAAATGCGACGCACCAGGAGGAGCTTCCGCCTGTGCGAAGAACGGTTCTGTCCATTTTCGGGGCGGTGCGCGGAGTAGGCGGAATCGACAGCTGGGGAGCGGATGTGGAGCAGCAGTACCATATTCCGTCAGATCGGGATATCGAATATTCTTTCTGGATCGGAGGGGCAAACCTGTAGCATGAAAACGTTATCGGATGTTCTTGTTGTAATTGACAATTTTGTCTGGGGACCGGTGATGCTGGTACTGCTGGTCGGTACGGGAATTTTTCTCACCATCCGGACACGCGCGCTGTGCTGGCGGAACCTTCCCTATGCATTAAAAAGCGTCCTGAGCAAAGAAGCACGCCAGAAAAAGGGCGAGGGCGACGTATCCCCGTTTTCTGCGCTGACGACCGCGCTTGCAGCGACAATCGGAACCGGAAATATCGTGGGTGTTGCAACCGCCATGGTATCCGGCGGACCGGGCGCGCTTGTCTGGATGTGGATTTCCGCGGCGTTCGGGATGACCTCCAAGTTCAGCGAGTGCATGCTTGCCATCAAATACCGCGAGGTCAACGAAAAAGGCGAGATGTCCGGCGGACCGATGTACACCATGAAAAAGGCGTTAAAAAACAAAAAACTGGGAGCCGTACTGGGATGGCTCTTTGCTTTTTTTGCCGTGATTGCATCCTTTGGAATTGGAAACCTGACACAGGGAAACTCCATTGCATCTGCAATGGATGCGACGTTCCATGTTCCGACATGGCTGACGGGAGTGATTATCACCGTGCTTGCCATGTTCATTATTTTAGGCGGAATTAAATCCATTTCCAGGGTATCGCAGGTTGTCGTTCCGTTAATGGCGGTATTTTATATGATTGCGGGACTGGTCATTATTATCGGGAATATCAAAAACGTTCCTGCAGGCGTTGCCATGATTTTCAAGATGGCATTTTCCGTAAAGGCAGTCGGGGGCGGACTTTGCGGAAGCATCGTTGCTTCCATGACGCAGGCGCTCCGCTTTGGCGTTGCACGCGGGGTATTTTCAAATGAAGCGGGCATGGGTTCCGCTGCCATCACGGCGGCCGCTGCCACGACCAATGACCCGGTACGCCAGGGGTACATAAACATGACCGGAACCTTCTGGGATACCATCGTGGTATGCACGATTACCGGACTGTGCATTGCCAGCTCCGGTGTGCTTGGAAGCACGGATACCGTTTCAGCAGGAAATTATTATTATGAAGCTTCCCAGGATGCGGGCGGTACTTTGAAGTTTTCGCTGGAAGCTGACGGAAAGACAACGACAGCAAATTACAGTATTGCGGATCTGGGATATCATGCTAAAACCGGTGAGCATTTTATGAAGCTGGAAAAAGAAGGGGAAGACATGACGCTTGTCATGGAAGACCGTGTCGGGCGGCAGTTTACGGATGCAGCATCCTTCCGGGGGACATGGAAGGATGAAACAGGAAACGAATATGTCTTTTCCAAAAACGGTTCTCTGGAGTACCGGGAACTGGTTGTCGGTTCTGCGCTTACAATTTCCGCATTTAAAACCATCCTCGGCGAGCCGGGCGGATGGCTGGTATGTATCGCGATAGCACTGTTTGCATTTTCAACCATTCTCGGCTGGGAATACCACGGGGAAAAAGCGTTTGAATACCTGTTCCATACGCACCGTTTTAACATCATATACAGAATCGTATTTTCACTGATTGTTTACATAGGCGCAACCACAACGTTGAAAATCGCATGGAATTTTTCGGATATTGCAAATGCGCTGATGGCGGTTCCGAACCTGATCTGTATGCTGGCGTTAAGCGGCGTGATTGCAGAGGAAATGAACCGTTTCCAGAATGTAATAAAAGAGGAAAAGGCGGCAAAGAAATAAGGCTATGGAGAAAATTGCAATTATTGAGGATGACAGGGGATTGAATAACGGAATAGCGCTTGCGCTTAAGCGGGAGGATTATGAATTTTATTCCTTTTATACGCTTGCAGAAGCAGAGGACGTGTCACAGATGGACTTAGTCATTCTGGATATTAATCTTCCGGACGGAAACGGACTGGATTACCTGAAAAACCTGCGGCAGCGTTCGCAGGTTCCGGTACTGGTACTGACGGCAAACGACAGCGAAATGGATGAAGTGGCAGGACTGGAGCTTGGCGCGCAGGATTACATGACAAAACCGTTTTCCCTGGCAGTACTCCGCGTCCGGGTGGAAAAAATATTAAAGGAAAAAAACGCTCAGACGGAATATTCCTGCGGGGACTTACGTTTTAATTTTACCCGCATGGAGTTCTGGAAGGGCGGGCAAAAAACAGACTTAAGCCGGACGGAACAAAGACTTTTGTATATCCTTGTGGAAAACGAAGGACATGCCGTTACAAGGGAGAGGCTTCTGGACTATGTGTGGCAGCAGTCTGATTTTATTGATGAAAACGCACTGTCCGTAACCATCAAACGGCTGCGGGACAAGCTGGAAACAAAAGAGGAAAAATATATTCGGACGGTGTATGGAATTGGGTATGAATGGAAGAGTGCGCAGAAAAGAATATGAAAGAATTAACCAAATGCTGGAGGATGCAGTTTCGGGGGAGTTCGAGGAGTCGGATTATGACGAAAGCGAGCTGTCAAAGCTGGAAGTAAAATGGAAGCGTTACCTTGCCAGTTCCAGGATGTCAGCAAAAAAGCAGGAAGAGGAACGGAAAAATATCCAGGCACTGGTAACCGATATTTCCCACCAGACAAAAACCCCGCTTTCCAATATCCTTTTATACGGACAGCTGCTGTCGGAACAGAACCTGGACGGGGAGAGCCGGGAGCTTTTAAACCAGATTCTGTATTATTCCGGCAAGCTGGACTTCCTGATCCAGTCCCTGGTAAAGACCTCGCGCCTGGAAGCGGGGACTTTTCAGTTTACACCGAAAAAAGATTCTGTCTGCCATTTGGCAGAACTGGCGGCGTCAGCAAAAGAAGAACAGGCTAAAGCACGCAACATGACGCTGGAACTGCAGACGGACGGGGATGGAACCACGGCAGTATTTGACAGTAAATGGACGCAGGAAGCGGTTGGAAATATTCTGGACAATGCCATTAAATATTCACCGGAAAATACCACTGTGACCATCCGCGTATTTTCCGGTGAAATGTTTGCGGGCATAGAAATCCGTGACCGCGGGGCTGGAATACCGGAGGAAGAGATTCCGCAAATCTTTGCCCGTTTTTACCGTGGGAAACATGTGGCGTATGAAGACGGTGTGGGCGTCGGACTTTTCCTTGCAAGAGAGATTGTGGAAGGGCAGGGAGGGTATATCAAGGTGATTTCAAATGCCGGCGGCAGCCGTTTCCAGGTGTTTCTGCCGCGGTAAAAGATAAATATGTTGTTGTAGCAGTCGGTAAAAGAGAGTACACTATTGTTAAATGGAACGTTATGACCGTATTTTGCAAAGGCTGTTGTAAAAATGCAGAAATAGTGCTATAATTTTGAAATTATCAGAATTTGCATATATGCGAGGAATACTATGAACTGGAAACAATACTGGTCTGGTTTTATCACAGATAAGAAACTGAGTGATAAAATTCACGAAATGAACGAAGTTGATATGGATATAAATGGCAGGTATCAGATTGAGGAAATCTGTCATAAAATATATACTGGATATGATTCATACAAAAGTGAACTGGACAACGTCAGGCAGGAACTGCTAAAGAAAATAGAAGAATTTCCAGGCGTTCATTTACAGACCAGCAGGGTGAAAACACTGGAAAGCCTGCTGAAAAAAGTGATTGAAAAAAGGCATGCCCACCTGCGGGACAAATCGAACCGCTATTCCAAAATTACCGGAGAAAATTATAAGGATATTCTCACAGATTTAGTTGGTATCAGACTGATCATCAGTTACCGGGGAAGATGGAAGGATTTGCATGAAAAGATACTGGAAGCCTTTCCGTATGTATCCGACATGGAAATGTATCATAAATATAAATTAATTCCGCATTCCATGGCGGAACATGCAGTGATTGCGGAAATGCCCAAAGTATATCATGCCGCTGGCGATGATATATCCGAGTATGAGAACGCCGGACTGGAAACGCATCTGAAAGAAAACGGATACAGAAGCATTCATTATATTGTGAGTTTCATGAATACATATATTGAAATCCAGACCAGAACCATCTATGATGAGACATGGAGTGACTGCGACCACAATTTTGTTTACAAACATGACGCGCACCGGAGCCATGCTGCCCTAAAGGAAATGTCAGATATTCTCTGTCTGCTGACTAATGCTGCCAATGACTGGGGTGAGATGATTCAGGAAATCTATGAGACAGAAGCCGTCACGGATGGAGATGACGGGAAATACCGCAAAAATCAGGGCTTCGACTTGCAAATGGAACCTTTTTTTGATAGAATAGACAAAATACATTATCTTCTTGAGCAGTTTCAAAAACGCATACAGTGAGAGGGAATCATTATGAAGAGAAAATCAGGAGCAGAAAAGGGAAAAAAATTGATTATGGCAATCCAAAATGGTGAGATTCTGGTTGACAGACGCCCGAATCATGGTGTGGAATTTTCCGGTGCATATGAAAAGCTTCATAAAGAAAGGTTTCATGATTACCTCGGTTCAAGCTGCAGGTATCTGGGAAATAAACGTATAAAGGAGCAGAAATACCATGGCTAATCATGTGCGGACTGCTGACAGCTATGATTTTATCGTTGAGCATTTTACACAGGAACGAATCGAAAAACGTTTTGCATGGCTGTATGATATGATGCAGGATTATATCGAAATGGAAGAACTGCAGGATGATGTATATGTTTCAGAAGACCTGCTGAATCATGTAATTATTGATTATTTTGTGGATATCTACCGTCTGAAAGAGTTTCAGGAAATTGAAAAAGTAAATGATTCTAAAATCTATGCGTATACGATTTTCTGGCTTTTAAGACACAAGCCGATACAGATAAAAGAAGAGAATGCAGAAGAAACAGTTTTTATCAATGAGCAGTTTGCATCCGAAATACTGAAAGGATATCTGTTCCGTCAGCCGGAAAATGTTGCGGTTTCAAATCTGAAAAAAGAAGCCGTTGATAATTTTACCGCGACGCTTCTGTATTATTTTAAATATCGTGATTATTCCGCAAAAAGCATAGAAATGATTATCCTGGCATTTGAGGCAGGACGCGGATACCAGTATTCGGCAGATTGCCGGAATTAGATTTTGTTTTTGGAAAGGGCAGGTTTCTGTCCTTTTTTGTATACCGGAAATACCAGTGAATTCTTACAAAACTGTTATATTCTCGAAAGAACAGGGAAAGATGTCCATGTTATATTGTATTCATCAAAAGGAGGTGCAGTATAAAATGGAAGTATTAAAAACAGTAAACCTGAAAAAGTATTACGGCTCAGGAGAAGGGCAGGTAAAAGCGCTGGACGGCGTGAACCTGGCTGTGGAGCAGGGGGAATTTATGGCGGTCGTCGGAACCAGCGGCAGCGGAAAATCCACGCTCTTACATATGCTTGGAGGCCTGGACCGTCCCACCGGGGGAAAAGTCATCGTTGACGACAAGGATATATTTGCCTTAAATGACGAGGCGCTTACCATATTCCGCAGGAGAAAAATCGGATTCGTATTCCAGGCATTTAACCTTCTGCCGGTTTTAAATGTATACGAAAACATCGTCCTGCCGGTCGGGCTGGATGGAAATGATGTGGACGGCCCGTACGTGAAAAAGATTATCGAGGCGCTCGGACTGGAAAGCAAACTGACGAGCATGCCGGGACAGCTTTCCGGCGGCCAGCAGCAGAGAGTGGCGATTGCACGTGCGCTTGCCACAAAGCCTTCCATACTGCTTGCCGATGAACCGACCGGAAACCTTGATTCCAGAACAAGCCAGGACGTGCTGGGACTGTTAAAAGTCACAGGACAGCGTTTTTCCCAGACCATCGTCATGATTACCCATAATGAGGAAATTGCGCAGATGGCAGACCGGATCATCCGCATCGAGGACGGGCGGATTGTAAAAGGAGGCGAGCCATGCGTAAGGTGAAAAATAAAACAGTACTGCGGAAAACAGCATGGGCAGCCCTTAGGGAAAACAAAAAGAAAAATGCAGTGATACTGCTGGCTGTCCTGCTGACGTCCCTGATGTTTACCACCCTGTTTTCTGTAGTGGTGAGCATGATAAAAACCTCGGAAATGGCAACCATGCGCCAGGTCGGCGGAAAGGCAATGGCGGGGCTGAAACAGATGCTGCCGGAGGATTACGAAAAAATAAAAAACGATCCGGAAACCGTGGACGTATCCTACCGGATCAGTGTCGGCAATGCAATGAATCCGGAGCTTGTGGCAGTGCCGACCGAAGTAAATTATGCAACAGAAGAAAATGCAGACAACATGTTCTGCCTGCCGACAACCGGAACCATGCCGAAGGAAAAGATGGATATCGCCATGAGTACCCGGTCGCTGGATAAGCTGAAAATACCGCACAAACTGGGGGAAAAGGTAAAGATAGACCTTCAGACCGGGGAAGAGACCGCTGCATACGAGTTTACCCTCTGCGGATTCTGGGAAGGAGACCCGGTCGCAATGGCACAGCAGGCGTTTGTATCATGGGAATTTTGTGATGAAGCCGCGCCGACGCCAAAAACGCCGGCAGGGGAGGAAACCTACGATTATAGCGGATACTGGATGATCGATTTCAGCTTCAAAAACAGCTTTGACATTGAAGGAAAAACCATGGAGCTGCTGGTGAGGAACGGATATGATCCACAGGAAACCATGGTGGGAATTAACTGGGCATATACATTTGATTCCGTGGACCAGATGACATTTTTCATAGGAGCCGGGATTGTGATATTAATTCTGCTTGCGGGCGGACTGATTATTTACAATGTATTCTATATTAATATCGTGGCTGACATCCACAGCTACGGTCTGTTAAAAACAATTGGGACCACGGGACGGCAGCTAAAGAAGCTGGTCCGTTACCAGGCGGCATTTTTCAGCCTTGCAGGAATCCCGCTTGGACTGGTGTTTGGAACTGTTACGGGAAAGCTTCTGTTTCCGTTGGTGGCGGACACGTCAACCATGGAGCAGAACAGTTATACATTTTCCGTATCCCCGGTCATCTATCTGCTGGCGGCTGTTTTTACGCTGCTTACCGTATTTATCAGCTGCAGCAAACCCTGCCGTGTGGCAGCGAAGGTTTCAGCAGTGGAGGCTGTTTCCTATAACGGACAGCAGGAAACAAAAAAGAGGGCAGGCCGCAGAAAAGTTCACCGTTTTTCTGTCTGGAACATGGCGTGGACCGGACTTGGCAGAAGTAAGAAAAAGGTATTTATTGTTGTGCTTTCCCTGTCATTATCTTTGCTTCTTGTAAACGGCATTTATACGGTTGTCCACAGTTTTGATGCGGATAAATATGTTTCCCACAGTATTGTCGGGGACATTAGTATCCAGGACGCCAGTGTGCGTAATTTTGCGGCAATGAACAGAAATTATGCAGGAGTCAGTGAGGAGGACCGGGCATATTTTGACAGCCTGGACGGAGTGACGCAGCACAGCCTGTACTGGATGGCAGCAGAGACCAGGATGCCGGATTCTGTGCGTCAGAAGTTAAAGCAGCTGCAAAAGGACGGAAAAATTCCTTCCATGTATGAGGAAGAGCTGTCCTGGTATCTGGATTCCGGGACAATGAACGGGGATGTATACGGAGTGGATGATTTTGCACTGGATGCAATGATGGTTTATGACGGGGAAATAGACAAAAGGAAATTTGCAGACGGGGATTATGCAGTTGTGTACGGAAGCACAATTGCGGCGGAATCGGAAGAAGACTCACGTCTGGATACCCATATGCCGGGAGAGTCCGTGGAGGTTACATTTACGGACGGAACAAAGAAGTCTTATGAAGTCATGGCAGTTGCAGAGCTTCCGTATCCGCTGACAACACAGACTTTCAGTACAGTGAGTGAGACGGTCTGTATTCCATCGGCTGACATGCTTGCACATAATGAGGATCAGGGGGCGCTTTACAGCGTGCTTGAGGTGGAAGAGGACCAGAGGGAGCAGGTGGAACAGGCGCTTACGGACTATACCGAACAGTCGGTCAGTTTATCCTGCATAACAAAATCCCTTTATCTGAAAGAATTTGACCAGTTTGTCCGGATGATTTATCTTGTCGGAGGTTCGCTTGCCGGTGTTCTGGCAGTGATTGGAATCATGAACTTTATCAATGCGGTTGTAACAGGAATGCTTGCAAGAAGACGGGAATTTGCCATGATGGAGGCTGTGGGAATGACGGAAAAACAGCTTTCGGCAATGATGGTCTGTGAAGGCGTCTGCTATGTCATCTTTACCATGGCACTTGTGCTGGCATTAAACTTCCTGGCGGCAGAACCGGTCATTCATATGCTTGCCGGGGAAATCTGGTTCTTCAGTTATCAAAGAACCGTCATGCCGCTGCTTGCCTGTCTGCCGGTAATGCTTGTATTTTCCATAATCATACCATATGCCAGCTGCCGGAAAATGAGGAAAGCCAGTGTCGTTGAGAGAATGAGGACTGCAGAGTAAAACCTGTATGAAAAGGATGGGAAATTCGTTTTCCATCCTGTTTTCATGTTATGACGAAAAACAACGAAAATATTGAATGATGAAAGAAGGATTGGTATAATAGAAAATAAATGTCGATTCATATATAAAAAGGATAATAAACATGAGCGTAATAACTGTAGATACTGACAAATGTGTGGGATGTAATGCCTGCGTGCGTGCCTGTCCGGTAAAGGACGCCAATATTGCCCGCGTGGACGGGAATGGATTAAAAATTACAATTGATGATGAAAAATGTATCAAATGCGGGGCATGCATCAGGGCATGTTCACATCAGGCAAGGGGATACCAGGATGATACGGACCGTTTTCTGGCAGACCTGAAAAAGGGGCAGGAGATTGCAATGATTGCTGCGCCCTCCATTAAAATTGCATTTGACGGGAACTGGCGGCATGCGCTCCAGTGGCTTCGCAACCAGGGAATTAAAAAAATATACGACGTCAGCTTTGGCGCAGATATCTGTACCTGGGCGCACCTGCGTTATCTGGAAAAGCATCCGGGGACAAAACTGATTTCACAGCCGTGTGCTGCTGTCGTAAACTATGTAAAAAAACACAGACCGGGGCTTTTTAAGAATCTCTCGCCGGTACACAGCCCGATGCTCTGTATGGCAGTCTATATGCGTAAAGTGCTGGGATACCGTGGAAAAATCGCGGCTCTTTCCCCATGTATTGCCAAAATCGAGGAATTTCAGGAAACAAAACTGGTGGATTATAACGTGACAATGGAGCATCTGAGGCAGATATTTGTTGACCGGGGGGTGAAACTTCCGGAGGTTAAGGTGTACAGTGAGTTTGAGTTTGACGAATGCCAGGGGCTGGAAGGGGCGATTTATTCAAAACCGGGCGGTCTGATGAGAAACCTTCTGATTCATGCACCGGAACTTAATATTATCACTTCAGAAGGGACGGACCGGCTTTATCACGACATGGACACTTACGAAACAATTCCCGACAGGGAAAAGCCGGATGTGTTTGACGTGTTAAACTGTGCGGACGGCTGTAATGGCGGACCGGCAACCGGAGTGAATTATGAGCGGTTTACGATGAACAACATCATGCATGATGTGGAACGCTATGCCAGAAAAGTCCGCAGGGACGGGACAGATAAAAAGGGAATAGACAGACAGTTTGCAGAGTTTGACAAAAGCCTGAATCTGAATGATTTTATCCGCAAATACGAGCAGCACCGGATTGCAAAACCGAATATTTCCGCAAAAGATCTTGAGAAGGCATTTGTCAGCATGGGCAAACACACAGAAACAGAGAAACACTTTGACTGTCATGCCTGCGGTTATCCTTCCTGCCGTGATATGGCTGAGGCGATTGCGCTTGGACTGAACGTAAAAGAAAACTGCCATGAATATATGATGAAATCCATCCGCGATGAGCGCGGGAAGGTCGAGGAAGTCAACACCAAAGTAATCGGCATGAACAATGAGCTCATGAACATGTTTAACAGACTGCTGGAGGATATTGCTGCAGTAAAGACAGAGGTGGAGCAGATTGAGCAGGAAGGTGAAAAGAGTTCACAGGAAATGCAGAGTGTTTCCGGTCATATGGAACGCCTGAACGAGATGAACCATCATATCGAGCAGGCAATGCAGGAAATTAACCAGAGCATTGGAAAATACAACGAAATGACGCAGAATGTTGAACAGATTGCCGGACAGATTAACCTGCTGTCCCTGAATGCGGCGATTGAGGCGGCGCGTGCAGGCGAGGCGGGACGAGGTTTTGCGGTTGTGGCATCCAGTATCAGGGAACTTTCTGATAATTCCAAGGCGTCTGTAGGGAATGCAAAACAAAACGACGAAGGAATCCAGGGCGCAATCGCAAATGTAAACAGCGTGCTGAAGAATTTTGACGATACCGTACAGGAACTTACTGCCGCAACAGGAGAAGCGATTACCGGCGTGCAGGCAACTTCACAAAACAGCCAGAGTATCCGCAGGTCAATGGACGAGCTTGAACAGATTGCAAAGGACGTTCAGGAAATGATACTGGAAACAAATAAAATACTAAACTGACAGAAGGAGAACAAATGGGCTTATTCAGCAGGCTGAAAGCAAAAAAAGACAAATCATCCCCGGATGGCATGTATCTGTATACAGAACAGGAACTGGACGAGTATGAAAGTTATATCCAGAAAAACTACGGAGAGTATGACCAGGTGCTTCATGAAATTGTTTCACCGGATATTCATCTGGATATTATCATGGTGCCGCCGACGCCGGAGGATAATTACTATAAGCTGGTTACCATGGGAATGGGCGCGTATGCCATGAATGTGCCGGAGGACCTGAAGGACCAGGAGCTGGAACATGCAGAACTGGTTCTGTATCTGCCGCCGGACTGGAATCTGAAATCACAAAAAGAAGAAGATTACTGGCCTGTCCGCTATATGAAAATATTAGGCAGGCTGCCGCTTCAGTGTGATACATGGCTTGGGTTCGGACATACCGTTCACGGGGATGAAAACCATGAACCGTTTGCAGGAAATACAAAGCTTAACACGGTGATGCTGTTAAGCGCCTGCAATCTGTTATACGAAAATCTGGATTTGCGGTTAAGTACCGGGAAAAAAATCAACTTCTACCAGATGTTTCCGATTTACCAGGAGGAGCTGGAATATAAAATGCAGCATTCCCTGGACGAGCTGCTTGATATGTTTGATGACGGGGATATTATGCCGGTTCTGAATATTAACAGGAAAAATTACGGTCTGCTGTAAAAAACTTGTATTTTCCCCGTCAGGGTGCTACAATTCAGACAAAGCATTATTTTCATATGGAACAAATCATATTGGAATCCGTTTTCCAATTCACAGGACTGATAAAAACAAATCCCGAAAATTCATGCTTTTATTATCACCTATTTACAATTAAAGCAGGAAACCGACGGGAGAAACCGGGCATGCCGGTCTGTGTTTCATCTTACCAGCCAGATTTCCTGCGAAATATTTACATGCAGGGAGGAAACGATATGGCAGGAAACAGAGAATACAAAAGTGACGTGTTTGCAATGCTGATGGAGGACAGGGGAAATGCGCTGGAACTGTACAATGCGGTCAACCACTCGGACTATGCAGACCCGGGGGAGGTGGAAATCTGCACGATGGACCGGGGTGTTTCCCTGACAGTGCGCAATGACGCCTCCTTCGTGCTGGACATGAGCCTGAGCATTTATGAACACCAGTCAAGCGTATGCCCCAATATGCCGGTACGCAGCCTGGTCTACCTTTCCAGCATTCTGGGGAGCAGAATCAAGGAAAGAAATATATACGGGCGCAAACTGGTAAAAATCCCGACGCCCCGGTTTGCCGTATTCTATAACGGGGACGAGGAACAGCCGGAGCAGTATGACCTGAAACTTTCGGACGCGTATGAACGTCCGATGGAAAACCCGGAACTGGAACTGACCTGCCGGGTGTACAATATCAATTATGGAAAAAACAGGGAGCTTCTTGAAAAATGTACCTTTTTAAGGGAGTATATGACTTTTGTGGATTATGTACGGGAGTTCCTCAGGGAACCTGAATACATGGAACTGGAGCATGCCATAGAGCTGGCAATTGACCGCTGTATCAGGGAGGACGTGCTGCGGGAATTTCTTATGGAGCACCGCACGGAGGTGGTAAAAGTGATGAAGCTGGATTATACCTTTGACAGACAGCTGATGCTGGAACGCGCTGACAGCAGGGAAGAGGGCAGAGAAGAAGGACGAGAAGAAGGACGAGAAGAAGAAAGAGTTAAAATAGCCCTTCGCATGCTGCGGGATGGCAGGCTGGCAACGGCAGAAGTTGCAGAATACTCCGGTCTTGAAACAGAAACGGTGGAACAGCTTGTAAAAACTGGAAAACTGTGATAATATAAGATAGCTGGACATTAAAAAGGCAGAATAAAACCACTCCAAATTTTTCCGGATTAAATTTAGAGGATTTGGTTAAGAAGTGGACAGTGTCTGCCGATAACATACACTAGAACTGTATTTCAGGGATGATTTACGTACCATGGAAGGAGATTGTGAGAAATGAGGACAGGTAAAATGAAAAATGTATGGAAGCGGATAGGTGCATTTGCACTGGCTCTTGTAATTGCGGCGCCAATTACAGGAGCAGGTCCAAGTGTGGCGTGGGCAGCAGATGTCATACCAGTTGACCCTTCACCTGGCAACACAAATATCAAGGATGCAGAAGTGGATAATGGAATGCTGGAAACTGTTGTTCTGGAAGCGACTGATTTCAATGGCAAGCAGATTGCATCACCTTCAAAGAGCGGTGACAGCTGGCCGGCAAGACTGGAGGTTGGCGACCGGTTAAAGGTTGCAGTTAAAGCAGCCAAGGATCTGGACAAAGTACTTAAAATAGAAGGCGAATTTCAGTATAATACAGATTTTTTCCAGGTAATCAGTCAGAGTGATGTGAAATCAGACCTGCTGAAATCAAAAACAAAGAACAGTTCTCGACCTTTAAAAAGGGATCTGGGTCCGGTGGATCCGGATGATCCGACAGCAGTGGCAGATGAATGGACAATCGGATGGTCACAGACAACCAACCGCCTGACAGCAAACCGTTATCCGCAGACAGAGGGAGAGGATATTAAAGCGGGAACAAATATATTTATTATTTCCCTGCGTGTCAAGGAAGCGGTTAATAATAAGATTATTGTTCAGTATAAGGCAGCAAGCAATGGAATTGACGATGCTACAGGGGATCCTGTGGAAGACGGATCACATGGTATTACAGTAGAAGGCTCCGGAACGAACGACCTGAAAGTACAGACAGACCCGGCAGCATGTACACTGGCAAACAACATGTACGGAAAGAGAAATTTTGAACTTTCCGTAAGCGGAAATGCAACAGAGGGTGGAAATGATGTACTTAAGGTTTCGCTTGATGAAAATGAAACCATGAAGGCAGAGATTCCGGTCAGTGTAAAAAAAGATGACGGATACAATGGATTTACGCTCAGCTATTTGTATGATTCGGATTATCTGACACCGGATTTATCCAGTGTTCTTACAAACCAGGCATCAGCATATATCAGTATCCGGGAAATCACCGGACCGGTGAATGCAGAGCCTCCGACTGGACACGCCGGGGAGAAAGCATGGAGGAAGGTAACGGTATCTGTGATTTCCAATACAAATATCAAGCTTTCCGGGGATTTGATGCTTCTGACATTTAAGGTGAATGAAGCAAATAAAAACCGTATTAATACAAGCAGTTCAACAACAATATATACAGAGCTGGTGGACGTGGTAACCCAGTCAGACCCTGCAAACGCAAAATATAAGGACAAAAACGACAGCAGTGATCCGGGAAGAATTGAAATGAACACAAGTATTGCCGGAGGAAGCGGAAATACTAAAGAGATTGCCGTAAAATTTGTGGAACATCTGGTTCCGTTCGGTGATGTCAGCGGAGATGGAAAAGTCAACCTGATTGATGCCACCATGATACTGCGTTATTATAACCAGGAGCCGAACTCCGGGCTGACGGATGACCAGCTGAAAAGGGCAGATGTTGACCAGTCCGGACAGGTCAATCTTGTAGATGCGGTTCTTATCATCAAATATTATAATGGTGATCCTTCAGTACCGTCATTGCCGCATTCCGTGAAATAAGTGCAGAGGCCAGATGAGCGAAAAAAATAAAAATAAATATCCCCATTTGTACAAAAGCCAGTCCGCAGGAGGGAGCAGTCCTTCTGCGGAACCGGCTGTCTTTTCTGATACAGACGATTTGTACCTGCGGGATATAAAGGAAATTGAGAATATTTGTGCCGAAAATAATCTGGAAGATGAAGAAGCAAACCAGACGCTTTACCAGAGGCTGAAAAATGGAAGGGTATTTTCCACATGGGTGGGCGATTCTTTTCTGTCAGCGCTTTCCGGCCGCACAAGCAAGAACCGCCATAGACGAACGATAGAGAAAGTATGCAAAAGAGTTGCAGTTTCTTTTCTGGCTATGGCGGTTGTGTTGTTGGCAGCGCTTCTTTACCTGCAGATTAAGGAGGCAAAAGAGGATGCTGTTCTTGAATACATCCGGCAGGAACGGATACATTTAAAAAAATCTGACGAAAATGATAAAAAAAACACGGATAAGGTTGCAATTTTAGACCAGTATGTTATATTATATAGTATGTATCCGGATGTTGTCGGATGGCTGAAAGTGGATGGTACTTCTATTGACTATCCTGTTATGCAGGACAGGACAGGCAAGGAATATTACCTGAAACACAACTTTGAAGGCAAGACGGATAACAGGGGTGCGCTGTTTATTGCAGCGGATTCCAGCATATCACCGCTGGACAAAAATCTTGTGATTTTTGGCCACAATATGAACGACAGAACCCAGTTCGGGGATCTTGATAAGTATCAGGACCAGAATTTTTACCAGAAGCACCAGACAATTGAGTTTGATACGCTTCACGAAACAGGGCTGTATCAGATTGTGGCTGTGGTTCAGACGCGTGTGAAGCAGGAGGACGAATACGGATTCCGGTATTACTGGTTCCATAATTACAAGAACCGTGGGGAGTTTCAGGACCTTCTGGATTTTATCAGGGAAAACAGTCTTTATGATACCGGAGAGCATCTGCGGTATGGAGACACTACAATTATGTTGTCTACCTGTGAATATACAGTGGACAATGGGAGACTTGTTGTAATAGCAAAAAGGATATAGGTCGAAGGATGAAGAATTTAAAAAAACAAATCATAGGAATCTGTATGCTGGTGGCACTGCTTTTGTGTGCAGTACCTGAGACGGCACATGCCGGGAGCACAATGAATCTTACATTTGGAACGACAGATAATGCCAAGGCAGGCGATACGGTATCAGTGCGGCTGGTTGTGTCAAATAACCCGACAATTTCTACGTTTGCAGCAAGAGTAGGGTATGATCCGAATTATCTGTCTTATACGGGAACCACTTTTGCAAATTCGATTACGTCTAATTCAAACAATAACATGACGATGGCAAATGATATAGATGACGGGAATGGAAAAAAGTCTGTTAATGTTTCCTGCATTATGGGACAGAGTTACAGCGGTAATGAGGTGATTGCCACGGTTAATTTTACAGTACGGCAGGCGTATACGACGATGCCGGTAACTCCTACGGTACGCGAGGTTACAGATGCCAATTACCAGGCGGTTAATGTGGCAACCCGTATTGAGGCCGGGGCAGGGCAGACTACACAGAACCCGACCCAGAATCCAACACAAAACCCGACTCAGAATCCAACACAGAACCCGACTCAGAACCCAACGCAGAATCCGACGGGAGGCAGTCAGACATCACCGACACAGAACAACAGCCAGAATTCGCAGACGAGTCAGACACAGAATCCGAGTCAGAATACACAGAATCCAACACAAAACCCGACTCAGAACCCAACGCAGAATCCAACACAAAACCCGACTCAGAACCCAACGCAGAATCCAACACAGAAGCCTGGTGCATCGGGTGGAAGTAGCGGCGGTTCTTCCACCAGTGGAAAAAAGCCGGTGGATTCTACTCCGAAGACAGGGGCATTCAGTTTACGGTTTGCTTTTGGCGGGGCAATCGTTCTGTTTCTTGCAGTATCTACAGTCTGCATGAAAGTATTAGGAAAGAAGAAACGTGTATGAATTACGCAGGAATAAAATACTGTGACGTGGCAAACGGACCGGGCTGCCGTACAGTCCTGTTCGTTTCCGGCTGCAGGAATGCCTGCGACGGTTGTTTTCAGCCGCAGACATGGGATTTTGGATACGGGGAATTGTTTGATGAGCGAATGCAGCAGGAAGTCATTGATTCCCTGGAACCGGAATATATAGAAGGAATTACCCTGCTGGGTGGAGAGCCGTTTGAAGAAGAAAATCAGAAGGCTCTTCTTGCATTTATGAGAAAGTTAAAAAAGGCATATCCAGATAAGAATGTCTGGGCATTTACCGGGTATATTTATGATAAGGACCTGGTTGCCGGGGGAAGGAAACACACGGAGGATACCGATGAGCTGCTTTCCATGATAGATGTGCTTGTGGACGGACCGTTCCGGCAGGAGCTGTATGATATCTCATTGAAATTCCGCGGTTCATGCAACCAGCGGATGATAAACCTGAAAGAAACAATAAAAAACAATAAGGTGATTAAGGAGTGTGACGTATGAAAAGACGTATATGCATGGTTATCGGGTTTAGCTGTTATATGACCGGTGTTATTTGTGCTGCTTATTACGGACTTTGGAAAATGCTGTGTATTCCGCTGCATCAGTTGTTTGCGGCGTGTATTGCCGGGGAACTTTCGGTGACACTTGTACTCGCATGCGGGATAAAAATATTGTTTTCCACAACGCTTACGGGATTTATCTGGTGTCTTGGGTATATAGGATATAATTATTTTAAGGGAGATGAGGATCCGGACTGGGAATCCATTATGTCAGAACGGATGAAGAAACATAAGGAAAAGGGGCAGACGTCGTGATTTTACGTGTACCGGAGTATTATACAGATTTTTCCTGCATCGCAGACCGCTGTAATGACAGCTGTTGTGCGGGATGGGAGATTGATATTGATGAAGGGTCATATGACTATTATCAGAGCTGTGAAGGGGAATTTGGAGAGTTTCTTAAGGCAAATATGTATGAAGCGGACGGGGGATACCGTTTCTGTCTGCAGACTACAGGCACGGGCAAATCTCCTGGTAAACGCTGTGCCATGTTAAACGATGAAAATTTATGTGATCTCTATACAGCATTGGGCGAGGAGGCACTGTGTGAAGTATGCACGGAGTATCCGCGCTTTTTGCTGTTATATGGCAACGTGATGCAGAAAGGACTCAGCCTTTCCTGCGAAGAGGCAGGACGGATGGTATTTCAGCAGGAGTCACCGGTGCGGTTTACGGAGCTTGAAATGCATGATACACCGGACTGCGGGGAAGAAACCATAGAAGAACCGGATGACGGAGAGGATGGCAGTTATATTGCCTTTATGGAGAAGGTGCAGAAAAAAGCCTTTGAAATCCTGCAGGAGAGACAGCATCCTGTCCGGGAACGGATGTGCCGTTTCCTTTTGTGGGCAGAATATGCACAGAATATTACAAACCAGTACCAGGCACATGGAGACAGCAGGATTTTAGAAGAATGCGGGCAGGCATGGGAACCGGATACCGGAAATCTTCCGGCAGAAGAGTTTCGGTATGAGGATTTCAGGGAGCGATTTGCAGTTTTTCGGGATATGGAAGTACTGGATGAGGAGTGGGTTCATATCAAAAAGCAGTTTGAAGAGCTGTTTACAGAGGATACTTATGCAGGAATGGTAAGGGCGTATGTAAATTCACCGGACTGCCAGCCGGACGGTTATGAACATCTGCTGGTATATTTTGTATTCCGCTATCTGATGAATGCAGTCTATGATTTTGATATATTGTCATATGCAAAGCTGGCGGTCACGGCAACGCTTGTGATTCGTGACATGGATGTGGTGCGGTGGTATGAGAAAAAGCAGTTTACCATTGCAGACCGTATTGATATTGCACGGATTTTTTCAAAGGAAGTCGAGCATTCGGAAGAAAATGCTGATGAATTTAAAGAGATGTGTATGATGGAGGAGATTACCTCGGTTGGAAATCTGTACCGGCAGATTTAAGTGAAGAATTTGGTTCTTTACAAGGGATTTGTAACATGATACAATAAATAAAGAGGAAGCAATCGCCCACAAGATGGGTTGACCAGGTTGAAAAAGATAGAAAATCCACCCCTTTGCCTGTCAAAGTATTGGGGTGGTTTTCTAATGTCTATGTAGCCCTACTTACAAAACGTAAAAACAAATGTAAGCAATGCCAGTAAGTGATATCATTTATTTATCCAGCAGATCCGTATAGAACTCAGCATAATCCGTTTTTTTCTCATTGGTATAGTCAATTGCAGCCGAAGGATGCTGGTTCAGCTGTCCGGTCAGGAGATACGGAATATCATATCCCCAGAGGGCTCCGCTTTCCTTCAGCGGCAGCATGTAATCCTGAATAAATTTAAGAACCGGGAAAATATTAAATTTCGGGTTTTTCAGAAATCCTAAAAGCAGCTCAGTTGCACAGTTTCCGGCACCGCGCCCCATGGACATCATTGTGGCGTCAAGAAAACTTGCGCCGTTTGTGGCAGCCTCGATTGTATTTGCAAATGCAAGCTGCTGGTTGTTATGTGCGTGGATTCCGATATATTTGCCGTATTCGTCAGCGTATTCCATGTATAATTCTGTGATTCGCCGAATCTGTTCCGGATAGAGTGCGCCGTAGCTGTCCACAATATAGATGCCGTCTGCACTGCTTTCCCCGACCATTTTAAGTGCCTGTTTCACATCGCCTTCCTGAGCATTGGAGATTGCCATAATATTGCAGGTAACCTCGTACCCTTTGCTTTTTGCATCCTCAATCATTTCAATGGCGGTCGGCATCTGGTGTACATAGGTTGCCACACGGACCATGTCTATGACACTTTCGCTTCTGTCTGTAATATCGTGTCTGTAATCGCAGCGTCCGACGTCTGCCATGATGGAAATTTTTAAATCAGAATTATTATCCCCGACAACGGCGCGGATATCTTCTTCATTGCAGAATTTCCATTTTCCGAACTTGTTTACATCAAAAAGTTCTTTGGAAGCTTTGTAGCCGAACTCCATATAGTCAATACCTGCCTTTACGTTGGCACGGTAAAGTGCGCTTATAAATTCATCGGAAAACATGAAATTGTTTACCAGTCCTCCGTCGCGGATTGTTGCGTCCAGAACACGGATATCAGAACGTGTTGTCATTAAATCTCCCTTTTGGGCCATTTTTCGTATCCTCCTTGGTTTTAACACTTTAACGCCTTAACGCGCGTTAGTGAAAGAATAAATATATGATAACACATTCCGGGAAAAATGCAAGTAAAACTTTACACTGGAAATCAGGTTTGCTATAATTGATAAACAAGCAGTATAAATATCAATTTAACAGAACTGTACAAAATCAAGGAGTAACAGAATCGGATGATAGATTTAATTGGAACATTTGAATATTCCAGAATTGCCTTTGCAGGCATACTGGCGGCTTTTGCATTTACCTGTATCGCAATTGCAAAATTTAATAAATTTCTTCCGAAAGACATGGGACGCCAGTATGCCCATGATGGAACGCTTTCTGCCGGAAAACCAAGAGGGGCAGGTATTATTTTTGTGCTTGTGTTCGTGCTTTCGGCGCTCCTGTTTGGCAAATTAAATATTGAAACCGTGTTTTACCTGGTACTTGTTGTGGTAGAGATGTTAACAGGTTTTTTTGATGATGCAGCGGAAGAGCCGTGGGGAGAATACCTGAAAGGTTTTCTGGACCTGGCGGTGGCAGTTGTCGCTGCCATGGTGTATCTTCATTATAACAGCAGTACGATTACATTTGCCATAGCAAAAACAACAGTGACCATTCCGCCGGTGGTTTTTGGAATACTGACAGTGATACTGGTCTGGGCGTCCATTAATGTAACGAACTGTTCGGACGGAGTGGACGGATTATCCGGAACGCTCTCCATCATATCCCTGATGACGATTTTTATTCTGGACAACATGTTAAAAATTGAAGACAGTTTTAATTACTGTATTTTATTATTTGTAGTATGCCTTCTGGGCTATCTGTGGTATAATGCCACCCCAAGCAAGCTTCTGATGGGGGATGCAGGTTCCCGCGCCATGGGAATCTTTATTGCGATTGCAGTATTAAAACTGCACAGCCCGTTCATGTACCTGCTGGCAGCCGTAATGCTGATTGTTGATGGCGGTCTTGGGCTTATTAAAGTATTTCTGCTCCGTTTTTTTAAAATTCATATCTTAAAAAATGTGACCACGCCGATTCATGACCATGTACGGAAAAGCTGCGGCTGGTCAAATGCGCAGGTAGTTTTCCGTTTTGCGATTATTCAGATTGTTATTTCTTTTGCCGCAGTGTATCTTGTTACGAATTAACCCTTCTGCGGCCAATCAGTGCATACAGTTTTTCAATATGAAATGGTTTACCCTGGACCGCCTGAACTTTCAGGCGGTTTTCTTCGCTGAAACCAACCAGGATATCATGGTTTGCCTCCGCAAGATAGTCCATGATACCGTCAATGTCGGATTTGGTATTTTTCGGACAGTGGATATGCAGATGCCTGGCTGCTGTTATGTGCATCGTATAGGAGATGCTGAAATGGTACCACAGGAATTTATGCAGTGTGGAATGCTTGTAAATCCACAGAATTTCATCAATAGGAACGATGGCATTTGCATATGCTGAGGTCATGATAAAAAAATGTTCGGTAATGAACATGTCCTCTGTGGCAAGCTGCGGCAGGGTTGCAAGTTCTTCTTCTGCCTGCGCCAGCAGTTTTCCCGGTTTTCCGAATACCACAAGATTCTGGCATGGAGGGGAAAGGTACGGGGCCTGTATATAAATGATACATGAGGTCAGGTAACACAGGGTATATATCATGGTACAAAAATATATCGCAAACAAAATACGGGTTGCTGCCGGATGGTAGTCCGGCTCGCTGAAAAAACAGGGGGACATCTGGTCCAGGATACCTTTTTCCGTCCAGTTAAGGTCCGTGGAAATGTATGCCAGAAGTTTTCTGTAATTATTTTTTCCTTCCACAATGCGGCCTGTAACGGAAAGAGAGCTGATGACAGGCAGTCCTTCCTCGCAGGTCCGGGGAGAAAGCAGTACGATAATGCACTGGTTTTTGTACATGGTATAATAATAGTATCCGGTTGTCTTTCCGTGTCCGGTACTTGTATAGCCGGTAAATTTCAGGTCATGGAAAGATGTATTCACATAACGCTCCTTTGCCTGAAAGGAATCTGCCAGGGTGTCTGCGGTCAGGGACTTCGGGTGCAGCATATCGCCAAGCGGAAACAAAACCCATAGGACTGCCAGAAGCAGCAGGTATGTGACCGGAGAAAGCAGCCTTTTTTTATAGAATGCCTGGATATTTTTTGTAATGTAATGTTCGTAGTTATTCTGCATAAGAGTTCGTTCCTTTTTTTAGTTGCCGGTCACGGTGCGGACACCGGCTATAAATATGATAAGTGTTTCGCCTGGAATAATCAACCTTGAGTTTTAAGCGGTTCCATAGTATGATAGTTGATATAAAAAATAAATTGCTGTAATATCCCGAAAAGGGCATTACACAAAGGAGTAATATGATGGACGCATATACAGGTTTTGCCAGGGTTTATGATTTGTTTATGGATAATGTTCCCTATCAGCAGTGGTGTTCATACATCTGTAAGGTATTTCGTGAGTATGGAATTACAGACGGGCCGGTTCTGGATCTTGGATGCGGAACCGGAGAACTGACAAGGCTGATGGCGGCCCAGGGATATGACATGACAGGTGTGGATGCTTCACCGGAAATGCTTGGCATGGCACTTCAAAAAACAAAAGATTCAGAAATACTTTATCTGCTGCAGCAGATGCAGGAACTGGAACTTGACGGATGCATCTGCGCTGCATACAGTTCCTGTGACTGTCTGAACTATATACTGGAGGAGGAAGAGCTGTCCCGCGCTTTTCAAAGGGTATACCAGTATCTGGAAGCAGGGGGTCTGTTTGTGTTTGACATGAACACGGATTATAAATACCGGAAAATGCTTGGGGAAGGCACCTTTGCGGAAAGCAGGGAGGAAGGAAGCTTTATCTGGGAAAATTATTATGATGACCAGAGCAGTATTAATGAATACGACCTTACACTTTTTATTCCGGAAGGAAATGGTCTTTACAGCAGGTATACTGAGACGCATTTTCAGAAAAACTATCCGGTAGAGCAGGTTCGGGAAATTCTGGCAGATGCCGGGTTTACCTGTCTGGGCGTATATGATGATTATACGAAAGCGGAGGTTTATGAATACAGCAGGCGGGCAGTTTTTGTGGTACAGAAATGAGGAATGGACGGATGTTTACGAGGAAGGAGCAGGAAAATGAAAAACGATTATATGATAAGGGCAGTTGCAGCGGACAATGCAATCCGTGCGTTTGCAGTAACCTCAAGGGATATGGTGGAAACTGCGCGTAATGCGCACAATACTTCCCCGGTTATGACAGCGGCGCTGGGGCGGCTGCTGTCAGCAGGGGCAATGATGGGAAGTATGCTGAAAGGGGAAAAGGATATCCTGACCCTGCAGATCCAGTGCAGCGGTCCCGCAAAAGGACTGACCGTCACAGCGGACTCCCGCGGGAATGTAAAGGGATTTGCCATGAATCCGGTTGTGGACCTGCCGCCAAATGCACAGGGACACCTGAATGTCGGCGGGGCGCTGGACCTTGGTATTTTAAGCGTAATCAAGGACCTCGGTTTAAAGGAACCGTATGTGGGACAGTGCGAGCTGCAGACCGGGGAAATTGCAGAGGATCTGACCTATTATTTTGCTGTTTCCGAGCAGGTGCCGTCTGCTGTCGGACTGGGAGTATTAATGAACCGGGATAACACGGTGAAACAGGCGGGCGGATTTATCATCCAGCTAATGCCGGACGCAAAGGACGAGGTGATTGAAAGTCTGGAAAAAAGAATCCAGGAAATTGATTCGGTAACCATGATGCTGGATAAGGGTCTTTCGCCGGAGCAGATTTTAGAAGAAATTCTCGGTGGTTTTGGCATGACCGTGTATGAGCCGGAGCCGGTGGCATTCCTCTGTGACTGTTCCAAGGACCGGGTAAAAAGAGCGCTTGCAACTATTAGTAAAAAGGATCTGGATTCCATGATTAATGACGGGGAAAGTATTGAAGTCAGGTGCCAGTTCTGTAATCAGGCATATACATTTGAAATAGACGAGTTAAAGGAGCTTTCAGAGTGAGACAGGGATTTGTAAAAACAGCGGCAGTTACACCAAAGATCAGGGTGGCGGACACCACATATAACGGACAGGTGATAAGGGAGCTGATGCATAAGGCAGTGGATGAGGGGGCAAAACTGGTCGTGTTTCCGGAGCTGTGTCTGACAGGATATACCTGCCAGGATTTGTTTCTGCAGGAGACGCTGCTTGCCGGTGCGCGGGAAGAACTGATGAAACTGGCGGCAGAAAGTGAGGACCTGGACGCCATTTTTTTTGTGGGGATTCCGTATGAGGTAAACGGCAAGCTTTATAACATGGCAGCCGTATTTTCCCGCGGGCAGGTGCTTGGCATGGTGCCGAAAAGCTATATTCCGAATTACAACGAATTTTATGAAGCAAGGCATTTTGCCAGCGGTAAGGAGTTATGCGCCAGAGTGGTTCTTCCTGACGGAAGTGAGGTGGAAGCCGGACCGAATCTGCTGTTTACCTGCAGGGAGCTTCCGAAGCTCTGTATTGGTGTGGAAATCTGCGAGGATTTATGGACACCCAATCCGCCAAGCATTGGACATGCGATGTCAGGGGCGGATGTGATTGTTAATCTTTCGGCATCCAATGAGATTACCGGAAAGGATACGTACCGGAAGAATCTGGTTTGCGGACAGTCTGCGCGTCTGGTTGGCGCTTATATTTATGCTTCTGCGGGGGAGGGCGAGTCCACGCAGGACCTGGTGTTTTCCGGTCATAACCTGATTGCGGAAAACGGTCGCCTGATTGCAGAGTCCGGGCGGTTCGGGTACGGGATTACCTGCGGGGAAATTGATGTGGAACGGCTGGTGGAGGAACGCCGCAGGATGAGTACCTTCCTTACGGACGAGGACCATGAGGTGGTTGAATTTTCCCTTAAGGTGGAGGAAACGGCGCTCACGCGGCAGGTGGACAGTACGCCGTTCGTTCCGGGAAACAGGGCGGACCGTGACAAACGCTGCGATGAAATTCTGATGATTCAGGCGATGGGACTGAAAAAACGTCTGGAGCATACGAACAGCAGGTGCGTGGTGCTTGGAATTTCCGGCGGACTGGATTCCACACTGGCGCTGCTTGTGGTGGTTAAGGCGTTTGACCTGCTTGGATGGGAACGAAGTAGGATTACGGCTGTGACAATGCCGGGGTTTGGCACAACGGACCGCACCTATGATAATGCCGTAAAGTTGATCGGGCAGCTGGGTGCGGAGTTTGTGGAAGTTGACATTAAACATGCGGTGGACGTGCATTTTGCAGATATCGGGCAGGATCCTGCGCTGCGTGATGTTACCTATGAAAACGGACAGGCAAGGGAGCGGACGCAGATTCTGATGGATATTGCCAACAAAAAGGGCGGACTGGTGGTCGGAACAGGGGATTTGTCTGAGCTTGCACTTGGATGGGCGACCTACAACGGCGACCATATGTCCATGTATGCGGTGAATGCTTCCGTGCCGAAAACGCTGGTCCGCCATCTGGTGCGATATTTTGCGGAAACCTGCGGGGACGACATTCTTTCCCAAACTTTGTCTGATGTTCTGGATACGCCGGTATCACCGGAGCTTTTGCCGCCGGAAGAGGGGAAGATTTCACAGAAGACGGAGGATCTGGTAGGCCCGTATGAGCTGCATGATTTCTTTCTTTATTATATGCTGCGTTTTGGATTTACACCGGCAAAGATTTTCCGGCTGGCAAAATGCGCCTTTGGGGAAAGCTATGAGGATGAGGTCATCCTGCAGTGGCTGAAAACCTTCTGCCGCCGCTTTTTTGCGCAGCAGTTCAAACGTTCCTGCCTGCCGGACGGACCTAAGGTCGGTTCTGTTGCAGTTTCTCCGCGCGGGGATTTGCGTATGCCGAGTGATGCGTGTGCGTCGCTGTGGATGGAGGAGCTGGATAAATTATAAAATAAGAATTGAAGGTTGTCCTGGCATAAGGGATATGATAAAATATGCCTTATGGACAACCGCATTACAAGGTGGTGTATATGAGTATATATGATGTATTGAGCCTGTTATTTCTGGGTGGTACATTTCTCATTGCATTGCTTGCCTATATAGACAATAGGGATAACAAGCGAAAAAAATAAACCCACCTTGCAATTTTGACCAAACGGTGGGCTTATTTTAAGCTATTTTCGGGAGGTTAACCACTTTGCTGGGCGGTTGCTCCTTTTTATATACAAAGTATATCATAATGCAATGGTGCATTCAAGTGCTTAATAAAAATTTGCGAAAATACCGCAGATATAGTATAATAAAAGTTATGTATAACATCATCGATATCCACTGCCATCTGCTCTGCGGAGTAGACGACGGCGCAAAAACAATTGAAGAGTCTGAAGCCATGTTACAGGAGGCGCACAGGCAGGGGATAACGGGAATCATTTTAACGCCCCATTACCGGCACGGCATGTTTTCCTATCCCAAAGAGCTGATAGAAGAAAATTTTGCCCTGCTGCAGCCGTATGCCATGGAACTGGGAATCACCCTGGCGCTGGGGACGGAGTACCATGTGAACAGCCATATGGTGGAAGCGCTGGAGGGCGGACGCTGCCTGACACTTGCAGGGACAAGGTATGTGCTTGCGGAATTTTCGCATGATGCGGAGTATTCCTACATTTACCAGATGGCGCAGGAGTTAATTTTTCACGGGTTTGTTCCGATTATAGCACATATAGAACGGTGTGCCGCTATCACCGCGGACATGGAGAATGCAGACCGGCTGAAAAGCCTGGGGGCGTGGATACAGATAAATGCTGATGCGGTACTAGGAATGGAAGGAACGGCAGCCAGGCGTTTCTGCAAAAAAATGTTAAAGGCGGGATATGTGGATGTCATTGCGTCAGACAGCCACGGAACGGTAAAGCGTGCCTGCCACATGGACAGGTGTTATGCACTGCTGGAAAAAAAGTATGGCAGGGAATATGCGGATGAATTGATGTATGACATGCCGTATAAAGTATTAAACGGTGTAATGCAGTAAAACGCGAATATATTTAAAACTAGGAGATACCAATGAATAACGGTCCAGAGTTTGACAATGAGATAGAGATTGACTTAAAAGACCTGTTTATGGAAATTCTGGCATTCTGGAAGCTGATTTTCCTTGCACTTCTTCTGGGTGCGGGAATTGCATATGCGGTCAGCGAATTTCTGATGGTGCCGCAGTATGAGTCTACAGCCCAGCTGTATGTGCTTTCAAAAAGCACGTCCATTACCAGCCTTGCTGACGTGCAGACCGGAACCAGCCTGACAAATGATTATATGGTTGTTGTGGAAGGCCGTCCGGTACTGGAGCAGGTGATTGAAAACCTGGGGCTGGAGGATGACTACGAATCACTGAAAAAGAAAGTGTCACTTAACAATCCTGCCAATTCCCGTATTCTTGAAATTACGGTGAGGGATGCAAGCCCTGAAATGGCAAAGCAGATTGCAGATGATATAGCAAAAGTCGGAGCTGCATTTATTGCGGAAAAGATGGACCAGGATCCGCCGAGCACTATCCAGTGGGGCTATTCTGACGGAAAGCCTGTCAGTCCGAGCACAGTCAAAAACACGGTAATCGGAGCTGTGCTGGGGGCATTTTTTGCAACCATGATCGTTGTGGTTTCTTATCTGTTTAATGATACGATTACAAATGCGGAGGATGTGGAGCGCAAGCTTGGACTGAATGTTCTTGGGACGCTGCCTCTGGAGGAATCAGAGTATGACGGTGATTCCAAAAAAAGCAGGAAGGCAAAGAAATCAGGGAAAAAGAAAAAAGTATGAAGACAGTAACATTTGGAAATCTAAAAAAACAGGATTATGCCATGAAAGAATCCCTGCGTGCGCTTAAGACGAATATTCAGTTCTGCGGGGACGATATCCGGACGGTTGTGGTGACCTCGGCAGTACCGAATGAAGGAAAGAGCACGGTGACGCTTGATTTGGCGCGGTCGCTGTCGGAATCCGGCAAACGGGTGCTTTTAATTGATACCGATATGCGTAAATCCGTCTATGTGGGACGGCTTCGTGCAGCTGATTCAGAAGGCAGGGAAATATATGGTCTGTCCCATTTTCTGTCGGGACAGAAACGGCTGGAGGAAGTGCTGTATGGAACCGAGGTTCCGGGGATGTTTATGATTTTTGCGGGACCGTCCGTACCAAATCCGACAGAGATTCTGGAAAAGCAGTATTTTGAGCATCTGCTGAAATTTGGAAGTGAACATTTTAATTATGTCCTTCTGGACTGTGCACCGATTGGCGCAGCAATTGATGCAGCAGTGATTGCCAAGCACTGTGACGGTGCGATTCTTGTGATTGCACAGGGAATGGCGAGCGGACGCCTGATCCAGACGGTGAAGAAACAGCTGGAAGCTTCTGGTGTGCGTGTGCTTGGCGCTGTGTTAAATAAGGTAAAGATGAAGAAGTCAAGCTATGACAAGGGGTATTACGGCGGTTATTACGGGGAGTATTAGAAGAACCAAATTTATCAGGAGGAAAGGCATATGAAAAAAATGCATGAACCATCAGAAAAGCTTCATAAGGCACTGTATTTTCTGTCCGGTGTTATGACGGTTGTGCTTGTACTTGTGCTTGTGGCGGGTGCAAAGACAATGGCACAGAATTCGCACCAGACATATGAGGAAGCTGAAGCGCCAAAGCCGAACCAGCAGCTGAAAGGGGAAATCCGGCAGGAAACACAGGAGAGTACGGAGCAGCTTTTAACAGAGGATACAGAGCACGGACCGGAGGAAGCTGCCAGTGAAGTGACATCTGAATCCCGGGGTGTGGAGAAGTGGCAGGAGGGAACCGTTTCTTTCCAGGGAAAAAAATATGAATACAACAAAAATATCCGTACATACCTTATGATGGGAGTGGATAATGATGATCCGGTTGCCCCGGTAAAAAATTATACAAAGGGCGGTCAGTCAGACGCCATGTTTTTACTTGTGACGGATACAAAAAAGCAGACGCTTAAGGTCATTTCCATAAACCGGAACAGCATGGCAAATATTCAGCTTTGTGACCCGAAGGGAAACGACCTTGGTGAATTTTACACCCAGATCTGCTTACAGCATGCGTTTGGGGATGGCAAGCGGTTAAGCTGTACCCGCAGTGTTGACGCAGTTTCAGGCATGTTTGGAAATATACCGGTCAGCGGATACCTTGCCATGAATATGGGGGGAATCCCGAAGATGAATGATGAAATTGGCGGTGTGAAACTGGAGGTTATGCAGGATATTGAATATCCCGGACAGGACGTCAGTCTGCGCAAGGGCGATGTTGTAAACTTAAACGGCGCGGAAGCGTATTATTATCTCCGGGGAAGGGATACGGATGAGTTTGACAGTGCATCCGACCGTCTGCGCAGGGAAGAGCAGTATATCCTCGCTTACATGAAAAAGCTGAAATCCGCGGCAGGAGGAAATTCCTCTAAGGCACTTGGTATTTATAATTCCATCTCAGATTACCTTGTAACCAGTGTTGATTTTACAAATCTGATTACTGAGCTGATGGAATATGATTTTCAGGATGAGGATATGTTTACGGTTCCGGGTAAGACCAGAATGGGCAAGCCGGTCGATGGTAAACGGTTTGAGGAATACCATGTGGATGAAGATGAGCTGCAGGAACTGATTATGGAAATATTTTATGAGGAAGTCCGGTAGGTTTTGCAATATCCTCCTTACGGAGGAAATTACATAAGGAGCACATCCATGGGAGTTCTGCTTCGCAGAAGGATGTGCGCAGGCAATATCCTCCTTGCGGAGGATATTACATATGGTATCCAGTGCGCGCGCACTTAATGATAGACAGCTATATGATTTTCCCTTCGGGGAATTACGGCAGGTCATCCTGCAAAAAGGAAGGGAGGTGGAAAAGTGAAGAAGTTTTTTACTGGAGTAATTACAGCGCTTCTGCTGGCTGCACTGATGGGAACCACAGTTTTTGCAGCAGGTTCCCCGACTGGTGACGATGCCCTGAGGCAGAAGGCGGAGCAGTTAAATAAGAATGTTACCGGTGTATCTGTAAAGACATCCAATAACATGCAGCTTACGCCTGCGAAGAATGTACCGACAACAACGCAGGTTTCAGATGCGCAGAAAGTTGCAAGCAACATTAATTCTTCAGCAGATGTTCTGGCAATGACTGATTTATCAGTGGAAAAAGATGCGGATCTTTCCAAGGGCATTACAGTTACCCTGTCAGTGCCTGGAATCAGACGCGGGGATAATGTTTATGTTCTGCACCAGACATCCAGAGGCTGGGAGGTGTTGCGTCCGAGCAGTGTTACGGACGGACAGGTGACAGTTACGCTGTATTCGCTTTCCCCGATTGCTGTAGTAAAGTACAATAATGGTGTCAGTGTTCCGGTTACCACGAATCCTTCGGGCAGCGGTTCACAGACGAATAACAGTACGAACAGCAATAACACCACGGGGGATACGCAGACCAATAATAACAACAATAACCAGAATAACAATCAGAACAACAACCAGAATAATCCGGTGAATGTTGAACAGAATGTGACGGTAAATTATCCGGATTCTAATAACGGTGATTATGACGATGGTTATGCGGACGGATACGAAGACGGCAGGTCAGACAGTAAGTCATCAGGCAGCTCTTCATCCGGCGGTACCGGAACGGGTAATGCTCCAAAGACAACGAAGTATGTGAAGTCTCCTAAGACCGGAGAAGATTTACCAGTACTTCCGATTGCCGGAATACTGGCGATTGCCGGAATTGGTCTGGCTATTCGTAAAATGAAATAAAGATTTAATATACTCCCTGCGGATAAGGAGCACATCGCATGAAAATCCGCTGGCGCGGAGCGATGTACGTAGGTCATACTCTCCTGCAGAGAGTACGACAATGCTGGATACAACATGGCTGTCTATCATAACAGTTCAGACGCTGCCGGTTTCTGACGGGCAGTGCTGGACTGTTACATATTATTATAAAAAAAGCAGTAGCTGCTTTGGGACATGATAAACATGGAAAAGAATAAGAATAAAGAAGTAAAGTTAAAACCTGAGAAAAATAAGGAAGCTAAAAAAAGATTTAATATATACATCTATTTTATAATTGTGCTGGCGGCAACGCTTCTGGTAGTGCTGGGAATTTTTATCCGCAATTACAGGATTCAGCGTACTGCCCAGAAGGAATATGAGGAGCTTGCAGCAAAGGTGAACCAGCTGCAGACCCGGACTGATAACCGCATGCAGACGTCGCAGGAGCGTGTCACGCAGGCTGAAAACACAGAATCCACGGAAGTAAACGAGCCGGCAGAACCCGTGGAAGATACAAAAGCGGGCGTAAATATACCGGAGAAAACCCTGGACTGGGATGAGATGAGAAAGCTGAATCCGGATATTTATGCATGGATCTGTATTCCGGGAACTGATATTGATTATCCTGTTTTACAGCATCCGACAGACGACAGCTATTATCTGAATTATAATATGAATGGAACCAGGGGCTATCCTGGATGTATTTATACAGAGAAATTAAACAGTAAAGAATTTACTGATTTTGATACCGTGCTTTATGGGCATAATATGCGTAATGCTTCCATGTTTGCGGATTTGCATGACTATGAGGTCAGCACCTTTTTTGAGAATAACCCGTATGTGTTTGTCTATACGGGAAGCAGGGTGTTTGTATATGAAATCTTTGCGGCGTATAAAGGGAATGATGCCCATATCCTGTATATGAATGATTTTAGTACAAAGGCAGGGAGGCAGGAATATATTGACGGTATTCTGGATAACAGGGATAAAGAAGCGAATATCAGGGCGGATGTTCCGGTAACAGTGGACAGTCATCTGATTACGCTTTCCACCTGTGTGAAAGGGGAAAATGACAGACGTTTTCTGGTGCAGGCTGTTCTGCTCAATGAGGATGACCTATGATTCAGTGCAAGGTAGATATGAATCGGGAAAATATCATATCCACATTTGCGAGCAACCGGTTTTACGGGGATATTGATGCATGTATACGGGAATTTCTGATAAACGCCGTGGATGCATGCAATACCAGACAGGCACTGGAATGGAGCTGGGGAACTGAGTTTCTGGAGCTTCAGGAAAGACAGGCCTTAAATTCCATGCGTGACCTCTATCATCCCAAAATACAGATTTCCTATGATTCCACATCGCAGAGACTGGTATTTGAAGATAACGGAATCGGAATGAATGCTGATGATATCGAAAAATATGTTTCCAAAGTGGGGTGCAGCTACTATAACAGCGAGGAGTTTGCACTGCAGCAGCTAAAATATGAGCCGGTAAGTGAATTTGGAATAGGCATGCTTTCCGGCTTTATGATAGCGCGGGCGATTCTGATTGAATCCAAAAAAGACAAAGGGGTTAATACGGCATGGAACGTCAGTGAGAAATATTCACTGGAACCGGTTACGGCTAAATGGATGGAAGGGGCGGAGACGATTGAGTATATCACGTCCCGGAAGGAAGAGTCCGGCACAAAGGTTACGCTTTTGCTCCGTCCGCAGTTTGCCACGCAGATTGATTTACACGGACTGGCGGAAACGGTTTCGCGTTATATGCTGTACCAGCAGTATCCCATTGAAATATCCTGTGATAACAAAACCATAACGCTGTCAGGGCAGAACTGGATTTTTGACAACCCGTTTGCGGATATACTTGGTATAGTTACAATTCCGGTTCTGGATGAGCTGATTGAGGGCAGTATCTGGATATATAATTCAAAGCATAAATGGATGATGGGGGAATCAAGCCTGTACCAGCAGGGGTTTCTTGTGGCGGACGGAAAGCAGGATCTGGGAATCAAACCGGAATGGCTGCGGCATATGTCCTATCACCTGAATCTGAAGAAAAAGTTTCTGACGCTGCGGTTCAGCCGTGACGGGGTGGTAAACGACGGAAAGCTTATGCTTCTCAGGGAAAAAATCGGACAGATTATTGTAAAACATTTTGAAGTGAATCCTCTGGCACTCAACCAGTATTTAAGCAGCGGCAGAACACCGGTGATTACCGAATATGAAAATGAAATGAACCTTCTCGGCAGGGCTGTCTCCGTGGAACTGTTTTTAAAGGGGCGTGAAATTGAGCTCCCCATTGATACTGTTATCCACGGGTTTGAAGGGAAAACCATACGGATTGCATTTTTCAGCAAGGGGCTGTTCCAGTATTACAGGCTGAACCATTTTCTGGATTTTAAGGAGTTCCAGAAAGAATACAAGCTGGTAGTGTTTGAACGGAACCGGGATGTTTTCTGCCAGATGCTTGCCCCCTATATGCGCTCACAGCATTACGTTATCAGCGGGTGTCCCGGAATTATTTATGAAGGAATGGTAGCTGATTTTCATATAATTAAAAGCGTAGTGCCTTACTGTAATTCCTACAGTCTGCATCCGGCACGGATAGGATATGATGAGATCTTCTGCCTGCTGACGGATAACCAGTCAGGCAGGCTGGAGCTGATTATTAACGAAGACCACCGTCTGGCAAAGCAGATTGCACCGGTACGATATCATTCCAAGGTTCATTCCATAGTGGCAGTTATTCTGGAAAATATCAAACAGCGGATTATTAATACGCAGCACAGCTGGAACAAGATTGTGGACTTCGGCGGGCAGTTTGTGGACGACTGGGAGACAAGGAAAATTGCCACCGTGCAGTCTATCGGGTGTCTGGAGTATGATTTTGCGGATTCCGTCAATGAATTTATTGACAGCCGCCTCACCACAAGAGAACGTATGGAACTGGGACTGATGGATCTGGAGTTCCGCAGGGAGGATTTTATAAATTGGTGGTATATGCCAGGAGAGCAGGATAATTATGAGAGAAGATATCATGGAAGATAATTTTATCGAAGATCTGAACGTGGACGGACCGGGCAAAAAACGGAATACAGAAAACTTTAAGCTGGAGGATTTTAATGTGGAAAATCCGGGCCCCAGAAGCAGAAAACCCAGAGAATTCAAGGTGGAGGACTTTAATAAAGAGGATAATCCCAAACCAGGGAAACCGGGACCGGGGGACTGGAACCGGACAATTATTGAGGCAGAGGAGGCTCCGCTGCCTGGAAACCCGCCGGAGGAACCAGGGAAGGAAGCTGACGGGCAGCAGGACGAAAATACGAAAGACGGCACAGAAAGCCCCCAGGAAAGCAAAGATAAGAAAAAGGAGAAAAAAAAGCCGTCTGTTTTTCGGGAAATTGCAAGCTGGTGCGTGACATTTATGCTTGCCATAGCCCTTGCATTTGTTCTGAAGAACTATGTCATAATTAATGCCACTGTGCCGACTGGTTCCATGGAGCATACCATTGAGCCGGGGGATGATCTGTTTGGGCTGCGCCTTGCCTATATGAATTCCGGACCAAAGCGCGGGGATATCATTATATTCCGTTATCCGGATAATGAAGAAAAGAAGTTTGTGAAACGTGTCATCGGGCTGCCGGGAGAAAATGTAAAGATTACAGAAGGAAAGATTTATATTGATGGCGCCGAAAAGCCGTTAAAAGAGGATTATCTGAAAGAAACATGGGTAAAAGGAACAGGACCTTACGAATACCAGATTCCGGAGGATTCCTATCTCGTACTGGGAGATAACCGGAATGATTCGCTTGATGCAAGGTACTGGGAAAATACATATGTGACAAAAGACCATATCATTGGGAAAGCATATGTCATTTATTATCCATTTTCACACTTTGGCAGTTTATATAATTAAAATACAGGAAAAGGAGAAAAAAATAATGCCAGAAAATTCAAGCTGCAGCGGGGCATCCACCTGCACAAAGGAAAGCTGTGAGGGATGTAACCAGCAGAGTATGCTGGAGGAAATGAATGCATACTCAGATATTAAACATGTCATCGGGGTAGTAAGCGGAAAGGGCGGTGTAGGAAAGTCTTTTGTAACCGCTTTGATGGCGTCCCGGATGAAAAAGGCGGGATACAAAGTTGGTATCCTTGATGCCGACATTACCGGCCCGTCCATTCCGAAAATGTTCGGGGCTCACGGACAGCTGGTCGGGGATGAAAAAGGGATATACCCGTTTGTAACCCCGGAAGGAATTAAAATGATTTCCATTAATCTGCTGATGGAGGATGAGGAAGCGCCTGTCATCTGGCGGGGACCTGTGATTGCGGGAGCAGTCAAACAGTTCTGGAATGAGACGGTCTGGGGCGACCTGGATTATCTGTTTGTGGACATGCCGCCGGGAACCGGGGACGTGCCGCTTACGGTATTCCAGTCCCTTCCGGTTAATGGAATCATCGTTGTTACCTCTCCGCAGGAGCTGGTGCAGATGATTGTTAAAAAGGCTTTTCACATGGCTGACATGATGCATATCCCGGTACTGGGGGTTGTGGAAAATTTCAGTTATATCAGATGTCCGGACTGTGGGAAGGAAATCAGGCTTTTTGGAGAAAGCCATATTGAGGAAACAGTCAGGGAACTTGGGACAAAGCTTCTCGGGAAGCTGCCGCTGGACCCTGAATATGCTAAGGAAGCAGATGCCGGAAGATTTTACGGAATTGAGACAGATGTGCTGGATGCCGGAGTTGAAATACTGAAAAATATATAATGTAAATTTAATATTAAAAGCCCTCCCCGGCACGGGGAGGGCTTTGCTGTGATTCTGTATCACAGAAAGATTTTTTATTCTGCCAGTTCTGAGGATTCGGCTGTTTCCGTATCCCTGACGGCATCAGGGTCGGAATAAATAAAGGTATTCGAGGTTCTGAATACGCTGTTGCCTGACCCCATCTGGCATACCGTGATTACATCACCGTCTGCAATGGAATCCCGGTCAATAATCAGACAGTTAGAACTGCTGTAAATGCTGGATACTTTTTCATCATTTACAAATACCTTACTCCATTTTGTGAAGTTGTCCCCGCGGATGATAACCTCGGAACCGCCAATGGAGTTTACGGCACTGTCAATGGTTACTTCATCCACACCCATTACAATCTCAGTGGCAGGATATAAGTCCTCGCCGCCATAGCTGTAGCGTTCTCCGTACAGCAGGTCATACTGTAAATTCTCAAAGTTATCCAGATAATCTGCGCTGTCCGCCTGTGTCTGGTGGTATCCAAGAATGGTTCCTTCATGAATACCGACAGAACCGGTGATATTTGCCATCAGCTGGTAAGCATAAAGGTCAGCATCTTTCTTTTCCAGGCCCATGTTGTTCCATGTGACATACTTTGTTTTGTATATGTCATTGGAAACCATATCAGAGTTTTCCAGTCCCATGGTTGGAAGATGGTCCCCGAAGAATACCACAACGGTATCCTCATCCCTTTTGCTTAATTTGTTAATCAGGTTTTTCATAAAGGTATCAACTTCATTTAACTGGTTGATGTAGTATGTCCACTGGTTTTTGGTTTCCTCATCTTCCATGTTATTTAAAGTGAATTTCGGATTGGCAATCACAGCTTCCTTTGGATAATCCCCATGGGAACCAACGGTAATGGTATAGGTGAAATCCGGTGTCTCTGTTGCATCCAGTGTCTTGATGGTTTCATCCACCAGAATGTCATCCGTTGCCCAGCTTCCGTTTGGCGTGTAGGTCTGGATGTCCATCAGCTCCTTGCTGGTAAAAGTATCAAAGCCCATCATGGAAAAGGCATTGACACGGCTGTAGAAGTTACCGCCGTTGTTATGTACAGCGTGTGTGCCGTATCCGAGCTTTTTCAGGACGGAAGCAGTACTTTCACAGTCGGTTTTCTTTAAAATCGTTTTGTACGGATACTCGCCGGTACCGAAATACTGCATGCTCATGCCGGAGAGTACTTCAAATTCGGAGTTGGCTGTTCCTGCTCCTACAACGGGTACTGTCAGATATCCGCTGGAATATTTCTTTTCCAGCTTGTGGAAGGTCGGAACAGGATCCCTGTTATAGTCAAGGAACTTAATTTCATCCGGGTCGCAGAAGGACTCAAGTAAAACGCAGATGATATTTGGCTGTTTCTTTTTATCTACGGTCTTTTCCTTCGTGGTTTCCGTTTTTTCCTGAATGCTGTCAATGGTTTCCTTTGAATAGTTATCCGGCTTACTCATGCCGCGGTCTACCACGCTGGAAGAGAATCCGTATATAAAACCGTAATTTTCATAGCCCTGCGCAATATTGGAAAAATAGCTGGCAACCACATTGGCATTCTGTGCGGCATGTGTCGTAAACGGAAGTCCGATAAAAAGCGCCGCAACAATGGATGGAAGGATGTACTTTGTATAAAGTTTTCCCTGGTAGCGGGGTCCCTTGATAAATAATACGATACAGAACAGTGCAAACAGTCCGAGTCCGGTAACTACAAGCATTGCTTCACGTGCTGTAAAGTATTTGGTATTGTTCATTGCAAATAAATCATTAATACATTTCAGGTCTGTAAATCCAAACGGCGTTACACGGTTGGACAGGATACATCCGTTTATCGTACCGAGCAGTATCCAGAAGCCGCTGATAATGATACGGCAGAATGCACGCCTGCGGAACAGATAAACCAGTGTCAGGGAGCAGAATACAATCAGCGCGTTGAACAGGTAGGCCGCAGTGTGGTTTCCGATGAAGGAACACGCAGAAAAGAAATCCCGCCGGGAAATCAGCTCTACGATAAATACGATCATGCAGGAAATCAGTGCATGAAAAGCCAGTGAATATTTATTGAACAGTGCAATTCTCCGGTAATATTCCTTTGAATGCTCTTTTTCTCTTTTTGTAAAAAGTTTTGTTTTGATTGTGCTGAAAAAATTATGCATTATTTACCTCTCCTTTTTCGCGTAACAGACTCTCAGTTGCCATTGCTCCACGCTCACGAGTAGTTTACTGAAAAAACTGCACAAAAACAAGAGGTAATTTTTATAAAAAAACCCCAACAAAGTCGGGGTTTTTTATCAATATGAATAAATTGTGAACAAACAATGTCCTTTTCGGGTGTTTTTCTTCCTATTTATTGGATTTTCGCCAGATGTTCATTTTTTCTGCCTCTGCAACCAGCTCGTCGCGGAAGTCAGGATGTGCAACGGAAATCAGCGCTTCGGCACGCTGCCATGCAGATAATCCCTTGAGGCAGACCATGCCGTACTCTGTTACCACAAAGTGGGTGTTGCTGCGGGTGTCGGTTACCACAGAGCCGTTTGTCAGCGTCGGGCGGATTCTGGAATGCATCTGTCCCTGCTTGTCCGTAAATGTGGAAGAACAGCAGATAAAACTCTTGCCGCCCCTGGAAAGGTAAGCGCCAAGGACAAAGTCCTGCTGTCCGCCGGCACCGCTGATTTGCTTGATTCCGGAGGATTCAGAGCTGATCTGGCCGAACAGGTCGATATCCACGCAGTTGTTGATGGAAATGAAATTATCCAGTGCGGAGATGGAGCGGATATCGTTGGTATAATCAACCGGCGCGCTCATAAGCTCCGGGTTCTCATCCAGGTAATCGTACATTTTTTTGGTTCCTGCGCCAAATGCATATACCTGGCGGAAACGGTCGATGGATTTGTGTGCGCCTGTGATTTTGCCGGCTTTCGCAATATCAACGAATGCATCCACATACATTTCTGTATGGACGCCGAGGTCTTTTAAGTCGGATTCTGCAATCAGGGAGCCGACTGCGTTTGGCATTCCGCCGATTCCAAGCTGTAAGCATGCCCCGTTTGGAATCTGGTCCACAATCAGCTGGGCAACCTTTTTGTCCACGTCCGTGGCAGGACCGCCTGCGCCAAGCTCGGCAATCGGAGGATTGTCACCTTCTACAATCGCATCTACCTGGGAAATGTGGACGCCGCACTCGGTTCCGCCGAGGCACCGCGGCATATTCTGGTTGACTTCCACGATAATATGCTTTGCTGTTTCGCATACGGCGCCCATATGGGAAGCGCTCGGACCGAAGTTGAAGAATCCGTGTTTGTCCATCGGGGCAACCTGGAACATTGCAACATCATCCGGACAGTCATCCTTTAAATCCCGGTAATAACGCGGAAGCTCGGAATAACGGATCGGTGCGTAGTATGCACAGCCCCGTGCAACCAGTTTGCGCTCCGGGCCGCCCATATGCCAGGAATTCCAGGTGAAGTGTTCTCCGGCGTCCTCGCGTTCAAATACGGCAAGCGGTTTTAAAAGAATGCCGCCGCGCAGGTTGATATTCGTTAATTCATCGGTACGTTTTGCAAGGGCCTTGTCCAGTGCGTCAACAGTTGCAACACACCAGCCGTAATCCACCCAGTCACCGGATTTGATGACAGAGACTGCCTGGTCGGCAGAAACGAGTTTTTGTCTGTATTCTTCTGAAAAATCCATGAAAAAAACCTCCTTATGTCAAAATAAAAATTTACTTTCTATATTTTAACATTTTAGTAACCAGAAAACAAGCTGTGCTGGGCACGATTTGGGGCGGTGTGTTACCATAATAAATAGTGCAGTCCATTTTCCGTAAGGCAGATTTTGCACGGACTGATGTTCATGGAGGAGGAGAAATTTATGGAAAACCACACGGTTGTAACACTGAAAAAAGGGGAAGGACGTACGTTAAAAGCAGGCGGACTCTGGATTTACAGCAATGAAATAGATACAATTACCGGAAGGTTTAAAAACGGGGACGTCGTGACGGTCCGTGATTTTGACGGTTACCCGATGGGGAAGGGGTTTATTAACCAGAATTCCAAAATCCGTATCCGGATGATGACGCGTCAGGCGGGGCAGGAGATTGATGAAACGTTTCTTAAGATGAGAATTGAACATGCATGGAATTACAGAAAGACGGTTCTGGCAGGTAACGCGGATATAAAAACATGTGAAGACCTGCAGGCGTGCCGTGTGATTTTCGGGGAAGCGGATTTTCTTCCGGGATTTGTTGCGGACAAATATGCGGATGTGCTGGTCATCCAGTGCCTGGCGCTTGGCATGGAGCAGTTTAAGCTTACAGTTGTGGAGCTGATTAAGCAGACGCTGGCAGCAGACGGCATTGCCATTCGCGGCGTATACGAAAGAAGCGATGCCAACGAGCGGAAAAAGGAAGGCGTGCCAAAAGTAAAGGGATTTATCGGGGAGCCGTTTGACACGAATGTGGAAATTGTGGAAAACGGCGTACATTATATGGTGGATATTGCAAACGGGCAGAAGACCGGGTTTTTCCTGGACCAGAAGTACAACCGCCTTGCCATGCAGAATATTTGCAGGGGGAAAAGCGTGCTGGACTGTTTTACGCATATGGGAACGTTTGCGCTCAATGCAGGAATTGCCGGGGCGGCGGATGTGACGGGGCTTGATATTTCGGAGTTTGCCCTGGAGCAGGCAAGGGAGAATGCAAAAAGAAACGGACTGGAGGAACGGGTGCATTTCCGATGCGCCAATGTACTGGATGAGCTGCCGCAGCTTGCAGCCGCCGGGGAAAAATTTGATGTGGTGATTTTAGACCCGCCGGCATTTACCAAGTCAAGGGAGGCAACAAAAAATGCAGTGAAGGGTTACCGGGAAATTAACAGGAAAGGGCTGCAGCTTGTAAAGGACGGCGGCTATCTTGCCACCTGCTCCTGTTCCCATTTTATGACGCAGGAGCTTTTTGCAAAGACGATAAAGGAAGCGGCGCGTTCTGTGCATAAAAGACTGCGCCAGGCGGAGTTCCGTACACAGGCGCCGGACCATCCGGTTTTGTGGGCGGCGGATGAAAGTTATTATCTGAAATTTTTTATTTTTCAGGTGGTGGAGGAACGGTAGAAATGGCAGCAATCCCCCATGGTATTCCCGGTGAGTATATAATATAATATTTTTAAAGGGTTAATCCAGGAGGGTTTTATGCGAAAGAAGAAAGTGTTTAAGATTACCGCAGGGGTTTTATTTGTCCTGTTTCTGCTGTATGTTATTTTTGTCTATTTTCTGGTCAGTGCATGTCTTGTACCATCCTTTATGAGAAAACTGGATGCATTCGAGGACATTACGGTCATGGGATATTCCGAGCAGGTACACACAACTGAAATTTCAGAACACCATGAAAAGTCCATGGATGATGCGGATATCCTGGTAGAGGCTGCAGAAAGCAGGAAGGTTTCGCTGCAGTCAGGGGACGGTTACCGGCTTGTGGCAGAGGAGTTTTTGGCAAAAGAGGACAGCAGAAAATGGGTGATGCTGTTACACGGGTATACAGGCTGGAAAGAGGAAATGTTTCCGTTTGCCTACTGGTATTATGAACAGGGATACCATGTGCTTGTGCCGGACCTGCGCTGTCAGGGGGAAAGCGAGGGGGACTTTATCGGAATGGGATGGACCGACCATTTTGACTGTGAACTGTGGATTGATTACATATTGAAACAGGATGCAGATGCACAGATTGTGCTGCACGGACAGTCCATGGGGGCAGCCACCGCGCTGATTATGACGGGGGATGAAAATCTTTCTGAACATGTAAAGGCGGTGGTTTCTGACTGTGCCTATACGGATGCATATTCCATGTTTGGGGATAAGATTACCGAATGGTTTTCCCTTCCGGCATTTCCGTTTGTGGATTCGGCATGCCTGATGCTGCGGCTGCGGGGCGGCTATGATTTAAAGGATGCCTCGGCAGTGGATGCTGTGAAAAAAAGCCGTACACCGACGCTTTTTATTCACGGAAACGAGGACGCCCTGGTTTCCGTGGATATGGTGCATGAGCTGTACAGGGAGGCAGCGTGTGAAAAGGAACTTCTGGTTATGGAAGGCGCGGGACATGCACAGTCGCAGGATAAGGATCCAGAGAAGTATTATGGTACAATTGCGGAATTTCTGGAGAAAAACGGGATGGGTGATAACTAAACTGGTATTATAAATTTTTTCGTACTATTGTGTTGTAATGACGGCGAAAAGCATATATAATAGGAATGTAGGAAATTTTACCCATGGCAGGCATGGTGCGGATGAAATACAGGTAAGACCTGTTACGGGGGTTACAGGACAGAATACGGAGGAAGACGGGATGGGTGAAGTAATATTGGAAAGTGCGTTTAAAGCAGGAGTTTACCAGCAGATTATCCAGATGCTGCGGGAACCGATGGTTATTGTTGACAGCCAGTACCGGTTTCTGGAAGCGAATGAAAGGGCAAAGGATATTTTCCCTCAGTTAAAGGATTTGAATCCGGGCGACCTGCTTTCAGATGACATGCTGTTATATACCTTTAAACATAAACAGGACGGCGAGATTATCAGTGATAATTTTATTCTGCATACAGACGTCCAGCGGATTGAGTATGAGGGGCAGATGTTTTATGCCATGCTATTGTTTGATATGACGGAAGAGCGCATGCAGCTCGACCAGATGCAGCGTCTGAAAGTGGAAGCTGACATGGCAAATTATGCGAAGACGGATTTTCTGGCAAGAATGTCACACGAAATCCGGACGCCGATTAATGCAGTGCTTGGCATGGCGGAGATGATTCTGCGTGAAAGCAGTGAAAACAGCGTTAAAGAATATGCGCTGGACATCCGTAATTCTGCCACGCTGCTTTTAAGTATCATAAATGAGATTCTGGATTCCACCAAAATTGAAACCGGAAAACTGGAAATTATACCGGGAAATTATGAGATTGGCAAATTCCTGAACGAGCTTTATAACATGATTATTGTAAAAGCGCAGGAAAAGGGACTGCAGCTGATTTTTGATATCCAGAAAGAGATTCCGTCAGAATATTTCGGGGATGATGTGCGTCTTCGGCAGGTGCTTGTCAATCTTCTGACAAATGCGGTCAAATATACGCAGAAAGGATCTGTCCGTTTTACCCTGCGTGTAAAAACAGACGGTGATAATGCGGTACTTCACTATGCGGTTGAAGACACCGGAATCGGAATCAAAGAAGAAGATATCGGCAAGCTTTATTCTGAATACCAGCGCATTGATGAGGCAAGGAACCGTTATATAGAAGGAACCGGGCTTGGAATGAGCATAACCATCCGTCTTCTGCGGCTGATGGGAAGCAGTCTCAAAGTGGAAAGCGAATACGAAAAGGGAAGTGTTTTTTCCTTTGATATTGACCAGAAAATTATTAATACGGAGCCGCTGAATAATTTCAAGGGCAAGATTGAAAAAGAAGCGGATGAATACCAGTATGTTACCGGCTATATCGCGCCGGATGCAAAGGTTCTTGTTGTTGATGACAATGAAATGAACCGTAAAGTATTCTGCGGCCTGTTAAAACAGACGAAGATGCAGATTACCCAGGCTGACAGCGGAGCGGCATGTCTCCAGCGGCTGCGGGAGGGAAGATTCGACCTTATTTTCCTTGACCATATGATGCCGGAAATGGATGGAATTGAGACATTCCATCATATGAGAAAAGAACAGCTCTGCGAAGGTACACCGGTTATTATGCTGTCTGCAAATGCAGTTACGGGCGCCAGGGAAAATTATATGAAAGAAGGCTTTGACGATTTTATGACGAAGCCGGTCATGCAGGCGAAGCTGGATGAGATGATACAGACATATCTGCCCGAATCCCTCGTGATTGCGGGGAATTATGCACCTGCAAAAAGCAATATGGATGAAATCGGTCTTCCGGAACTGGATGAGTTTGATTTTGATTATGCACTTGAAATTCTTAAGACAGAAGAGCTTCTGATGGATACCCTGATGGATTTCTACAATTCACTGGATGACCTGAAGGAGAAGCTGAATGAGTTCGTACAGGAGCTAGAAATTTCGGATTATCTGGACCAGTACCGAATTGAGGTACATGCATTAAAGAGTACTGCCGCAACAGTAGGGGCGCTTTTACTGTCAAAGCTTGCGCGTATTCTTGAGGTTGCTGCAAAAGATGAAAATATTCCAAAAATCCGTCTGCTGCATCCGGTGCTGATTGAGGAGATTGACAAGCATAAGGAACGGCTTTCGGTAATTGCACCGAAGGAAGAGGAAAAAATAAGTATTGACAGTATGGACCAGATTCTCCCATACTTTGAGATGTTATCCCAGGCACTGGACAGGGGGGATTACAACTCCTGCGATTTTATTGCAAAAGAGATTAATAAATATTCTTACGGGGATTTGCAGGACAGTGTTGATACGCTGCTTGGACAGATCAGGGATATGGAATCTGACGAGGCATTGGAAACAATTGCGAAAATACAGAGTATGGTTTAGGAGGTATGATAATGAAAAGAGTAATGCTGATAGGCAGGTTCAATACAATTTTTCATGACATCAACAATGAGTTAAACCAGCACTTTAATGTGCAGGTTTGTGTGGATAATCTTGAGATGGTGAAGGGAATGCTAAAACTGAACGGTCCGGATCTGGTGATTTTAAGCCTCATTGGAATGGACCAGGCGGGCGGTCAGATTATGAGCGAATTAAAGTTTAATTATGCGCGTACACCGGTAATCTGTATTGGAACGGAATCGGAGCAGTCCCGTTTTACGGAATACATAAGAACGGCACGGTTTCGGGTTCTGACAAGACCTGTAAGTAATGAACAGATTGTGAAAGAAGCATGCGAGCTTATGGGGGAAACATATGAAGGCGGCACACAGAAGGTACTCCGGAATTTCAGCGGTGCTGTGGATCATGATTCCCAGGAGACGGATGTGGATGCACTTCTGGAGTCCATTGGGCAGCCGGCCGCAAATAGCGGAAGAAAATCAGTGCTACTGGTGGATGACAGCAAGATACAGCTTCGTTCCTTAAGCAGTGCGCTGGCGTCCCGTTACGATGTTCAGGTCGCAAATTCCGGAATGAAGGCGCTTACTTTAATTGGAAAGAGGATTCCGGATATAATTTTTCTGGATTATGAGATGCCGATGTGCGATGGAAAAATGACCTTGCAGATGATCCGGGAAGTGGATGAGGCAAAGGATATTCCGGTTGTATTTCTGACAGGAATGCGGGATAAAGAACATATCAAAGAAGTTCTTGAATTAAAGCCGGCAGGATACCTTCTGAAGCCGCCGAACCTGGATACCATTTTCCAGACAATTGAGGACGTTCTTGCAAAGAAAAAACAGTAACAAAACGATGCAGCTGGCAGGGGGGATTCCCCCTGCTGAATTTATTTTCTATGATACAGCAGACAGGAATTAAGATGGAGAAAAAAACAGTAAAACGAACAGAAAACCGGGCAGAAAAAAAGAAAAATTTTCGTGAAACCGGAACACAGAATCAAAAAAGAGACACTGGCTGCCCTTACGCAAAAAAGTGCGGCGGCTGTGATTACCAGGGCATGCCGTATGAGGAGCAGCTGCAGAAGAAGCAGGCTTACATACGCAGGCTGATGGAGCCGTACTGCAGGGTAAAACCGATTGTGGCAATGGAAAATCCGTACCATTACCGGCATAAGGTGCAGGCGGCGTTTGGCATTGTCCGCGGGGGAAAAATTGTCGCAGGTGTATATGAAAAGAAATCGCATGATGTTGTGGATATTGAGCAGTGCCTGATTGAAAATGAGGAGGCGGATGCGATTATCCGGGATGTGAAAGCGATGCTGCGTTCCTTTAAGATTAAGACTTATGATGAGGACAGCGGCTACGGGCTGCTGCGGCATGTGCTTGTCCGGAAAGGGTACCACAGCGGACAGATTATGGTGGTGCTGGTACTTGCTTCCCCGGTTCTCCCTTCAAAAAATAATTTTGTGAAGGCACTGCGCAAAAACCATCCTGATATCAGTACGGTTGTGATTAATGTGAATGACAAAAAAACGAGTATGGTGCTTGGCGGGCGGAATATTACGGTGTACGGCAAAGGCTTTATTGAGGACGAGCTGTGCGGGCTGACATTTCGGATTTCACCAAATTCCTTTTACCAGGTAAACCCTGCCCAGACGGAGCTTTTATACCGTAAGGCAATTGAATTTGCCGGGCTGACCGGCAGGGAACGGGTGATTGACGCATACTGCGGGACCGGAACAATCGGGCTGATTGCAGCTGCCCGTGCAAAGGAAGTCATGGGTGTGGAATTAAATAAGGACGCCATACGCGACGCGATTACAAATGCAAAACGGAATGACATCCATAATATCAAATTTTACAATGCGGATGCCGGGGAGTTTATGACCGAAATGGCAGAGCGGGGGGAAAAGGCTGATGCGGTTATTATGGACCCTCCCCGCACGGGGAGCAGCGAGGCATTTCTGGCGTCGCTTGTTAAGCTTGCGCCGAAGAGGGTTGTTTATGTTTCCTGCGGACCGGATTCGCTGGCGGCAGATTTGAAGTATTTGACGAAGCGCGGGTTTGAGGTGAAGGAGTGTGTGCCGTTTGACTGTTTTGCGTTTACGAGGCACACAGAATGTGTAGTGGAAATACAAAGGAAACATATGTAGAAATCCTTTGTTTTAGGCAGTTTTATAAGTATTTTGTGTTTGTAGAAGATGGAGGGGGAAATTGGAATTTTCTTACAAAGATATAAAAAGTCATTGCTCTAAAATATTTGTTTTATACAAGTATATAAATATAAGATGCTTATAAAGCGAAAGTCCGAATTTTTGCGAGGGTGATCTAATTACAAATGTGAAAATAAAAAAGATGTTTTAATGTTACAGAGGAGGAAAAGAATGGCACAAACAGTTAATCTTGATGCACTTATTCCAAGAGAGGATTTTGATAATAAAGAAGATACAAATGGAATTCCAAGAAATGTCAGTACGCTTTCTATCACAGATTTAAAATATGATTCATTCTTTTTTGCTAATTTAAGAAAACCAGATTTTCAAAGAGAAACAAATGAATGGGATTCTGATAAGATAGTGAGCTTAGTTGAAAGTTTCATAGATCAACAATTAATCCCTGCAATAATTTTATGGAGAAATGCAAGTAGTTCTACATTTGTTATAGATGGATCCCATCGCTTAAGCGCATTAGCTGCTTGGGTAAATGATGATTATGGTGATGGAAAAATTTCTAAAGAATTTTATGATGGACGAATACCTGATGAGGAAATTGAAATTGCGGAAAAAACAAGGAATCTGATAAAAAAGAAAGTGGGTTTATTTTCAGATTATGAATTAGCTATCCATCATCCCGAAAAAGTGAAAGTAGAAATAGCAGCTAAAGCGAAATTTTTGGGAGCTATACCGCTCCAATTACAGTGGGTTGACGGTAATGCTGAAAGGGCTGAACAATCATTTTTCAAGATTAATCAACAAGCAGTTTCTATTAATAAGACAGAATTAAAATTATTAAAATCGAGACGTAAACCGAGTGGTGTAGCTACACGTGCAATAATGCGGAGTGGTATAGGTCATAAATATTGGTCTTTTTTAGCGATAGAAAAACAAGTCGAGATTCAAATGGTAGCTAAGGAAATTCATTCATTATTATTTGAACCTAAACTGACAAATCCGATTAAAACGTTAGATTTGCCGTTAGCCGGAAAATCTACTTCCACACAAACGCAATCCTTGGTTTTGGATTTCGTTAATATTGTAAATTCTGATAAATTTGTAAAAGAAAAATACGAAGCTAACGATGTAGATGGTGAAATGACAGTACAATGTTTGAAGAACTGTAGAAAAATACTTTATCGTATAAATAGTTCAAATCCATCATCTTTGGGTCTGCATCCTGCAATATATTTATATTCAGTAAATGGTAGATTTAAAACTACATCTTTTTATGCGTTGTTACATTTTATGAATGTTTTGGAAGAAAGCAAAGGATTTGATAAGTTTATAGAGTGTCGCGAGCTTTTTGAAGCATTGATAAGAGACTATGATTATTTAATACAAGCAATCGTAAGGAATAAGCGGGAATCAATGAAAGCTTATCCATTTGTGGCAGACTTTTATGTAATGGCTGTTGAGTCTTTGCTTGAAACAAAAAATGTAAAGGAAACGGTGGAGCAAATTAAAAGTAGTGATAAATTCAGTGGAATTTTAAAAGATGCCTCATTAGAAAAGGAAGAGGCATTAAGTTCAACTTTTTCTAGAGCAGTAAAGTCTGCGACATTTATAAAAGAGGCTTTAAAACATACTCCTAAGTGTGCTATTTGTGGGGGATTATTACATAAAAGTTCTATTAGTATTGACCATATCAATAGGAAAGTTGATGGTGGGTTGGGGAGTTCTGATAATGCGCAATTAGCTCATCCATATTGTAATAGCACAATTAAAAATTAGTCATTATAAGCAGGAAAAACTTATTTAAACGAAAGGCCCTGAATGACTATGGAGGATTATAGATGAAGAAACTGATTGCAGAAGAATATAAACGATTTGAGGATATTAAACAGATACGTGAGGACGGTTCAGAATTTTGGAGAGCAAGAGAACTTGCGGTTGCTTTAGATTACACTCAGTGGAGAAATTTCGCTTGTGTAATAAAAAGAGCAATGATTGCTTGTGAGAATAGTGGACATGATATTTTCTACGATTTTGCTGAGGTCAGCAAAATCGTGGAAGCAGGAGCAACAAACAAGCCTGTAAAGGATTATGAATTGTCCAGATATGCTTGTTACTTGATTGTCCAGAATGGTGACCCGCGAAAAGAAGTGATTGCTTTGGGACAGACATATTTTGCAATTCAGACGTATCGTCAAGAGGTATCGGATCATTTTAATGAGTTAAGCGAGGATAGTCGAAGACTTGTTGTGCGTGGGGATATTAAGCAATGGAATCAAATGCTTGCAGAAACAGCACATAAAGCAGGTGTTATTACAAACGAGGAATTTGCAATTTTTCAAAATGCGGGTTATATGGGACTGTATGGTGGTTTGGATGTAGATGATATTCATACAAAAAAGGGATTGGAAGTTGGACAGAAAATCCTTGATTACATGGGGAGTACGGAATTGATTGCCAATCTGTTTCGTATATCCCAGACCGAAGAAAAATTGCGAAAAGATGAGGTTGATAATGCTAAAACGGCAACGTCAGTTCATTATTCTGTGGGGAGAGAGGTGCGGACTGCAATAGAAAAGATTGGTGGAACAATGCCTGAGGATTTACCTACTCCAGAAAAGAGTATCCAACAGATAGAAAAAGAGCAGATGGATCGTTTGAAAGCAAAAGCCCAAGAGGGGAAATTGATGCTTGATGAATAAGAAATATGTTGATACACCATCAGAAAGAAATTTAGCTCGCATTGAAAAATTCAGGGAAAGTGGATGGATATAAGGAGGCAGTTAATTTGTCAAAGAAAAAAGATGAAATAACCATCCGTTCCAGCGCAGCGGAATATCTAACCTATGTTGCCTCTGCAGGTGATCAGCAGGATAGTATTGAAATGCGTTATGAGGATGAGAATATATGGCTGACACAGAAGATGATGGCTACATTATATGATGTGGATGTACGTACCATCAGTGAGAATATCAAGAAGATATATACAGATTCAGAACTTGAGCAGGATTCAACTATCCGGAAATTCCGAATAGTTCAAACCGAAGGTTCACGTCAGGTAACGCGTGAAACAAATCATTACAATCTTCAAATGATTATTGCTGTTGGTTTTAAGGTGAATAATGAGCGTGTGGATGCAGAAAAACCACATATGGGACTCACCATATGGGTAGCAGCACTGGAAGGCAAAAGCAAAATTTTAAAAAGCGATGTCAGCACCGCAAAGAATTATTTTACTGAGCAGGAAATGCGTTCGTTAGAGAGTATTGTATCGGCGTATTTGGAAAAGGCTTTAACAGTGTGCAGTGCGAGGTGGTTAAAAATGAGGCGGGGGTTGACACCGATAAAATGGATGACACAGATGAATGCCATTGGTATTGTCTCAAAAGCAGGACATATGGAGGAACATATGCCCATAGTGATATTGCGATGTCCTTTGCAACTTGGATTTCTCCAGAATTTCAGTTATATAATTTGAGATGATTATTTTTGCTGAAAACATTTATTGTTCCCTGGTTCATGAAATCAAGAAAGTGATTAACGATTGAAAGAAGAAGTAAATTATCAAAAAGAGGTAGAAAAGTGAATAATCAGGATAATATGAATCAGAAATCGAATATCATTATTTATACACACAAGATGGTTTGGCAAAAATTGAAACGACTTTTGACGAAGATACCGTATGGTTATCCATTGACCAGATGGCTGAATTATTTCAAAGAGACAAATCGACAGTTTCAAGGCATATAAAAAACATCTTTTCTGAAGGTGAATTAGTGAAAGAGTCAGTTGTTGCAAATTTTGCAACAACTGCGGCGTAGGTTATTTACACAAGAGCAGATGCTGAAAAAGAGTTTATGGGGCTTACAACATTTGCTGGAAATCAGCCAACATTGAAAGAGGTGGTTGTTGCGAAAAATTATCTGGATGAAAAAGAACTCCGTGCTATGGGATAAGGCAACAGATGAATATAAGAAATGAAAAAATATATGTTTTATCGCAACTGAAATCAGGAGACCAGCAAAATAAACCGGTATAATAACCCCAGATGATTTGAAAAGGAGGCAGACGGATGTCAGAGTGGAGCCGGTATGTACAGCTGGCAGTAGACCAGATTGACAGCTGTATTAAAGCGGAAGAAGATGAGAAGCTGACGCTGTCGGCGTTATCCCGCAGGCTGGGATATTCCGAGTATTACACATCCAGGAAATTCAGTGAAATATCCGGTATGAAGCTCAGGGATTACATCAGATTCAGAAAGCTGGCATTTGCCCTGAAGGAGCTGAGGGACAGTGATCATGGCATTATGAGCATTGCTGTAAAATACGGTTTCTCATCAAATGAAGCGTTTTCCAGGGCTTTCAAAGATACCTACGGAATTACGCCCGCCGAATACCGGATGAATCCTGTGCCAGTAGTCCTTAGAACAATCATCAGACCTTTTGACTGTTATCTGATGGAAGGAGAGATGAAGGACATGAATCAAAAGCAGAGTAATGGTGAGGTAAAAACATATTTTGTAAAAATACCCGCGCATAAGTTTTTACACATCAGAAATTATGAAAGTATCGGTTACTGGGATTTCTGGCAGAAGCAGGCGCAGATTCCGGGGCAGGACTGTGAGACAGTCTGCGGTTTGCTGGACAGTATGAAAGGCAAACTGGATGATACCGGAGGCAGCGAGGAAAATGCAGGCAGCGGACAGCTTATGGCATGGATTAATGAACCGGCAGGACGAATCTGCAGCTGGGGAATCCCGCTTGCAGAAGCTTACGGCGTAAGGCTGCCGGCTGATTATGACGGGGAAGTTCCAAAGCAGATGCAGCTGATGGATGTGCCTGAAGGTGAGTACATTGTCTTTGAGCACGGTCCGTTTGATTTTGAAACGGAAAGCCAGAGCGTAGAGGCAAAAATTGAAGCTGCAATGAAAGAATTTGATTACGGTGCCAGCGGATATGAATTGAATCTGACACCGGAAAGGGTATTCTATTTTTACCACGACTGCAGGCGTTTTTTCAAATATGTAAGACCTGTATGCAGGAAGTAACAAAAAGGCAGGCGTCACCATATGCTGTGGTGGCGCCTGCCTTTGTTCTTGAAGATAACCGGCACTTACGGTATAATGAAATTTATGCAGGGAAAGTGAGGTTTTTGTGATGGAACTTGGAAGTGTGTCGGCGGCAGCAATGGCAGGAATGGGATTTTCCGTTCTGGTTTCAGTTGGACTGCCGGTTTTTCTCATGTTATACTGGCGCAAAAGGACTAAGGCAAAGGTACAGCTCTTTTTTATCGGCGGATTAATTTTTATCCTTTCGGCAATGGTGCTGGAACAGATGTGCCATATGCTGGTGTTTGGACTGGCGGGGGATATGCTGCAGAAAAATTTCCTGCTGACTGCATTGTACGGCGGACTTGCAGCAGCGGTTTTTGAGGAAACCGGAAGATTTTTTGCAGCAAAAATTTTAATTAAGCATAAAAGATTTACCATGGACAACGACGGTGCGCTGATGTACGGAATCGGGCACGGTGGTGCGGAATCCATACTGCTGGTCGGGATTGCAAATATCAATAATCTGACAACCTCCGTGATGCTTAATTCAGGCTCGCTTGCAGCGCAGGTGGAGGAGCTGGAAGGAAGTGTAAAGACCCAGGCGCTGCAGAATATCCAGCAGCTTTTATCCACACCGGCATCCCTTTTTTACATGGCGGGAATCGAGCGTGTTTTTGCGGTTATTCTGCAGACTGCGCTGACGGCTCTTGTGTATCTCGGAGTAAAACACGCGAAAAAACAGATGGTTCTTCTGGCGTATCTTGGACATTTTCTGGTGGATTTTTTAGTTGTAGCCTTATCAGGAAAGCTGAATATTTTGGCGGCGGAGTGTCTGGTTGCAGCGCTTACAGCGGCGGTGGCAGGCGCGGCATTTCTGTTCTGGCAAAAATATGAGCATGACAAAGAACAATAAACATATGATATTATGAATGCAGGAGACAGAATGGAGAATAACATGAAAAATAAAATAGAAAAAGAAATACAGGGTATTCTCTGTGCAATTCTAAATGATTATAATCAAGACCGTGCAGTTGACAAGATGGATATTTATAACCAGCCCGATAAGCAGGAAATTATGGAGATTCTTGAGAATCTTCTGACAATAGTTTATCCGGGATTTTTCCGTGACAAGACGCACAAAATTTACAATGTGGAGCATACGGTATCCACGCTGATCGAGGACGTGATTTTTCACCTGAATAAACAGATTGCGGTCGTGTTAAAATATACAAAGGCTTTTGGCGAAGACGGGGAAGAACAGGTGGAAGCCTTTGCGGCAGAAGCATCCGTGGCATTTTTAAAGACGATTCCAAAGGTCCGTGAATATCTGGAAACGGATTTGCAGGCCGCATATGACGGGGATCCGGCAGCAAGAAGCAAGGATGAAATTATCTTTTCCTATCCGGGAATTTATGCGATAACCGTTTACCGTCTGGCGCATGAACTGTTTTTACTGGACGTACCGATGATTCCGCGAATGATGACCGAGCAGGCGCACAGTAAAACCGGAATTGATATCCATCCGGGGGCAACCATCGGCAAATATTTTTTTATTGACCACGGTACCGGAATCGTGGTCGGGGAAACGACCGTGATCGGAGAACATGTCAAGCTTTACCAGGGAGTGACGCTTGGTGCGCTGTCCACCCAGGGCGGACAGAAGCTGCGTGATGTACGCAGGCATCCGACCATTAAGGACCATGTGACCATTTATTCGGGGGCGTCCATTCTGGGAGGCGAGACGGTGATTGAGGAGGGGGTTGTCATTGGCGGCAATTCATTCATAACAAAATCCATCCAGAAGGGCACAAAGGTCAGTGTAAAAAACCAGGAGCTTGTTTACCACAGTGAGGATGACAGGCTGCACCGGCAGGCGTCGGACGAATCGTGGTTTTACGTGATATAGGAGGACAGCATGTCTTTATCAAACGAACAGATGGAGCGGTATCGCCGGAATATTATGTTAAAAGAAGTTGGCATCAGCGGGCAGGAGCGTCTGTATAACGGAAGGGCGCTTGTAATTGGGGCCGGCGGACTTGGTTCGCCGGTGTCCATGTATCTGGCGGCAGCAGGAGTCGGAACCATTGGTATTGCAGACGCTGACGAGGTTGACAGATCAAACCTGCAGAGGCAGCTTCTGCACACTACTGCGGATATCGGAAGGGCAAAGGTGGATTCTGCAAAAGAGAAGCTCTGTGCCATGAATCCGGATATTCATGTAAGGACTTACCACGAACTGGTGACGGAAGAAAACATCACACCATTAATCGCGGATTATGATTTTATTCTGGATGCGACAGATAATTTTACTGCCAAGTTTTTAATCAATGACGCCTGCGTTATGGCAGAAAAACCTTTTACCCATGCAGGAATTTCCCGTTTTCAGGGACAGCTTATGACTTACGTGCCGGGGAGGGGTCCGTGTTACCGCTGCGTATTTGGAAATCCTCCGTCAGAAAATGATGTGCCGCCGGCAAAAAATACCGGCGTTATCGGTGCGCTTGCCGGGGTCATCGGGAGCCTTCAGGCACTGGAAGCGGTGAAATTCTTCACGGGCGCCGGAGAGCTTCTGACAGGACGGCTTCTGACATATGATGCATTAAACATGGAGTTCCATACAGTGAAGCTTCCAGGGGAAACCGGCGAATGCCGTGCGCACCGGAAATTACGGGGAAAAACGGGATAGAAATATGCTGCGGATGAAACAGTCAGATTATGAAAAAATTCTTCTCCATGCCATGCGGCAGCTGCCGGAAGAAGCCTGCGGGCTGCTTGCAGGCAGCCTGGACGGAGAGGCAAAAGAAATAAAAAAAATATATCTGCTGACGAATACAAAACACAGCAGTACGCATTATCTTATGGATATCAGTGAACAGCTTACCGCGGTAAGGGACATGCGTAAACATGGGTTTGTGCTGCTTGGCAGCTGGCATTCCCATCCGGATTCACCCGCTGAATTTTCCGAAGAGGACAGACGTCTTGCATATGATACATCCATCAGCTATCTGGTTTTCTCCCTTATGAACCGGGAGGCGCCGCAGCTGAAAGCTTATACCGTCAGCCGGGAAAAAGAAGTTACAGAAGAACCGGTGATTCTGGAAAACTGTGAAACAATTTCATAAAATGTATTTCATAAGCAAAAGAAGTAATGTATAATATGTAATGTACTCAGGGGACGCATAACATTTTCCATAACAAGCACATTTTGGGAGGAGAAGAGGAATGAAATTACTTCTGACACTTGACAAAAAAAACTATTCAGATCATATGCCGGTTTTTGAGAAATATTCCACAAGGGCAATCATTATCAGGGACGGGAAAATCGCCACACAGCAGGGAACTGCCGGAGACTATAAACTTCTTGGCGGCGGCGTGGAGCCGGGAGAGGACTTAAAAAGCGCCCTGATTCGTGAGGTAAGGGAAGAATCAGGACTTATTGTAATTCCGGAATCAATTCAGGAAATCGGGGAAATCGTGGAGCGGCGGAGAGATATTTTTGAACCGGATAAAATATTTGTCTGCCACTCCTGCTTTTTTTTCTGCGACGCCTCTGACAGGACAGAGCATACGCATATGACGGAAAGCGAGCTTGCGCGGGGATATCATCTGAAATGGGCTTTGCCCGAAGAAATCATAGCGGGGAATAAACCGTTTTTTGAAACGCAGCCGTGGAGCTACCGTGACAGTGAATTTATCCGGCTGATGCCGGAGATTGGCGGGGAAAGGAGCAGCAAAGGATGAGTGACCAGGAGAAGGAAAACCTGACAATTAATGTCAGAAACGAAGAAATCGAGGAATTTATTGATACATATTTAAAAGAAAATACACCGCAGCATTTAAACCAGCTTGTTGTAAAGCTGATTGCCAGCAGGATTTTAGTTCCGGCTTCTATGAACCAGCAAAAAAAACCGGTGCCCTGTCTGCTGCCGGGACCGGAAAACACCTCATATTTTCCGCTGTACACAAGTAAGGAGCATATTCCCGCAAAGCCAAAAAGCGAACTGGTATTAAACCTTCCGTTTCTTGCGGCAAACCATATGGTTGAGCAGCATATAGAACAGATAGACGGAATTGCAATCAATCCTTTTACGCAGAATCTGGTATTTAAGCGTGCGCTGGTGGAACAGATTGCAGAGGCTGAGAAAAAACGGCAGGCCGGCGGGCAGAAAAAAAAGGTGGAGCTGACGCCGGAACAGTATTTCGCGTTTGAGCGCAAAGAGTTTGAATTTGGGCATTTTCCCAAAAAATTTTTTGAACAGGGGAAAGAAATGATAGATAAACTGTTCGAGGAAAAGGAACAATATATTGATGAACTGTTTGAATCCTGTTACCAGCATCCGCGGATGTATCCGTATCTGACAGAGGAATTTTCGGTTATGCCGCTGAATTTATCGGAGGATATGCTGCTTGTCCAAATTGGCATGCCGGAACAGGGAATGGAAATCCCGTCCTGTTACCGCATTTATCTGTCATGGGATGCAGCTCAGGAAAAAGGACGTTATTTTACCATTGAGAGGACGAAAGAAGACGGCAAATGGCTGGTTGGTGAGATGGAAGCGGATTTAAAACATACCGGACACGGGGAAATTCCTGCCGGGGGAGCGGAAATGCAGAAGGTTGTGGAGCTGCTGGAAATAAAATAATGCCCACTGGCTGAAGATACAATGAAAGGAAGTTACTTGACATGAAAGAATTATTAAAAAAGATGAAAGCAGATTTTATGCTGTCGTCAGCACTGTGTATCATACTTGGTATTATTATTGTTATTTACAGGGACGGCGTAATTAATCTGATTGGAAGAATCATTGCAGTAATGATGATAGTAATAGGAATCGTTTATCTGGGAAGCTTTCTGCTGGGACTTGCTGCGAACAGCTTTTCCGTGGTGGCGGGGATTCTGGTTCTTGCGGCAGGAATCTGGGTATTAAGCCAGCCGGCAGCAGTCATGAGCCTGGTTCCGGTAATTATCGGGGTCCTGCTTCTGTTTCACGGCATCCGTGCTGTGATGGAAACAGTCAGTGCAAAACGGATGGGATATTCCTCGTGGGGAGTGAATCTGGCACTTGCGGTTATTTGTATTTTATCCGGACTGGTATGTGTGTTTGACGCCTTTCACGTAGTGGAAAACGCGATGGTTCTGGTGGGAATCATACTGATTTTTAACGGGGCTTCAAATATCTGGATTGCTTCTGCCGCTGCCCGTGCAGCGAGGGAATATGACAGGAGAAACGGAACCATTGACGTGGAATTTGAAGAGGATAAGAAACAATGAGACGGATGGAATTTAAGATGGAGCGTCCGGGACTGGCGAAGGAGGGGGACCGTCTGAAAGTGACGGAAGGCAGGCTTCCGACATCTTATTATTACACGATTGAACATGCAATTGCGATGTCCGGAAATTACGAGGTTGGTGAGCGGTTAAAAAGCCAGGAGGGGGTTGTTGTGGAGGTTAAGGAAACGGATAAGGGTTTTTTTGTAACCATGGAATTTGATGATTAAATATGCAGGATTCCTTCTCCGTAAAGTTCCTTCCAGTAACCCATTGCCATCATGGCTTCGTCCATATCTGTATTTGTCAGCCTGCAGAATTCCTGTGCCGCTGCATTTATGTTCCCCTGTTTGTGCAGGCGGTGGATTTCCTTTATATTTTCATCATAATATAAAATTCCGTTATAAATCACATAACGTTTCCATTTTCTCATAAAACGGAGCGGAAATAACGGAGCAAAAAGACCGCTTGCAATCATCAGCCAGCGGACAAGGAGATAGACTGCAATTCCTGCCAGTGCGCTGACCATACCGGCTTTCATTTGAAAGGCTTCGGCATCAAAATCTTTATATTCCCCGCGCATATCTATGTAAAAGGATGGGTCCGTTACCTGCAGTCCCCGCTGTTCCAGGACTTCCAGGGTTTCTGCGGAAAGCGGTTCTTTTACGACTTTTCCTACCGGCATTACAGAATAGAGATCCCTGTTAAGTCGGGGTGTCCTGCTAAAATAGGGCTCGTCGGAATCTTCGTCACCGCTGGTGTCATATTCCAGGCAGACATGGTCAAAATAAAGGTCAATAAGAACCGTTTCCCCGGACGGAAGGGGGAATAAATAGTACATGTTGTCATCCGCAAATATGATTTTATAGTCTGACAAAAAAGAATCCGTGTGAAAGGTAAAAACCTTTTCATTCATCATTTCATCAATACTGGAGATAACAGGCACTGTTTTTTCAGCGGCAGCTCCTGGTTTTGTACTGGAATACTCCACTTCCACTTCTTCGTTTTCCTTACTTTTTATGTATTTGTCTGCACCGAAATTTATCAGTGAGCCGATTGCGAAGGCAATGACAAATGCAATCGCAAAATCAATTGGGATACGTCTCATTCCGGGTATTTATCCTTTCATTTGTATTTTTGTTATACGGTTTTACCGGTTATGTCAGGTCGTTTTTTCCGCGGAGCCGGCAAAAAGAATGATAGTCAAAATAATAGGTGTGCTTTTCTATACAGTTTCCGATATCCGGAAGAAAATCCATAATTCTTAACAGGTGTTTTCCGCAGTTTCTGCAGCGGTAGACGCAGGCAAAACATCCCCTTTGCCCGAAGGCGATATCATGGACGCCGGAAACGCGTTCCATGCTGGCGGCAAGATACTGCATGGCGTTTTCATAAGTTTCCTCACCCCTTGCCGGAATCTGGAATACGGTATCCAGTTCAGTCAGCGGCTGCATGGTTTCCCCGCAGGATTCACAGCGTGTATGGTTTTTCAAATCCATGTCTTTTTTCATTACAAAAAATCCGATTATCATTCCCGCAAAAATGGGGGCTAGTAAGAAACCGTACATGACAGGAATGGAGCTGTCTTGTAAAACGGCCTGCATGACGCCGCTTAAAATTGCACCGACCGGAAGACCGCCAAAACCGCAGACAAGACTCATTGTTATAAGCATGGTTATCTGTCTCGTGCGCATCCCTTTGTCAGCTTCCCTGGCTAAAATAATTTTTCCCATAGTAATTTCCCCTGTGTAGTAGTTGTGGTTCGATTCCCTTACGGGAGGTGTACTTATGAAGTTTACCATGTTGTTCCGGGGTTTTCAATGTTTTTCTGAAATTACATCGGAGGGGGCATTTTTTTACTAGAAAAACAAAATTTCTGACCGTTCAGGAAGGAATACGACCGTTCAGGGAACCAGGGGTTGAAAAACTACAGATACAGGAATAGACTTCGGGGTATCATAAGCTTTTTTGGATAATCCCTTTCGGACTTTTGGAGGGATTTTCCGGATACAAAGGAGGAGACATAAATGAGAAGGTATCATACCATGGAAAAGGCTGGCTGTCTGGTTCAGGCTTTTAAAAAAGTGTTTGGGGAAACATTAAAGAAAAGAGGATTTGTTACAGTAAGGGGGAAGTATCCTTACCTGGTAAGAATGGCGGGAAGTGAAGTATTTCATGTAATTGCATGTATGGATGAAGCATGTGACAGGAAGGGATACCGGGAGTTTTCAGTACTGGGGGCTGCGGCAACCGTATACCGCGGGGCAGTCACCCTGGCGGACAGTCCAAGGAATAATGATTTCTGGCTTAAGGACCTCGGCACATTTTATGAAAGGACAGGCCGGAACGGTTACGACAGAAAATACCACGCCAGGCTGGCGTCATTTGCATACAGGGAAAATCATGCGAAAGACCTGTACGGAAAGATGAAACATGCACTGCAGGAAACCGAAAAAATCATGCTGCCGGTACTGGATCAGGCAGTAAGTCCTGAGACATGTCTGGAATATCTATGGATGATGGATTTAATTGAACCGGCTGTATTTGTTTATGATGAAAGTCTGGGAACATTCGGGGAGTCGCAGTCCGAGGATGGTCTGCTGCTGGTTCAGACGGACAGCCATGATGATTTTAGAAAACTGTCGCAGAAGCTGATGGAAAGAGACATGAAAAGAACCGGACGCGACTATGTTGAAATACTGCATGAGCGCGAAAACAGGAGGCTTGACATTGTAGCACAGAGGGAAGAGATTTTTGCTGCTCCCGAAATATATAAAAAAGCGCTTGCGGAACTTGAGAGAAGGAAAAAGGAAAACCAGAAGAGCCTGCGGTTCTGTATGCAGGAAAAATAAGAAAAGTACATGGAAAACCGGAAATTGTTGACGCCTTATAAATGTAAAGTGGTAATTTTGGTATAAACGTGGTAAAATAGACCAGATATAAATATACGGTATTATAATATATAAATCTGGAAACTGGATGCAGATGGATTTATATGGCGGAGACAGTGAATGATAAAAGAGATAGTAATCGGTCTGTGTGATGATGATGAAAAGATGCACCGGATAATTGATAAAATGGTGAAGAATTATGAAGTAAGCGTGGAAATTTCCACAAGGCTTGTCCATTTCATGTCAGCGAGGGAGTTTTTAGCGTATCAGGGAAAGCTGGACATGGTGTTTCTGGACATTGACATGCCGGGTATGGACGGAATTGAGGCAGGACGTCAGGCAGGACGGAAGAACATGTCATGCAGAATCGTGATGCTGACCTGTAAAACAGAACGATTTAAAGAGGCGTTTCCAATCGGGGCAGTTGCATTTGTCACGAAACCGGTGGAGGAAATGGAACTGTTTGCGGCAATTGAAGAAGTGCAGAGACGGATGATTGGTGAGGAGGTGGAGAATATATCTGACGGTGGAAAATGGCATTGCGTCCGGCAGAAGGATATACTGTATGTGATGGCGGATGGATCACAGACACGGGTTTTTCTGGAAAATTCCAGTTTCCGGAGTGAATATTCCCTTGACTGGTGGGAACAGGAGCTGGATGAACGAATGTTTTTCCGCACGCACCGTTCTTTTGTTGTTAATCTGGGGAAGATTGAAAGCATGAACAGTACGCATCCGGTCATGGTTACCGGGGAAAAAATACTGGTTGCAAAACGGCGGAGGACAGTGTTTGAACGGGCGTATATGGAGTATGATGTCAGGTACAGATAAGAAAACGGGGAGAATATGGAAATAGTTGAAAGGCTGCTGCTGGATGTACTGTGTATAATTGAACATGTGTCGGTCTGTTATGCGGTTTTAAAGCAGCCGTGGAAAACCGGCGGCGGGAAAAAGGGAATGTTTGGACTGCTGATTTCGTTTTTTCTGTACTTTTCCTCGCAGCTTACAGTTGGGGAGATTGGTATTTTGCAGCTGCTGGTTGTATTTGTGTTTTTCTACAGCCTGTTTGAAATGCCTTTTTCAAAGACGGCGGCAGTTTGTGCTGTTTCCGTTTTTATGACGGCCCTGCTGGAAAATACTGTGTTTGTCCTGCAGACGGTTTATTTAAGTGAGCGTGACAAGATACAGACTGTTATGGCGGTTATAGTGTTGGTCTGGCTGTATCATTTTGTGATTGGAAGAAAGCTGGAGAAAGAATTTTTTCAGCTTCCGCTGTCATTATGGTGGATGATGGGAGGGATTCTGTTTATTTTGACATTTTCACTTGTGTTTCAGAAATTTGCCATAATTATGCTTGCGAAAAATCAAAAAGTTTTCATTATGGGAAATGCATTAGTGTGTTTTACAGGAGTGGCAGTCTGCGGGCTGATGCTTGCAATGGTTTATTATTTTAATAGGACGGCAAGCTACAGAAGCCGGAAAGAAACTGCCGAACACTACAATGAACAGCAGAAAGAGTATTTTGGCAGGCTTCTGGAAAAAGAACAGGCAACCAGACAGTTCCGGCATGATATCACCGGGCATCTGCTGGCAGTGGGGGAAATGTGTAGAAACGGAGACAGTGAAAAAGCCGGGGAATATGTAAACACACTGCTTGCAGAAGTGTCGTCTGTCTCCAAAGCACAGTATGATGTTGGGAATGAAATTGTAAATGTAATAATCAATTATTATTTTTCTCCGCTGAAAGGGAACTGTGCGGTTCATGTAAGCGGATACATGGGGGAAGAAACGGGGATTTTGTCCAATGATCTTTGTGTTCTGGTTTCCAACCTGGTAAAAAATGCAGTGGAAGCGGTCATGCAGTTACCGGAAGAAAAGAGGGAAATTCGGTTTGCAGTGGCGCAGGGAAGGGATTATTTACATATCGGCATGGAAAATACCTGCACTGGAAGTTATCTCTGCGATAAGAACGGAAAACTGAAAACTACAAAGAGGGATGCCGCAAACCACGGATATGGAATGAAAAGTATTGAACAGATTATAAGGAAGTATCAAGGCAGGTCTGAGGTTCAAAAGGATAGTGGTAAATTTACGGTGGAGATATATCTGAAAGTGGGTTAAAATGATGATAAAACGAAAAAATACGAAAACATGCCCGTTCAGGAAGGAATACGCCCGTTCAGGGAACCGGGGGTTGAAAAAATATGGGATGGGGAATAGACTGCTGGGTGTAACAGCAGTCTTTTTGTTGAAATCATGTATCTGGGGAATAATGCAGAAAAGACTGAAATCAGGCAGATGGGAAAATGAAGGGAGGGACTGGAAATGGTATGAGCTGAGTTAAAAATATTTATTGATTTTATTAGTTGAATTATAAAAAGTGAAAAGAGGCGAACATTAGGAGGAATGTTTAATAATGAAAAAAGTAAAAATGAAAGAAACAGCAAAACAATTAGTTGCAGTAATACTGGCTTTTTTGATGTCACTGTCAGTACTGACGGATGCCATTACTGTAAAAGCGGAAGAAACAGAAACCATAGTGTCGGAAACGGAAAGCTCAGCTGCTGAACAGGAAAATACGGAAGCAGAAAGTCCGGATGCCAGTACGGAAAACACCGTATCGTATGAAGGCGAAGGATATGCCGTTACCTGTAACATTGTAAACAGCTGGGGAGAGGGATACACGGCGGAGGTATCCATAAAAAACACCAGTGACAAAAAGATACATAACTGGAACCTGATGTTTGTCCTGGACGGGGAAATTACAAATATCTGGAATGCAAAAATCAGCAGCCGGAACGAGGACGGGTTATACACTATTGAAGGGGAGTCATACAATTCAAACATCAGTCCGGACTCTGCCGTAAGTTTCGGGTTTAATGCTGCCGGCAGTCCGGAAACACCGGAGTTTCATTTCTCACAGTCCGTACAGATGCCGGTGGAGGAAGGAAATTTTGAGGTTGACTACGCCGTGTCGGACGACTGGGAAACCGGGTTTGTCGGGGAAATCGGAATCCTGAACAAATCATCAGAGAGTTTTAAGGACTGGTGCATAACGTTTGACTGGGAGAATGACATTGGCAGCATCTGGAATGCAGAAATTATCAGCCATGAGGAAAACCATTATGTCATAAGCTGTGAGGAATACAACCGGATGATTGAAGCCGGGCAGCGGGTGCAGTTCGGGTTTTCCTGCCCTTCCGGCAAAAGCAGTATTCAGCCGGAAAACATAGAGGTGACACATTTTACGGACGGCGACGGCAGGGAGGAAGACAACGGGGACGGTGAAGACGGAATAGACCCGTCAGAGGTTACGGAATATGTGGATATTGAGTTCCGGAACGGAAACTGTGCGCAGTCTGTGCTTGACGACATGCGGTTTGTAAACTATGCGCCGGAGCTGCTGGATGTGGCATGGGTGTCATCCGATGAATCCGTGGTGACGAATGACGGGCATGTCACAAGGGGAGAGGAAGACCGGACGGTGACGGTTACTGCTGAAATTCAGTATAAAGGGAAGGATTACAAGAAGGAATTTGCGCTTACGGTAAAAAGAAAGACGGATATTGACATTGACATGCTGCAGGACTATTCACTCAGCCAGCTGGAACAGATGAACAGCGGAGATGAATATTATAGGGTGAATATGAGTGAATACAGGTATCTGGAAAGTATATATGGAACATTCAGTGATGTGAAAGTGGATTCTTATGAGACAGCCCTGGTATCCTTGTACAATGTAAAATCAGTGATGGGAATCAGTAACCCGTTTGAGGAACTGCAGGTAACGGATATTTATGCAGATGAATGTGGTTATATATTTAAGTTTGACCAGAAATATAAAGGGATTTCTGTTCTGGATGGTCAGGTGGTCATTTCAGCAGATATAAATGGTAAGGTTGATTATCTTAGAACCAGTTATTTTCCGCTGTCTGATGATATCAGTGTTGTTCCGCAGGTATCATGGGAGGAAGCTGTTCACAGTGTGGCAGAGTATGGTTACATTCTAATGGAAACCGAGGAAAAAGAACAGCAGGAATCTCCGGTTATATTAAATGAGTATGGAAAGGGGATACTTGTATGGAATCTGTTCTGTCAGATGAACGATGAATATGGAGAAGGATACGAAGTCTATGTGGATGCACAGACAGGTGAGGCATTGTTTTCATATGAGGTATCACGTAACTTGTCTAAACTCGTCTTATCTGAACCGGCACATGGAAAGGATATGCTGAAAAAAGACAGAAAATTTGATGTGCAGGCAATATGTGAAAAAAATAAAGAAAAAAATACAGACTATGGAATCCGAAATATAATATACAAGTTTATAATACAAGAAATGTATTTCCTATCACAAAAAATAAGAATGAATGGAGTCCTCAAGAAGTTTCTGCAATGGCTAATATGATGGATGTAAAAGATTATTATGCATTACATTTTGGTAGGTTTTCATATTACAGTTTGAAAGAAGAGCTCCAGTCTGGAAAGGTGAAAGATAGAAAAGTTAAGATTTATATGGACCCATCATTAGAAAACAATGCAAAATGGAATGGAAGAAGTATTGTGATTGGATATGGAACAGGTAAGGGAGGATTGCAAGAAAAATTTCTGGCTATTGATAGGGACACCATAGCACACGAATACTCCCATGCAGTAATTTCCCATGAAACGCAGTTGAAAAATATAGGCACAATGGGAATAATTGAGGAAGCATATGCAGATATTTTGGCATGTTATGTGGATGGAAACTGGACGATGGGAGAACATATAGCTGTTGGTAAATGTCTCAGGAATATTGAAAGACCGGTAGAAACAAGAAATCCCGTATGTGTTGGTGGAGATTATTATGTTGATGATGCAGATTTTTCAGATAAAAATGATAAAGGAGGAATTCATCAAAATTCCACAGTTATCTCACACATAGCTGTTCTTATGGAGGGCAAAATGGTACCTATAAAAGATGTAGAAGGTATATGGTACCAGTCTTTATTACTGGGATATGGACCGCGCTCGGATTTACTGGATGTGAGGAATAATGTAGTAAAGGCGGCGCAGAAGAAAAAATATTCCAAACAAATAATAAATATGATAGAAACATATTTTGATAATGCTGGCATTGATGAAAGCTGTAACAAAAAAGCTAAATATTTTAAAGATATAGAAAAAGTAAAAAAAATAAGTCTAAAGAAAGCAAGTACAGAAAGAATGATACGGGCATCCGGAAGGATTGTAAAGGCAGACCGGGATTCGGATTTTAGCAATAATACAGCTCTGGATTTCGTTCAGATTCAGGATGCCTCTGGAAAGGAAATCGGGGAAACGAATGCAGGTGGAAGTTATCTTGTGGAAATTAAGGAAGAGAATCCGATGGTAATAAATTTCAGTAAGAACGGCTATCTTGATGAAACCATGTACCTTGCTAGTGAAAATATTGTGGGACAGGATATAAGGTATTGTGACATTGTTGAGATGATACCGGCAGTTGAAAAAGGAAAGGGCAAAGCGGAAGGTTATATTAGGGATACTGTTACCGGACATGGTGTAAGAGACTTGAAAATCTCAATCCGAAAGGGTATAAATAATATATATACTGATTCGGAAGTGATACTTGAAACAAAACAAAATGGTTTTTACCAGACACCGGAACTGGATGCCGGAAATTACTGTCTAGAAGTCAGTTCCGAGGATGCAAAGTATATGTCCACATATTTTAATATCAAAATTTTGGGCGGTATGACACTGAAAGACCAGAATATGAACATATCCAATTCGCTGGAAGAGAATCAGATGAGGGTGGTGCTGACATGGGGGAGTAAACCGAGGGATCTTGATTCTCATCTGGTCTATCGCCTTTCAAATGGAGAGGATGGGCATATTTATTTTGGAAAGCGAGAAAATGTTTTAAATAATATTTGCATTGCAAAACTGGATGTGGATGATACAAGTGGATATGGACCGGAAACCACTACCATATACAATGATGAAACAGGGGATTACACATTTTATGTGGATAATTTTAGCGAGGAAACCAGCATGGGAAATGGAAACGCCATGGTAAAAGTTTATCTGGGAAACCAGACCGTTCCATCATATACATTTACCGTACCGGATGGTCAGGCGAAAATCTGGACAGTTTTTAAATACAACAGCGCGGCAGGAAGACTGACAGTGGTAAATGAACTGGGGTATCAAATAAAGCAGTAACCGCCATGGCTGAACCTGGAAAGGGGACAATTATTATGAAGAAACTATGTATTTGGTTACTATTGGCAGCAGTACTGTCAGTATGCGGTGTCGCAGGGGGAGTTCGGAACATGCCGATTCCGACAGAACTGGCAGTCGTGCCAGCGGCGGGCGGTTTTTTAAAACCGGATGTTGCCCGGATTAAAAAAATGGCAGCGGAAAAAAGTAAAAAAGAGAAATATCCCAAGGTCATAATTTCCGGAACATGTGGAAAAAGCGATCAGGACAATGTAAACTACGTCATGTACAGAACCGGAAAAAATACATGTATCCTGCAGGTGTCTGGTAAGGGCAGGATGGAGGATTTTCTTAATCCGGAGGAAGACTTTCTTACGGAAGGAGAATCATATGTGCAGCAGCCGCTTGGACTCTACCTTTTCCACAGACCTTGGGACGGCGTGAGTCATGAGAAGGAATACCTGGATGCTGTTGCGGATTGTACCAGGATTGAGGTGGGGGAAGGAATCACCAGTATCGGGGAGGTTGCCTTTGCGAGATTTACAAATCCCGGTCTAAAGGTTTCACTTCCTTCCACGCTGACGGAGATCGGAAGCTATGCATTTGCACTTAGTGAACTGAAAGAAATTGAAATTCCGGACAGTGTAAATAGTATTGGTGACTATGCCTTTGCATATTCTGCCATTAAGGAGATGAGGCTTCCGGACAGTCTGGATTTTCTTGGAGAAGGGGTTTTCTGTGCAGCGGAAAGTTTGCAGAAGTTGTACAACTGGAATGACAGAGTGATGGAAATTCCCATGTTCCTGCTGGAAGGCTCGGGAATCAGGGAATTTACAATTCCTGATGCAGTGACAAAAATAGGGGATTATTCGTTTGCAGGTTGTGAAAACCTGTCAGCCATACACTGGAATGACAAGGTAAAAGTAATATGTGATAACGCATTTTCAAATACGGGAATCGAAAGCATGGAGATTCCGGACAGCGTTGAAACAGTCGGGACAAAGGTATTTTCCTGGTGCAGGAAATTAAAAACCATAGAACTGGGAAAAAACCAGAAAGATACATCACTTGGATATTCTCTTTTCCATAATTGCCGTATGCTGGAAAAAGTGGTAATCCCGGATGGTGTTACTGAGATCGAGGATGAGGTATTCCGTGACTGCCGGTCGCTGAAAACGGTTGTTATGCCGGATGGAATTGTCAGGATTGGAGCGCATGCATTTCTGGGATGTGAATCCCTGGCAGGGATTGAAATTCCGGACAGCGTGTCAGAAATCGGGGATATGGCGTTTGCAGATTCGGGACTGCGTACCGTCACGCTGCCTGATGGGATACAGAGAATCGGTGATTATGTTTTTCGTAACTGCAGCAGGCTTGTGATAATCAGGCTGGGAAAAAATCTGAAAGCTGTCAGTAAAGATGCATTCGAAGGCTGTAAATCCCTGCTGGAAATCCAGGCGCCGGAAAAGCAGTACAAACAGTATAAGGAACTGTTAGAAAAGCCGTTGGCAGATTATCAAAAGGTGAATATCGTAAAATATTAGGGACTGTATAGGCAGACAGGGCATGGAGGGACAGAGCATGAAAATTTCATCATACAGGGGAAAAAGAAAAACAGCGTGGCTTCTGCTGGTTCTGGCGCTTGCCAGCCAGCTTGCCGTTTCCTGCAGTGCAAAGGACAGTGACAGCATGACGCAGACGATGGAGCAGGTAAAAGCATCAGAAACAGAACCCCTGGCAGAGGAAAGCCCTGTCATCGAGGTAAAGGAAAGCGACCGGGAGAAAGAGGGGACGGATGTGGCACATGTGGCAGAATATACAGAGATAGAGTTTGCCAGGGGAGACCAGGACAAGTCCGTGACCAGGGACGTCTGTTTTGTCACCTATAATTATGAAATGGATACCGTCTGGACTTCATCGGATGAATCCGTAATCACAAATGAAGGGAAGGTGACAAGGCAGAAAGAGGACAAAACAGTAACCATTACGGCAGATGTGAGCTACAACGGGAAAAAGTACAGGAAAAGCTTTGCCCTCACCGTGAAAAGAATCCTTGACATGGATGTAAACAGCCTTGAGGACTATTCTCTGGAGCAGCTGGATGAAATGAACAGAGGCAATAAGGAGCGTTATAAAGTGGAAATGAATGATTCCGGATATGTTGATGATATCACAGGATTTTACAGTGACATAAAGGTGGACTCATGGGAAACAGCCCTGGCATCCCTGTACAACATAAGGTCACTCCTGGGAATCCGGGATGTTTTTGAAGAGCTGCAGCCGGATGGCGTGACGGAAGATTCTTCGTCCTGGGATTATTTCTTCCGGCAGTACTATAAAGGCGTGGAGGTCCGGGGCTGCTGGGTTGTAGTCGGACATTTTACAAATAGGGATGGCAGTGCAAGTTTTGTCACTTCCAATTATTTCCCGGTGTCCGGGGATGTGGATGTCCGGCCGCAGATTACCTTTGGGGAAGCCAGTGAAAAAATCGAACAAGACGGCTATGTGAGGGACATGACATATGTACATGATGAAGATGAGCCGGAAGAAGAGAAACTGTATATTTATGATGACCATGGAACAGGCAGGCTCGTGTGGTCACTCATCCGTGATAAAAAAAATGATACGGAACAGTATGAGGTTCTGGTCGATGCCAGAACAGGCAGGGTGGTTGACGCAGTACAGTGTTCGTTTACGAATTAATGGTAAGGAGAAATGGATTTGCTTTTGACGGAATTCAGCTTTCGGACTGGACATTGCGGCAGCAGTAAAATTTTCCAGGGGGACAAAACAGAATGAAATCTTCAGCAAAAATTATAACCGCGGCAGTAATATGGATGCTTTTATATTTTCTGGTACTCTGGCGACTGCCGTACTGTTACCAGGTAAACCGGATGAAACTGCCGGATGGCTGTAAAAGGTTAAAAACCACGGTTTCATGGACGGATACTTTCTGGAGTCATTTTATTACATGGGAACTGATAGAATCAGACCATGAAGACGGAGCAGGGGTATGGGATGAAATTCAAAAGCTGAACACGGATTTGGAGGGAAGGTTTGGCGGTTTTGATGTTTCAGATGAACCGATTATGTTTCTTGATATCAGTGGGCAAAAGGAATTTGCTGAATATGAGGATGCAGCGTTAAGCAGGCTTGCAGACAGGGCAAAAAATGATTCCGGACATTATTATGTCTTAAAGTATTTTAAGGAGGCTGGCTCAACGGTCATAATTACAGTATTTCTTATTGGAATGATTTCTACGGTTTTTGCAGGTTTTGCCACTGGCTTTTTCATCCGGCATCCCCTTTGGAACGTGGGAATTTTCAGCAGGAAATAAAGTCTGGGTGCAGTCCTGCCATTATGTGGGTTCTTACAACCTACAGCCGGTTCTGGGAGGTGCGGAAGCGTTGCGAGGATACACGTTACTGTGAACTGGCAGAGTTAATACCGGAAGCGGATAAGGGAAAAGGAAAAGCGGATGGTTATATCAGTGATTCTGTTATCGGGGACGGAATAAAAGGATTGAAAATCTGTATCCGGAAGGGTATAAATAATATATACACTGCTCCGGAAGCCGCCATTGAAACAGGGAAGAATGGTTATTACCAGACACCGGAACTGGAAGCCGGGAATTACTGTCTGGAAATCAGTTCAGAAAATGACAGATACATGTCCTCATACTTTAATATAAAAGTATTTGGCAGTATGTCAATGAAGAACCAGAATATGAGCATATCAGCCTCCCTTAAGGATAACCAGATGCGTGTGGTACTTACATGGGGAGCAAGGCCGCAGGATTTGGATTCCCATCTGGATTACAGTCTTTCAAATGGAAAATCCGGTCATATTTCCTACAGGGAGAAGGAAAGTGTGTTAAACAATGTGTGCATAGCGAAACTGGATGTGGATGATGTGGACGGTTATGGTCCGGAAACAACCACCATTTATCATGATGAAACCGGGGACTATACATTTTATGTGGATGATTACATAAAAAGAAACGGTCTGGGTGACGGGAATGCCATGGTCAGGGTATATTTGGGAAACCAGACAGTTCCTTCATATACATTTACAGTACCGGAAGGAAAGGGCAATATCTGGACGGTATTTAAATACAACAGTGCGGTCGGCAGACTCACGGTTGTAAACGAACTGGGTAACACGGTAAAAGAATAGGAGAGTATATGCAGCGTCAGTCCGTCTGCATTATGGCGGACGGACCTGGCGTTTATGAGGAGGGACAGAGCATGAAAATTTCATCATACAGGGGAAAAAGAAAAACAGCGTGGCTTCTGCTGGTTCTGGCGCTTGCCAGCCAGCTTGCCGTTTCCTGCAGTGCAAAGGACAGTGACAGCATGACGCAGACGATGGAGCAGGTAAAAGCATCAGAAACAGAACCCCTGGCAGAGGAAAGCCCTGTCATCGAGGTAAAGGAAAGCGACCGGGAGAAAGAGGGGACGGATGTATCAAGAGTGGCAGAAATTACGGAGATAGAGTTTGCCCGGGGAGACCAGGACAAATCCGTGACCAGGGACGTCCGTTTTGTCAACCATGCGCCGGAGGAAATGGATACCAGCTGGACTTCGGCGGATGAGTCCGTAATCACAAATGAGGGAAAGGTGACAAGGCAGGAAAAGGACAAAACAGTAACCATTACTGCAGATGTCAGCTACAACGGGAAAAAGTACAGAAAAAACTTTACCCTCACGGTGAAAAGAAAGCTGGACATAGATGTAGACAGTCTTGAGGACTATTCACTGGAGCAGCTGGATGAAATGAACAGCGGCAATAAGGAGCATTATGAAGTGGAAATGAATGATTTTGGATGTATCGGTCATATGTCTGGAACATACAGTGACGTTAAAGTAGATTCATGGGAAACTGCCCTGGTATCCCTGTACAACATAAAGTCGCTTCTGGGAATCAGGGATGTTTTTGAAGAACTGCAGCCGGATGGCGTGGCGGAATGGACAGAACCTTCGTCCCGGGATTATTTCTTCCAGCAGTACTATAAAGGCGTGGAGGTCTGGCACTGCGGGGTTTCGGTCAGCCACAATATGGACGGGGACTGCAGGGCAGACTTTGTTTCTTCCGGTTATTTCCCGGTTCCCGCGGACATGGATGTCCAGCCGCAGATTACCGTGGAGGAGGCAAGAAAAAAGGCGGAACAGGCAGGTTATGGAAAATGTTTTCCACATGATGATGAGGACGATGAAAAAGATTACGATGATGGAAAGCTTTATATTGTGAATGATGAAGGAAAATGCAGACTGGTGTGGTACATAACGACCACCAGTAATCCGGAAGATGTATTTGCAACATATGATGTTGTGGTTGATGCAAAAAACGGTGAAGTGGTTTACGGGGAATTGTTTGCTTCCAGGGATCCGGGAACTTATCATTGAAGAACTGCAGCCTGGTTATACCAGTGAAAGCATTGTGGGACAGGATATGCGGTACTGTGACCGATACCGGTATCTGATGATTCTGGATTCTCCCATTCAGCAGTCCAGCCATAACCTATGGCTGGACTGAAAAATCCCCGGCTCTTATTTATCCTGGTTCCTCTCCACAAAAACCCTGACAATTTTCCGGATCAGTGCAAGGTCTTCTGGACTGCAAAGGCGGAGACTGTCCGTAATATCTTCCGGCACACTTTCGGCGTGCATACTTCCAAGAAGCAGATAATCCGGGGTGACGTCCAGCGCATCACAGATATCCGCAAAGAAACTGATACTGGGATTCTGTGCCCCGGTTTCAATACCGGAAAGATGGTTTGGGGATACGCCAAGATTTTCCGCAAGTTTTTCCTGCGTAATGCCGAGTTCTTTTCTGCGCAGTTTAATTCTGCGTCCCATTTCTGAAAAACGTCTGCTCATAATTGTTTCCCTCCGTTCTTATAATTTTAACGATATCATTATATGGAATTAACAAAGTAATACAGATGTATTCTGCATAAATGAGAAAAAGCAAAACATTATGAAGGTTTGGTGGTATTTTTCAGGTGAAAGTGGTAAAATGAACTGGATATAAAAGTATAAAAAATGATAATATGTGAATCTGGAGATGGAATGCAGAATGCAGGTAAAAAATGAAACAAACGAAATTCTGGCGGAAAGCTTCCGGGAGCTTGCAAGAAAGCGTCCGGTGGAAAAAATTACAGTAAAAGAAATCACAGATAAAGCAGGGGTTATACGTCCGACTTTTTATAATCATTTTCAGGATAAATTTGAACTGGTCGAGTGGCTGGTGCAGATGGACCTGTTAGAGCCGATACGCCCGCTCATAAGAAACGGAATGCTGACAGAGGCGATGGTACTGCTTTTTTCCAATATCAAACGCGAAAAAGAATTTTACACAAGGGTAGTGAGGCTGGAAGGACCTGTGACATTTCATGACATCGCACAGAAATGCGTAAAGGAATTTCTGCTCAAAATATATACAGAGGAGGCGGAGGGAAAACAGTCAAAGCACAAATGGCTGACCCCGGAAGTAATTGCCGCCTATTATGCACAGTCCATGTGCTTTGCGGCAGAGGCATGGATTAATCTGGGCATGGTATTTTCACCCCAGGAAATGGCGGAGGCGTACCAGTATATTATTTCCCGCTCCATGACAGACGTCATAAAAGAAATGTAGCATATAAGAAGAGGATTTATGGAATTACCAGAGACATTTTTTCAGAAATGTCAGTTATACTATACAGATTACATCAAGTGTATACTGCTTCAATACACAAAAAAAGAATTGAATCTTTTCAAATTCAGTTCTTTTTTTTATACTTCCATTTATAAAAAAGAGAATGGAAGGTGAAGATTATGATTCATTTTGGAAAAGGAGTTGTCAAGTTTCGGATACCGATTCTGGTGTTATCATTCCTGCTTCTGATACCGGCAGGAATCGGATATTTTAAAACCAGGGTCAACTACGATATTCTCTCCTATCTTCCAGAGGAAATTGAGACCATGGAAGGCCAGGATATTCTTCTGAAAGAATTTGGAACAGGGGCATTTTCCTTTGTTGTCGTAGAGGGAATGGAGGATAAAGACCTGCAGGAACTGGCGGATAAAATTGATGAAATTCCCCATGTAAAACGTGTCGTATGGTATGGGACCGTTGGAAATAACACGCTTCCAAGGGAAGTGCTGCCGGATGACATCTATGATTTCTTTAATAATAAAGAAAAAGACAGCCAGCTTATGGCAGTTCTCTATGATGAGTCCATGGCGGCCGACGGTACCATGGCGGCGCTTGATGAAATAGACAGTCTGGTAGGAGAGCAGTGCAGTGTCAGCGGTATGGCGGCAGTCATCAATGATATCCGCAAGCTTTCTGAAAAAGAAGCGCCTGTTTATGTCATGATTGCGGTAGTCCTTTCACTGGCAGTTCTGTCGCTTACCATGGATTCCGTAATTGTACCGTTTCTGTTTTTGCTCAGTATCGGAATGGCAATCGTTTACAATCTGGGAACCAATATATTTAAGGGTGAAATCTCCTATGTGACGCAGGCGCTTGCAGCAGTGCTGCAGCTGGGCGTTACCATGGACTATTCCATTTTCCTGTGGCACAGCTATGAGGAACAGAAGGAGAGGTATCCCGGTGATAAAAACCGGGCGATGGCACATGCCATTTCCAACACGATTACTTCCGTTGTTGGAAGCTCCATTACAACAGTTGCAGGTTTTGTCGCACTCTGTTTCATGAGCTTTACCCTTGGTCTTGACCTGGGAGTCGTTATGGCAAAGGGAGTCGTTTTCGGTGTCATCGGCTGTGTAACTATCCTGCCGTCCATGATACTGGTATTTGACAGGGCTGTGGAAAAAACAAGGCATAAAGCAATCCTGCCGGACCTTGGAGGAATTGCCGGCTGGGTAACCGACCATTTTGCAGTATTTCTGGTTCTGTTTCTGCTGGTTCTGGGACCGGCGGTTTACGGATACACCCACACAAGTGTCTACTATGACCTTGCGGGAACGCTGCCGGATACCCTTTCAAGCAGGAGGGCAAATGATAAAATGGAAGAACAGTACCAGATGGGCGCCACACATCTGGTTCTGGCGGACAGCGGACTGTCCGCAAAAGACAGCATCTGCATGATTGATGAAATAAAAAAAGTGGATGGCGTAAAGCTTGCGGTGTCACTGGATTCCGCATTAGGGGCAAAAATTCCGCGGGAGGTTGTGCCGGACGAGATAAAGGAAATTCTGGTAAACGGCAATTACCAGATGATGCTTGTCAGTTCTGAATATGCAACTGCATCGGATGAAGTCAATAAGCAGTGCGACGAAATAAACACCATTATTAAAAGCTATGACAATACCGCCATGCTGATCGGGGAAGCTCCGTGTACCAAGGATTTAATAGAAATCACGGACCTGGATTTTAAACGTGTCAGCATCGTATCCATCGCGGCGATATTTGTTATCATTGCGCTGGTGTTCAAATCCTTAACCCTGCCGGTCATTCTTGTATCAGTTATCGAATTTGCAATCTTTATTAACATGGGAATACCGGCATATACAAAAACAGTGCTTCCGTTTATCGCTTCCATAGTCATTGGTACGATTCAGCTCGGCGCCACCGTGGACTATGCGATACTGATGACAAACAAATATAAAAAGAACCGTTTCCGCGGAATGGAAAAAAAGGAAGCAGTTACGGATGCGCTGGAAAAATCCATACAGTCCGTGCTTGTCAGTGCATTAAGCTTTTTTGCAGCAACCTTTGGCGTTGGCATTTATTCCAATATAGACATGATCAGCGCACTCTGTTCACTGATGGCAAGAGGGGCATTAGTCAGCCTGTTTGTCGTGGTATTTGTTCTGCCGTCGCTGTTTATGGTGTTTGACAGGGTAATCTGTGCAACAAGCATGGGATTTAAAAACAGAAGCAAAATAAAAAAGAATGTAAAGCAGGAGGTATTTTCACATGAAGCTGGTTGAGTTATGTAAAAAATATAAAAATAAATTCGGAATCCGTGTTGTGGCAGGAGTGCTGACAGTGGTTCTTCTGGGCGGAGGCATGACGGCGGTTGCTGCGGAATCATTAAAAAATGCACCGAAGGCAGAAACAGAGGCTGCCGCAGAAAAAACGGAAGAAACAGATAAAACAGAAACCGACCTGTCCGAGCTTGTTTCCATTGAAAAAAATGACAGGAAGGACGGCAAAGAGGAAAGCGTTTATATTTTAACGGACGCAGCGGGAAATGCGCATGAAACAATTGTCAGCAGCCACCTGATTAATGATACGGACGCGGCAACCCTTGAGGATTATTCCGAGCTGTCCGATATTGAAAATGTCAGGGGTGGGGAAAGCTTTACGGCAGACGGCGAAAAACTGGTCTGGCAGGCAAACGGCAAAGACATTTATTACCGCGGAACAACGGGAAAAGAAGCGCCGGTCACCCAGAAAGTTACCTATTACCTGGACGGCGAGGAGATTACGCCGGAATCGCTTGCCGGAAAAAGCGGACGGGTAACCATGCGTTTTGACTACAAAAACAACACCGTTTACACGGAAAAAACAGACAGCGGCGAGGTTACGGTATCCGTTCCGTTTGCAGCAGTAACCGCAATGGTGCTTGACGAGAGTTTTTCCCATATTGAGGTGACAAACGGAAAGCTGGAAAGCAACGGGGATAAAGATTTTGTCATCGGCTACACGCTGCCGGGATTAAAAGAAAGCCTGGATGTAAAGGATTCGGACTTTGCCGGGGATGTGAAAATACCGGACTATTTTGAAGTCAGCGCGGATGTGACGGATTTTCAACTGGATACGGCAATGACAATCGTGGTAAACGCGGGCAGTATGTTCTCCATGGAAAAAGGGGATGAATCTTCGCTGGATTCCATGATTGGGGAGCTGACAGACGCAACATCAAAGCTGCGTGACGGTTCAGAGGAGCTGGCGGACGGAATGGATACCCTGCAGGAAAGCCTTGCGGAATATGCATCCGGCATGGGAGAGCTTTATTCCAAAAGCGGGACTCTGGCAGACGGCGTAAATACCTTAAATTCCAGTGCAAAAACCATCAGCGGCGGAATCAGTACGCTTGATAAAGCTTTAAATACATCAATGGATGAGGATGAAAAAAAGGCGGCAGAAAAGACCGCGGCAGATGCCGTTGCAGCCGAATTTGCAAATGGAAAAACAGAGGAAGTAAAAAAGCAGATTTATTCCTCCCTGCGTTATGCACAGGGTTCTGATGGGAATACAGGCGACGGCGCATTATATACTTCACTCTATGACGGTGCGTACTCTGCAAATGCCGCGGAAGCGGTTTATCATGAAGTCGTGCGGCAGGTACTTTTGTCAGCGGCAGGACAGCCGGCGGACAGCAAAGTAACAGCAGACCAGGCAGCGGCAGGCATTAAGGCGGATTTTGCGAAAGGCGCACAGCAGAATGACCCTGCAGCCACGGCAATGTATGCGGTAACAGACGGGATGGGCAGCGCCCAGCTTGCGGAACTGCTTTATGCAAAAAGCGGTGCGGGGGATACGCTTTTTACAAAAACCCAGAGCACCATCCAGGCGCAGCTTGCCGCAGGACGGAATAACGAGCAGATTAACGGAGCGGTGGAAGACAGTTTAAATAAGCTGGCAGCCCAGCTTGCCGCAGCATGTGAACAGGCAGCGTCCCAGGCGGCGCAGAAGGCGGCAGTTTCCGGTGCAGAGGGCGCAAAGAAAACCATAGCATCACAGATAGAGGCAGTCCAGTCAAACGGCTACAGCCTGGTAAGCGGTGCGGCGGCACTGAGCAAAGGCACACAGACACTTGCAGACCAGGTGCCGGTACTGACCGACGGCATTACAAAATTAAATGATGCGACCGGACAGATTGTGGATGGCGTGGACGAACTGCAGGACGGTTCCCATAAACTGGCGGACGGCATGGTGGAATTTGACGAGGATGGAATCTCTAAAATCGTAAACAGCTACAATAAGGATTTAAAACCCCTGACCGACCGGCTGCAGGCAGTGCTTGACGCAGGAGAGGACTACCAGACATTTACAGGGCTTGCGGACAATGTAAACGGAAGTGTAAAATTCATTTACAGGATGGACGCCGTTAAGTCCGCAAAATAAAACAGAAAAAATTTGAAAAAAGCATTTTTCCACAGCCGTTATCGTGTATAATGTAATGGACTGAATAATGGAAGAATGCTTTTTTTTCCGAAAAGTATACGGCAGATATGTTCTGCCGGAAAGGAAATAATATGAACAAACCTGATTCTTATACCGTCATCGACCTCGAAATGACCGGACTTTCCGCAAAGCGGGACAAGGTGCTTGAAATCGGTGCGGTCAGGGTGAGAAACGGACAGGCAGAGGATACCTATGGCACACTTGTCCGTGTCAAATGTGAAATTCCGCAGAGCGTCCGGGAGCTTACGGGAATTACCAGTGAGATGGCGGCAGGCGGCATGGATGAGGATGAAGCCATGCAGAAACTTCTGGATTTTATCGGGAAGGATATCCTTGTGGGACATAATATCACATATGATTACAGCTTTATCAAGCAGTGGACCGTAAACAGGCGCATACCGCTTGAGCTGTATGCCTGCGATACCCTGCGGCTTGCCCGGATGCTGCTTGCGCCGGAACAGTCCAAAAAACTGGAGGATTTGTGTGCATATTTTCATATTAAAAGGGAACAGGCACACCGGGCGCTGGATGATGCCCTGGAGACGCAGCAGTTATTTGAATGCCTGAAACCGCTGGCACTAAATAAACCGGAGCTTTTAGAGCCGAAGCTTCTGGTCTGCCGGGCGAAACGCCAGACGCCCGCCACGGCGCACCAGGTGAAACGGCTGAAGGAATTTATGACGTTTAACGGGATAAAAGACAATATCTGCTGGGAGACGCTTACCAGGAGTGCAGCGTCCCGCCTGCAGGACCAGTATTATACAATATATGGAAGAAATGTAAAAAAATAACGGTAAGTGTTATTCTGTTTTTTCATCGGCGGAAGCTTCCTCCGGGGCAAGATAAGTGTTTAGTCTGTTTATAATAATATTTTTGGAAAGAGAATTAATTTCTTCCGCAGACTGGACCAGGGATTCAATCCTGCCGGTTTCCCCGTCTTCCAAATATATATCAGCAAGCATGGTATAGATTATGCTTGCATCCGCACGGTAAGATACTGCAAGCTCCAGCAGCGCGCGGGCATCGTCTTTCTGGTCTGCTTCCAGAAGCTCCTTTGCATATATGGTGACATTCTGCACAAATTCAGAAAAATTGTCATCATATTTAGAAAGTTCTTCCAGATTTGCAGCCCCGTATTCCAGCTTCAGGTCAGTATTCGTCAGGCCGGTCAGGTTTAACATCCGGCATTCCGTCAGCTGCACCAGGGCATTTTCTGCTTCTGTGTGAAGGTTTTGTGGTATTTTTTCAATTGGTATGGTAAGATAGTCCAGACTGCTGATATCCTTGCGGCGGGTAAAGTTTGCCTTCTGCTCGCGGTCCCAGAAGCGCTGTTCCACATCCTGCTGTGCAATGTCATTTTTTCTGATGGCAATATTTAAAACTGCCACAAAAATTAGAAAAACTACCAGGGGAATTAATACAAACATAATTGGTTCCTTTCCTTTGTTGTTGTGTATTCATTATAACTTATTTTTTGAAAGAGGTGAAGACGTATGTACAATTTTAATGGTAATAAGCGAAAAAAACGGATAATTGCAGTCGTATCGCTGGTTTTAATCGGTGCGCTGCTCGTTACCAGCCTGGTATCCGCGTTCATTTTTTCCTGATAAATACTCTTGAAAAAGTGGATGTTTGTGTTAAAATAAGTAGTCAAGGTAACTTTAAAGATGGATATTGGTAAGGTGAAAAAGGAAGTATGATGAAAAAAACAACAAAATTAGGAATTCTACTTACAGCAGCCGCAGCCATTTGTACATTTGCTGTGCACCCGGCAAAGGCAGAAACTGAACAGACAATTGAAGAAGGAATTTATATTGGAAATGTAAATGTGGGAGGAATGACAGAGAGCCAGGCACGCTCAGCAGTTGATGAGTATGTTGCAGGTCTGATGGATGTTTCCTTTACCCTGCAGGGGGATACCGGCTCCATTGAGATGACAGCCGAGGACATGGAGGTTTCCGCTGACGCAGATTCCGCGGTAAAGGATGCGCTCTCCGTCGGTCACGCCGGAAGCCTGATCCAGAGGTATAAATCCATGCAGGACCTGAAAAAAGACAGAATGGTGCTGGATATGCACTTAAGCGTCAACAAGCAGGCAACGGCGCAGAAGCTCTTTGAAAGCGTGGACCAGCTTGCAGTGGGCGCGGAAGATAATACCTTAAAGCGTGTGGACGGAAAGTTTGAGTTCGTACCTGGAAAAGAAGGCGTGGAGGTTGATATTGTCCAGTCTGTTTATGCCATCAACGAATTTCTGGCAAGCGGCTGGGACGGCTCACATAACGAAATTGAACTGGTGACCAAGACCGTGGAGCCGCGCGGGACAGAGGAAGAGCTTGCGCAGGTGCAGGATCTGATGGGAACCTTTTCCACAAGCTTTGCAACCTCAAGTGCAAACCGTGCCAAAAACGTAACGACCGGATGCAGCAAGGTCAATGGAACAATTCTTTATCCGGGTGAAGAATTTGAGCTTTGCAAGACGGTAAGTCCGTTTACCCAGGAAAACGGATACGAGCTTGCAGGTTCATATCAGAATGGTACAACAGTGGAATCCTTTGGCGGCGGAATCTGCCAGGTTGCGACTACATTATATAATGCAGTTATACGCGCAGAGCTTGAAATTACCATGAGGTATAACCACTCCATGGAGGTACATTACGCACAGCCGTCCATGGATGCGGCAATTGCAGGCAATTACAAGGACCTGCGGTTTAAAAACAATACAGATACACCGGTGTATATCGAAGGGTACTGTAACGGAGGCATTCTTTACTTTAATGTGTTTGGCAAGGAAACACGTCCGTCAGACCGGGAAATTTCCTTTGAAAGTGAAGTATTATCCAGCAGAGACCCGAAGGTGGAATTTACAACAGACGCCGGCATGGAGCTTGGTTCCATCAGCGTGACACAGAAGGGTGAGGCTGCGCGGACGGCACAGCTGTGGAAAATTGTTAAGGAAGGCGGTAAAGTGCAGAGCCGTGAAGTCTTTAACAGAAGCAGCTACCAGGGTCAGGTACGCATGATTACCATTGGAACAAGGGGCGCGTCAAAAGAAAGCCTTGCAGCCCTGAAAGCAGCCATTGCATCAGGTGATGAGGCAGCTGTCAAAGCTGCTGCAGCTGCCATGAAATCCGCGGATGAAGAAGAACCGGATGATGACAAGGACAAAGATAAAGACAAGGACAAAGACAAGGACAAAGACAAGGACAAAGATAAAGACAACAAGGATAAAGACAAAGATAAGGACAAAGACAAGGATAAAGACAAGGACAAGGATAAAGACGAAGACAAGGATAAGGACAACAATACCGGAAACGAAAATAATAAACCGTCCACGGATGACGGGGATACCGGGGATGAGTCCGAATAAATAAGAACGTATGAAAGCAGGAAAATTACCGGAGTCTGTACTGAAACGCTCCGTACTGAACCAACTTCATATGACGGCGGATGCACAGTCCGTCAGACCGGCTGTGGGGGCGGATTTTGGCGCCGTGAACCTGCAGTCGGGAGAAACCGTTGTTACAGCAGTGGAAACACGTCTCCTCGGAACCGGAGTGATAAAAGGGGCGTCTGTGTATGCAGCAATGAATAACCTGGCGTGCAGCGGGGCGCGTTTCCTTGGCATCACGGTAAATCTTCTTATGCCGACGTCTGCAAACGAGCAGCAGCTCAGGGAGTGCATGCAGGAAATCGACGAAATCTGTGTAAGTGAGCAGGTTCCGGTGCTTGCCGGACATACGGAAACCGTGCGCAGCGTGACAGAGCCTGTGCTGACAGTGACAGCAGTCGGCGTGAGAGGAAAAAAGCCGGTGACAAATTCGCAGATAAAACCCGGAATGGACATACTGGTGACAAAATGGATTGCGCTGGAAGGAACTGCCATTCTGGCAGCGGCGCAGGAAGCAGAACTGCAAAAACGCTTTGCACAGCCGTTTATCGACCGGGCCAAAGCATTTTCCGGCGGTCTGTCTATACTGCCGGAGGCAGCCGCCGCCGTGCAGTCTGGCGCTGCGGCACTGCATGATATTTCGGAGGGCGGCATTTATGGCGCACTCTGGGAAATGGCACAGTGTTCCGGCGTCGGACTTACGATTGACCTGAAAAAAATACCGTTACGTCAGGAAACCGTCGAAATCTGTGAATATTTTGACCTGAATCCCTATAAGCTGTTATCAGGCGGAAGTCTGCTTGCTGCGGCAGCGGATGGAAACGGCGTTGTCAGGAAGCTGGAACAGGAAGGGATTCCTGCAGTTATTATTGGAAAGGCAACCGACAGCAATGACCGTATTCTGGTAAACGACGGGGAATGCAGATATCTGGAAACGGCGCAGACGGACGAATTATGGAAAATGAAGCACGGCGTGTAACACCGGGAGGAGCTTATGAGAGAAAAAATCTTAACATTTATAGAAAAAAACAGCCGGATTGACCTGAAAGATCTGGCAGTGATGCTTGGCGTGGATGAAACGGCAGTCATGAATGAGCTGGAGAGCATGGAAAAAGAAGGAATTATCTGCGGTTACCATACCCTGATCAACTGGGATAAGGCTGGTGTGGAAAAGGTAACGGCAATGATTGAAGTCCGGGTAACCCCGCAGCGGGGAATGGGCTTTGACAAGGTTGCAGAACGCATTTACAACTATCCGGAAGTAACTTCTGTCTATCTGATTTCCGGAGGATTTGATTTAATGGTAACACTTGAGGGAAAAACCTTACGGGAAATTTCCCAGTTCGTATCAGATAAACTTTCCGCACTGGATCAGGTGCTCAGTACCAAGACAAATTTTATATTAAAAAAATACAAGGACCACGGCACCGTTATGGCTGCACGTGCAAAAGATGAAAGGATTATGATGGCATAATGAGAGACCCGTTATCAAAAGTAATTACAACCATAGAGCCATCGGGTATCCGGAAATTTTTTGATATTGTCAGTGAAATGGAAGACGCTATTTCACTTGGCGTCGGTGAGCCGGATTTTGATACCCCGTGGCATATCAGGGATGAAGGCATTTATTCCCTGGAAAAAGGAAGAACCTTTTATACCTCAAATGCAGGACTGAAGGAACTGAAAATAGAAATCGCCGGATACATGAACCGGAAATATTCTCTTACATACGATTACAATAAAGAAATTCTGGTAACAGTCGGGGGCAGCGAGGCAATTGACATTGCCATGCGTGCCATGCTCGATCCAGGGGATGAAGTACTGATTCCGCAGCCGAGCTATGTGTCCTATGAGCCGTGCTGCGTACTGGCAAACGGAACTCCGGTTATCATAGAGCTTCAGGACAAAAATGAATTCCGGCTGACGGCGGAAGAACTGGAGGCGGCAGTTACTCCGAAAACAAAGCTTCTGGTGCTGCCGTATCCGAATAATCCGACAGGCGCCATTATGGAAAAAAAGGATTTGGAGGCAGTTGCAGAGGTTATTAAAAAACATGACCTGTTTGTGTTAAGCGATGAGATTTACTCAGAGCTTACCTACCAGACAGACCATGTTTCCATTGCATCCCTGCCCGGCATGTGGGAGCGTACCATTGTGATTAACGGATTTTCCAAATCCCACGCAATGACGGGATGGCGGCTCGGCTATGCCTGCGGACCGAAGGTGATTTTAGAGCAGATGTTAAAAATCCACCAGTTTGCCATTATGTGCGCGCCGACCACGAGCCAGTACGCTGCAGTGGAAGCAATGAAAAACGGCGACGGGGACGTTGCCATGATGCGTGAGGAATACAATGGAAGAAGACGTTATGTCCTGAAACGGTTCCGTGACATGGGACTGTCCTGTTTTGAACCGTTCGGCGCATTTTATGCGTTTCCATGTATCAGTGAATTTGGGATGTCGTCGGATGATTTTGCCAGTGAACTGTTAAATGCAAAAAAAGTGGCAGTCGTACCGGGAACGGCATTTGGCAGATCCGGGGAGGGATTTATCCGCATTTCCTATGCGTATTCCCTGGAAGATTTAAAAGAAGCGCTTGACCGGGTGCAGGAGTTTGTGGAAGAACTGAGGGAAAAACGTTGAACATTATTTTATATGAGCCTGAGATTCCGGCAAACACCGGAAATATTGGAAGGACCTGCGCTGCGACGGGCACTTCCCTGCATCTGATCGAGCCGCTTGGATTTTCCCTTTCCGAAAAGCATTTAAAACGCGCGGGCATGGATTACTGGGACAGGCTGGACGTTACCACCTATGTCAACTGGGAGGACTTTTGTAACAGGCATCCGGGTGCGGAAATATACTATGCCACGACCAAGGCACGGCAGGTGTATTCAGAGGTTCATTACCATCCAGACAGTTACATCATGTTTGGAAAGGAGAGCGCGGGGATTCCGGAGGAAATTTTAAAGGCGCACGGGGACTGCTGTGTGCGGATTCCCATGCTGGGAGAAACGCGTTCACTGAATTTATCAAACTCTGTGGCAGTCGTTCTTTACGAGGCGCTCAGGCAGAATGATTTTGTTCACCTGAAATGCCAGGGGCAGCTGCACAGATTAAGCTGGGATGGATAAATGGGTATCATAAAAGCAAAAAATGTCGTACATGAGTTTTTCCGGAGGGACGAAGAGGGGAATGTCGAAGCGATTACGACAGCGCTTGACAATATAAACCTCGACATACAGGAAGGGCAGTTTATTGCCATATTAGGACACAACGGTTCCGGTAAATCGACACTTGCAAAGCATATTAATGCGCTTCTTGTACCGGGGGAGGGAACCCTCTGGGTGGACGGCATGGAAACAGACGAAGAAGAAAATACAATTCCGGTCCGGAAAACAGCCGGCATGGTGTTCCAGAATCCTGACAACCAGATCATTGCCAGTGTTGTGGAGGAGGATGTCGGTTTCGGTCCGGAAAACTTAGGTGTGCCGACAGAGGAAATCAAAAAACGTGTCATAAAAAGCCTTCAGTCTGTCGGGATGGCGGAATATGCAGGACATTCGCCGAACCGGCTTTCCGGCGGGCAGAAACAGCGTGTGGCGATTGCGGGAGTTCTTGCGATGGAGCCGAAGTGCATTGTTTTTGACGAGCCGACGGCAATGCTTGACCCTGGCGGGCGGAAAGAAGTGATTGACGCCGCGCATGAGCTGAACCGAAAAAAAGGCGTTACCATTATTCTGATTACCCATTATATGGAGGAGGTCACCGGGGCGGATTATGTATTTGTCATGGAACAGGGAAGCATCATCATGCAGGGGACGCCGCGGGAGATTTTTTCCAGGGTGGACGAGCTTAAGGAACACCGGCTGGACGTGCCGCAGGTGACGCTGGTTGCGGACGAGCTGCGCCAGGCGGGAATTTTAATTCCGGCAGGCATACTGACAAGGGAGGAACTTGTGGAAGCCGTGATTGACGCATACGGTCAGGCGGAAATGAGCACCGGCGGGGAATTAACAGATGGCATCAATTATTCTGGATAAAATTGGTTTTACATACAGCAGCGGTACGGTACATGAAAGACAGGCGCTGAAAAATATAAACCTGCAGATCGGGGAAGGGGAGTTTATCGGGGTTATCGGGCAGACCGGTTCCGGTAAATCCACCCTTGTCCAGCTTTTGAACGGTCTTCTGAAAGCATCGGACGGCCATATTTATGTGGACGGAGAGGACATTTATGATGATGACTATGATTTGAAAAAGCTCAGATGCAGGGTGGGACTGGTGTTCCAGTACCCGGACCACCAGCTTTTTGCAACAACAAATTTTGAAGACGTCTGCTTTGGTCCGAAAAACCAGGGACTGGGAAAAAAAGAAGCCGAGCTTCGCGCGTTTGAGGCGCTGCGCAGTGTCGGTTTTCCGGAGGAGCTGTTTTACCAGCCTCCGTTTGAGCTCTCCGGCGGGCAGAAGCGCAGGGTAGCCATTGCCGGAGTGCTTGCCATGAAGCCGGAAGTGCTGATTCTGGACGAGCCGACAGCGGGGCTGGACCCGGCGGGGCGGGATGAAATTCTGGGGCTGCTTTCGCAGATGCGAAGCGAACTTGGAATTACAGTTATTCTGGTATCCCACAGCATGGAGGATGTGGCGGAATACGTCGAGCGTATGATTGTTCTGGATAACGGGGAAATTCTGTTTGATGCGCCGCCGCGTGAGGTGTTTGGACATCACCGCAGTCTGGAAGAAATCGGACTGGCAGCCCCGCAGGTGACTTATCTTATGGAAGAGCTTGCAAAATCCGGTATGCCGGTAAGCACCGGAGCAGTTACCGTACAGGAGGCGGCGCAGGAAATTGTTTCTGTAATAGGGAATATCCGATAGGATATTATCTGTGCAAATCATTTTGCGAAGCAGACAGGAGAACTTATGATACGTGATATGACACTGGGGCAGTATTATCCGCTGGATTCTGTCATACATAAACTGGATCCGCGCGTAAAACTGTTTGCGACATTCATATATATAGCCGCACTGTTTCTTTTCCGGGGACTTGCAGGCTTTGCACTGGTTACGGCAGTGCTTTTTTACGTAATTCATCTTTCCGGAATTTCGTTTCGGTATATAGTAAAAGGTTTAAAAACCGTGGTTGTCCTGTTACTGGTTACAGCTGTATTTAACCTTCTGTTTACATCCGCGGGAACCGAGTTCTGGCACTGGGGGCCGTTTTACCTGACAAGTACGGGAATCATGAATGCCCTGCTGATGTCTGTCCGTCTGGGTTACCTGGTTGTCGGCACTTCAGTCATGACACTTACCACGACCCCGAATGCGCTTACGGACGGGCTGGAAAAGTCGCTTTCCTGCCTGAACCGGATACACGTACCGGTGCACGAGCTGGCAATGGTGATGTCGGTTGCACTGCGTTTTATTCCGATTCTGATTGAGGAAACGGACCGTATTATGAAAGCACAAACGGCACGCGGCGCGGATTTTGAAAACGGAAACATCGTCCGCAGGGCAAAAAATATGATTCCGGTTCTGATTCCTTTGTTTGTTTCGGCATTCCGCCGTGCGGACGATCTGGCGCTTGCCATGGAATCCCGCTGCTATACCGGAGGGGAAGGGCGGACAAAGATGAAGCCGTTAAAATACGGAAAAAACGACCGGATGGCATATTTTGCGGTGGCTGTTTTTTTGGTACTGGTGATTGCATTTCGTGTATTATTATAATTTTTTGACGGATACGGCATTTGAAAGACTGGACCTGCAAATCCTGCAAGGTCTGGTGTTTCAGGGGCAGAAAGGAAACGGAAAACATGGAGCGGAAAATATGCGGGTAAAACTGGTTGTGGCATATGACGGAACAAACTACTGCGGCTGGCAGGTCCAGCCAAACGGCGTGACAGTTTCACAGAAATTAAATGAAGCCCTGACGTCTCTGCTTGGTGAAAAAATCCAGGTGACGGGGGCAAGCAGGACGGACGCAGGCGTGCATTCCCTTGGGAATGTGTGTGTATTTGAAACAGATACCCGTATGCCGGCAGAAAAAATCAGTTATGCATTAAATCAGCGTCTGCCGGAGGATATTGTGGTGCAGGATTCCTGCGAAGTACCGGAAAGCTTTCATCCGAGGTTTTCCCAAAGCAGGAAAACCTATGAGTACCGGATTTTAAACCGCCGTTTCCGTATGCCGACAAGAAGGCTGGATACCTACTTTTACCATTATCCGCTGGATGTGGAAAAGATGCGGCAGGCGGCGCATTTTTTAGAGGGGGAGCATGATTTTAAAAGCTTCAGCTCGGTGCATACACAGTCCAAAACGTCGGTGCGAACCATTTATGAATGCTGTGTGGAAAAAACGGATGATGTGATTACCATCCGTGTCACCGGAAACGGATTTTTGTACAATATGGTACGGATTATTGCCGGCACGCTGATCAAGGTCGGCGCGGGTGAGTTTACGCCGGAGCAGATGCCAGAAATCCTTGCGGCAGCAGACAGAAGCGCGGCAGGTCCGACCGCTCCGGCGCACGGGCTGACGATGATGGGAATCCGTTATGAAGATGGAGAAAATTAGAAAAATCCGCTTGACATGCTTTTTGATGCGTAATATAATATCACAGTATGCATGTGTTTTGCATCAGACAGCAGATAAATGCAAACCAAAGCCCCGGTGAGCATTTATATAGAAATTGAACAGCAGATAAGCAGCGTCCGGACATACGAGGCTTTGCAGCTGTATTAGTTAGTATTTGATTTATCAAGGAGGAAAAACCATGAAAACATTTATGGCAAGTCCTGCTACAATCGAAAGAAAATGGTATGTAGTGGACGCTGATGGTAAGACATTAGGACGTTTGGCATCCGAGATTGCCAAGGTATTAAGAGGAAAGAATAAACCGATTTTTACTCCCCACATGGACACCGGCGATTATGTAATCGTTGTTAATGCTGAGAAGGTTAAGGTTACCGGAAAGAAATTAGACCAGAAGATTTATTACCGTCATTCCGGATATGTCGGAGGATTAAAAGAGACAACATTAAAGGAAATGCTTGCAAAGCATCCGGAGCGCGTGGTTGAGCATGCAGTTAAGGGAATGCTTCCGAAGGGACCGCTGGGACGCCAGATGTACAGAAAGTTATTTGTATATGTTGGACCGGAGCATAAGCACGCAGCACAGAAGCCAGAGGCTTTAACATTCTAAGAGGAGGTAAACGACATTGGCTAATGCAAGATATTACGGAACAGGCAGAAGAAAAACATCTGTTGCAAGAGTATACTTAGTACCGGGAACAGGTAAGATTACAATTAATAAAAGAGACATTGATGACTATTTAGGTCTTGAGACGCTTAAAGTTGTTGTTCGTCAGCCGTTAGTGGCTACAGAAACCCTTGACAAGTTTGACGTAAAGGTAAACGTAAAGGGCGGCGGATATACGGGACAGGCAGGCGCAATCCGTCACGGTATTGCACGCGCGCTGCTCCAGGCAGACGGAGATTACAGACCTACACTTAAGTCCGCCGGATTCTTAACCAGGGATCCTCGTATGAAAGAGCGTAAGAAGTACGGTCTGAAGGCGGCACGCCGGGCTCCGCAGTTTAGTAAGAGATAGTTGGCGTATTGTAAATATCTTATTAATGATAGTAAAAGGGCGTTTTCAGGGATATCTGAAACGTCCTTTATATTTTATTGTTTTGTAGAATTTTAAAGGGATGTAATATATCTAATAAATGAAAAATATAAAGAACTTTATAAGCAAAAAACCAATACTGTGTTCATTTCTGGCAGCAGAAACAGCAGGGGCTGTTATTCCGCTGTTATATATTTTTTCTGCAATGCTGAAGTCGCATCCGGATTCATATATATACTCTGCTTCTTCTGTTTATTACAGTATAGCAGGGGGACTGCAGGGAGTCTGGTCAGGCATGATTATACTTGGTCCCTTCATATTTTATCCATTGATACTGACCCTGATTAATTTTGTGTCAGTATTTATTCTTCCCAGAGAGATAACCTGGAAGAAACATCTGAAAAAATTTGAGTATATCACCTTGTCCCTGGGAGCGATTTATACTTCGATAATCATTAGTGGTTCACAGATACTGGGGGTTGCCATGCATGCCGAATGGCATGAGGTGGTATACAATAGTCAGAGACACCAGCCCATGTGGACTGATGCAGGAAACACCGTAATGCTTTTGTGGGTGGCTGGAATAGCTGGATATCTGGTACTTTCTCTTTCTAAACTGGAAAAAATGCCGCCGCTGATGATTGTTTTGTCTATTTCTTCGATGTATCTGGGATGCTCGCAGTGTGTCATGTGGTGTATACAGATTTTTGATTTTGGGGATTTCATCAGTTATGTACTCTGTTTGCTTCCGTTCAACTGCATTCTGATTGCCATGAAAACAATAAGATATAAAATTGCAGAGTGGAACCTTTTAAAGGAACAGGATAACATCCAGGTTACAGACAAAAAGATTTTGTCTTATCTGAACAGGTATTTACAGAATGCAGCCTGCTGGCCGGTAGCAGCCCTGCTTCTGGCCCTTCCTCTGCTTGGAGTTATTTTATGTGTTCTGGCACTCTTTGGGCAGAGACCTGATGATATCATAAAAGCCTGGACAGAAACCGCAGACTGGCGGCTGTCAGAACATGTTGGTCCGCCGAATGCGGAGGCTTCAGAGCATTATTTATGTACCGTTGCAGCAGGTGGCCATGCAAAAATTGTAAAACCCCTCCGTATGGGAGAACGCAGGGGACACCGTGTGGTGGTAAACCGCCAGCTTTGTATTGCCAATGCATTTGAACAGATTATTGAGGAAAAAACACCGCGGTTTCATCATTTTATCAGAAAAGTATATGATACATACGGTTTTCCGCTTTCTCGGCTGATTCGTACAAAACTGGCGGCTGATATCGTGTATGTCCTGATGAAACCACTGGAATGGGTTTTTCTTGCAGTAATTTATTTGTGTGATGTAAAACCTGAAAATCGCATAGCGGTACAGTATCTTCCCATAAAAAACCGTATTTGATTATTGAAAAACCGGCAGTCCGGCATGATACAATTATAAGCGGTATTGTGGCGGAGGTGAATCCGGAGGCAAAAATATTTCCGGCTGTGAAAATAGTTTATTAAACTTTTAAAGTCCGCAGATAATTTTTCTGTTCCGGTGTGATACGGCTGCTTTCCACCGCTTTCTGAATGGCTTTATTATGCGTCCAGGCAGGCATCCGTTTCTGCTCCAGAAAGGCGAGCGCCGGTTCATACTGTCTGGCAAGCGCAGTCGCAAAATACCATGCAACCATCATGTTAATATAATATTCTTCACAGCACTGGTCCGCCACAAGGCCTAAATAGTCCGGCTGAAAATGTTCATCCAGATAATAGCGCATCAGCATACCGATTCCGTAACGCACCGTATAGGTATGACCGGAGGAAAGCCATTCATTTATTACGGAAAACAGCCTGGTTAAGTCCGTACCTAAAATTTTCGGTGATACCATGTCACAGGTCGCCCAGTTGTCAACATAAGGCAGGAAGCAGTTTAGTGCAGCAAGGCAGGCATCATAATCCTTAATTCCTTCAATCAGAAAACCATGCAGATTATTTTCATCATAATAAACATGGGGCACAGCCGTCATAAATGAATCAACCGCTGTCTGTACGGAAGGGTCTTTTTTTGCCTCACGCAGAAGTTTTTTCGCATAGCTGCGGAGTGCAGGCGTGCGTACCCCGATGATATGTTCGGTACTGATATTCGGAATCAGTTTACTGTGAAATTCCCTGTAGGCTTCATCCTTAAGTTCCCATAAATCTTTTTGTATATTGATTTCCATCATTTTATCCTTTCCTGTCTGCAACGGGTATATATTGTCGGATGGCTATTTTTTGTATCATATCATAAAAACCCATAACCTTCCAATTTTTTTTATGTAATAGTGATAGATTTTCCCGCCGGAATCCGTAATAATAGATGTAATTACAGAACAAACCGTGCACGGTATGTCTGTCAAAAGGTAAATTCAGCTTAACATGGCTGGTGTTCAAAAGAAAGAAGAAGTACCATGAGAATTGGTGAGCACAATTTTATTCGGCAGCTACAACTGCATAATGAAAAGGCGCTGGTTTATGTGATTGATGCGTACGGCGGTCTGCTGAAATCCATTATACGAAAACAGCTTTACTGTCTGCCGGAACGGCAGGAGGAATGCATGGATGATGTGCTTTTAAGCATCTGGCAGAATATTTCCGACTTCGATGAAACCAGAAACTCATTTAAAAACTGGGCCGCTGCCATTGCAAGATACCGTGCAGTAGACTATCTGCGGCAGTATCAGCGGGAACTTATGACCGTTGATATTGAAGGTACTGCGGTTGCAAAAGAGGACAAAAGGCTCGCGGCTGTGATGGAACAGGAAATTTCAGAGGAAGTGGAAAAAATGCTGGACTGCCTGAAACCTTTGGACAGGGAACTGTTTTTGCGGCTGTATGTGGAAGAACAGCCCATGGAACAAATCAGCCGGGAAACCGGAATGAAAAAAGAGGTTATTTATAACCGCCTGTCCAGAAGCAAAAAAAGACTCCGCAGGCAGTTTTGCCTGAAAGATATAAAACAGGGAGGGGTATAGGATGAAAAAGACAATCTATCAGCTGTTAAATGACGTGGAAACGGATTTTGGCAAATATGAACAGGATGAGTTATCCGTTCAGGAAAAGGACCGGCATAAACAGACGGTTTTAAGGGAGGTAAAAAGAATGAAAAATAATAAGAGGAAAGCGTGGAAAATAGTAGCCGGAACGGCAGCAGCATGCGCTGCAATGATTGGAACGGTAAGTCTTGCAAATCCTGTTTTTGCAAACGAAATTTTCAGCAGCGTGTTTGGAAGCCTGGTTGAAAATGCAAGGGGCAGCAAGTATGAAAAAGAGGATACCGATTTATACACAAAAATCGGAAAAAATGCCGAGGCAGTGCAGGAAGAGGCAGGCAAAGGCGAAGGGGACGGTTATGTAACCGTCATGGAAAATAACGGGGTTACCATATCCGTGTCCGACGTTTACTGCGACGGCTATGTTCTGTACTTTACCACCACACTTAAAACAGAGGATGAGAAACTGAATCAGGCAGACGGAATCCTCGCCAGAATCATGAGTGAAGGAAATAAAGGAGACGGTCCGGCAATTTCCATAGACGGGACACAGCTTGCAGGCTACAGCGAACGGCCGTTTGAAAAGACAAAGGACGGAAGCTTTGTGGCAATGAACCAGATTGACCTGATGTCCCCGGCGGACAGCAGTGAAAAGGATGTTGATTTAGGGATTGACAGTAAGGAAACGCTGGTCGTCAACTGGGATTTATCAGAGCTTAGCGGATATCTCTGGGACCAGTGGGATGCTTCCGGGGAATACATGCAAACGGGTGAAACAAAGGGACAGTGGAACCTGCGCTTCCCGGTAACCATTGACCGGTCCCATAACCAGACATATGCCATCAATAAAGAGGACAATGGTGTCCGGGTAAAGAACGCTGTAAAAACAAAAGCGGGACTGGTTGTGGAAGTGGAGCTTCCGGACTTTACGAAGGCGCCTTACAATGACCCGTATAATGATCCTGATCTGGCGGTTAAGGACAAAAACGGAACATGCTTACAGTGGATGAACCAGAAAACCATGCAGCATGATGACGGCACTGCCACCATGCAGATCATGGTGCTGTATGACGGTGAAAAGGATTTGTCGTTTGAGGTGACAACAAAGGATGAGGACCAGATTACGCTTGCGGATATCGGTTTTCAGATTCCATAGTCTGCTCCATAATAATAAAAAGAGTTTTGCCCGGGTAATTTAATGGCAAAACTCTTTTTTTTCTTCCTGGTATTCCGTTCAGTGGTAAACAGACGAACCATTTCCGGCTGTCCTTGACAAAGGGATTTTCGTTCCATATAATAAATATATTGGATAAAAAGCGGGAGAATTATTACCTGTCCACGGCAGCAGAGTTACACGATTTCAGGAGGAAATTATCATGTACCATTGTCATATACGCTTTTATTATTTGGGAAATCAGAGCAAACTGTATAAAACAATAAAAGAAATACCTCCGCTGGCACATTTTACACACGAATTTTGCGAAAGCAGCCATGCAGATGAGGAACTGGCAAAATCAGCTGATGTAATCATGGCAGATGTGCATGAGCTGGATGCTGCAGGGACAGTTCAGATGCTTGTTTCATGCAAGCGGAAGGAAACAGAGCTGATTGTTCTTGCAGACCAGGGGCAGACTGCGTTATTTGCAGACTGTCTTTCCCAGGTTCAGGATGTATGGGTTTTGCCCATGACGGAAGAAGAGATAAAATTCCGCTTTACAAGATGGCAGCAGACATGCAAAATGGACAGGGACTACTGGCAGACCAGCCAGTACCTGGAGTCAACGATAAACAGCATACCAAATCTGGTCTGGTATAAAACAAAAGACGGCATTCACAAAAAAGTGAATGACAGCTTCTGTAAAACCGTTAATAAAACAAAGGCGCAGGTGGAAGGACGGGGGCATGCCTATATCTGGGACGTGGAGCATGATGATCCTGCCTGCATTGAATCCGAACGTGAAGTTATGCAGAGCAGGAAAACCTGTGTTTCCGAGGAAACTGTTGAAACCAGTTCAGGTGTAAGGCTGCTGACCACATACAAATCCCCGCTGTATGACCTGGACGGAAGCGTTATGGGAACGGTGGGAGTTGGAATTGATATTACGCAGGAGCAGGCGTACAGGGAAGAGCTGCTCCGTAAGACGCAGACGCTGGAAACACTTTTTACAACCATGGACTGCGGCATTCTCTGCCACAGTGTGGACGGCGCGCGCGTGATCAGTATCAACAATGCAGCCTTAAGGATTCTGGGTTATGAATCCTATCAGGAAATGGTGGACGACGGGTTTGACATGGTTGCGATGTCAGTACTGGATGAAGATAAGCCGGTACTGCGCGATAGTATCAGGTCGCTGGAAAATGTGGGTGACAGCGTGAATGTCGAGTACCGCGTCAAGCATGAAAACGGGGATCTGCTGCATGTGATGGGAAATATCAAGCTTGTGTGTGAAAACGGGGAACTGTTTTACCAGCGGTTCCTGCTGGACTGTACAGCGCAGAAGCTGCGTGAACACATGGTGCAGCAGGAAAATGAACGGCAGCGTACCGAGCTGATTCAGGCGCTCAGTATTGATTATAGTCTGGTATGTTTCTTCGACCTGGATACAGGGGAGGGAAACGCCTTACGAATCAACGACTGCAGATACCATGTGCTGGACTCTCTTTTTATGGGGGACCTGGTACTGGAAGAGTGTATGACACAGTACATAGACCGGTGTGTTTATCCTGAAGACAAAGAAATGATTCGGGAAATGATATCGCAGGACGGACTGAAAAAAGAACTGTCCCACAAAAAAATACAGTATGTCAATTACCGTACCTCCTGCGGGGATAAAACAAGATATTTTCAGATGAAGGCAGTGCGTATGGGAGAATGGGATAAAAGCAGATGCGCTGTCCTTGGTTTCCGCTGTGTGGATGAGGAAACCAAAAATGAAATGGAAAAGAAAAACCTGCTGCAGGATGCACTGCTGCAGGCAAACCGTGCCAGCAAGGCAAAGAGCGTATTTTTATCCAATATGTCGCATGACATCCGGACACCGATGAATGCGATTATTGGATTTACCACGCTTGCAATCAGGCATATTGACTGTAAAGAACAGGTGGAGGAGTACCTGAAAAAAATCATGACGTCAGGCAACCATCTCCTGAGTCTGATTAATGACGTACTGGATATGAGCCGGATTGAGAGCGGGAAAATGAACCTGACAGAGCAGCTGTGCAGCCTGCCCGATATTCTGCACGGACTGCGGAATATGATACAGGCGGATATCCATACCAAACAGCTGGAGCTGTATATGGATGCCATTGATGTTGAGAATGAGGATATCTACTGTGACAGGCTGCGTCTGAACCAGGTGCTTTTAAACCTTCTGAGCAATTCCATCAAGTATACGGGGGCAGGAGGCATTGTCAGCTTAAAGGTCGTGGAAATGACAAATGCCCCGGCCGGTTATGCTAATTATGAATTTCATATCCGCGATACCGGTATTGGCATGAGCGAGGAATTTGTCTCCCGCATTTTCGAGCCGTTTGAGAGGGAGCGGAATTCCACAATCAGCGGTATCCAGGGAACCGGTCTTGGCATGGCGATTACAAAAAATATTGTGGACATGATGAACGGCACGATTAAAGTCGAAAGCGAGCAGGGGGCAGGAACGGAATTTATCGTATCCTTTATGTTCCGGCTGAGCGAGGAATCCAAAGAATCCCCGGCGATTCCGGAACTCAAAAACTGCAGGGCGCTGGTGGTGGATGACGATTTTAACACCTGTGACAGTGTCACATGCATGCTTCAGCAGATCGGCATGCGTGCAGAGTGGACAATGTCCGGAAAAGAAGCAGTTCTCAGGACGCGTCAGGCAGTGATGCGCCATGATAATTATTTTGTTTATGTGATTGACTGGATGCTGCCGGACATTAACGGTGTTGAGGTCGCACGCAGAATCCGCAAGGAAACCGGGGAGGATGTGCCGATTATCGTGATGACGGCATATGACTGGGCGGATATTGAAGAGGAGGCAAAGGAAGCCGGAATTACGGCGTTCTGCAGCAAGCCGCTGTTTTTGTCAGAACTCAGGGACTGCCTGTATTCCATTGTAAATGAAGAGGACGGGCAGGATGCAGGCGCTTCCCGCAGCCAGGAGGGCTCCCGTAAGGGACGGATTCTGCTGGTGGAAGACAATGTCCTGAACCAGGAAATTGCGCAGGCGATTCTGGAAGAGTCCGGATTTTCCACGGAGATTGCAGACAACGGAAAAATTGCCGTGGATATGCTCTCCGGTTCCAGACCGGGATATTACCAGCTCGTTTTAATGGATATCCAGATGCCGGTCATGAACGGCCATGAGGCTGCACGCGCCATCCGCAGCCTGGAAAATAAAAAGCTTGCATCCGTTCCGATTCTTGCAATGACAGCGAATGCATTTGAAGAGGATAAGCAGGAAGCATTAAAGAACGGAATGAACGGGCACATTGCAAAACCTATCAACATTGATGCGCTTTTAAAGGCGCTGGACGGACTGATATAAATTCTTCATTCATTTCACGGGAATCCCCGTTTACTATCATAGGACTGTAAATTTTACATATGATGTTGACAAACGGGGATTCCCATGTTATATTTACTACGTCAAACATAGTACGACTGACGTATCAACGGCAGACGTACTAACGACAGACGGAGTAATGCCGTACCTTTTTCAGGTATGGCTGCAGTCCAGGAAGGAGGGTACATCAAATGAGTATCAGCAGTGATGTCATCCGGGGATACAATGATACCATGATTCTTTACCTGTTGTGGGAAAAGCCGTCCTATGGTTATGAAATATCCAAACAGATTAAGCTTCTTTCAAAGGAGAAATATGTAATCAAGGAGACGACACTTTATTCCGCGTTTACACGCATGGAGAAGAACGGATATATTGCATCTTTTCCGGACCAGAACAATGCTACCGGCAAAAGGCGCACCTATTACCGGATTACCGACAGCGGACGCGCATATTACCGCGAAAAATGTGCAGAATGGAATCTGACGCAGGAGGTCGTTGGAAAATTTATTATGAAAGGGGAAAAAATGGATGGAAACAATTAGGAATTATCTGGAAACGATGTTTATGAATCTTCCCAGCTCGCCGGAGATTTACAGGGCAAAAAACGAGCTCTGGCAGATGATGGAGGATAAATACACAGAACTTCTGGAAAACGGAAAATCTGAAAACGAGGCTGTGGGTACCGTAATTGCAGAGTTCGGCAATCTGAATGAGCTGGCGGAGGACCTGGGAATCGCACAGTTCTTACAGCAGGAAACAAAGGCGCCGCAGGGAAAGCCGTTTCCGCTGGAAACTGTCAAAGAGTATCTGGCAGACAAGGCAAAGAATGCATTTTATACGGCGCTGGGAGTTTTCTTCTGTATTATTTCTGTCTGCGGACCAATCTTTTTCGGCGCGCTGTCAGAATATTTTAACAGGGATGGTATCCTTGGTGCGGCAGGCGGCTGCAGCCTGTTTGTACTGGCTGCGGTCGGAGTCGGAATACTTGTTTATTCCGGTGTCCGGATCAGTAAATGGAAGAATATCGGGCAGGAGCATTATGTGACGGATTTTGCCACAACGGAATATATTCACCAGGAAATGGAAAAGTACAAGGGAACACATGCGCTGCTTCTGACAATCGGAATCGTACTGTGTATCTTAAGCGTCATACCGCCGATGATTATGGATGAATTTTCGGATTACAATGAAATCTGGGATTACTGCTCCGGTGCATTTTTGTTTCTGGTGGTTGCTGTCGGGGTGTTTTTAATCGTTATGAGCAGCATGAAGCTGGAAAGCTATAATACAATGCTGCGTCTGAACCAGAAGGATACCATCGGCGGAAATTATGTACCGAACCAGCAGAATGCGCCGCAGTATATTAACGAAAGTGTGGCAGCAGTGATGTCGGTATACTGGCCGACCGTTACCTGCCTGTATTTAATCTGGAGCTTTCTGACATTTGCATGGTGGAAAACCTGGATTATCTGGCCGCTGGCGGGAATTATTCATTCCGTAATTAAAAATACACTTAAAAAGCAGGGGTAGGCAATGGAACAGCAGAACAGAGTTTTTTCACTCAACCGTAACCAGTTAAAATACCTTGTGATTATTGCCATGCTGATTGACCACCTGGCATGGGCGTTTGTACCGACGGACAGTGTGCAGGGGCAGGCGATGCATTTTATCGGACGGCTGACCGGACCGGTAATGGCATTTTTCCTGGTGGAAGGATACATGCATACACGGAATCTGAAAAAATATGCCATGCGGCTCGGCATGTTTGCACTGGTATCATGGCCGGCATTTGTCTACTTTGAGGCAGGAATCTGGCCTGTGTTTTTAACGAAGGGAAGCGAATCTTTATGGAGCAGTGCCCTGAATATTTACTTTCCGCCGCTTGATTGTGTGCTTACCATTATACCGGCGTTCGGTGTTATTTATACACTGTTTCTTGCACTGCTTGCGCTGTGGGTTTATGACAAAGCGCCGTGGGACGGATGGATGAAGGGCGTGGTGATTGCCATCTTATGTCTGCTTTCCATGTACGGGGACTGGCCGATTTTTGACATTATGTTTGCGTTAGTGCTGTTCCGGTTCCATGATGAGCCGAAAAAGAAATGGACGATATTTTACATCGTTTCTATTTTACTGATGATGATACTGTTTGGGATGGTATCAGGGGAGCTGGTTGCAGCAAACCTTTTCCAGACCGGCATATTTCTTGTGCCGCCCCTTCTGCAGTTTGCATACAACGGGGAGGGGGGAAGTAAAAAACCGTTCCACAAATGGTTTTTCTATCTCTTTTATCCGCTGCACCTGCTGCTTCTGGGATATATAAAGTACGGGATGAAACTTGGATGATTTTCACAGGAGGATTTTATTTATGAAAAAAAATGCATATCTGATCACACTTGTAATTATAACAGTCTGCTGCGTCATAGCAGGGAGCTGCTGGCATATTTTTAAATGGGGATTTTCCTTTATGGAAAGTTTTGTACCGTTTGTTTTTTCGGAAAGCGATAAAGAACGGCCGGGCAGTCTTTCCAGCAAAGGTACGCAGCTGGATGAATTTACTTCCATTTCGGCGGACGTGTCCATTATGGATATAGACATTGTGTCCGGGGATGAATACTCCATTTCCTACTCTGCGCACGAAAAACTGGTGCCGAAGTTTGAGGTGAAAAATTCCTGTCTGGAAATCACGCAGAAACCCAAAAAACTTTGGGGCAATAAAACATGCAGCGTGACCATTACCGTACCGGAGGAACTTTCCGGTGTGTATCTGGATATGTCGGTCGGGGACATTGACATTACCGGAATCACGGCTTCCAGTCTGGAAATTGACACAAGCGTGGGAGATCTGGATATTTCGGACTGTAAGTTTGGGGATGCGGATGTGGACGCAAGTACCGGGGATATTGACTTTCTGAATACAGTATTTGACAGGCTGGAAATCGATGCATCCGTTGGGGATGTCCAGGTGGATGCTGCCGAGAACCTGTCGGATTATAAGATTGAGCTGGATACAGGCATTGGGGATGTGGAGGTCAATGGAAGGGATTATAAAGACTGCTTTTACCAGAATGCAGCAGAGGATGGAAGAAAGTCCCTGACGGTTGATACGTCCACCGGTGATATTGAACTGAATTATTAAAAACACAGTATGAGAGTTTCGCTTGCGGAACTCTCTTTTCTGTCTAAAATTTGGTGAGTTTACCATTGATTTTTTGTTTTCACTGCGTATAATGTCTTATTATAGAATATGACATGCAGCAATCTGCGGAAAGAAGGTATGAAAAAGTGAGTAAGCAGACCGAAGAAGAAAACAGTTTTATGGTAAAGGTTTCGACATTTATCGTGGATAAACGGAACCTTTTTTTCCTGCTGTTTGCACTGATGATCGTCTTTTCAGTCTTTGCAATGAACTGGGTAAAGGTTGAAAACGCACTGTCCGCGTATCTGCCGGATACGACGGAAACCAGACGGGGACTTGACCGCATGGAGGAGGAATTTGTCACCTACGGTACGGCGTCGGTCATGGTTTCCAATATTAATTATGAGGACGCCCGTGAAATCGCGGATGAAATCGAGGCGAGAAAGGATGTTTCCATGCTGGTGTTTGACAACCAGAAGGAACATTACAATAATTTCTCTGCATTATACGAAATTACATTTGCATATCCGCAGGAAGATGAACGCTGTCTGACAGCGCTGGATGAAATCAGGCAGCGGCTGAAAGAATATGATTTATATGTATCCACGGACCTGGGAAACCAGCAGGCAGAGCAGATTGAAAGCGAGATGCAGGTTGTCAGTATCCTGGTCGCAATTATTGTGGTGACGGTGTTAATCCTGACTTCCCAGACTTATGCGGAGGTACCGGTGCTGCTGCTTACGTTTGTTGCCGCGGCGTTAATTACCAAAGGAACCAATTACCTGCTTGGAACGATTTCCTTTGTGTCAAACTCTGTAACCGTTGTGCTGCAGCTTGCGCTGTCGATTGACTATGCGGTTATTTTCTGTAACCGTTTTAAAGAAGAGCATGAAAAATACGATATCAGGGAGGCGGATATCCTGGCACTCAGCAAGGCAATTCCGGAAATCTGTTCCAGTTCGCTTACCACGGTCGGCGGTCTGATTGCCATGATGTTTATGCAGTTTGGCATCGGGCGGGATATGGCAGTTTGTCTGATTAAGGCAATCGTTTTAAGTCTGATGGCGGTATTTTTACTGATGCCGGGACTTCTGATGCTCTTTGGACCTTTGATGGATAAGACAGTACATAAAAGCTTTGTTCCAAAGATTCCGTTTGTGGGTAAATTTGCGTACCGGACCAGGCATATCATTCCGCCGCTGTTTCTGGTCGTGATTATTGCTGCCTATGTGATGCAGACCGGGTGTCCGTTCGTTTACGGGTACAGCCAGTTAAAAACGCCGGTGCAGAATGAGTCGCAGATTGCAGACCAGATGATTGCCGAGAGCTTTGGGGAAAGCAATATGGTTGCGCTTGTGGTGCCGCAGGGAAATTATGCCAAAGAGGCAAAGCTGATGAAAAAGCTGGAGGCATGCCCGGAAGTGGCTTCCACCCAGGGACTGGCAAATACAGAGGCAATGGACGGCTATATGCTGACGGATAAGCTCAATGCAAGGGAGTTTTCCGAACTGCTGGAACTGGATTATGAGGTGGCGGAGCTTTTGTATACGGCATATGCGGTCAATGATGAAAACTATGCAAAGATTATTAACGGCTTTTCCAATTACAGCGTTCCGTTAATTGACATGCTCAACTTCGTCTATGACGAGGTGGAGGAAGGCTATGTGACGCTGGATGACGACATGATGGATACCCTGACGGAAGCACATGATAAAATGAAGCTTGCCACAGACCAGCTCCAGGGGGAAAAATACAGCCGTATGCTGGTGTTTTTGAACCTTCCGGAAGAGGGGGATGAAACCTTTGCATTTATTGACAAAATGCATGAGATTGCAGGGGAATACTATCATCCTGACAAGATTCTGGTGGCGGGTGAAACTACGAGCCAGTATGACTTGTTCCATACCTTCCAGGTGGATAACAAGGTGGTAAATGTGGTATCCATTCTTGCGGTGCTTGCCGTATTGTTATTTACCTTTAAATCCGCAGGAATGCCGGTGCTTTTAATTATGGTAATCCAGGGAGCCATCTGGATTAATTTTGCTTTCCCGGCAATGGCACAAAGCAACTTGTTTTTTATGAGTTACCTGATTGTCAGTTCCATCCAGATGGGTGCAAACATTGATTATGCAATCGTGATTTCCGGAAGATTTATGGAGCTGAAAAATGAAATGCCGAAACGGCAGGCAATTATTGAAACGATGAATTTTGCATTTCCGACCATTATTACTTCCGGTTCCATGATGGCGCTTGCGGGTATTTTAATCGGGCAGATGTCCTCGGACGGCGCCATCTGCGGAATCGGGCAGTGCCTTGGCAGGGGAACGATTATTTCCATTATTATTGTTATGTTTATCCTGCCGCAGATTCTGCTTTTAGGTGAGAGGATTATTGAAAAAACATCCTTTACCATGACAAGTCCGATTCAGCTACAGCGGGAAAATGGTCTGGTGCGTGTGGACGGACGCATTAACGGACAGATTAACGGCATTGTGATGGGTGAATTTCACGGCGTGGTAAGAGGAGACGTCAACGCGGTGATGCTGACCGGAAGCATGGATGCGAAAAAGGCACAGAAAATGATTGAGCATGCCGCCGAGGAAGACAGACGGCAGGAAGAGGAAGAAATTGTTGTGGACGAGGAGGCAGGAAATGAAAAATAAAGTGATAAGAAGCTGTGTGTCAGCAGTACTTGCGGTTTTATTATTTTTTTCTGGTATTCCGGTAAATACTGTGTCTGCTGCAGCGAAAAATATTCGGATTTCCACGGCGGAGGATTTTATCGAGCTTGCAAAGAACTGCCATGTGGACAAATGGTCCAAAGGAAAGACGGTAATACTTACCGCAGATGTGGACCTGACTGATACGGAGTTTGAAACAATTCCGGTTTTTGCAGGAACCTTTGACGGAAAGGGACATACCGTAAAAGGGCTGCAGTATGAAAACGGAAGATACGTGGCGGGATTTTTCCGCTTTCTTACAAAGGACGGCACGGTGAAAAACCTGACGCTGGAAGCTGCTGTTTCCAGTGACAGCGACCAGCAGTGCGTGGGCGGAATCTGCGGGGAAAACTCCGGCCTGATTGAAAACTGTACCTTTTACGGAACCGTGGACGGAAGGTCGGAAACCGGGGGGATAGCAGGAAGCAATACGGCGTCCGCTACCATCAGAAGCTGTGTTTCCAGGGGCGTTATTACCGGACTGTATGACACGGGCGGCATTGTCGGAAAAAACCACGGACTTGTGACGCGCTGCACAAACCGCGCAGGTGTTAATAACAGCAAGGAGTGGGTGAGCCAGGAAGACGAAAGCGGACTGGACTGGCTGAAAACGCTCCGGAATGAAGAGGAAAGCGCAAGCATCCAGAGCGGTGTGGATACGGGCGGAATTGCGGGCTATTCGGACGGAGTTATCAGTTTCTGTAAAAATGCCGCAGTCATCGGTTACGAGCATACCGGCTATAATATCGGCGGTATTGCCGGACGCCAGGCAGGGCTTTTAACGCTTTGCGAAAATACAGGGGAAGTATACGGCCGTAAGGACGTGGGCGGTGTGGCCGGACAGATGGAGCCGTATATTGAAATGAATGAAGCGGACCGGATTGAGGAAGAGATAAAAAAGCTGCATGATTTAATTGAAAGGCTGCTTGATGATGTTGACGCATCAGGCGATACCATCAGCGCGGATTACCGCGCGCTGAAGGAGTCTGCGGATACTGCGCTTGGCACGACCCATACGCTTGCGGGCCAGGTGACGGATTTTGTGGATGACAATATTGACGCGGTCAATGAAATTGCCGCCCGTGTGGAATACATCGTGGACGCGCTTCCGGAAATCCAGAAAAATGTTTCCGGCGCGATTGACTATATGTCCGTGGTAAATAAGGACCTGGCGAAAATCAATGAGGACCTTTCGGTGATTGACCAGATGAAGGACACCCCTTATACCGGAACAAGCTATGACCGCCTGACCGTTGTATCCTCCGTCGGGGGAACTGTCAGTGCAAATAACAGTTCCCCGGCAAAAGGGGTTACAGTGACGCTTACGCCAAAGGCAGAGGACGGTTATCAAGTGGATGCCGTTACCGCATATGATGCCAGCGGGACTTCCATACTTGTTACACGTAAACCGGACGGGACATATACATTTACCATGCCGGAAAATAATGTGATTGTTTCCGCATCCTTTTCCTATGCTGGAAAATATATGGCAGGCTCAAATGCGGGCGGAAAAATCAGCCTGGCAGAAACAAATACGCAGCTTACCATACGTGTGGAAACGGATGACGGCTATATACTGGATACACTGACAGTCGGAAATAAAAGCGTACCGCAGGGACAGCTCTCAGGCGGCAGTATTACGTTAAATAAAGCCGACTATCCGCGGCCGGATAAAAATGTGGTGGTTGTCCGGGGAACATTTAAAAACACGGCTGCTGTTTCGCTGCAGCCGCCGGAAGTGCAGAACGGGGAGCATTCCATAAAAACCTGCGCATCCGCCGGGGGAAGCGTTTATGCGGACAAGACCGCGGCAAAGGAAGGGGATATTGTTACGGTATCGGCTGTTCCGCGAAACGGTTACCATCTGAATCAGCTTCTGGTAAATAACGAAGAGTGTAAAAAGGGCGAAAATGACAGCTATACATTTTCCATGCCGTCAGAGGATGTGGTGGTAACAGCATCCTACATGTTTGACGACGCAGAAAAAAAGGATCATGATGTTTACTGCGAATCATCCGCAGGCGGGGAGGTTCTTGCAGTGGCGGTGCCGGGTTCCGGCAAAAACCGTTATACCATTACGATTACGCCTGATTCTGAGCACAGGCTGCCGGAGCAGGGGGAGTGCCTGCGCGTGTATGCAGACGGGGATATGACAAAGGAAGCCCTGCTTTCGGTACCGCGTTCACAGATGAACCATGTTTCCGGGGAAAATTATACCTGTACACTGAATCTGGAAAACCAGATTCCGGGATACCAGACCAAAAAACCGCTTCTTGTTTACGTGAGTTTTGAATCCGGCGAACCGAGGCATAAGATTACCTCCCTTTCCGCAACCGGGGGATTTGTGACGGCGGATACAGCAGGCGCGGGGAAAAATACCAGCGTGCGTATCATTCCTGTTGCAGCAAAAGAATACCAGCTGGATCAGGTTTCCGTTATCGGGAAGCAGAGCGGAAGGGTGATTTATGAAACTTCGCAGAAACAGGATACTTATGAATTTTTAATGCCGGATGAAGAAGTGGCAGTTGCAGCAGTATTTCGTCCTGCGCCGTTTGCAGTTGTATCAAATGTGGGCGGAAGCGCGGACTATACCATGGATGGAAACAAAGTGACGTTTACGGTTCATCCGTCGGCAGGCTATTCCCTTTCCGGAGAGCCGGCAGTGCGTGATACAGCAGGAAAAACCTTTGCCGTGGCAAAGCAGAAATCCAATGCGTATGAATACATGGTGGATATTTCCGGCGCTTTTGGCCTGGTTACGGCAACTGTGACATTCGGCGCACAGAACCAGTATGACGCCTTAAAATCTGCCATAGAGGCAATGGAAAGCAGTTCGTCGCAGATGCAGGATGCGATGAATACATGCGGACGGCTGGTGGATGAAATGAGCGGCATTCTCCTGGATTCATCAGGAAACCCGAAAGACTGGGACAGCATCAGTAAAAATGATAAGGATACCCTTGCAAAGGATATTGTGGAGTTTGCCAGACAGCTTTCAAAGGCAGGCAGCGCGGCGGCGCGTATGGCGGCAGGTATCAGTGTTGTTGCAGATATTACGAATGAGTACATGGTAAGTACGCTGGAAGCGCTGAATAAAGACGTAAAAATATTAAACGGCCATATGCAGGATATGATCAACTGCCTGGATGCTGCGGCGTCCGCCGTGACCTCGGTTACGGATTATCTTGCCATGCAGAGCAGCATTCAGTTTACACAGCTTGGGGATGAGTTTGATAAAAACGTTGACACCCTTTATGAAAATCTTTTGGATATTTCAGACCGGATGGAGCGGCTCGAACAGGATATGAATGCAGCCGCAAAAACCGTTACAAAGGATTTCCGTGCCATTAATAACCAGCTAAACACGGTGCTTCTGTTATTTGTGGACCGGATTGACCAGATGCAGAATCCTGACACATCGGATTATTACAAGGATGTGTCGGAAGAGGACATCCAGGGAACGAAAACCGGAAAGGTAAAAAGCTGTAAAAACTTCGGTGTGGTCGAAGGGGACATTAATGTCGGCGGCGTGGCAGGTTCCATGGCGGTTGACGAGGAGGACCCGGAGGACAGTGCGGCAGGAACGGCAGGGCTGTCCGTCGGCGCAGTGTACCAGACCAGATGCATTTTACAGTCTTCCAAAAACTACGGATATGTAAAGGCAAAAAAAGACGGGGCAGGCGGCGTTGTCGGCTACATGAAGCTTGGCGTGGTGACTTCATGCGAGGGTTACGGCGAAGTAAGGAGCACGGAAGGCGATTATGCCGGCGGTATCTGCGGAGATTCCTCCGGAATTATCAGGAAGAGCTTTGCACTCTGCATGGTGGAAGGAGGTTCCTATATCGGCGGCATTACCGGATACGGGGAAGGCATTTACAACTGCTATGCCATGGCGGATACATACGGCGGGGGCAGCAGAATCGGCGCCATCGCCGGACAGGTGGGGGAACGCAGTGCGGACGGTTCCCGGAAACAGTCAGACTATGCAAAGGATAATTACTATGTCGGGGATGAAGTTTATGGAATTGACGGCATCAGTTATGTGGGGGTTGCAGAGCCGGTGTCATACAAAAAACTTCTTACCACGGAGGGGCTTCCAAAGGATTACAGCCACCTGCAGGTATCCTATGTGATTGACGGCGAATGTGTCGCGCAGGAGGAAGTGGAATACGGGGCAGAGCTTGGGGCATTACATATGCCGGAGATTCCGGACAAAGACGGACGAAACGGCGTCTGGCCGGATGTTTCCGGGGAAATCATGACCAGCAACCGGGTACTGGAAGCGGAATATGTGGACGACGTTACCGTACTGGGAAGTGAGGAAACCGCTGAAACTGCCGTACAGAAACCGGAGGAGGAAACGAAAGACAGCGAGACGGTAGAACCGAAATCGGCAAAACGCCCGTGTGCGTTTGTGGAAGGCAGATTTACAGGAAAGGCAAAGCTGAACGCGCAGCTGCTGCCGGAGGAAAGTTTTAAGGAGCTTCCGGTAAGCGGAAGCGCACAGGTGTATGAAGTGAAGCTGACAGGAACACGGCTTGGAGATACCGATGAATCCTCCCTGCGTCTGATAAATTCCTATGGGGACCATGCCGCCGTGTACCAGTATGCGGACGGGGGCTGGAAGCTGTTAAAATCCAAATCCAGGGGCGCTTACCAGCAGGTAAAAATGAGCGGGACAGAGTGTGTGTTTGCAGTTGTGGATGCGCGCGCGTCAAAAATATATATTTATATCATTGCGGGGGCGGCAGCGCTTGCAGTGGTTCTGGCTTTTGCAGTGCGTAAATATGCCGGCGCTGCGAAAGGCAGGAGGAAAAAACGCAGATAATTTCCGGGTTAATGAACGGGTGCTTTCTGGCGTCTGTACATGCGGGTCCAGTTGATAAACGTATAGGAATCGTTTATAAAAAACAGGGCAAAGCATGTGGCGACCGGAATATAGGAACGGTCCGAAAACGCCGCAAGCACCCAGAGGATAATCAGAACAATATCATTTGCCGCATAGGCGAGGGCAAAATACGTGCTCCTTTTACAGGTCAGGTAAACGGCAAGAAAGCTTGTGGTTACGGAAACGGTACTCGGAATTAAATTTGCGGTATGGAACGCCTTTAGTATAAAATAAAAAACAAAAGTAACGGCAGCGGTCAGAAATAACATAACTGGAATATCCTTTTCCTTAAGGGAGGCGATTTTTACCTCAGAATGGTTGCCGTTGTGCGGGTTTTTCAGCCATGAAACCAGTGCAAAAGCAGACATCGGGGCAGTCATTCCCAGATAGGTTGCCATTTCCCCGTAATAGGAAAAGGTATAGGAAATCATTCCGTACAGCAGGCTGAAAATAATCATAAGAACCAGTCCGAACGGATTGCCTTTTGCGTCAAAAATCAGTGAGGTAACGCCGATTAAGGAAGCGGCAAGCGTCAGGATGTTTCCCCTGTCAAACGCAAAAAAAGTTACGAGAATGAGAAACACAGAGACGCACCATAATGTTTTTTCTGTCCCGGTAAAATACCGGAGCAGGGATTTGAATTTTTTTGGCATGAAATATTCCTCCTGAAATAAAAATAAGCATTTGTATACACATCTTCACTGGAATGTCCAGGACCTGCTGATGTGTAACAAATGCTTTCGCATTCTCTACCCGGTGGCAGATATTACAGCTATCATAAATCAGTTTGCAGGAAATGTCAATTTCTTTCATATTTTTCCTGCGCGCTAATACAATAAAAGGAGGGAAACACCCTGGAGCGCAGAATCACTTACCATATAGACAGCACCCATGGAGGACAGAAAATAAGCACATTTTTAAAGTCACGCGGATTCTCCGAACAGAATCTTGTAAACCTGAAAAAGGATGCAGAGAGTATTTATGTGCAGGGCAACTGTGTACGCCAGAATTACAGACTTTCCGCAGGGGAGGAGCTTCTTGTCTGTATCAGGGAACGGGATTCCTCAAAGCAGGTGGTTCCGGTCAGGTTTCCCATTGATATTGTCTATGAGGATGAAGACATTCTGGTGGTGAATAAGGCGGCGGGGATGCCGGTCCATCCGTCGCGGAATAATTTTGACAATTCGCTTGGAAATGCGCTTGCCTTTTATTTTAAGGAAAAAGGACAGCCGTTCGTATTCCGCTGCATCAACCGTCTGGACAGGGACACATCAGGACTGACCGTTGTGGCAAAGCATATGGTCAGTGCAGCAGTCTTAAGCCGTATGGTGGCGCAGAAATCGGATCAGGATACAAAACGCGGCATGATGCGGGAATATCTTGCGATTGCCGACGGAAAATTGAATCCGCTGGAAGGGACTGTTTCTGCGCCGATTGCCAGGAAAGAGGACCGCCGCCTCATGCGTGTTGTGGATTTTGAAAAAGGGGAACGCGCCATTACGCATTACCGGGTAAAGGAACAGAAGGAACATATGAGCCTTGTTGCTTTATGGCTGGAAACCGGACGGACGCACCAGATACGGGTGCATATGCAGTATCTGGGACATCCGCTTTTAGGGGATTTTCTTTACCATCCTTTATACGCGGCAAACCAGACGGACCGCACGGACGGCTGCGAAAAGAAACATGCGGCAAAGCTTCCCATCGGACGGCAGGCGCTGCATGCACACCGGTTGTCTTTTCCCCATCCCATGACCGGGGAATACATGGAGTTTCATGCGCCGGTACCGGAGGATATGAAAAAATTATGGAGGAAATAAATTTGGAAAATAAAAATTATATTTATACGGAAAGGCTGCTTCTGCGCCCGCTACACATTTCAGATCTGGAAACCGCATATCCGTACAGCTGTGATGCAGAGGTGACAAGATACATGATGTTTTATCCGAAAAGAAAAAAAGAAACTGAGGAGTTTCTTAAAAATGTGACTGCTGACTGGCAGCGGGAAAAACCGGAAGGGTACGAGTTTGCCGTAATGCTTGGAAATAAGCATATCGGAAGCGTATCCATTTATGTGCTGGATGAAGAGCGGAAAACCGGGGAGCTGGCGTGGATGCTTGCAAAGCCGTACCAGGGGCAGGGGTATGCCGCGGAAGCTGCCCGCGCGCTGCTGGAATATGCCGTGAAGACTCTTGGCATGACAAAAATTATCGCGCAGTGCGATGCGAGAAATACAGCTTCGGAACGCGTGATGCAGAAACTTGGGATGGAACTTCTGGATGCGAACGGAAAACGGGTGTATCCGCTGACGGGGGAGGAGGCGGTGGAGCTTACATATGGATACAGCGCCTGAATGATATTCTGTTTTTTCCAGAAATTTTTTGTGGAAACAAGCGCTAAACTATGATATCATAGATACTATCTGTTTAACGAAGGAAATACAAGTGAGGAGGATAAAAATGTTTAAGAAAAAATTATTGTCCGGGGCGCTGGCAGCGGTTATAAGCTTTACATTTGCGCTGACCCCGGTGGAAGCGCTGACTGTGAAAAACAATCTGCAGGGAGACCCCGAAGAGGCCTGGGTGGAAGGTCTTTACGGGGAAAGTGAAACGCCTGGTTCTGCAGATTCCGCAGAGATTCCGATTTCAGACGAACCGGGAACCGAAATACCGGATACACCGGCGCCGGAACCGACAGAGCCCGGGACAGAAGAGCCGGGACCGGAAAATCCTGTGGAACCGCATCCGGAGCATGAGGTGTCTCTGCAGCAGACTTCCATTTCCATGAACCTTGCCAGGGGATATAAAAGCGAATGGGAAGACCTGAAGGATTTTTATGTCTGTGACAATAATGAAATCTATATTAACGGCCTGGAAAAGGACTGCGAGGTTTATGTCCGGATTTTAAATGCAGACGGAAACAGAACCAAGAAGGTAGTTGCACAGCTTGGCTATGATTCCATTGTGGTTTACCCGAAATCAACCGGAAGCTACACCGTCGAAATAACTGTGGACAAAAAGGTACTGACCTGCAGGCTCAAAGTCTTTAAGTATTATTTTAAACGGGATAAAAAAACCGTTGCGGATAACAAGAGCAAAACATGGGTGGAAAACGAAAGCATGATTGCCCTTTATCCGAAGGAGACCGTTACTCTTAAAACAAAAGCGACCGGACTGGACGGCAGTGTAAAATGGAAGAGCAGCGATAAAAGTGTTGCTACGGTTTCCTCCAAAGGAAAAGTGAAGGCAAAACGCGCAGGCTATACCACAATCAGCGCCGCCTGCGGCGGGGAAATTATTACATATCAGGTGGGGGTGGCGTCAAAAACAGCGGTAAAGGCGCTCAGAAACTGTTACAGCTGGTATGGAAAGCTTTCCTACAGCCAGCCGAGACGTATGCAGAAAAACTATGCCGACTGTAGTTCTTTTGTATGGCGCGGATATAAAAAAGCCGGAAAAGTAATCGGAAACCGTTATATCGCATTTACCGCAGCGGGACTGTCCGACTGGTGCAAGCAGAAAGGCTACCGGATTTACGAGGGTAAGGCGGATATGTCAAAGCTGCTGCCGGGCGATCTGATTTTCTGGTGCGGGGCAAAAAACGGCCGTTCCAACGGAATCTACCATGTGGACATTTACCAGGGAAATAACCGTACCCTTACCGTTGAACGTGAAAAAACACTGTACGGAACCCTGTCAAAGGTAATTATCGCAAGACCATGCATGAGCGCTGTTTCCGGCGTAAAGGCAAAAACGACCAAAGACCACAAAATCAGCCTTTCCTGGACAAAGCAGTATGGCGTCAGCGGATATACCATTTACCGCAGCACAAAGAAAAACGGTAAATACACCAAAGTAGAAAATGTAAAAGGCGACGCAGCCACTTCATGGACAAGCAAAAAACTTAAAAAGGGAAAGACCTATTATTACAAAATCAGACCGTACTGGAGGGAAAACAAAAAGACCTTCCGGGGAAATTATTCCGGGTCTGTACATAAAAAAGTAAAGTAATCTGCAAAGAGGGAAAGACCGGGGGAATCAATTATGAAAAAAAGAATTCTGGATTACCGCATGAAAACAGACAGCCTGCTGGAAAAAAACGAGCCGGGGACGGACTGGGAGGATATATTAAACGAGCATCTGGTGCAGATTTCTTTTTTCCAGCATGAAAGACTGGTGCATTTAATCGTTACTGTTATTTTTGCAGTCCTTACGGTTGCCACAATTTTTGTGACAATGTTTATGACTTCCCTGTGGATGCTGCTTCTTACCCTTTTGTTTCTGTCGCTTCTCGTTCCGTATATAATGCATTATTATCTGCTGGAAAATGAGACGCAGAAAATGTATGTGCAGTATGACAGAATGCTTGCAATTATCAGGGAGGGCGGCAGCCGAACAATAAAAAAATAAATTTTACATATTTTAGCATCCTTTCAGACATAATACTTTTGAAGCATTACCAAAATTTAAAGAAAGAGGTGCAATATGGTATTAACAGAAAAAGAACAGACTACGATTGAGGATCTTCGTACACAGGAGCAGTCCTGTATCGAAAAGTATAAAAGATACGGACAGGAAGCAAAAGACCCGGTACTCCGTGATTTATTCGGTGAACTTGAGCGGGAAGAAGAAAAACATTACAATTCCCTTGGACAGGTGCTGACCGGAAAGGTTCCGTCCTGCAACTGCAATGACAGGGACGGCGCGCAGTACCAGCCAAAGGCAACCTATGACAGCATGACAAATTCCGAGGACAAGAAGAATGACTGTTTCCTTGCCACGGACTGTATTGGGACAGAAAAAATGGTTTCCGGCGAATACAACACAAAGGTATTCAACTTCTGTGACAGCGGAGTACGCAAGCTGCTTGCAGATATTCAGATTGAAGAGCAGAACCATGCAGAGATGCTCTACAAATACAAGACCGTAAATGGTATGTCATAACTGAAACTAAAAATCACTACAGTCCCTGCCATGGACAGCAATTGTCTGCGGCGGGACTGTTTTTATTTTGGAATTTCTGTTATCTGGCTGATATTCTCCCTGAATAGGAAAGAAAAGAGTCTTGAAATAAAAAAGTTATCGTGATAAGCTTGATATGAAAAGAATTTTTTGGAGATGAAGACTATGTTTTTTAATCAGGCAGGTAAAAAAAAGAAGAAAAAAGAAACCGGTCATATGCGGGAAGCTGAGACGAAGGAGATCAAACAGTCATCTCCGGAGGAAAATAAGCAGGAGAAAATTATGTTCCTATCACCGGAGGAGCAGTATATTTCCAAGATTAAGAATGGGTATGACGCAGAGGAGGAACCGGAAGCAGAAGATGATTCCATTGAAGGAATCATTCAGGGTGACCCGATTATTATCAACGGGGCGGATTATCTTCTGCATATCAATGAAACGCGCATGGAGGCGCAGCTTACATTATACCGCCGTTTTTCTGAGGAGGAGCTTCACGGAATTTTAAAGGAGAACGGGATTATTTTCGGTATCAGGAAAAAAACGCTGGAAGAGCTTGCGCAGGGAAACCAGAATTATGAGGAAACAACAGTTGCATCCGGCACTCCTGCAAGAAACGGACGCGACGGTTTTTTTGAATATCATTTTAATACACGGCCTGCCATAAGACCGATTATTCTGCCGGACGGTTCGGTGGATTATAATGTGCTGGGAAAGATTGAGCTTGTGACAAAAGGGCAGCTTCTTGTCACTTATCATCCGGCTACGCCTGCTGTAATGGGAAAGGATATCCTGGGAAATACGATTGAAGCCTATGAGGGAAAAGACCAGCCGCCGCTGCAGTGCAAGCACTGTGAACCGGATGAAACCGGCGGCAAATATTTTGCCGGTACGGAAGGAAATGTCACGGTGGAAGGAAAATGCCTGACAGTTACACCGCTTTATGTGGTAGACGGCGATCTGGATGCCGCTACCGGGGATGTGAATTTCCACGGGGATGTGCTGGTACAGGGGAACGTATTTGCCGGAGTTACCGTAAAAACTACCGGAAACATTACTGTAAACGGACATGTGGAAACAGCGGGCCTTTACGCGGGAAAGGATGTTATTTTAAAAAACGGAATGCAGGGTTCGGGAAAAGGCGTCATCCATGCAGGCGGTAATGTTATGGCGCGTTTTCTGGAACAGACGCAGGTTTATGCCGCAAAAGAAATTAATACGGGAGCATTATTAAACTGTGACGTGGAATCGGGACAGAATGTTGTGGTTGCAGGAAACCGCGGTACCATCATCGGCGGCTCGGTTACGGCAGTGGAACAGATTCTGGCGGCTTCCGCCGGAAACCGCGCCGGAGTAACCACGCAGCTGGTTATCGGTCTTGATAAGGATTTTAAGCAGAAGATGGAGGAAATCGACCGCCTGACAGAAGAATACCAGAACAATGTGTCAGACGCCGTGTATGCGCTGGACCGGCTTGCATACCAGCTGCAGAACCAGCCTGCCACCCCGGAACTGAAGCAGCAGCAGGCAGAGCAGATGCGCAGAAAGGTCAATTACCAGTTAAAACTGAAGGAGATTTCCATGAAACGGGAGCAGATGATTGATATTAACCGGCGTTCCGTGGATGGAAAAATTGTGATTAGCGGGCTCGCCAATACCGGGTGCGTCATTATTATAAACGGTGTGCGGGAGACGCTGCATTCGGAGTACAGGGACGTTACATTTAAAAAGAAAAGGCAGGAAATACGGGTTATATCCAATAAGCACTAAATTCTGCCTTGACTTTTCTGCCTCATGTGGTATAATACAGTCAAACATATGAATAATTGTTCATATGAAAGAATAAATGACAGAGAAAATGCAAAGAATAACACATGGCACAGGAAAGGATGGTACAAAATATGAAAAAAACGTACAAAATTGAAGTGGACTGCGCGAACTGCGCAAATAAGATGGAAGAAGCTGCAAAGGCAACCGCAGGGGTAAAGGATGCCACGGTAAATTTCATGACGCTGAAAATGAACGTGGAATTTGAAGACAATGCAGAGGTGAAGGCAGTGATGCAGGAGGTTTTAAAAAACTGTAAAAAAGTGGAGGACGACTGCGAGATCTTTTTATAGAAGCGGGGATAAGATTGAAAAATATTAATATAAAAGAAAGGATAAGGCTGCAGGCGATTTTTCAATCTTTATTTGTGCCGCAAAAGAGCAGCGACACAAATAGCACCACGCCTGCGACATGGTGCAAATGATGAATAAAAAGCAGAAAAAAGTTCTTGTAAGAATCATCATATCAGCGGTTCTTGTCGTTGGCCTGTCAGTTTTCACAGAGCAGGTAAAACTGAATCCATGGCTGGAGCTTGCGCTGTTTTGCATTCCGTACCTTGTAATCGGTTATGATATTTTAAAAAAGGCGGGAAAGGGAATCATAAACAGGCAGGTATTCGACGAAAACTTTCTGATGGCGGTGGCGACCATCGGGGCGATGGCGCTTTCGGATTATAAAGAAGGCGTTGCCGTCATGCTGTTTTACCAGACCGGGGAACTGTTCCAGAGCTATGCGGTCGGAAAGAGCCGCCGCAATATCAGTGAACTGATGGATATCCGCCCGGATTATGCCAATATAGAAAAAGACGGACAGCTTGAAAAAGTGGACCCGGACGAGGTGGAGCCGGGGACGGTTATTGTGGTAAATCCGGGAGAAAAGGTACCGATTGACGGCGTGGTTGTGGAAGGAAGCTCCACATTAAATACCAGTGCGCTGACCGGGGAAAGCGTTCCGAGGGATATTGCAGAAGGCGGTGAAATCATCAGCGGATGCATTAATTTGTCTGGCGTTCTAAAGATAAAAACCAGCCGGGAATTTGGGGAGTCCACCGTGTCAAAAATACTGGACCTTGTGGAAAATGCAAGCTCCAAAAAATCCCGTTCCGAGAATTTTATTTCCAGGTTTGCCCATTATTATACACCGGCAGTCTGCTACAGCGCGCTTGCGCTTGCGGTTGTACCGCCCCTGGTGAGACTGCTTTTTATGGGGGCTGCGGCAGAATGGGGCACATGGATTTACCGTGCGCTGACATTTCTTGTTATCAGCTGTCCGTGCGCGCTGGTAATCAGTATTCCGCTCGGCTTCTTTGCCGGAATCGGCGGGGCAGGCGCGGCGGGAGTACTGGTGAAAGGCTCGAATTACCTGGAAGCGCTTGCAAAGACAAAGACAGTTGTATTTGACAAAACGGGAACCATTACCCAGGGTGTGTTTGAGGTTTGCGGAATCCACAGGGAAAACTGTCAGAGGACGGACGGAGGTTATACCGAAGAGGAGAGGCGGCTGCTGGAATTTGCCGCACTGGCGGAGTGCCACAGCACGCATCCGATTAGTACCAGCCTGCGGAATGCCTACGGAGGAAAAACGGATATCAGCCGTGTAACGGATGTAAAGGAAATCAGTGGACACGGTGTGACAGCAGTGGTGGACGGACACCAGGTGGCAGCCGGAAACGACAGGCTGATGGAACAGCTGGGGACTGCCTGCCATGCATGTACCGGTACGGGAACTATTGTGCATGTAGCAGTTGACAATGAATATGCAGGCCATATCCTGATTGCCGATGTGGTAAAGCCGCATGCAAAAGAGGCGGTGCAGGCGCTTAAGGCGGCAGGAATCAGACGGCTTGTCATGCTGACCGGCGATGATAAGCAGGTGGCGGAACATGTGGCGGCGTCTGTTGGAATCACAGAGGTAAAAAGCCAGCTTCTTCCGGCTGACAAGGTTGCAGCAGTGGAGGAAATGCTAATTCAAAAGCAGTCAAAAGAAACGCTTGCCTTTGTCGGGGACGGGATCAATGACGCGCCGGTACTTTCCCGTGCGGATATCGGGATTGCCATGGGAGCGCTTGGTTCGGATGCCGCAATTGAAGCGGCTGATATCGTTCTGATGGATGATGACCCGCTTAAAATTGCAAAAGCAGTCCGTATTGCAAAAAAATGTATCCGTATTGTGTATGAAAATATTTATTTTGCACTTGGCATAAAACTTGTGTGCCTTCTTCTGGGAGCGCTTGGAATCGCCAATATGTGGGTGGCAATTTTTGCAGACGTGGGTGTGATGGTAATAGCCGTACTGAATGCCGTCCGTGCGTTATTTGTAAAGAAACTGTAGACTGATGGTGAAAAAGGAGACAGGAAATGAATAACCGGGAAGTGGAATGCTGCGGGGAAACGCAGGTACATGAGGATTTGCTGGAGCTTGTAAATAAAACCATGCCGGAGGAAACGAAACTGTATGACCTGGCAGAGCTGTTTAAGGTATTCGGTGATTCCACAAGAATCAGAATCCTTTATGTGCTGTTTGAAGCCGAGGTTTGCGTATGCGACCTGGCGGAGGCGCTGCATATGACGCAGTCCGCCATTTCTCACCAGCTGCGCATCCTCAAACAGAACAAACTGGTAAAAAGCCGCAGGGAGGGAAAATCCATTTTTTATTCCCTTGCGGACAGCCATGTGCGTACCATTATCGACCAGGGACGCGAGCATATTGAAGAGGACCGATTATAAATTCCATCATTTTTGTATCATGAAGTTTCCTTTAAAAATTTTTAAGGTTTTTTTAATTCTGACATTTTTTCTGCTATTACTGTTATAATTAACCATGGATGAAACATGTGGTCTGTAACAGATGTATCAAAGAAAGAAGGAAAAAACCATGGGAACAAATGAGACAGAAACAAGGGAATTATTTACCGGAGAGACACAGCAGAACAAGGGAAGAAGAAAAAGAAAAAAAGAGAAAAGAAAAAAGAGCGGTGCATGGAAAGGCGTGGTTGCCGTAATTCTGGTGCTCGGTGTTGCTGGCAGTACAACAGTATCGGCGTTTAACCTGTTTACCTTAAAAACATACATAAACAAACTGGAAGAGGAAAAGAATCCAAAGACAACCGAGGATTATGTTAAGATTGCGGAAAATTACGAAATTAAGCCTACCACGAAGATTTCCGACGCTTATAAATCCGGGGATAAAACCGAACTGACGGATAAGGAAAAAGAAACGCTTGACATGGCGGAAAAAGCACTGAAAGAAATGAAAATCAAGGATGACATGTCAGAGTATGAAAAAGAAAAAGCGGTTTATGACTGGATGACAAGTTCCCTGCAGCAGGACCGCGGGGCTCTTACAGTTATTCCTGCCACCCAGGAAGACTGCGACAATCCTTACGGGGTATTAAAATACCACAATGCAGTTTGCGTCGGCTATGCAACCACATTCCGTATGTTTATGCAGATGCTGGGCATGGAATGCAGGGTGGCGCATAATAACGAACGTTACCATTCCTGGGATATTGTAAAGATGGACGGCGACTGGTACATTACTGATATTTATTCTGACGCAGGAACAGGAAACTATGCGCATTTTAATATGACAGATGCGATGTGGGGCCAGGAGCAGACCTGGGACCACGATTATTTTCCGACAGCGACTTCCCTGAAATATAACATGGCATACCAGAACAAGGTTACGGTTGACAGTGTTTATGATATTCCAAAGGCGCTTCGCAAGGCAATGGATAAAAAGCTGGGAAGCGTTATGATTGCATTTCAGGAAAAGATAGAAGAAAAAGACGCGACAGTGGCGTCAGCGGTTACCAGTTTAATTGATGAGCAGCTGATGAATGGCAACTACAAGGATATGCCGTACTGCCTTGGCAGTTACAACTGGGTGCAGGATCCGGAGGATGATGCATACCTGTTCAATGTGAACATGGCAGGCTATAATGAAGGTCCTGGAAATAGTGACCTGTCAGAAGAGGAAATGGAAAAGCTCCGCAAAGCCGTGGAAAAAGCGTTTAAGGGTCTGAAGCCGGCGGAAGGAACGCCTGACAATATGGGAATGACAGAAGAAGCAGTTACGACTACTAAGGACGGAGGAGAAGTTGTCCTTAATTAATCCAGGGAGGAAAATATGAAGAAAAAATTACTGGTATTATGTACCGTGTTTGCATGTTTTCTGTGCGGATGCCAGGAAAACAAAACAACTGTAAGCATGTACGACCTGCGCCAGGCAATGGAAGCGGCGGACAGCAGTTTTCCGGAGATGCTGTATGCAAGCAGCGCAGAGGATGATGCAGAGGACCTGTTTACCAATATTTCGGACCTGGATTATAAAAAGGTTGACAGCTTTTTTGTTAGTTATGCCAAAGAAGGCGGAAAAGCAGACGAGATTGCAGTGATTGCAGTGAAAGATTCCGCGGATACGGAGGAAGCCAAAAAAAGCCTTGAGGCACACAAGGAAAACCGCCGTAAGCTTCTGGACCAGTATGAACCGGAAGAAGTCAGCAGGATTAAGGACGGCGTGATTTTTACCAGCGGACAGTATGCAGTATTTATTGTCAGTGAAAAATCGGATGCTGTACGAAAGGCGTTTGAGGAAGCAGTAAAATAAGCGCAGATAAACAGTAAATGATAAAAGGATGGTCTGTACCCGGATCATCCTTTTTGTCTTGTGGGAAAGTAAAAGATGTCTTATAATAAATGTCATGACAGAATTAGAAGAATATTATAACAAATTTAACGAAGAAAAACGCCTGGACAGCAGGCACGGGCAGGTGGAGTTTATTACCAGCATGCATTACATCCATAAATGTTTAAACCGGCTTGCCGAAATAAAACAGCCGTCAGAAATAAAGATTCTGGACGTCGGGGCAGGAACCGGGCGTTATTCCATACCGCTTGCAGAGGAGGGATATGACGTCAGCGCCATAGAGCTGGTAAAGCATAATCTTGGCAGGCTGAAGCAGAAATGCAGTCTTGTGAAGGCGTGGCAGGGAAACGCTGTGAACCTCCGGCGGTTTGAAGACAAAAGCTTTGATGTGACTCTTTTGTTTGGTCCGATGTACCATCTGCATGCATGGGAGGACAGGCTGGCGGCGCTTGGGGAGGCAAAGCGGGTGACACGCGGATGGATTCTGGTGGCTTATATTATGAACGAATTTTCCGTTATCACCTATGCTTTTAAGGAGCGGCATGTACTGGAAGCCCTTAAAAACGGAATGCTTGACGAAAACTGGCACTGTACCCGGAAGGCAAATCCTTTGTACAGCATGGTGCGTCTGGAAGATACAGAACAACTGAATGCCGAAGCGGGGCTGAAACGTGAGAAAATTATTGCGGCAGACGGCGCCGCAAATTATATGCGGCCGTTTTTAAACGCCCTGACAGAGGAGGAATTTGATGCATTTATCCGCTACCACCTGGCGACCTGTGAACGCATGGAACTTATGGGGGCAAGCGGGCATACGGTGGACATTCTGCATGTTGAATAATATTACAGATATTTACAAAAATTTACGAAAAAATATAAAAAGAAGTATTGAGATTTTGGTTGGGACATGGTATCATACAGACTATAAATGTAATGTATCCGCAATAGAAAGGTGGAAATGTAAATGAAGGATTTAACAAGTGCAGAAACAATCGTTATGAAAACGATCTGGGATGCTGACCATGAGATGTCTTTGTCAGAAATCGTGCGCCGTGCCAATGAAGCTTACGAAAAGGACTGGAAGCCGCAGACGGTATCCACCTATCTGACAAAACTTGTACAAAAAGAATTTGTTCGCATGCACAGGGAAGGACGGTTCTTTTTTTATGAGATACTGGTGCAGGAAGAAGATTACCGGAGTGAGCAGGCGGACAAATTTATTAAGTTCTGGGACGAAGGTTCTGTAATACATTTCCTTGAGTCATATTATAAAGGAAAAACCCTGGCACAGGGGGAAAAGGACGAGCTGAAAAAAGTGATTGACGGACTGGGCTGATTGATGGATTCATATATAAGGAAAACAGAAGCGGTGTGAATGCTGGCGGCATTCATGCTGCTTTTTTATATGCAAAAGGCTAAAAGAGTTTTAAAATAAGTGAAAAAAATGGATTTTTGCTTGGTGTTTGTCGATGTATATGGTAAAATAAAGTTAATATGTCGAAATTCTACATTTTATATACGCAATTGAGAAAAATAGGAAAACAGTTCTGCATCGCTTTTTCATGTGCCCTGCTGCTTGCGGGATGCAGCCTGCCGGAGAAAACGGCGCGTACAGCGGTCCGCTCCACGGAGGCAGGAACCACTGCCGCGGAGCCGGAATCCGAGTCGGAAAGCCAGACAGAGGAGGCATCTGAGATTATCCGGGAACCGGAAGTGCAGACCGTTACGGTTACAGCCGTGGGGGACTGTACGCTCGGTCCAAACCAGAAGCAGGGATATGCAGGCTCTTTTCATGAATATTATGATAAGTATGGAGAAAACTATTTCTTTGACGGGGTGAGGAGTGTTTTTGAGAAAGATGATTTTACACTGGTGAACCTGGAATGTGTGCTTTCCACATCCAAAGACAGGGTGGAAAAGACCTGGAACATGAAAGGGAAGCCGGAATATGTCGGTATTATGACAAACAGTTCTGTGGAAGGCTGCAGTCTTGGCAATAACCATACCTTTGACTACGGACAGACGGGACTGGATGAAACCAGGCAGGTGCTGGATGATGCCGGGATTATTTTCGGTTTTAATGACCATACCGCAGTATATACCACCGATTCCGGTATTGTCATCGGCATTGTATCCGCAAGCCAGCTGTCAGCGGACGAAACGCATGCGGCGTATATCAGGGACGGAATCAGAAAGCTTAGGGATGAGGGGGCGGACCTTGTGATTGCCAGCTGTCACTGGGGCATCGAGGGGGACCACTATCCAAATGATTACCAGAAAAAGCTGGCGCACGAAATCATAGACTGGGGTGCAGATGTTCTGATTGGTTCGCACCCGCATGTACTTCAGGGCATAGAATTATATGAGGGGAAAGTGATCTGCTACAGCCTTGGAAATTTCTGTTTCGGCGGAAATTTAAATCCGGCTGACAAGGATACTGTTATTTACCAGCAGACCTTTACGTTTGTGGACGGGATACTGCAAAACGACCTGCAGGCAGGAATTCTGCCCTGCCGGCTCAGTTCGTCAGACCGCAGGAATGATTTCAGGCCCTCCATTGCAAAGGGAAATCAGAAAAAGTCAATTATCAGGGATATGAATACATATTCAGATCCTTACAGCTGTATAGAGTTTGATAACGCTGGCAGACTTGAAATCAGGGAAGAAAAGCCCTGAAAATGGAAAAAGTATAAGGGGATAAGTACATGAATATAAAGTTTGATTACCGTGCCACAGAACAAAGGTCACTTCCTGTCATGGATGGCTGTGAAAATGTTGGGGAAGGACTGCAGCCGCTGGACCGGATTGGGGATTTTGATGTCAGACCGGGATTTTTCCGGATGAACGGTTCGCACCAGACCATAGGCGGCGTCAGTTTTACCATCAGTTCCCACGGGGCAACAAGCTGTACCCTGCTGTTGTTCCGTCCCAAATCATCCGAGCCGTATGCCAGAATCCGGATTCCGGAAAGCTACCGGATTGGGGATACCTATTCCATACTGGTGTTCGGACTGGAAATTGATGAATTTGAATATGCGTTTCAGTTTGACGGACCGAACGAGCCGGAAAAAGGAAAACGTTTCAATAAAGATAATGTAATCCTTGACCCTTATGCGCAGGCAGTCACCGGACAGCGGAAATGGGGGGAACGTCCGGAAGACGACACGGGATTTGTATATAAGGCAAGGGTTGTAAAGAGTAATTTTGACTGGGGCAATGTCAAGCCGGTGAATCATCTGTTTGAGGACCTTGTGATTTATGAAACCCATGTACGCGGTTTTACAAAGGATGCTTCGTCAGGTGTGGAAGCTGCCGGGACCTTTGAGGGCCTGAGACAGAAGATTCCGTATCTCAAGGATCTGGGAATCAATGCGGTAGAGCTTATGCCGATTTTCGAGTTTGATGAGATGGAAAGCGCAAGGGTCGTGGACGGTGTACAGCTTTATAATTACTGGGGATATAATACTGTCTGTTTCTTTGCGCCTAATACCGGATATGCGCATACCAGGGAGCATAACCATGAGGGGGATGAATTAAAGCATTTAATCCGGGAACTGAAAGAGAATGACATCGAGGTTATTCTTGACGTTGTGTTTAACCATACGGCGGAAGGCAGTGAGGAAGGACCGTGTTTCTGTTTTAAGGGAATTGATAACAATATCTACTATATGCTTACGCCGGACGGATTTTATTATAATTTCAGCGGGTGCGGAAATGTGTTAAACTGCAACAACCCGGTGGTCCGCAGCTTTATTCTGGACTGTCTGCGGTACTGGGTGGTAGAGTACCGCGTGGACGGATTCCGGTTTGACCTTGCATCGATTCTCGGCAGGGACCAGAACGGGGCTCCCATGGATAATCCGCCGATTCTTGAAGTGATTGCATTTGATTCAATACTTGGGGATATGAAGCTGATTGCTGAGGCGTGGGATGCGGGCGGACTGTACCAGGTGGGCAGTTTCCCTTCCTGGAACCGCTGGGCTGAGTGGAACGGCCGTTACCGCGATGACATGCGGTGTTTCCTGAAAGGGGATTCCGGTTCTGCAGGCCGCGCAATTACCAGAATCACCGGTTCACCGGATATGTATGACCCGTCCAGCCGGGGGTACAGTGCATCTGTTAATTTCCTGACCTGCCATGACGGTTTTACGCTTTATGACCTGTATTCCTACAACGAAAAACATAATGAGAAAAACGGCTGGAACAACAATGACGGTGACAATAACGGACACAGCTGGAACTGCGGGCAGGAGGGGGAGACAGATGACCCGGTGATTGAGGGACTCCGCCGCAGGCTTGTAAAAAATGCATTTGCAGCGCTTCTGTGCAGCCGCGGTCCTGCGATGTTTCTTGCGGGTGATGAGTTCTGTAATACACAGTTTGGAAATAATAACGCCTACTGCCAGGATAATATTATTTCCTGGCTGGACTGGAACCGTCTGGAGACTTATCGGGAAATCCATGATTTTGCCCGTTTTATGATTCATTTCAGGGCGGTACACCCGATTCTCCGCAGGGACACAAAACCGGCGGAGTGCGGACTTCCGTTTGTCAGTATCCACAACGGGGAACCATACCGGAACCATACGGATTTCAACACACACCTGATTGGAATTATGTATGCAGGCAGAAACCAGGATGATACGGATGACGATATTGTGTTCTATGGAATGAATTCTTACTGGGAGCCGCTTGATATGCGTCTTCCGGAAACCCCGAAGGGGCATCACTGGAAGCTGGTGGTAAACACTTATGCGGAATACAGAGACGGCGCGGATTTTGACGCGGTGACGGAACAGAACGAAAACAGGATTCGTATTCCGGAACGTTCCACGGTTATTCTGACTGCGGTCAGGGACGAAGAGAAAGAGGCGGTTCCGGTGCCTGGTGATGAAGAACCGGAGGAAAAAGAATTATAATAGTAAGTGATACAAAAAGGGCGTATGGATTAACATATACTGTTCCATACGCCCTTTCTCTATTCAACTACTCCCGGCTCCATAATCTTAAATGTTACACAACTGCAATCAATCTCCGCCATCGCTCCCATCGGAACAACAGTCATTGGTGTTCTATGAACAAAATCAACATTTGATAATACTGGAATATCTTCTCGCCGTGCTTCATACTTCAAAAATTTAACCAGCATGTTTTCTTCATCCTCACTTAATTGACCAGTGATTATTCCTGCCGCATGTCTAAACATTCCTGCCGCATCTAATGCTCGAAGTTCATGCAATCCAGCCAAAACACTTCCATACGGTGAGCCGATTTCTAACATGATAATACAATCCTTAAAAAAATCCCGGCCTGGGAAAAATTCAGTTCCCATAATCTGCCGCAACGGTCCTGCACATCCCCCAAAAATTCTTCCCTGCACAACTCCGCTTCCTTGTACTAATCTATAGCCGGTATTGGATACCCACTTAATTTCATCTTTGCCAATATTTTGCCATTCAATATTTGTGTATTCCTGGCAGGCTGATACATGACCAATCATTTCCGTGGAAAATAAACATTTTGTTATCGCTTCCTTTGTGTAATTATCTAATGACACAGGCTGGGCGATAGGCGTTAATAAATTAGGACCATAGTAAGCTCTTATACCGGCTTTTGCAAAGACCGCCATCCATGAAGTAATATCTGAATATCCCATAAATACCTTTGGATTATTTTTTATTACATTTAAGTCTATGTATGGAAGCACTCTGTAAGAATCATCACCACCCATCATACAAATAATTCCATTTATTTTTTTATCCTGCATCGCCCACATGAAATCTTCGGCCCGCGCTTCTGGATGTTCATATAAAAAATCACTTCCCGCTAATGCGTTCGGTGTCGGGATAACATGGATGTCCCATATTTCTTCCAATCGCCTTTTTCCTGCTTCATATCTGTAAAGCATATCCTCATCACCTGCTCTGCCGCCAGAAATAGAGATCAAGGCAATCGTATCACCCCTTTTTAACACTTTAGGAACCTCTAATTTATACATTCCTTCTCCCTCCCTAATTAGATTGATTACACCAACTGCATGAACATCTAAAATAGCAGACCGCCATAAAATCATCGTCCATATATCGAAGTGATTTCAGATGCTCTAAGTCCTATTGATGTGTTTGTTCCTTTGTACTCAAATATATTACCTTCTTCACTGCTTTTATTATACATCTGACAATCCTTTTTGAAAGCTGAATTTACTGGGAATTTTTCAATAAATCCGCATTATTCTGTTTTTTATTTTGATAAGGATTGGGATGTGTCTTGGTTCTGCGCCTTGTCTGCCAGGTCTGGTGTCATGGCTGGTCTTTTACTCCAATCAGGTAATCGGATGATACTCCAAGAATTTCTGCAAGGGAAGCGAGGTCTTTGACAGAGGGGGAACGCCGTCCGGTACGGTATCCGCTAATTGTAGAAGTTGCAAGAAACATTTTCCGTGCCAGTTCCTGGTTTGAAATATTCTGGCGGAACATGACAGTATCCAGACGGTTACCAAACTCTTCGAACTTGTGGGTCTCCTTACAATTTTTGTCTGTATGTACTTTCATAGGGTGATTGTAGAATACATCACCCGCAAATAAATCGAAAAACGCGATTCGCGTTTTGATTCTTAAGAAACAGGAAAAACACAGAATGCACAGAAAAAGGTTCTGGAATAATAAGAAAATATCCGGTTTAAATCCATCCGCCGTCAAGGGTAATTACCTGTCCGTTTAAATAAGCAGGACCTGTGGCAAGGGAAAGCGCCAGCTGTGCAGCCTCTTCCGGCGTGCCCATGCGGCCTGCCGGAATCTCATCCATCAGTGCAGTGCGTTCTTCTTCCTGAAAACAGCGGTTCATATCCGTGTCAATCATGCCGCAGGCAATGGCATTAACAGAGATTCCGCTTGGAGCCAGTTCTTTGCCGAGCGCTTTTGTAAAAGCATTGATGCCGCCCTTGCAGGCAGAGTATGCCACCTCGCAGGAGGCGCCGACATTGCCCCAGACAGAGGAGATATTGATGATTCTGCCGGATTTAGCCGAAACCATCGAAGGAACGACAAGACGGCAGGCGGAAAATACAGAAGTCAGGTTGACAGAAACAATCCGGTTCCAGTCAGCAATATCCATATCAGTCAGCAGGCCGATATAGGAGATTCCTGCATTGTTGACCAGCACACCGAGCTGTCCGAACACTTTTAGTGTTTTTGATACCATTTCCTGAACAAATAAAAAATCTCCCACATCCCCGGTAAATGTGAGAACCTGTATACCATATTCCTGCTGCAGCTGCCCGGCAAGTGTAAGCAGCTGCTCCCTGGAGTTTTTACAGCATAAGGAGAGACTGTATCCTGCCCGGGCAAATTGAATGGCAGCGGCTTTCCCGATTCCGCGGGATGCGCCGGTGATAAGGGCGGTTTTTTTCATATCTTTATATCCTTTTTATTACTGATTTTCAGTTCATGATAATAAATATATCACGCATTTTTTATTTAAGCAAGAGAGTTGCCGTTTTATGAATTTCAAATTTGCGACAAAAAAATTATATTTTTTTCGGAAAACGTTTACCTAACTTTCTGGTGCTGAAAAAGGGTGAATTCATTGTGTTCGGACATCCGGTATGATAAAAAATACTTACCGAAACAAAAATCTTTTGCATAAGCTGCGGAAGATGAAATAACAGAATTCATAAGGAGGGTAATATGAAAAGAAAACTGGCAGTAATTCTTAGTGCGGCAATGATGTTAGGGGTGTTTTTTGGATGCGGGGAAAAACAGCAGAATGCTGCGGCACCAACGGAGAAACCGGATGCGGCAAAGACGCCGAAGGAAACACAGGGGTCTGAGGAAATCAGCATCTGGCATGATGGTGACGAATCAATTATGCAGGTAATTGAGGGACAGGTAAATAAGACTCTTGCAGAAGACGGCATCACGGTAAAGTTTGAGAAAAAAAGCGGACTTACCGACCAGATTAAGCTTTATGGAAATGATGCCGAAAACGGGCCGGACCTTTATATGTATGCACATGATTCCCTGGGAATTTTTGTGGAAATGGGGGTTCTTGCACCGATAACGGATGCGGCTGATAAAAGCATCTGTTCGGATATGCTTCCGATGACCATGGAAGCAGGGCAGTATAAGGGTGAGCAGTATCTGCTTCCGTTGTATTTTGAGACACTTCTTTTTATGTATAACAAAGGAATGTGGGAAGGAGAGGTTCCTTCCACAACAGATGAGCTTTATACATACATGAAGGAACATACGGATGCAGCCGCCGGTAAATATGCGCTTGTCAACCAGCATTCCACAGCATATAATGTTGCTCCGTTCATCAACGGATACGGCGGGTATATTATTAACAGTGATGCAAAACCGGGGCTTACGGATGAAAAAACAAAAGCTGCCGTTGAATACAATCAAAAGTTTGCAGAGCTTGAAGCAGACGGCGATTATAATACGGTTACGGCATTGTTTAATGAGCAGAAAGCAGCTGCTATTATTGGTGGACCATGGCTTGTAAGCGGTATCAGGGAGGCCGGTATCGATCTGGGTATCCGTTCACTGTCTGAGTTTACCCTTCCTGACGGCGGGGCGCTGGCTCCGTATTCCGGTGTGCAGGCAGTAGGGGTGATGAAACATGCAGCAGAAAATAAAAAGGAAGCTGTCAGTAAAGTATTAAATGCACTGGCGCAGCCGGAGGTTGGCATTGCACTGGCAAAAGAGGCAGGATGTGCGCCTGCAAACCAGAAGTCCTATGATTCTGAAGATGTTTCAGGAAATGAAATCATTGCAGCAATGAAACGGACGGCGGAAACTGCTGAACCAATGCCGAATATTCCTGAGATGAGTGTTATGTGGGGACCGGCTGAGGCTCTTCTGGCAGCGGTAAACAAATCCGGCGAAGATCTGGATTCTGCAGCGGAACAGTACCAGAAAGAGGCAGAAACTGCCATTGCGGATATGCAGTAACTGATATGGGAAGGAACTGCGGCGGCAGACGGGATGCTTCTTCGGTTCCTTCCCCTTTTTTAAAGGAGAAGACGACATGAAAAGTAAGCGTAAATTTCTTCCGTGGATGTACAGTGCCCCGGCACTGGTATTAGTGGGAATCATTGTTGTATTCCCGATTCTGTATACGGGATATATCTCACTGACAAACATGAACATGTATCACTGGGATAATTACCGAATAGTAGGACTGGAAAATTATAAACGCGCCCTGTTAAAGGTGGATTCGGGATTTATTGCTGCATTTTTAACAACCATCCTGTGGACATTTGCCAATATGGCGCTTCAGATAGTGACAGCTTTTTTTCTGGCACTTGGTTTAAATGCAAAAGGGTTAAAGAGGGCGAGGGTATATAAAACCCTGCTGATGGTTCCATGGGCAATGCCGGCATATGTTTCAATTTTGTTATGGCGCGTGGGGATGTTCAACACGGAATTTGGTTATCTGAATAAAATTCTGTCATCCCTTGGTCTGGAAAAGGTGAATTTTCTTTCCCAGAATGTTCCGGCATTTATCTCCTGTATGGTTTTAAATCTCTGGATGGCGCTGCCGTTTATGGTTATGATGATGGACGGCGCACTGAAAAGTGTGGACAAAAGTTTTTATGAGAGTGCAACGCTGGACGGTGCGGGTTTCTGGAAACAGAGCTGGTACATAACGGTTCCGGCAATCCGGCCGATTATGCTTCCGTCCATTATCATGACAACATTTACAACGTTTAAGCAGTTTGACATTATATACCTGCTTACCCAGCAGAAAGGCTCTTTATCGGGCGCAACACTTCAGACCGTTATTACCTATGCGCACCAGAACGCATTTGTCACAAATAACTATGGACTTTCCTCGGCAGTTTCCATTGTTATTTTTGGAATTATTATTGTGTTTTCACTGACTACTTCCGAGGAGTAAAGGAGGGTTTATGAATAAGAAAAAGTTGGGTAAAAGGCTGGGATACGTTTTTCTGGAACTGGTTTTTATCATTATCTGTTTTGTTACATTAATTCCGGTTTTGTATGCGGTTTCCCTTTCACTGGGCAGCAGCGGGACGGCGCCTGGTTCGGGCGTTTCCCTTTTTCCCAGGGACTTTATCCATGGGATTACATTTGAAAATTACAGGGCGGTCCTTCTGGATGAACCGTTTCTTCTGTGGCTGAAAAATTCTGCCATATTAAGTCTTGGAACAATGCTTCTTGCAATGGGAACGGCAGTGACTGCGGCATATGCCGGCTCCAGATACCGGTACAGGGGAAGAAAAGGCGTATTAAAGCTTCTGATCGTGCTGAATGCATTTCCGCAGATTTTGTCCATGTTTGCACTGTTTCGTCTGTTTAAAACATTCCATCTGCTTAATTCGTATCTTGGATTAATCATTATCTATGCGGGAAGCATGTGTATATTCAGCATCTGGAACATGAAGGGGTATTTTGATACCATACCCGTTGAAATCGAGGAGGCGGCAAGGATTGACGGGGCAGGAAGCGGACAGATCCTTGGAAAAATCATGCTTCCCCTTGCAAGGCCCGCAATCATTGTTACAGCGGTAATGGTACTGATTTTTGTCTGGAATGAGTATCTTTTTTCCACAACGTTTATGATGAACAGGGACAGCTATACGCTTGCGGCAGGACTCTACCAGCTGCAGTCAAATGACTACACAAGGAACTGGTCTTTGTTTTCAACCGCTGCAATTCTTGTTTCCATTCCGATTTTAATCGTTTTTTTCCTGATACAAAAATACATGGTATCAGGTCTTACGGCAGGAGGTGTAAAGGGATGACAGTGGAAAAAATAGACCGCGGGGCAGTTTTGCACATTCCGCTCTCACAATATGCATTTGCTGATTCCGAGTACAGTCTGACGGTGCGAATCCGTGTCAGAAAAAATGACCTGACAGAATGCCTGCTTTTTTATGCAGACAGGGTCTGTCCCGGGACACCGGTCACATTTGAAAAAATTAAAATGCATGTCTGTGCAAGGGATGAATATTTTGATTACTATGAGGCAGGAATCAGGTCCCCATATAACCGGATCTGCTATTATTTCCGGCTGGCAAAGGGGGAGGACTGGACATATTACTATGCTGACCGCTTTACCAGGGAGCTTCCTGATTTTTATATCGGGGATAAACTTGTGGATGGAAGAAGCGGGTATTACCAGTATCCTTTTATATTAAAGGAGGAAATACCGGATGTGCCGGAGTGGTTTAAGACTGCCGTCGTCTATAATATTTTTCCGGACAGTTTTGCAAGCGGAAAGCGCAGCCTGCAGACAGAGGAAAAAGAAGTAACCCTTGGGGACGGACGTATCTGCAGGCGCAGGCTTGGGGGAACGATAAAAGGCATCACGGAGAATCTTGATTACATACAGGAAATGGGTTTTACATGTATTTACCTGAATCCGGTTTTTACCGCAGGGGAATACCACAAATACGATGTGATGGATTATTACCGTATTGACCCCGGAATGGGAACGGAGGATGATTTCAGGGAGCTTGTGGACAAATTGCATCAAAGAGGAATGAAAATTATCATTGACGGTGTTTTTAACCACTGCAGCTGGGAGTTTTTTGCATTTTCGGATGTTGTGGAAAAGGGAAAGGCTTCCCGTTACTGCAAATGGTTTTACCATCTGGATTTTCCGGTAAAAAGACCGGAAAGCGAGGATGAAGTGCCGGGGTATACATGTTTTGCATATGAGAGGAAAATGCCGAAACTGAATACATCCGACAGGGAAGTCCAGCTGTATTTTGCGGATGTGGGGGCATACTGGGTCAGGGAGTTCCATGTGGACGGATGGAGACTGGATGTGGCAAATGAAATCGCGCGCAGTTTCTGGAGGCGCTTCCGTGCGGCGGTAAAGAAAGAAAATCCTGATGCCGTCCTGATTGGGGAGGTATGGGAAGACGCACAGACGTGGCTCAGGGGAGACGCCTTTGACTCAACTATGAACTATGATTTCAGGAGAATCTGCAAGGAATACCTTGCATCAGAAAAGCCGGATGCGTTAATGGCTGCATACGGTTTTGAACAGATGCGGCTCAGGTATCCGACCGGCATTGTGTACGGGCAGCTGAACCTGCTGGACAGTCATGATGTTCCGCGTTTTCTGTCGCTGTGCAGGGAGCATGCGGCACGGTGGAGGCTTGCCTGCATCCTGTTAATGCTGATGCCTGGGGCTGCCAGTCTCTTTTACGGTGATGAGCAGGAAATCACAGGGGTTACAGAGGCGGAATACAGAAGCGGGATGAACTGGGCGGTGAATGGGGCGCAGTGCGGATTTATACGGAAACTGGCTGAAATCAGAAAAATTTATACGGATGGAAAGACTGAGTATATGCCGAGATGGTCTGTGATTAGTGACGGGATGTTTGTTTTTGACAGAAAAAATAAAAACGGAACGCTGACCGCTGCAGTAAATGCGGGTGATGCCAGAAAACTGCAGGTCCCGGACACAGGAATCCTGCTGCTGGAATCAGGGTATGAAAACCATACACTGAAAGAGGACGGGTATGTTATCTGGCACTGCCCCTGACGGACAAAGCATCCGTTTCAGAAGCTGTTACGGGACTTCTTAATGAGGAACGGACGATCAGGGACTGCAGGTTTGCGAAGGACTGTATGTGTAAACCCGGGTTTTTAATCTTTTTTAAAAGCAGTGCGGCTGCCTGCCTGCCCATTTCGTTCACATCGATATCCACGACAGTAAGCGGCGGTTCTGTCAGCCGTGACAGGGGGTAGTCGTTAAAGGTGATGACTCCGATATCGTCCGGAATGGACAACCCGTGTTTTTTGATTGCGCTGACGGCGCCAAGGGCAACCGGGTTGTTTTCACAAATGACAGAGTCCGGCATGCAGCTTGAGCGCAGCAGGTCTTCCATCATCTGAAAACCTCCGTTTTTACTGTAGCTGCCGTGTTTAATCAATGAATCCGGTACGGACAGTCCCTGCAGCTGCATGGAGGAAAGAAACCCCTTCAGCCGGTGGCGGGAGATTTCGTCTTCAGCAGGACCGCCAATAAAAGAAATTCTGGAATATCCGCAGCGGTACAAATATTTGCCCGCGATTTCCCCGGAAACATAATTATTGACATCAATCCAGCATGCGGTGGTTGAAAACGGGGGACGGCCGATGATTATATGGGGAAATCCTGTTTCTTCAAGCAGTCCTGCAAGTCGGCGGGAAGTCGCGGAACCGTGCACAAGCAGGCCGTCAGCGGATTTCCTGCCGATGATTTTTTCTATTTCCTGGCAGGCCTGGTCTTTATCGGGAGATGCGGTAAAGCTGAAATGGTAATTCTTTTCACTGGTTTTACTCTGGGCCCCGCAGAGAATATCAAACATATAAGAGTTGTCAAATGCGGTGTGGGATTCTGTTACAGCGAGAAATACGACAGTATCTGTTTTTTGCCTGACAAAATTACGTGCCTGTGAATTCGGGTGGTAGTTGAGACGTTCCATGACCTGCCATACATGCTCTCTTGTGGCGTCAGATATCGCAGGTTTTTGGTTAATCACTTTTGATACTGTGGCAATGGATACGCCGGCTTCCCTGGCGACATCCTTAATGGTAACGGACATGAAAACCTCCTGAAAACTTCTTTCATGCTGCAGTTGAATTGTTATTTATTATCATAGCATGAAAATTTTGCTGATACAAGAAAAAAATACTGGACAAAGGGAGTGGGATGTGATAGGATAATAGAGCAGTTGTGGTTTGCAGTGATTTGCAAAGGAGCAAATCGCATTAAAGTTCTGCTTCGCAGAAGCGATTTACGTAGGTAATTTTTTGCTTTGCAAAAGGAGCAAATCGCATTTAAAGTTCCGCTTCGCGGAAGCGATTTACGTAGGTAATATTTTTTGCTTCGCAAAAAAAATTACATACGGCGCGTGGCTCAGTTTGGTAGAGCGCTGCGTTCGGGACGCAGAGGTCGCAGGTTCAAATCCTGTCGCGCCGATTCCTTGGCAGGGGCACCCCAATTCTTGAAAAAAGGGTTGGGGGCTTTTTTATTTCCTGCGAATCCGGAACTTTTTTTGAATTTTATCATGTTTTTAATCCAATTTTAATCAAACCCGCATTTTCATTTAATTTTATTCCTGTAAGATAGCATTATCAGCAGGAGGAAAACATCATACATGGATTTTCCTGCGGAAAATCACATCAGAAAGAAGGAATGAAATATGGAACAGTTTGAAAAAGTTGAAAAGTTAAGGGAACGGGCAAATGTCAGTTATGAGGAAGCAAAGCAGGCGCTTCTTGCCTGTGACGGGGACGTTCTTGAGGCAATGATTTATCTGGAAAAGCTGGGAAAAGCCAGCGGGATGGCACGCAGCGGATTTGCAGACAAAGAGCAGGAAACCGGACCTGGACAGAAGCAGGAAGAAGGAGATAAATCTTTTGGCGAAGTGATGAAGAGGTTTGGAAGATTCTGCGTGCGGTGGATTGAAAAAGGCAACCGGAACAGTTTCTGCATGGAACGCGGCGGCAAAGAAATTTTAAGGGTGCCGGTAACACTGCTGGTAGTGCTTATGCTGTTTGCGTTCTGGGTAGTGGTACCGCTGATGATTATCGGACTGTTCTTTGACATGCGTTACCATTTCCGGGGACCGGATATCCGTTCCGTGGATATTAACCAGGCGATGGACCATGCGGCAGATGCGGCTGAAAATTTAAAGAGCGACATTGTGGACCGCGCGTCCGATGAAAAATAGGAGTTTTTCATGGAAACAACGATACTGATTGTGGAAGATGAGGAAAAAATTGCACGTTTTCTGGAACTGGAGCTTAAGCATGAGGGTTATCAGGTGCTGAAAGCCGTAAGCGGCAGGGAAGGTCTTTCCATTGCAGAGAGTGGACAGGCGGACCTTGTTGTGCTGGATGTGATGCTCCCGGAGCTGAACGGTTTTGAGGTTCTGCGCCGTCTTAGAAAGACAAGCGATGTTCCCGTGATTATGCTGACCGCAAGGGATGAGGTCATGGATAAGGTGGCAGGACTGGACGGCGGGGCGGACGATTACATGACGAAACCGTTTGCCATTGAAGAGCTTCTGGCAAGAATACGGCTGATATTTAAGAAACGTGCCGGAACTGTCAGTAAAGAAGAAAATATATTTGCCTTTGGCGCGCTGGAGATGAATCTGGCGCGCCATGAGGTGCGTTACGGAAGCGATGTGGTGGAGCTGACCCCGCGGGAATTTGACCTGCTTAAGGTACTGCTGGAAAACAAAAATATCGTAGTGTCAAGGGATACCCTTACGGAAAAAGTGTGCGGTTATGATTATCTGGGGGAAACAAATGTCATTGATGTGTATGTGCGTTATCTCCGCAGCAAACTGGATGATGTGTACAATGTAAAAATCATCCAGACCGTGCGCGGCGTTGGCTACTGTATCAGGGAATAGCGGTATGGGTGATGTAAAAAAGAAAGAGAATAAAAAAGTAACCTCCATTGCGTGGAGAATCAATCTGGCACGTGTCTGGCAGATGTGCGGAAATTATTTTGCCATGGACATGATGGTGTGCCTGATGCTTTTTGCGGTGTTTGTTTACGGGACGGATGTGCAGCAGCTGGGGAGTTTTTCCATGGACTATTCCAGAAAGCTGGTGTCCGGCAGGACGCTTAAGGAGCTGGTGTACTTTGTATATGCGTCAGACAGCAGACTTTTATACCGGATTCCCGTGGGAATATGGCTGTATTATTTCAGGATAGCAGGCATCATTGTTCTTCTGGTGCAGCTTCTGAATATTTTTTCTATACTGCGCACCGGAACAAAACAGGTGCGGAAAGAATTAAAGCCGCTGGATGAAATTGCTGACAAAGCGCGTGAATTAAAAAATCTGGTTTCGGATGAAAATAAATACCGCAGTCTGGAGGACGCCATTGCAAATCTGAAGGTGGAAACCATGGAATCCGGCGTGCATACCAATGACAGGGAGCTGCAGGGGATTGAGAATGCACTGAACGACCTGCTTGAACGGATCAGGACATCCTACAGGCAGCAGACGCAGTTTGTTTCGGATGCGTCCCATGAACTGCGCACGCCGATTGCGGTTATCCAGGGGTATGTTAATATGCTGGACAGATGGGGCAAGGAGGATGAAACGGTTCTGAATGAAGCAATTGCCGCCATTCAGAATGAATCTTCCCATATGCAGAAGCTTGTGGAACAGCTTTTGTTTCTGGCAAGAAGTGATTCTGACAGGCAGAGTCTGGATATGAAACAGCTGGACCTTGGGGATATTCTGAAGGAGATTTTTGAGGAATCCCGCATGATTGACGAAACGCATGTTTATACCCTGCAGAAACGGGGAACGGCGCCGGTTACCGGCGATTTTGACATGCTCAAGCAGTCGGTCCGCATACTGGTTGACAACGCGGCAAAATATACCGCGGAAGGGGAAGAAATTATTCTGCGGGTCGGAATGACAGAAGAGGGAGCTTCGTATTACGAAATTCAGGATAACGGAATCGGCATGTCCCAGCAGGACCTGGAGCGGGCATTTGACCGTTTTTACCGGGCGGACGCCGTGCGAAGCGGCAGTACAGGCGGTACAGGGCTTGGTCTGGCAATCGCCAGGTGGATTACCGGAAAGCATGGGGGGAGATATGAAATTATCAGTATGGAAGGGCTTGGAAGCCGGTTTCATGTGGAATTTCCGGGGATTATGAAGCACAACATCATATGAAAAAATAACATGAAAGACAGGGAAAGAAACGGGAACGGAAAATGGAAGATATGAAGAAGCTGGATAATATGGAAACAATGGAAAATACACAGAATATGGAGAATGCAGAAAATCCGGGTGCAGCAAAACCGGCGGAAAAAAAGAAAAAAAATAAAAAACCAAAAAAAGAAGACCGGAAAAAAGCGGCCATTGAATGGGGAATCTATGTTGTCATTCTGGCGGCGCTTTTTGTGGTGTTTCACTTTTTTATTATGCTCGGACGGATTCCGTCAGAAAGTATGGAGCCGACCCTGATGGTACACGACTGGACCGTTGGAGACCGCAATGCATTCCGCAAGGAAACGCCGCAGAGGGGGGATATGGTTATTTTTTACTCGGATGAGGACGGGGAACCTTCTTCCCTGGTAAAGCGTGTGATTGGGCTGCCGGGGGAAACGGTATCCTTTGTGGGAAACAAGGTGTATATTGACGGGGAACCGCTGGATGAGTCGGCGTACCTGGATGATTCTGTGGAGACAGAGTGCGAGGAAACCTTTACTGTGCCGGAAGATTCGTATTTTATGCTGGGGGATAACCGGGAAATTTCCTATGATTCCAGGTACTGGGAAAATCCGTATATTACGGTGGACGATATTCAGTCAAAAGTATTTTTTGTCATACCGTTTCATAAGCTGCCGTGGTTTTAGGCTGTCTTGTGGCAGTGGTCTGAATGCTGTTGCTCATGTCCTGCCTTTTATGGCAAAAACAGGGCATATAGATGTTCAGTTTCTATATGCCCTGACGCTGTTACTGTATTTGATTTTAATTGATTATGCCAGCGGCATAACCTCTGCTTCGATTTCTTTTAGTTCTTCCATTGACAAAGACGGTATATAACGGGCAATCTTTTCAAGTGACATTTCTCCGTCCTTAATCATTCTTTCTGCGGTTTCTCTGTCTGCGTCATGCCGTTCGCTTCTGATAAATGATTTCATAATCTGTTCTTCATCAAACAAACTCATCATAATCGTCACAACCTCCTTTTCTCTCTGCGCCAGATATTCCCTTAAAACATTCCTGTCCTTGCAGATACGGATTGTTTCCGTAACCGCCTTCCTTGTCATTCCATGCCGCCCAGTCTGTTCGTTAAAAACTTTGCAGAAAATGATGTACTGATTGATAATGTCATCTGTATCGCTTTCGTAGATGACCGTTGCTTTTACTTCAATATCAATATCCGCACCCTCAAAAAATTCTTTAGACAAAGATATTCTATCGGGTTTTCGTCCTTTGTCTCCTGTAAAAATCACATAAAGTTCGGGCTTCGGCATTGTTACTTTCCTGCTTTTGTAATAGTTTTGGCTGGTGCGCTGAAAATATTCGTGATAACTTTGCGCCAGATACAGCAAAACTCTCACTAAAATATTCATTGTCCATGTTGCCTGTGCTTCTATGAGAATCATCAGTTTATTGTTTACAATAAAGCCTAAATCATTATACAGATTGTCGGTCAGCACATTTTCTATCGTTACATCAGTCAGTGCGTCCTCCGTGGTTGCAGTATCCTCTGGGTGGAGTGTTTTATACAGCTTTAGCAGATAACTCTTGTTTTGAAAAAGGTCAAGAAATACGCTGTTTTTTGCGGTACGCTTTGCCATGACCTCTTGTGACTGTTTAGTATCATTTGACACTTTATCACCTCGGTTCCTTAAAATTTGCTGCAAAAGATACGATAGCTCCTGCCATACTTTCATTATACAAAAAAAAGCTTGTTCTTACAATAAAATCCACATTAAATTTCTTCTTTCCCAGACGAAACCTCTTTTGACTTATCACTTGTGTTTCGCAAGGGTGTGGAATATAATAAAGTATAAAAAAGAATTACTGCATAGCACACTTGCTTTCAAAACAAAGGTGGAATATAATAAAAACAAGAGATAAACCCGGTGAAAGGATTTCATAATGCATATACAGATACAGTGTTGCGGAATTGTTTTAATGATGGTGCTTTTTTATTTTTACATGCGCCAGAAAAGAGTTTCCCTGGATACCCAGCGGGCGTTTCTGGGTGTCTTTTTTGCGACTTTTATCTGCATTATGTTTGACGTGCTTTCAATCGGTGCGATTGAATACCGGCATGTGCTGTCGGAACCATTTGCAAAGTTCATGGCAAAGAGCTATCTGGTAACGCTGCTTGGGGTGGCGGTCAGCGCGTTATCCTATATGTGCGTGGATATTTATGCAAAGCAGGAAGTTTACCGGAAAAAGATGTCAGGGTTCTGGATACTGGGAGCTGCCGGAGTGATTGCGACCTATGCCGCGCCGCTGCATTACCGGTATGCAGAAGATGAAGAAAAGGTGCTGTATACCTATGGTCCCGGAGTTCTCGTTACCTATGGCACGGCGCTGGTCTTTTTTATTACGATTTTTTATCTGCTTAAAAAAGAAAGGGCAAAAATTAATCCGAGGCGGCGGGAAGCCGTGTGCATCTGGCTGTTTATCTGGATTATTGCTTCACAGATTCAGTATATGTATACGGATGTGCTGATTGTCGGGTATGCCGGTTCCATAGGAATTATGGTACTGTATCTGAAACTTGAAAATCCGGAGACAAATCTTGACAGAAGTACCGGGCTTTTTAACAGCGGGGCGCTTTACCAGTTTATCAGTCAGTTTTTTGCAAGGGAAGAGGAATTTGCGGCTCTTGTAATCATATTTGAAAAACATGCGTTCCAGAATGTGCAGATTCAAAAGCATGAAATCATTAAAATGGAAATCGTGGAATATCTGCTGAAGCTGCCGGATGCGCTTTCTTTTAAAAATGCGGAAGATGAAATTATTGTGCTGTTTACGGATACTGAAGCTGCAGAAAAAAGATCCGCGGAAATCCGTCAGAGATTCCAGGCAGGCTGGGGAGAAGACCATACAAACGTGGTTCGTCCGTTCTGGCTGTATCTGCCGCATTCCGGCGTGACAGACAGGGCTGAGAATTTTTTGTACCTCATACGCTATGTCAGACAGAATGAGAAAGAACTTTCAGAACACGTTTTTTTTACCATAGAAAAAGACAGTGTGGAGAAAATGTACCGGGAAAAGGAAACAGAGCAGATGATTCTGGATGCGATGGAGGAGGACCGTGTGGAGGTCTTTTACCAGCCCATTTTTTCGACTGAAAAACATCGTATCACATCGGCAGAGGCGCTGGTGCGTATCAGGGATCAGGAAGGAAATATCGTGCCGCCGGGGATGTTTATTGACATTGCTGAAGAAAACGGCATGATTTTACGGCTGGGCAGTATTGTATTTGAGAAGGTCTGCTGTTTTATCAGGGAACATCCGCCGGAACAGTACGGGCTGGACTACATAGAGGTGAATCTGTCAGTTGTACAGTGCGGTTATGAGCATCTGGCTGAAGAATATATCCGTATTATGGAAAAATACGGGACCAGTTCCCGCTGCATTAATCTTGAAATTACGGAATCGGCTTCCACAAGTGCAAAAAAGACACTGCTTGGAAATATGGAAAAACTGATGGAGTACGGAATTAAGTTTTCCCTTGATGATTTTGGTACCGGGCAGTCAAACCTGAATTATATTGTGGAAATGCCGGTTGATATTGTAAAATTTGACAGAAGCATGACAAATGCCTATTTTGAAAACAGAAAAGCCAGGTATGTGATGGACGCGGCAATCCAGATGATTCAGGGGATGAATCTGGAAATCGTTTCGGAAGGAATTGAAACAGAGGAACAATACCAGACGATGGAAGAACTGGGAATCAGCCATATCCAGGGATATTATTTTTCAAAGCCACTGCCCGAAAATGAGTTTCTCCGGTTTCTTGAAAGCCGGATGGACGGGCAGGAAGTACAGTAACGCATGAAAATAATTCTGTAAACCAGAATGACAGAAAGAAAACAGGAGCAGACATATGTATTCAACAAGAGAACTTCAGGATGAAATTATACGGTTAAAAAAAGAAAAGGACGTTTGTATCCTTGTCCATGCATACCAGAGCCATGATATCTGGGAAGTGGCGGATTATGTGGGCGATTCTTACGGATTAAGCAGGCAGGCAGCTAATGCATCCCAGAAAACGGTGCTGATGTGCGGCGTGCGTTTTATGGCAGAGACAGTAAAGATTTTATCCCCGGAAAAAAAGGTTATTTTATCCCACAAAGATGCAGGCTGCCCGATGGCGGAGCAGATGGATGCCGAACTGATTTCCGGTGTAAAGGAAAAGTATCCGGATTACACGGTGGTGGCGTATATCAATACGACTTCCGAATTAAAGACTGTATGTGACGTATGCGTAACATCATCCTCTGCTGTGCAGATTGTAAAAAATATTGAAAATCCCAACATCCTTTTTATTCCTGACTGCAATCTGGGAAGATGGGTGGCAGACCAGGTGCCGGAAAAAAATATAAAGCTGCTGCAGGGCGGTTGCCCGACACATGTGCGGATGTCGGTAAAGGACGTTGAGGAAGCAAAAAAAGCTCATCCGGATGCCCTGCTTTTAGTGCATCCAGAATGCCTGCCAAAGGTCACTGCCCTTGCTGACTACAAAGGGAGTACGACGGGCATTATGGATTATGCAAAAAAGAGCGATGCAAAAGAGTTTATTATTGGTACGGAAAACAGTATTGTACAGCATCTGCAGTTTGAATGTCCTGAAAAAAGTTTTTATCCTCTTTCCAAGGACTGCGTATGCCATAACATGAAGCTGACGACACTGGGGGATGTATACCGCTGCGTTCTTGGAACCGGAGGGGAAGAGATTGTAATGGATGAGGAAGTGAGGAGGAAGGCGGGACGCTGTATTAATACGATGCTGACGCTTGGGGGATGAGGAATGCAGTTAAATATGCAAAGCCGGAATATCTTAATCAAATGCGATTGATTTCTTAAGCGAATTTTAATTGACGCGGCAGCATAAAATCTGTAAAATAGATATTGTTTTTAACGTTTACGGAATATGAATGTCACATATCCGTTGCAGAAAAGGGAGGAAAAAGCATGATTTGTCCAAAATGCGGAAGCGAGATGAATGATGGAAGTACATTCTGTACCAAGTGCGGGGCGGCTTTAGGAGAAAATGTACAAAACCAGAACAGTAATGCGCAGCAGACAGCGCCGGAAGGAAACGGGGCTTTTCAGGGAAACCCGCAGATGGGAAATTCCCAGGGGAATCCGCAGATGGGGAACCAGCAGGCGGGACCGCAGGGAGCATATAACAATTCCCAGATGTATAATAATATGCCGTATGGAATGCCGCAGCAGCCATATGTAGATCCAAAGGACCATACTGCAGAATTTGATCCGAAGGATATCTCGGAAAACAAGGTGATGGCACTGACGGCATACTTACTGGGGACAATTGGAATTATTATTGCGCTGCTTGCAGCAAAGGAATCCCCATACACAGGATTTCATGTGCGCCAGTCGTTAAAGCTTACGATAGTAAATATGCTGATAGCAATGATTTCCATGGTACTCTGCTGGACGATCATTGTTCCATTTGCAGGAGCGGTCTGCGCCATTATTATATTTGTAGTACGGATTATCTGTTTCTTCCAGGTCTGCTCCGGCAAGGCAAAAGAGGCAGCGATTGTCAGCAGTTTTGGATTTTTAAGTTAATAATTAGTGAAAAAGGGCTATCGCATCAATGATTAATGCGACAGCCCCTTTTAATAAATAAAAATTGTTAAAAGGACAAGATATATGGACAAAATTCTTATTGTGGAGGATGACTGGGACTTAAACCGCGGAATTGCACAAAGACTTAGGAAGGAGGGGTATATGACATTCAGTGCATATTCCATTTCAGAAGCAGAACAGAATTTATTACAGGAGACAGAGGACTTTTCCCTGGTTCTTCTGGACGTGAACCTGCCGGACGGGGAAGGCTTTTCACTTCTGCCATGGATGAAAAAAATAAAAAAGGACAGCATTCCGGTGATTTTTCTGACGGCAAGGGACCTGGAAGAGGACGCACTAAAAGGATATGAGCTTGGGGCGGTGGATTATGTGACGAAGCCGTTTTCCGTTAATATTCTGATAAAAAAGACGGATATTATTTTAAACCGGGCAAAGAACGAACCGGATACAGATTTTGACGACGGTTATCTGACCGTCTGTTTAAAACAGGGGAAGGTCTGCGTACAGGGAGAACTGTGTGCAGTTACCCCTACCGAATTTCGGATACTGTCCGCTTTTCTTTCCGCGAAAAACCAGCTGCTGACCTATGAAATGCTGCTGGAAAAGATGTGGGACGGCGGAAACCAGTTTGTGGACAAGCATGCCCTTGCCGTGAATATCGGGCGGCTGCGCGGAAAAATAGAAAATGACACACATAAATATATTGCAAATATATACGGGATGGGATATCAATGGACAACGGACTCATAACTGCGGCAGCGCTTTCGCTGGCAGCCGCAGTTTTTTGCGGTTGCCGGTATATCAAATTAAAAAGAGAAGTTCTGGAATTTTCCGAACAACTGGAGGAAAGCCTTGACCTTGTCGTTGCTGGAAAACAGCCGCAGGAAGGAAAACAGACAGATACACTGTTTGCAAAACTAAACGAAAAGCTTGCCCGCATCTGGCATATTTTTGAGTTAAAAGGACAGGAAAACCTTGCGGAAAAAATGAGACTGCAGGAACTGGTTTCCGACATATCGCACCAGTGCAGAATCCCGCTTTCCAACCAGAATATTTATCTGGACATTTTAAAGGACAGTCTGAGTCCGGAGGAAAAAAATGACGCGGTAAAAAGTCTGGAATACCAGACGGTAAGGCTGCAGTTTCTGATGGAAAGCATGATAAAACTTTCCCGGCTGGAAACCGGAATCATTCAGATCAAAAAGGAAGAAAAAGACCTGGCAGAAACCGTCCGCAGGGCAGTTTCTGCAGTTGTTCTGTCTGCAGAAAAAAAGAATATCACTCTTTCCATGACGGGGGATTCTTCCGTTTTTATCGGGCATGATGTGAAATGGACCATGGAGGCGGTCACGAACCTGCTTGATAACGCCGTGAAGTATACCGGTGAAAACGGAAGGGTTGAAATCAGTATTCATGTCAGGGAAATCTTTGCGGAAATCTGCGTTACGGATAATGGAAAAGGGATTTTGCAGGAGCGGCAGGCACAGATTTTTAAACGTTTTTACCGGGAACCGGAGGTTCATGACCAGGAAGGAATCGGCGTCGGGCTCTATCTGGCGAGAAAAATTACGGAGATGCAGGACGGTTATATTGAAGTGGTATCGCAGCAGGGGGAAGGGGCGGCATTTCATATCTATCTGCCCGGGTAGTATATTTGCTTCGCAAATTTAAAGGAGAAAATCACAAATCTGTGATAAATAAATCCTGTGACCGCTTTGTGACTATTGGTTTCTATAATATGTATTAACTTAAAAAAAGGAGGACATCAACATGGATTCATGGATTGTAGAAACCAGTAATCTAAAGAAGTATTACAAACTTGGACAAAATACCGTAAAGGCATTGGACGGTGTAAATTTCCGGGTGAAGGAACAGGAATTTGTTGCAATCATTGGTAAGTCGGGCAGCGGAAAAAGCACGCTGTTACACATGCTGGGAGGACTGGACACACCGACGTCCGGACAAGTACGTGTGGATGGAAAAAACATAGCGGGATTTGGCAGGGAGGAACTGACGATTTTCCGCAGGAGAAAAGTCGGATTTGTATTTCAGAGCTTTAACCTTGTGCCGGATTTAACGGTGTATGAAAATGTGGTGCTTCCCATTGAGCTGGACGGAAGACGGATTGACCGGGAATTTACGGATGAAATTTTACAGATTCTGCAGCTGTCTGACAGGAAACAGTCGCTGCCGATGACCTTGTCCGGAGGGCAGCAGCAGAGGGTTGCAATTGCAAGGGCGCTTGCGGCAAAGCCAAAGATGATACTGGCGGATGAGCCGACAGGAAACCTGGATTCAGGCACCAGCCATGAGGTGCTGGGGCTGTTAAAGGTTGTGGCAAAGCGGTATGCCCAGACCATTATTCTGATTACGCATGACAATGATATTGCACAGATGGCAGACCGCATCGTGCATATTGAGGATGGAAAAATTGTCAGCGCCGGGGAAGAAGGTGGGGCATATGCTTAGGAATAATAACCGCGCAGTCATAAAGCGCATGGCAAAAACTTCCTTAAAAAGTAACCGCCAGAAGAACCTGGTGATGCTTGCTGCAGTGGTTCTTTCCGCGTTTATGCTTTTTTCTGTTCTGACGGCAGGCATTACTTATTTCCAGATGTGGAGGCTGCAGAACCTGCGGCTGCAGGGCGGCGAATATGATGCAATTATGTATGGCTGCAGCGATGAACAGATGAAGATGCTGCAGGAAAACAAAGATGTGACAGAGATTGGAATTGTTTCAATTGCCGGCAGTATTGTGGAAACGGAAAAAACAGATCTTTCAGAAATTATGCTGCTGTGGGAGGATGATACCAGCTGGAATGTCATGGGGCGCAACGCACGCACCTCGTTAAAGGGAAATTATCCGGTGAAAGAAAACGAGGTTATGGTAACCAAAAAGGCCTTAAAAGAGGGTGGACTTTTGGACTATGGAATCGGGGACAGCTTTCGTGCCACGTGGCTGGATGGAAACGGAAAAAAGCGGACGATGGAATTTGTAATATCCGGCATCTGGGATGGCTACGGAAGCAAAACCCTTTTTTATGTTTCAGAATCATTTTTTGAAAAAAGCGGTTATGAGCTGTCAAATCCGAACTGCGGGAGGATTCAGCTGGGAATCCGGCAGAAAATTATGACCCAACAGCAGAAGAATGACTTTACAGAGAGTATGAAGCTGAAAAAAATGCAGGCAATTGTATTTACTACAGAGCTTGCAAATGCACTGCCGATTTATCTTGGACTATTTGGGCTGCTGGTTGTCATCTGCCTGTGTGCATGGCTTTTGATTTATAATATTATGTATCTTTCTGTTACGGGAAATATCCGTTATTACGGGCTGCTTGCGACAATCGGAATGACGGGAAAACAAATCTACGGACTGATTTACCGGCAGCTGTTTTACCTGGGGGCGGCGGGGATTATGACAGGGACTGTGTCTGCCATGGGAATTTCCTTTTTTGTCATGCCGTCTGTGGTCCGTGCATTCGGAATCTCCGAAAAAGTGGAAGTGGTTTTTCATCCATCCGTGTTTTTACTGACAGTCACGCTTTTAGCCCTTACCATTTTATTTGCAGGCAGAAAACCGGCAAAGCTTGCGGCTGCTGTTTCCCCGGTTGAGGCAAGCAGATATGCAGGCAGTATGCAGTCTGCAAAACATCCGCTGCATACAGGGGAAAAAGGCAGTGTGATCTGGCGCATGGGCGCGCGCAAAGTGGTAAAGGACAGGAAAAAAACGGCGGTAATTACCCTGTCACTTTCCATAGGGCTTTCTGTTTTTTTATGTATGATTACCCTGATTAAGAGCCAGGGACCAAGAACCATCGTATCCTCTGCATGGGGGGATGACCTTGAGATTATGAACAAAACATTAAGGACGGATGAAACAGAAAAATGGAAAGAACTCTGGAACGGGGAACTGGAACAGGAACTGAAAAACATTCCCGGAGTGAAGGATGTACACCTTGTCAGTACAGCAGGGATTATGATTCCGTGGGAGCCGGAGTTTTCGGACTTGTGGATGCATAAAATCTACGACAGATGGATTCTTGATCCGTATGAACCGTTTATGCAGCAGTATAAAAAACATCCGGAGGATTTTGGCACCTGTCTGGTCGGAATAGACAAAAAAAGTCTGCCGGTTCTGAATGAAACCCTGGAGAAGCCGCTGGATGAAAAAGCGTTTCTCGAAGGCAGAACCTGCGTCGTGTACCAGAACGGGCTTGACCTTGGAATAAAGGAACTTGCCGGGAAAAAAGTCCGCTGTGAGGATGCTGAAAATACCAGCCATACCTTTGCTTTTGAAATCGCCGGATGTACCCCAAGTTATGAATTTTTAGGTCCGGATATCGGAATGCCGCCTACGGTCATAATCAGCGACAGGGCGCTTGCCAAACTGGGAATCAAAACTTACCATTACAAAGTCCTCGTTTATTATGACGAGGCGTATGATGAAGAAACAGAGCATGCCGTAAAGTCGTTTATGGAACAGAAAGCCGGTGTAAAAAATCTGAAATATGAAAGTAAAATTGAGGATATGAAGGAAATTGAGGCTGCACAGGGGAACATGATGTATGTCGGCACTGGAATTTCACTGATTCTGGCGCTGATTGGTATTATGAACTATTTCAATACCATGATTGGGAATATTGAAAGCAGGAAAAAGGAACTTGAGATTCTGGAAAATATCGGAATGACGTACCGGCAGATGAAACAGATGTTAATCCGGGAGGGAGCCCTTTATGCAGGGATATCCGTTTTGCTGACATTGATGATCGGACTTCCGGTTACGTATGTACTGTTTTCATCCATGAATTATATGAAGGTACCGTTTTTTATTCCGGTGGTTCCGGTCGCGCTGTTTGTGCTGGCGGTCATTGCCATCTGCATGTTTATTCCGGTTGTGATACAGAAAATGTTTCGCGCAGGAAAAAAAGAAAGAGCTTAAAATATATAAGAAAAATGCGAAACCGGCTAATCTGATAAGCCGGTTTCGCATGGTCTACCTGAATCTGTGATTCCCGATTTTTAATCTGCAGTTTTTCATGTTTGCGGAGAAAAACAGGTAGGAATCCATGTTTATTTCTTCTCCTTTATGCTCCACAAAGTTGCGTCCCTCCAGGACTTCGATTGCAGCCTGAACGGAATCAAGATGATTTTTTTCAGTAAAAGATCCGTTGTCATATTTTTTAAGGACTTTGTTAAGAGCCCCGCTCCGCGCCGGGGTAAACTGCCCTTTCTGGTAGATTACTTTTTTTATGGTGTTTGGAAATTCCCTGGAATGTACCCGGTTCATAATGACGATTCCGACAGCAACCTTACCTGCATATGGTTCGGAACCTGCTTCACAAAAAATAATTGCGGACATCAGTCGTACATTTTCCTCGGTAAGCATGGATTTTTCCATTTTGGATTCGGCTTTTTCTGATTTTAAGGCAGCCTGTACAGAAAGCGGTGCTGAAAAAATAACGATAATTGCAAGAAACAGTGCAGAAAGTCTGATTCGGGTTGTATTTTTCATAATTAATAAATTCTCCTCTGATTTGTAACTTTTCTGTAACAAATGTAATATTATTATAACATGGATTTTAAATCTGTCAACTGGAAAATGTTGAAAGATGGGCAGGAATATTGTAAAATTGTTTGTAAAAAGAAATACGAGGATAAAAATATGTATCGGGAAATATCACAGTTATTAATGTACGGGGATCTGGACAGGGATTCCATACTTTATCGGATGGGGGAGCTGTTCGGGGAGTTTGAGACAGGCGGCTATGACAAAACTGCGCTGGTGCGCGACATGCATACCCAGGTGAAGCGAATACTAAAGGTTGCAACGGATTACGGCTTTGATGACAATCTGTGGCACAATTACCTGACGTTTTTTCTGATGATGAGCGAGAATCCGTTCAGTATCACCTGCGAAAAAACCGGGGCAGGAGACGGAAGCGTTAATGCACTTGTGGAAAATGATTTCCGCATTTTTAAGGAATTATTTGATTATGACTTTGGACCGGTGGAAAAAGAGCTGGGTATCACCTGTTTTGGACAGATTTCGGATTACCGGGCAATCCATAAGAAAGAACTGATGTACAATAAAAATGTCAGTGAAAAAGTCCGTGCGCTCAGTAAAAAACTGGAGGAGGCAGAGGATGAAAAGGATTTTTTCCGTGAAGTGACCGGTTTTTACAGGGACTACGGAGTGGGAATGTTCGGGCTGAATAAAGCGTTCCGCATCGAAGAAAAAACGCAGGGAGGAATCCGGTTCTGTCCGATTAACAATATGGAAACAGTAATGCTGGACGACCTGGTCGGTTATGAGCTGCAGAAGAAAAAGCTGGTGGACAACACGGAGGCGTTTGTCCAGGGGAAAAAGGCAAATAACGTGCTTTTGTTCGGTGACAGTGGAACCGGCAAGTCCACAAGTATCAAGGCGATTGTCAACCAGTATTACAAAGACGGGTTGCGCATGATTGAAATATACAAGCACCAGTTCCAGTATCTTTCAGCGGTTATTTCAGCAGTAAAAAACCGTAATTACAAATTTATTATTTATATGGATGATTTGTCTTTTGAGGAGCATGAAACGGAATACAAATTTTTAAAGGCGGTTATTGAAGGCGGTGTGGAGACCAGACCGGAAAATATTTTAATTTATGCAACCTCCAACCGCAGGCACCTGATTAAGGAAAGCTGGAATGACAGAAATGACCAGGATAACACGAATGACAGACACCATTCGGATACTGTTGAAGAAAAGCTTTCACTTGTCAACCGTTTTGGCGTTACCATCAATTATTCCAGGCCGACCCAGAAAGAATACTTTGATATTGTGGTTCACCTGGCAAAGCGTGCGGGAATCGGCATGGATGAGGAGACGCTTAAGGCAGAGGCAAACAAGTGGGAATTAAGCCACGGGGGTATTTCCGGAAGAACTGCAGAGCAGTTTGTAAATTACCTGCTTTCGCAAATGTGATTTGCTCCATAAATTGTAATGTTTACAGGAAGGAAACACGTTATGTTATACCAGATTGCGCACGGAGCGGTATCCTTTGCGGATGACGTCATCCTGCACGATATCAATTTTGAAATCAGAAATACAGAAAAAATTGCAGTCGTGGGAAGAAACGGCTGCGGAAAAACCACTCTTTTAAAACTGATTAACGGGGAAGTGGAGCTGGATAAAAGGGACAGTGACGAGGATATTTTTATTGCAAAGGCGGGGAACCCGCAGATTGGGTATTTGAAGCAGATTGCATTTGAAGATCCGTCCGTAACGCTCGAACAGGAGGTGCGTAAGGTTTTTGCACCGATGGAGCAGCGTAAACGGGAGCTGGAAGCCGCTGCTGCCTCCCTGGAGCATGATTATTCCGAAGAAGCGGTTGCGCGTTATACCGCGATGGAGGAAGCGTTTCAGGAAGACGGGGGATATTATTTTGAAAAGGAATATGACGTCTTAATCCGTAAATTCGGCTTTTCGGAAGAAGAACGCAAAAAACCGCTTTCAGGATTTTCCGGCGGGCAGCAGACCAAAATTGCGTTTATCAAGCTCCTGTTAAGCAAACCGGATATCCTGCTTCTGGACGAGCCGACCAACCATCTGGATATTACAACCATCGAGTGGCTGGAGTACTATCTGAAAAATTATCCGAAGGCAGTCGTCGTGGTATCCCATGACCGCATGTTTCTGGATAATATTGTTGACGTTGTCTATGAGATTGAGTACGGGACTGCAGTCCGTTATCCGGGAAACTACACAAACTTTATGGCACGTAAAAAAGAAAACTACGAAAAGCTGATGAAGGATTACAACGCGCAGCAGAAAGAAATTGCCCGGCTGCAGCGGATGGTGGACCGTTTCAAGGGAAAGCCGACCAAGGTATCCATGGCGCATTCCAAGGAAAAGGCACTTGCGCGCATGGTAAAAATCGAAGCGCCGGACCGTTTCGACACCCGCACGTTTCATGCAAATTTCCAGCCGCAGAGGGAAACCGGAAACGATGTATTATTGGCGCAGGAGCTTGCCATTGGCTATGACAGGGTACTTTCCACGGTAAACCTGGATCTGAAAAAGGGCGATAAGCTGGGAATATTAGGCGGAAACGGGCTTGGCAAATCCACGCTTTTAAAAACGCTGGTAAAAAAAATCGAGCCGCTGTCAGGGGAGTTCCGCTTTGGGGCAAATGTGGAAATCGGATACTTTGACCAGCAGATGGCAATGTATTCCAGCAAAAAAACAGTGCTTGACGATTACTGGGATGAATTTCCGGAGCTTACGGAAACAGAAGCAAGAAATGCGCTGGGAGCGTTTCTTTTTACAGGGGACGATGTATTTAAAAATATTGACATGCTCTCCGGCGGCGAGAAGGTGCGTCTGGCGCTCTGTAAAATTTTAAAGCGCCGTCCGAACGTACTTGTTCTGGACGAGCCGACCAACCATATGGATATTGTGGGAAAGGAGACGCTCGAAAGTATGCTGAAAAGTTTTACTGGCACGCTGGTTTTTGTTTCCCATGACCGCTATTTTGTTAAAAAAGTAGCAGACAGTCTTCTTGTTTTTGAGGATGGCACGACAAACCTGTACCGGTTTGGTTATGGGGAATACCAGGAAAAGCTTGAGAAGGAAATGTCGGAAACAGAAGAAAAAAGCCGCAGAATACCTGCGGATTTCGGACCAATCAGCCGAAACGGTGCACAAACAGACCAGCCGGAACATACGCAGGCTGGCGGCAAAACATACTACAATCCGGGCAAAGAGCGTTCAAGGCTTGAAAAAAAGATACAGAAAGCCGAGGAAGCGCTTTTTGAAAAGGAAACAAAACTGGAAGAATTAAAAGCAGAGCTTTTAAATCCCCAGTACCAGTCCAGTTACACAAAACTGACGGAAATCCAGAATGAAATAGACATCCTTGAAGATGAGACAGCAGCAGATATGGAAGAGTGGGAGCTGTTATCACAGAAGCTGGAGGAACTTGCATAGTTTCTCCGGCTTTTTCCGGTAAAGCCCCGTCCGGTTCTTCCGTTTGGATTTATCATGCTTCGCTGTCAAACTGGAAGTCCAGTACCTGCTGAACATAATCCATGGTTTTGTAGTAGTCTTCCAGAAGCTCTTTCAGGCGTTCCCTGCCGCTTTCCCCAATCTGGTAATATACATGCGGATATTTACGTCCCTCAACCTTTACTTCGTAACGGGTAACCAGTCTGTGCTCCATCAGGTAATAAAGCTCCGGATATAAGAGACCGACAGGAACATCAAGGTATTCCCTGGAAATGTCCTGGATAATGGCTGACATTTCCGTGGTGTCGCAGTCCTTCTGGTTTAAAAAATGTAAAATTAATAATTCGATATAACCTTGCCTAAATTTTCCACTTCTAATCATAATCTTATATATAACACAAATTTTCTGATAAGTCAATATAAATATAATCTCAACATGAGGTGATTTATAAATTAGTTTTCTACTTACATAGGGAAAATGCCGGGAAACATAAATTTTGCATAAATTTTGAATTGTTTATTGGAGTTTGTAGTGCAATATGTTATAATTAGTCCATGGTACGAAGGTATCAAATACTCGGCAAAGGGGTTGGGCATCATGCGAATTACAATTACGGGAAGAAACATTGAACTGACAGACGGAATCAAGACGGCGGTGGAGAGCAAGCTTGGGAAGCTGGAGAAATACTTCACACCGGATACGGATGTTTTCGTGACGCTTAGTGTGGAGAAGGAGCGTCAGAAAATTGAGGTGACGATTCCTATCAAGGGGCACATTATCCGTTCTGAGCAGGTCAGCAATGATATGTATGTATCCATTGACCTGGTGGAAGAGGTTATTGAGCGGCAGCTGACAAGATACCGCAAAAAACTGGCATCTAAAAAAATGAATATGGCTGAAAATTTCAGTGCAGATTTTATTGAGGCGGACGCAGAGGATGATGACGATGAAGAAGTAAAGATTGTCCGTACAAAACGCTTTGGAATGAAACCAATGTATCCGGAAGATGCATGTATCCAGATGGAGCTTACCGGACATGATTTCTTTGTATTCCGTAATGCAGAGACGGATGAGGTGAATGTCGTTTACAAGAGAAAGGGAAACACGTACGGTCTGATTGAACCGGAATGTTAAAATCAAACAAACAGAAGATGCCGGTTGTCCGGCATCTTCTGTATTTATATACGGAGTTATGGGATGAGGAAAATATTACTGGTTGAGGATGACAGGGATTTAAATGCCGGTCTGGTATATGACCTGGAGACAGAGGGATATCAGGTATATACGGCGTTTACGCTGAAAGAGGGGGAAAAACTGTTTGAAGAAAAGGAACCGGATCTGGTGCTTCTGGATTTGAACCTTCCGGACGGGGAGGGATTTGTATTCTGCAGACAGGTGAAAGCCAGGAAAGATATTCCGGTGATTTTTCTTACTGCAAGGGATATGGAACAGGATGAAATGAAAGGGTTTGACTGCGGGGCTGATGATTATATTACCAAGCCTTTTAAAATGCCGATTCTTAACAGGAGAATTGAAGCAGCGCTGCGCAGGTCAGGCACAAAAACAGTAAGAAATGTATTTGATGACGGATATCTGAACATTGACTTTGACCGGCTGACTGCCACCCGAAAAGGGGACATGCTGACGCTGACGCCCACAGAATATAAGATATTAAGGGTTTTAACGGCGAATTCGGATAAGGTAATGACGAAGCGGATTCTGCTGGAAAAAATATGGGACAGCAGCGGGAATTTTGTGGATGAGCATGCACTTGCGGTCAATATTAACAGACTTAGAAAAAAGATAGAATCCGAGGGACATGAATATATAAAAACACTGTATGGAATGGGATACCAGTGGAAAGGCGAAAGATAAAAAAGGATGGAAAATGTAATACTTGGAATTTCCCTGCTGCTGTGTCTTGCCAGTGCCGGTCTGGTTGTTTATACCAGAAAAAGTCTGGTTATGTATACGGACCAGCTGATGGAATGCCTTGAGGCAGTACTTGCAGGAAAAAAGGATATTGATTTTCAGGAGAACCAGGAAACGCTGACCGGAAAGCTCCAGATGAAACTGCACCAGATATATGAGAACATGGAAAAAACGACAGAAGAAAGTATCTGCCAGAGGAAACAGCTGGAAGCCATTGTTTCCGACATTTCCCACCAGGTGAAAACCCCCGTTGCCAGTATCCGGATGTATTATAATTTTCTGGAAAGAAACAATCTCGGTAAAGAAAAGCGTGGGGAATTTTTATGTGCCATGGGGCATCAGGTGGATAAGCTGGAATTTCTAATGGGAAGCATGATTCATTTGTCACGGCTTGAAACCGGCATTGTAAATGTCCAGCAGGTGAAAAATTCTGTTTATGACCTGGTGGCGCAGGCGGTCTGTGACGTGGCGCTGAAAGCAGAAGAAAAAAATATTAATATAGAAGTATTCTGTCCGCAGGAACTGACCGCCTGTTTTGATATGAAATGGACGGTTGAAGCTTTGTTTAATATTCTGGACAACGGGGTGAAATATACGGATAAAGAAGAGGGAAAGATTGAAATAACGGTTGGAAAAACGGATTATTTTGTGAGAATTGATGTAAAAGATAACGGAAGGGGAATCCCGGAATCACGTATTTTTGAGGTGTTTAAACGTTTCTACAGGGAACCGGAATCTGCAGATACGGAAGGGATTGGAATCGGGCTGTATCTGGCGCGGGAAATTGTCATGAAGCAGAACGGATATATTGAAATGCACTCTGCACCAGGACGGGGAACGAAGGTCAGTATCCATCTTCCGGTTATGTGATTTCAGGAGAAGATTATCTCAGTACTGTTACTTTTTTGAGAACAGTTTGAGATAATCTTTTTTTATACTTTCTGTATCAGAAAAAGGAGGATAGCCATGAGTTACATTTTAGAAGCAGTAAACCTGAAAAAATATTATGGAAAGGAAGCGAATCTGACGAAAGCGCTGGATGATGTCAGTCTTGCGGTCAGGCAGGGGGAATTTGTGTCGGTGACAGGAACAAGCGGAAGCGGAAAATCAACGCTTTTAAATATGCTGGGCGGCCTTGATACCCCTACTTCCGGAAGTGTGAAAATCAGGGGGAGGGAAATATCAGGAATGAATGACGAACAGCTGACCGTGTTCCGCAGGAGAAATATCGGATTTGTCTTCCAGAATTATAATCTGGTGCCGATTTTAAATGTTTACCAGAACATTGTCCTGCCGGTGGAACTGGATGGTAACCGTATAGACAGGGAATATATTGACGGGATGATCCGGCTGCTGCACCTGGAGGAAAAACTGGATGAGCTTCCGGGACATCTTTCAGGCGGACAGCAGCAGAGGGTGGCGATTGCGCGGGCGCTTGCTGCGAAGCCGGCAATTATTCTTGCGGACGAGCCGACCGGAAATCTGGATTCCAGAACATCGCTTGAGGTCATGCAGTTACTGAAACTGACAAGCGCAAAATTCGGACAGACACTGGTTATGATTACCCATAATCCGGAGATTGCACAGGTAGCGGACCGTATGATACGCATGGAGGACGGAAGGACTGTGAATCAGGAAAAGGAGTTTGAAAGGCAATGAAAATACTGGAAAATAATAACAGGAAGTTTATCAGGGTACTGATTAAAAACTGTCTGAAGGCAAACAGGGAAAGAAATAAAATTGCTGTTTGTGCAGTCATGTTTACAGCGGCATTATTTATGGCACTTGCGACAATATATGAAGGTTCACAGATTACTTTGAGAAACCAAATGCTGCGTCAGGCGGGTACGAAGTTTATGGTTTCCGTAAAGAACCTGACAAAGGAAGAAGCAGAAAAGCTTGTTGTAAACCCGTTATTTGCGGAGGCGGGTATGGAACGGTATGTTTCAGCTGTTTTAAATCCGGAATTATCTAATATGAATGCCCTGGCAGGATGGGCGGATGAAACGCTGGCGGAAGGATGTTTTATGAAACTAAAGGAGGGGCATTATCCGCAGCGGGAGGATGAGATTGCCTGTGATTCTGAAGTGCTCAGGCTGCTGGGAATCCCTTACCGGACAGGAGAATCATTTGTCATGCAGTATACGGCAGGGGAAAAGGTGCTGGAAAAGAAAATGACCGTCTGCGGTATCTGGGAGGGCGTGAAACATGAACAGTCAGCATCGCTTCTGGTTTCAGAAACATTTGTGGAACAGACATTTGCGCAGTATGACAAAACTGCAGCAGATGAAATTGAAAAAAGCTATCATATAAGGGGCAGCTTTGCCAGTGAAAAAAATATCCGGGAAAAACTGAACCTGCTGGTAAAGGAAATGGGGTATGATCCGGATGCAGAAAGAGGTGAGAAAGGATTTCTCATCCATCATGTAAACCCTGTATATGAAACCCGTTCCATGGATTCGTGGAAGGAGGCTTTATCCGCACTTGCAGGTGTACTGCTGATTCTTTTGTCCGGCTATCTGATTATATACAATATCTTTAAGATTTCCATAGAAAAGGATATCAGGCTGTACGGACAGTTAAAAACAATAGGCGCGTCACCGAAACAGCTGAAACGCATGGTTACGGGACAGGGAATGGCTTTATCCTTTGCCGGCATACCGGCAGGACTGGTTTCTGGCTGGCTGTTCGGCAACTGGCTGCTTCCGGCTGTGATGGAAGATACATTCGCGGATGAATTTACATTTCTGGTTCCGTCCGTATGGGTATGGCTTTTATCCGCAGTATTCACGCTGGCAACAGTCAGAATCAGCTGCAGCAGGCCGGGCAGGATTGCAGGAAAAATATCCCCGGTTGAATCTTTAAAATATTACGGGTCAGACCATATGAAAAAAACCAGAAAAAGGGGACGGGACAGCAGACACCGGATTATCTCCATGGCACTGTCCAATCTGGGCAGAAACAAGGGAAAAACCATTCTGGTGGTTCTTTCGCTTGCACTTAGCCCGGTACTTTTAAATTCTGCTTTAAACTATGCAGGAGGCATGGATAAAGAAACTTATGTAAGACATGAATCAATTACTGATTTTGACATAACAAGCGGCGATTATTTTAAAAATTCTTCTGAGAATTACAGGAAAACCGTACCGGGTGACTGCGTGCAGAAGCTGGGAGCCCTGGACGGGGTGAAGGACTTCGGGCTTGTTTATTTAAATATGCTGCCGGAGGAAGAACTGACGGAAAGACAGGAGGATTTGGGAAAGGTTATCCGCATAAACGGAAAAGAGACGCCGGATGATATTACGAAATATGACAGGAACAGAATGTTGTACGGCATGAATGAACATGCCCTTTCCATGACAGAAGTAATTGAGGGAAGTATTGATTATAACAAATTATGTACCGGGGAATATGTCGTGATTGAAGGCTTTCTGAGCGACAGGGGAGAATATTTATACGAAGAACAGGAATTTCATGCCGGTGACGTCATTGAAGTGGAAGCAGGAGGGAAGAAAAAGGAATACACAGTTATGGCAGTAGCAGGAGGCGCATATTCCCTTAATATGTGTTACAGTGCAGGGGGTTATGAGGCGATTGTTTTTGCTGAGCCGGTATTTTTAGACATGTTTCCTGATATGCAGGAACCGATTCACTGTCTGTTTAATACAGAAGAAGGAACGTTTGACAAAGTAATGGAGGAAACAGAACTGCTGGCGGACCGCAGGGGGCTGTCGGTTTTTACAAGACTGACCGCAGAAGAGGAATTTGGAAAAATGAAACATGCATACCGTATGATGGGAATAGTGGTTTCGCTGGTTTTTGCTGTTATGGGGATTCTGAATCTGGTGAATGTCATTCTGACAGGGGTCATTGCAAGAAAGAGGGAATTTGCAGCCATGAGAAGTACCGGAATGACAAAAAAACAGCTGTTAAGGCTTCTGGTTTATGAAGGAATGATGTATGCAGCGGCGGCAGCAGGTGCAGCAGTTATTACCAGCGGAATTTTATCGGTTACACTGGTGAAAAACCTGATGGCGGATGTGTGGTACATGAAGTACCGCTTTACAGTGGTAACTGCCGTCGCCGCATCAGTTTCCTGCCTGCTGTTTTCGGCCGGGATTTCAGCAGTGACAGGAATGCTGTGGAACAGGAATGCCACCATTACAGAGCAGATGCGGGAATAGCAGAAACCATGGTTTTGTGTAAGTTATATACGCGAATCGCGTCTTTACATTTACTGCAAATTCATTTACGCTTTGAAATGAATACTGATTGGGGACAGTGTTTAGCATAATGAAGGTGCATAAATGATACGAAAACACAAAGGAGAATGAAGGTATTTATCAAACGAACACGATGGCTCGGTATGTTCAGGCCATCATAATCAGAGACGACTTTCTTGACCGGATTGGGGACTGGCTTGGAACCCTCGAAGATGAACATATGCAGGCACTGAGAAGATTTCTATTTGAAATTGATCTGTCGGAAACACAGTTACTGACAGATACGCTTTATGAATACGGCAGCCATCTGACAGAGAAGAATTTTTTCGGGAGAAAATTCTTTGAGCAGATGGTGCTGTTTATCGGGCAGATGGATGAAAATATTCCGGATGCCGATGTAACGATACAATAAAACCAAATCCTGATTTATGCTTGGAAGCCGTGGGAACTGACGGCTTCCTTATTTATTTTACGAAAAGGACAGTTGTAACAGTGTTGAACATCAGTTACAGCCATAGTATAATCATTAAGGAGAAATTTATGAAGGAAACAAAACTGCAGGCAGATGTGGTGCTGAAAGAATACTGGAGAAATAACGAGCAGTTTGCCGATTTGTTTAATGCACTGCTTTTTAACGGGCAGGAAGTAATTAGTCCGTCTGAGCTTGAGGAGAGGGATACCGATGAATCTCTTGTATATAAAGGCGGCAGGCTGGAAGAAAGTATAAAAAGGTCGAGGGATGTTATTAAGGTATGTAAGAGCTCTGTGGAACATAACGTCGATTTGGCGTTATTCGGAATTGAAAACCAGATGAAAATTCATTATGCCATGCCGCTGCGCGTGATGGAATATGACTGCTTTGCATATAAAAAACAATACCGGCAGACTGTGGGGATGCATAAGCGGCAGAAGGATTTTAAAGAAGGCGCGGAGTTTTTATCACAGATAAATAAGGCTGACAGACTGCGTCCGGTGGTTACAGCAGTTATTTATTATGGAAGTGAAGTGTGGGACGTACCGCTCTGTCTGCATGATATGCTGAAAATCCCGGAGAAACTGAGACGTTTTGTGAATGACTACAGGATGCTGCTGGTGGATGTGAGGCAGAACAGTCTCAGCCTGAAAAATGACAATAACCGGAATCTGTTTCGGATTCTGGAATATGCAATGGATGAACGAAGACCTTTAAAATACAGAAGGTCAGATATTCTGCGGTATTGCGATGAGCATGAAGTAAGCGGTTCTGTTCTGGAAACAGTGGGAAGTATAACGGGAAGCCATGCAGATTACTACAAGCTTAAGAAAAAGGAGGAGCTGAATATGCGTACAATATTTGAAGAAGAGAGAGAAGAGGGCAGAGTGGAAGGCAGAGAAGAAGGCAGAGAGGAAGCAAGACAGGAAGCAATAAAAAGTATGCTGGAATTTGGTATTCCGGAAGAAAAGATACTTCTCAGGTATTCAAGGGAGGAACTGGACAAAGCCCTGAAAAGAGCAGACCGTACGGGGATGCTTTCTGTTTAAAATCAGGCAGCATATACCGCTTTTTGCGAAAAAACCATTAAGGTCTTGTATTCTGGCAAGAAAGAAGTTTATAATGGATGCATAAACTGTAATTACCGGGAGAAATATAGGAAAGGAAATATGCCGCATCTGCGGCATGGGATAAGACATGGATATAGTAGTATTGGCAGGAGGGCTCAGTGCAGAGCGCAATGTATCATTCCAGACAGGAAGTATGGTCGCGCAGGCGCTCCGTAAGAACGGACACCGTGTGATTCTGCTGGATGTATTTATGGGATACAGTGACCGGGAGGAAGATTTAAACGGAATTTTTGATAAAGCGGAACAGATTAGCGTGACAGTGGGAGAGATTTCAGAAACTGCCCCTGATTTGCAGGAAGTAAAAGCCGCCAGAAAAGATCAGTCCGCAGGATTTTTCGGACCGAATGTCATCCGGCTCTGCCAGATGGCGGATATTGTTTTTATGGGACTCCACGGGGAAAACGGTGAGGACGGCAGGATACAGGGGGCATTTGACCTTTTCGGAATCAAATACACCGGAAGCGGTTCCTTAAGCAGTGCCGTTGCCATGAATAAAGACCTGACAAAACAGCTGATTGCAAAAGCGGGTGTTCCGGTTGCGCGCGGTATACGGATGACAAAAAAGAACCGCATGGATACAGACCGGATTCCGGTTACCCTGCCATGTGTGGTGAAGCCGTGCTGCGGCGGCTCCAGCATAGGAGTTACCATCGTAAAAGAAGAGGCGGAGTTTGAGCCGGCGCTTGCAGAGGCCTTTTGCTGGGAAGATGAACTGGTAATTGAGGAATATATCCGGGGACGGGAGTTTTCAGTCGGGGTACTGGCAGGGCATGCGCTTCCCGTCATTGAGATGGCGCCGTTAGAAGGATTTTATGATTATAAAAATAAATACAGGGCAGGAAGTACAATCGAAACATGTCCGGCAAAAATCCCGGAGGAGATTTCAGAAGAAATGCGCCGGTATGCGGAAACAGTGGCATCTGTCCTTGGACTTGATACATATTCCCGGACAGATTTTTTACTGGATGAACAGAACCGGATTTTCTGCCTGGAAACCAATACACTGCCGGGCATGACGCAGACCAGCCTGCTTCCGCAGGAAGCTGCCGCCGAGGGAATGGATTTTGGACAGTTATGCGAAAAAATCATTGAGATTTCCCTGGATAAATATGAGGTGTAAGCTATGGATGAATACAAAATACGGGACAGGGAAAAAAACTGCATGCCGGGGATGACAATTGAACATATGGTAAAGGCGTGTGAAGGAACCTATACTGGTGCAGAAGAAAAGCTTCATGAGGTAATTACCGGCGCAGTAACGGACAGCCGGCAGGTGGAGCCTGGTTTTTTATTTATTCCAATTAAGGGTGCGCGTGTGGACGGGCACGATTTTATTCCTGACGTTTTTGAAAAGGGTGCCCTTGTGGTTCTTTCCGAACAGGAACTTACAGATGCAAAAGGACCATATATCCGGGTGAAATCCACTGTGGAAGCAATGAAAAAACTGGCGGCATTTTACCGCGGACAGCTTTCCGTAAAAGTGGTCGGAATTACCGGAAGCGTCGGGAAAACAAGTACAAAGGAAATGATAGCATCTGTACTGGAACAGAAATACCGGGTATTAAAAACAGAAGGAAACTTTAATAACGAGATCGGACTTCCGCTTACTATATTTAAAATCCGTTCGCAGCATGAAATTGCCGTACTGGAAATGGGAATTTCAGATTTTGGGGAAATGCACCGCCTGGCAGCAATGGCACAGCCGGATATCAGCGTGATTACCAATATCGGTCTCTGTCATCTGGAAAATCTCGGCTCAAGGGACGGTATTTTACAGGCAAAGACAGAAGTGTTTGAGCACATGAAACCGGACGGAACGGTTATTTTAAACGGGGATGACGATAAGTTGGCGACAAAAACAGAGGTAAATGGAAAGCCGGTTATTTTTTACGGCATGGATTCCTCTTCGGTTCCGGCAGAAAAAAGCATTTATGCAACAGATATAAAAAACTGCGGACTGGAAGGGATGCTTGCGCAGATTCACACCCCGCAGGGCAGCTTTGCGGCGCGTATTCCGATTGCGGGAGAACATAATGTATATAATGCGCTGGCGGCAACGGCGGCCGGTTTACAGCTTGGACTTACGACTGCGGAAATTGCACAGGGAATCGCCGGGGTACAGACGGTGAAAGGCCGCACTAATTTAATACACGCAGCCGGTCTTACAATTATTGACGACTGTTACAATGCCAATCCGGTTTCCATGAAGGCATCCATTGACGTACTTGCACATACCGAAGGCAGGCGGATTGCAGTACTGGGAGATATGGGAGAGCTGGGAGCTGATGAAAGGCTTCTGCACCGTAAGGTGGGGGAGGCAGTGGCACATGCCGGAATAGATGTGCTGTTTTGTGCAGGTACGCTTGCAGAAGAGTACGCACTGTCGGCGAAAGGAGCCGCTGACGTCCATTATTTTAAGACCTGCGGGGAAATGATTCCGGAACTTACCGCATTTGTAAGGGAAAAAGACACAGTTCTGGTAAAGGCGTCACACTTTATGGAATTTCCGAAAGTGGTTGATGCGCTGAAAGCACTTGCGAAATAAGGAAGGATTCGGTAAAATATCTGTTATACACTCAAAAAAGGAGATAGATGAAAATGCAAAACCCAGTAGTAACTTTTACAATGGCAGACGGTAAGGTGATGACTGCAGAGCTTTATCCGCAGACTGCCCCAAATACAGTAAACAATTTTATCAGTCTGGTGAAGAAGGGATTTTATGACGGACTGATTTTTCACCGCGTGATAAAAGGATTTATGATTCAGGGCGGCGACCCGGAGGGCACCGGCATGGGCGGTCCGGGATACGGCATTAAGGGGGAATTTGCCCAGAATGGTGTAAAAAATGACATGGCGCACAAGGCGGGCGTTCTTTCCATGGCTCGTTCCATGATGCCGGATTCCGCAGGAAGCCAGTTTTTTATTATGCATAAAGATGCCCCGCATCTGGACGGAGCGTATGCTGCGTTTGGAAAGATTACTGAGGGACAGGAGGTGGTCGATGCAATTGCGGAGACCGCAACCGATTACAATGACCGTCCAGTTGAGGAGCAGAAGATTAAGACCGTGACAGTTGAGACATTTGGCGTGGATTATCCGGAACCGGAAACGCTGTAGACACAAAACAGTTTTACTTATGAGATACCGGATTTTAATGTACATTGAAGGGGAATGGTCCCCGGACTTATTAACAAACAGAATTAAACAGAAAATAATAAAAGTACCCAAAGAGGTGCCGGTGGCAGAGGTTCTTGCGGAATATAAAATTTCAGCGGATGCGGTTCTTTTGATTACGGCAACCGATATTCGTGCAGAAGAAGCAAAAGAGCTGAACCTGGCAGTGCTGGGCTATCTGAACCCAAAACTGCCGGACCAGTCGCTCTGGGGGCTTACCATGCTTGTACAGGGGTTTGAGGAAGTGGACGAAGCCTTCCTGGAACAGGTGTACAGGAGGGAACACGGGCTTCCATGGAAAATTGCAGATACAAAACGGTGTGTCATCAGGGAGCTTGCCATCACAGACCTGGGGGCTCTCCGCAAATTATACGACAAGCCGGGCGTTACCATGCGTCTGGACGAGGAAGGCAATACTGTAAAAGGCTTTATAGATCCCTTATATCCTCCCAGGGAGGAACAGGAGTACCAGCAGGCGTATATTACCAATATGTATGGCTATTACGGATACGGAATGTGGCTGGTGATTGAAAAAAAATCGGGAGAGCTGATTGGACGTGCAGGACTGGAAAACCGGGAATATCCGGAAGGAACGGAGCTGGAGCTTGGGTACGTCATCGACCCGGAGTGGCAGCACAGGGGCGTGGCAACGGAAGTCTGTACGGCAATTATGGAGTTTGCAAGGCAGGAACTGGATTTTTCCAGACTGAATGCCCTTACCAAAAAAGAAAATAAAGCTTCCATTGCACTTTTAGGGAAGCTGGGCTTCCAGTATATGGAAGATACGGTAATATCCGGCAGCAGGATGCAGCGTTTCGTTTATTCATTCTGAAAAACAAACTGCAGACGCGAATGATCTGCGCTGCAAATCTGTATACGGACTGCTTTATGATATGAAGAAAGGCAAATATGTTCTACGAAAGATTAGATAAGACACTGAAGGAAAAGAATTTAACGCTGAATAAACTGGCAAAAGGATGTAATATTGCGCAGTCCCCGACAACCAGGTGGAAGGACGGTACGCTGCCATGCCTGGATTCATTCAGAAAAATATGCCGGTATCTGGATGTTTCCGCAGATTATCTGCTGGGACTTGAAAATACGCCCCCGCCGGTTTTGACAGAACAGGAAAAAATACTTCTGGAGTATTTCAGGAAATGCAGTCCGCAGATAAGAAAAAGCATTATGCGGCAGGCTTCTTCCGGGGCGACTGAAGCCAGACGGATGGAAGCTGTATTACAGTCGCGCAGTGAGGTGAAACATTCCTATATGAAGAGACTGGCATTTAAAAGCAGTACTTCAAAACGTGAGTCATGATATAAAAAATGTAACAGTTCAGCCCGCGCCATTCGCAAAGCGCAGCTGCGCTGCTTTCCCGCTGCTGGCGCAGCTAACTTTGCTCATAATCGGGCGCTCCGCTCATCGTCACTTTGACATGCTCATTCATGCAAGCATGATTCGCCTGTCAAAATGACGATGGCTGAACTGTTACAAAAAAGTTGACAGATGGTTTCTAAAATCTTGAAAAAAGAGATAAAATATAATATAATAAAATACTATACTTCATGAATCAGGTGAGAATATGGCAGACATTTCTACAGAAGAGCTGGAGCGGATTGAACGTGAGTTTCATTCCGGCTCTGAAAGCATTAAGCCGACAAAAGAATTTGCAAAACCAGAGGATTTATATGCGGATCTGATTGCGAGTATCCAGAAATACCATCCTTCCACGGATACGACGCTGATTGAGAAGGCGTACCAGGTGGCATACCAGGCACATGAAGGACAGGTGCGCAAGTCCGGGGAAGCATATATTATCCATCCGCTTTGCGTGTCAATGATTCTGGCAGAACTGGAACTGGACAAAGAAACAATTGCTGCCGGGCTTCTTCATGATGTTCTGGAAGATACCGTGATGACGGAAGAACAGATGAAAGACGAGTTTGGGGAAGAAGTTCTGCTTCTTGTGGACGGCGTAACCAAACTGCAGCATCTTCATCTGACTGATAAAGTCAAGGATCCCAAGGATAAAAATGCCAACCGTCTGGAAATGCAGGCGGAGAATCTCCGTAAAATGTTTCTTGCCATGGCAAAGGATATCCGTGTCATTATGATTAAGCTTGCCGACCGCCTGCATAATATGCGTACATTAAAGTACCAGTCCGAGGAGGCGCAGCTTCGTATTGCAAGGGAGACGCTCGAAATTTACTGTCCGATTGCACAGCGGCTTGGTATCAGCAAAGTAAAGATAGAGCTGGATGATTTATCCCTCAAATACCTGGAATCAAACGCATATTATGACCTGGTGGAAAAAGTGGCTGTCCATAAAAACATCAGGGATGATTATGTCAAGAGACTTGTGGAAGAAGTACGCGAATATATCGAAATGGCGGATATCAAGGCAGAGATATCCGGCCGGGCAAAACATTTCTTTTCCATTTACAAAAAGATGGTAAACCAGAATAAAACCATTGACCAGATTTATGACCTGTTTGCCATCCGTATTATTGTGGATAATATCAAAGACTGTTACAGTGCGCTTGGAATTATGCATGAAAAATACAAGCCGATTCCGGGGCGGTTTAAGGATTATATTGCCATGCCGAAACCGAATATGTACCAGTCGCTTCACACAACATTAATCGGACCGAGCGGGCAGCCGTTTGAAATCCAGATTCGTACCTTTGACATGCACCGCACAGCTGAATACGGGATTGCCGCACACTGGAAATATAAAGAAACGAATAACGGCACTGTCACGGAAACGACTGTGACCGAAGAAGAGAAATTAAGCTGGCTGCGCCAGATTCTGGAATGGCAGCAGGAAATGTCAGATAACAAAGAATTTATGACGCTGCTGAAAAGCGATCTGGATCTGTTTTCGGATACGGTTTTCTGTTTTACACCGTCGGGTGACGTCAAAAACCTGCCGACCGGTTCCACAACCATCGACTTCGCATACAGCATCCATTCCGCAGTCGGCAATAAAATGGTCGGGGCAAAGGTCAACGGCAAACTTGTTCCCATTGACTATGTAATTCGCAACGGGGACCGGATTGAGGTAATCACTTCCCAGAACTCCAGGGGACCGAGCCGTGACTGGCTGAATATTGTCAGGAGCACGCAGGCGAAAAATAAAATTAACCAGTGGTTCCGCAGTGAACTGAAAGAAGAAAATATTCTTCACGGTAAGGAACTGCTTGCTTCCTGTGCCAGGGCAAAAGGAATCGCTTTTTCTGACATAAATAAAACTGAATACCAGGAAAAAATACTTCGCAAATATGGGTTCCGTGACTGGAATTCCTGCCTTGCCACTGTGGGGCACGGAGGGCTTAAGGAAAGCCAGATTGTAAACCGCATGTATGAGGAGTACCGCAAGGATCATCCGGTAACGGTAACAGACCAGGATATCCTGGATTCCGTTGGAGAGAACCGGCAGCCGCAGCAGGCGGGACAGTCAAAAAACGGCATTATCGTCAAGGGACTTTATGATGTTGCGGTGCATTTCAGCAAATGCTGCAGCCCGGTGCCGGGGGATGAAATTGTGGGATTTGTGACAAGGGGACGCGGCGTATCCATACACCGGACGGACTGTGTGAATATCATGCATCTTTCGGACCTGGAAAAAGTAAGGCTGATTGAGGCGGAATGGCAGAGCGGTACGGATTCCGGGGAGTTTGGTGAGTATCACGCCGATTTAAAAATTTTCTGCCATGACAGAAGCGGGCTTCTGGTGGATATTACGCGTGTGTTTACGGAGACTGGAATTAATATTTCCGGTATCCATTCCAAGACCAGCAAACAGGGAATTGCAACGATTGAGGTCGCGTTCCAGACAAAAGGACGGGAACAGATCACACGCATTGTTGAAAAAATCAGGCAGGTGGAAAGTGTCATGGATATAGAAAGGACCACAGGATAATTATGGGAGCATTAAAAGTAAAACAGTACGTGGTAGGACCGGTACAGACAAACTGCTATTTTGCAGTGAATGAGCAGACAAACGAGCTTTTTGTGGTAGATCCGGGCGATTATGCAAAGGAGCTTGCGGCGCGCATTCGTGAGGAAGGCTGTATACCAGTGGCAGTTCTTCTGACGCACGGGCATTTTGACCATGCGGGGGCGGCAGAAGAACTTGCTGCGGAATTTGGCATGAAAATCTATGCCTATGAAGGGGAAAAGGAAACGCTCGAAAACAGCAGGAAGAATGTTTCGTGGATGATGGGCGCAGAGCAGGTTTACCATGCCGACGTCTTTCTGAAGGACGAACAGGAGCTTACACTTGCGGGATTTCATATCCGGGTACTGCATACGCCGGGACATACAGAGGGCGGATGCTGTTATTATCTGCCGTATGAGGACGCGGTGTTTTCCGGGGACACTCTTTTTGCCGGTTCCGTCGGCCGCTCCGATTTTCCGGGAGGGAGTTCTTCACAGCTGATTCGTTCCATACGGGAGAAGCTTATGGTGATGCCGGAGCAGACAACCGTTTATCCGGGACATAATTCCATTACGACCATTGAAAATGAGAGGATGTATAATCCGTACCTATGATAAATGTAACATTAAATCAAACAGAATTTGAATATGATATCCATTCGCTTCTAAAGGCTTTTTTTCCAAAAGAGGATGTAGAAATTTATTATACAAAAGAAGCGGAATCGGATAAAAAAAATGTGGCATGCACCAGTCATTTCGGGGGAAATGGGGAGGATGCCACAAATTATTTTGAAGTATTTTATGAACCGGACGCGGTTACGGTTGAGTGGAGAAACCACGATAAAATACGCTTTCCGGTGGATTTTTCCAACCGTAATGAGGTCAGGAACATTCTGAAAAGAAATATTTACCGGATGCTGGAGCGCGGACTGTTGCAGTCGCTGCCATGGGGGACGCTGACCGGAATCAGGCCGGTGAAAATTCCCATGAAGCTGCTGGAACAGGGAAAGTGTGAGGAGGAAATTTTTTCCCATATGAAAGAAACCTACCTTGCTTCGGACGAAAAAACCGCTCTTTCCATTGCCATTGCAGAAAGGGAATTAAAGCTTCTTTCCGCCATTGATTATGAAAACGGATACAGCCTTTATATTGGAATCCCATTCTGTCCAAGTACCTGTCTGTACTGTTCGTTCACTTCCTATCCGCTTACGGCATGGGAAGACCAGGTGGATGCTTATCTGGATGCGCTGGAAAAGGAAATTGATTTTACAGCAAAAGCATGCGTTGCAAAAAAGCTGAATGCAGTCTATATCGGGGGAGGGACGCCGACGACGCTGAATCCCCGGCAGATAAACCGCCTGATTTCAAAACTGCGGGACAGCTTTGATTTTACACACTGCCTGGAATTTACCGTGGAGGCCGGCCGGCCGGATTCCATTACGGAGGAAAAGCTTCTGGTACTTAAAGAGCACGGAATCAGCAGGATTTCCATTAATCCGCAGACCATGAAGCAGGAAACCCTGGATATCATCGGGCGCCGCCACAGTGTGCAGCAGACCGTTGACAGCTTCCTGCTGGCAAGAAAGCTGGGGTTTGACAATATAAACATGGATTTAATTATCGGTCTTCCGGAGGAAACGCTGGATGACGTCAGGCATACGCTGGAACAGGTGAAAGCACTTGCACCGGACAGCCTTACCGTCCATTCCCTTGCCGTAAAACGTGCGGCGGCGCTGAATATTTATAAGGATTACTATGAAAAAATGCAGATGGAAAATACCATGGGGCATATGCAGCTGTGCGCAGAATACTGTGACAGTATGGGGCTTTTTCCGTATTATCTGTACCGGCAGAAGGGGATGGCGGGCAATATGGAAAATGTCGGCTATGCAAAGGAAGGTAAAGCCGGGGTTTACAATATCCTGATTATGGAGGAAAAACAGACGATTATGGCGCTCGGCGCGGGCGCAAGCACCAAATTTGTGACGCAGGAGCTGCGGGAGGACGGCAACCGTTATATTAAGCGTGCGGAAAATGTCAAGGATGTGAAAAATTACATGGAACGCATTGATGAGATGATTGACAGAAAACGGAAATATTTATGAAGTAAGCGGCAGAGGACATTTCTGGTTAGGGAATGTCCTTTTTTTGTGCGCCGGATTCCGGCATTCAATTACCGTTTATCTGTTTTAAATCTACCGTTTGTCCCAAAAACGGCAGGAGTTTCGTGGGTTCTGGTATATTTTATGTGGGACTGACGGACAAATGTGTCAGGTTTGGACAGGAGGAACGAGAGATGGAGACAGCAGTTATAGTTACTGTAATTTTATGTGTGCTTTGTCTGATTTATGCAATTCATGCCAGCAACCGTTTTAAGCAGCTTCATATCAAGATTCAGGAAGCGCATGCGGATATCGAAGTGATGCTTATCAAGCGTTATGACGTGCTGCAGCAGTCGCTGGATGCGATAAAAGGATATACAGCGCATGAGAAAAAGCTGATGCTGGGGCTGATTAAGGCAAGAAGGGGCATGACCATTGCGCAGACACAAAAGGTGCTTGAGAACCAGGAGCAGGTGCTTGGAAATATCCGGATGGTCGGGGAGGCGTATCCGCAGCTTTCTTCCAGCGGACTGTATATGAACCTGCAGCAGCAGATTACGGAAACGAACGAACATCTTGCCGCTTCCAAAAGACTGTACCATGCGAATGTATCTTTATATAACCAGGCAATTGCGGTTTTTCCGGCATGCATCATAGCAGGCATAACCGGTAACCGTCCGCAGAAATTTTTAAAGGAGGAAAATCTGGCGGCAAAAAGGGAAATACATCTCCGGTACTGCCGGGGGCGGAGTTTGAACCCGACGGATGCATGGAGGCTGACAAACTCTGGGCGCTTGGCGTTGTTCCCGAATTTAACCGTGCCAGCGGAAGTTATCTGATTAACTGTAAAAAGGACGGGAAGCTGTTTGGTTTTTCAAACCTTGCGCTGTTTGAGCGGGAAAAAGACAATCATGACGAATATTATTTTAAGCAGGTGTTTGCAGGGCAGGCATTTGTGCTTCATTATAAGAGCCGGATGCAGGGCTGCGTGCGAATCATGACAACGGGGATGCTGATGGGCAGGGAATACCTTTCGGGATTCCGTGAGCTGGATAAGAACAAAGAAGAAAAAATAGAAACAGAGAACCAGGTTTTTAACGCGCAGTTTGACGTCTATGCCACGAATGCCCATTCAGCATTTTATGTACTGACGCCGCTGGTCATGGAGCGGCTTCTGGGAATGAAAAACAAATATGGAAGATTTGGCGTGGCGGTAAGCGGCAGCGAAATTGCAATTGCATTAAGCACCGGATATTTTATGTTTGAAGCGCCGCGGAGCTACCAGAACATAGAGCATATTTCCGTGGAAAATTCCAAAAACCAGATACGGCAGATGCTGGCGTTTGCGCAGTTAATTGAGGATACGATAAATGGCAGGATGGTGAAAATATATAATTAGTTAAAATAATACAAATTCATGGGGCAGCCAGCCGGTGATCCGGCCGGTCTTTCCAGCTTTCCCTGTGCCCCAAAAGATACAATCCTCCGCAGAATGGCTTCTGCTGTTTATTCATCGTATTCTTTAATGAGCGGCGGAATCTGGGACAGCATATTATCCACATCTTCAAACATTGTACTTTTCATCGTTCCCAGGTTACTGGCATGTCTGATATGCTCCATAACTTCCTGATACTGATCTTTTGTCTTATCAAAAAAAGTGTTCACGGTATGCAGCGCCGCCCTGGAATCACTGATGACACTGGAAATCTCTGTCTGCACAGTCGTTGCACCTTCCGCTGCCTCCGTAATCTGGTGGAACATCTGATAGGTATCATTTACTTTATCAATACTTTGTCCCAGTGCCAGCCGGGAAGTTTCAATATCGGAATGCAGTTTGCCGGTATCCAGTTCCACCGCGGCAATGCTGGCTTCCACAGCAGCCACAAGATTTTTGACTTCATCCGCCAGGTTCTTCACTTCTCCGGCAACCACTGCAAATCCTCTTCCCTTTTCCCCTGCCTTGGCGGCTTCAATGGAAGCATTCAGTGCAAGTATATTGGTCTGGTCGGCAATTGATGTAATTTTATTGGTACATTTTTTAATTTCCGTAACCGCTGCCTGGAAATCATCAAACGTATTCTTCATTTCGCCAAAATGGGATTCTACCTGCAGGGAACTGTTTTTTAAGTCTTCCACGCCGTCCTGCGCATTGGTTACAGACTGGGCGATATTGCCTTTTACCTGTTCAAACTGGCCGGAGACCTGGTCAATGTTTGAGAATGTTTCCTCAAAATCCTGCAGCGTTTTCTGAAAATTGCTGGATTCATTCAGTACTCTTTTAAAGGAATGGTTCACCAGTCCTAACTGGTTTAAGGACTCTACTTCCTTTTGCACCAGGTCCCTCTGGTAATCCTTTAAATTATTCATTACGTGCAATATGGGATATGTATCCACTGTATGTTTTCTTCTGCTCCTGAACAGCATGTTTTTCTCCTTCCTTATTCAAATACCACACAGGTCATGGACTGGTTGACAAACTGATTATTATAATGCTCCCCATATCCTACAAACCCTGCATGGTTACCAAGATTCCCCATCTCTTCCAGATAATCCTGCATGTAATGGTTTTCCGTAAATAATAAATACCGGAACAGGCAGTTTACAGAGAATACGCAGGATATATTGGGGAAATCCCGGCGGATCTTCTGTACGGTGTTTTTAACAATATTTTTGTAGTCACCCAGTTCCAGCAGAATTAAGACATCGGAATCGTTGACCTGCCGGAAACACGTAAGGGCATTGCCGGAAACCTCCTTGATGGAAATAATGCAGGTGTCGTTCCCGTTCAGTTTGCCGAATGGATTTTTAAAGGTCTGTGTCAGTATTTCCTCTTCCGTCACATGGAGAATGTGCTGATATACCAGTTTTGCAGGTTTGCCGTTTAGTTCTCCTAATTTGTATTCGGATTTATTGGTATCAGAAGCAATAAACCGGTAATTCTCTTTCTGCCGGTAAATATTTTCCTTGTACGCTTTGACCTTTCCGTGATTATTTCGAACCACGGCATACGCAACCGCATCTTCATATACTTTTCCGTTTGCAGATATTTTTCCAGCGTCGCCGGTTCCGCCTACCAGGGAAATATTCCGGCGCTTTAAGACACTGTGAATCGTAGTCAGTACACAGGCGTCATTCCCGGAGCAAAAATCAATACAAATCGTATCCGTTTGTTTCCCATTTACATTTGCCACATCCTGTTCCAGGCGTTTAATATATTTGACGGGCATTGTGGATGCCTCTTCCAGCACATTCGCTGCTGCGGTAACACCATCATAGAATGCAATAATACCTACACCTTTCTCAACGACCCTGTTATCGTAGCTCATCCCAATACATCCAATGCTGGGAACACCGGGATAAAGTGCCTCCAGTTTTTTTACATGTGCTTCAAACTGATCACTGTTGGATAACAGCATAATTAGCTGTGGGTTATTTAATCCGTGGACTGCTTCCTGCAGACTGCCACTCTGACTCATACCAAAAAACTGTTTCACAGCAATGTCCTCCCTGATTTCATTTTTGTGGTAATTATTTCTTTGCTAATGATTATATGATATTTTGGGAAATAAGGAAAGGGATAAACAGTATTTTTTGGTTTTTTGGAATGAATCCCATTGACTTTTTTGTCATACAAAAATATAATAAGCTTTGGGAGGAAATCGCATGTCAAAAGCAGGCCGTCCAAAGGCAGAAATAAAAAAAGAAAAAATAGTCAGCGTAAGAATGAAGCCGGAGGACTATGCAAAGGTAAAACGATATGCCGAGTCCCAGGACAAGACTGTTACGCAGGTGATGCAGGAAGGTGTTTTAAAACTGATTGATGGCAGTCAGTAAATGCTGCATGACTGATCAAAAATGGAGGAAGACAAATGGCATTAAGCAAAAAGCCGGTCAACGGCATGAAGGATATTTTACCTGCGGAAATGGAAATCCGCGATTATGTGACAAACGTGATTAAAGAGACTTACCGCAGCTTCGGGTTCACCCCGATTGAAACCCCGTGCATGGAAAATATTGCGAATTTATCCAGCAGACAGGGCGGTGAAAATGAAAAGCTGATTTTTAAAATATTAAAACGCGGTGAAAAATTAAAACTGGAAACGGCAAAAGAAGAAAGCGATGTTGTGGATTTTGGAATGCGCTATGACCTGACCGTTCCCCTTTCCCGGTTTTATGCGGCCCATGCAAACGACCTGCCGTCGCCGTTTAAGGCGCTGCAGATTGGAAGCGTGTGGCGTGCGGACCGTCCGCAGAGGGGAAGATACCGCCAGTTTACCCAGTGCGATATTGATATTTTAGGCGAGCCGACAAATCTTGCGGAAATTGAGCTGATTACGGCAACCACCACCACGATTGGAAGGCTTGGCTTTCAAAACTTTGAAATCCGTATTAACGAGCGGCGCATTTTAAAGGCAATGGCTGCATACAGCGGTTTTCAGGAAGAAGATTACGACAGCGTGTTTATTACCCTGGACAAGATGGACAAGATTGGGACGGACGGTGTAAGGAATGAGCTTACGGAGTCAGGCTATGCAGAAGAATCCGTGGAAAAATACTTAAAGCTGTTTCAGCTTCTGGAGAAAAGACGCGGGGTTGCAGAGGGGATGCAGCTTCTGTCCGAGACGCTTGGGGAATATCTTGATGAAGAAGTTGTAACAAATATGACAGAAATAGCCACGGCGGTCAATGCTTCAAAAGCAGCGGAATTTACCCTGGTATTTGACCCGACCCTGGTGCGCGGCATGAGCTATTATACCGGAACCATTTTTGAAATTTCCATGCCCGAACTTGGCGCGGCATGCGGCGGCGGCGGACGCTATGATAAAATGATTGGAAACTTTACTGGAAACGACGTTCCGGCATGCGGTTTTTCCATTGGGTTTGAGCGTATTATTTTACTGCTTATGGAGAGCGGTTTCCAGATACCGGAAAGGCCTGAAAAAATAGCATATCTTGTGGAAAAGAAATATCCGGCGGATAAGCTTGTGGATGTTATGAAACAGGCGAACAAAGCGCGGGAACACGGGCAGCAGGTACTGATTGTCCGCATGAATAAAAATAAAAAATTCCAGAAGGAACAGCTTACCAAAGAAGGTTACGGGGAATTTGTGGAATTTTACAATGATTAAGGAAACGAAAAAGGAGAATAATATGATTCAGTCAAGAACACATAACTGTAACGAACTGCGGCTTGCAAATGCAGGGGAACAGGTGACGATTGCCGGATATTATGACAATATGCGCAAGGTCAGCAAAAATCTGGGTTTTCTGGTTCTGCGTGACTTTTACGGTTTTACGCAGGTCGTTGTGGAAACCGAGGAGATGATGGAAATTGTGGAAAGCGTCAATAAGGAATCCACCCTTTCGGTAACCGGAGTTGTCCGCGAGCGTTCCAGCAAAAATAAAGAGCTTCCGACAGGGGAAATCGAGGTTGTGCCGGAGCAGATAGAAATTCTTGGAAAGTGCATTCACAACGCACTGCCGTTTGAAATCCACCAGTCAGGGGAAGCGGATGAGAGCGTAAGGCTGAAATACCGTTACCTGGATTTAAGAAACCCGGCAATGAAAAACAAGATTATGCTGCGCAGCCAGGTGGTTTCCGAACTCCGCCAGAGGATGAATGCGCTTGGATTTATGGAAATTACCACACCGATTCTGACCTGCTCCTCACCGGAGGGCGCAAGGGATTACCTTGTTCCGGCAAGAAACCATCCGGGAAAATTTTATGCCCTTCCGCAGGCGCCGCAGCAGTTTAAGCAGATTCTGATGGCTTCCGGTTTTGACCGTTATTTCCAGATTGCGCCGTGTTTCAGGGATGAGGATGCAAGGGCTGACCGTTCGCCGGGAGAGTTTTACCAGCTGGACATGGAGATGGCGTTTGCCACGCAGGAAGATGTGTTTGCCGTGATGGAGGAAGTGCTTCCTCCGGTGTTTGAAAAATACGGGATTTATCAGGAGGCGTCCAAAGCTCCGTTTGTGCGGATTCCTTATCTGGAGGCAATGGAAACATACGGTTCGGACAAACCGGACCTGCGGGTGCTTCTGACACTCACCGATGTTACGGATGTAGTTGCAGACTGCGGTTTTGCACCGTTTGAGGGGCAGACCGTGGAAGCGGTTAAGGCTTCCGGTTTTTCGGCTTCGCGCAAGGTGATTGACGGCATCTGTGCGGAAACCGAAGTACAGACGGCCAATAAAGCGTACTGGTTTAAGGTGGACGAAAACGGGGAACTTTCAGGCGGTATCTCCAAGTTTTTAAAAGACCGTAAGGACGCTGTGGTTTCTGCCATGGATTTACAGCCGGGGGATTTTGTCGGACTTGCCGCCGGGAAAAAACTTACGGCATTAAAGACTGCCGGCGTACTCCGGAAATTACTCGGCGCGGCAGATGAAAAATTTATGAAAAAAGACTGCTATGAGTTCTGCTGGATTGTTGATTTTCCAATGTATGAAATCGGGGAGGAATCCGGGAAACTGGAATTCTGCCATAATCCGTTTTCCATGCCGCAGGGAGGACTGGAGGCGTTAAACAGTAAAGAGCCGCTTTCCATTCTTGCCTACCAGTATGACCTGGTATGCAATGGCGTGGAGCTTTCGTCCGGTGCTGTGAGAAACCACGATCCGGAAATTATGATCCGTGCGTTTGAGCTGGTCGGGCTGGGCGAAGAAGATGTAAAGGCAAAATTTCCTGCCATGTACAATGCATTCTGTTACGGTGCGCCGCCGCATGCCGGAATTGCACCTGGCGTGGACCGTATGGTCATGCTGATTGGCGGCGAGGAAAGTATCCGGGAAATTATTCCGTTCCCGATGAACAAAAATGCAATGGATGTTATGATGGGGGCTCCGGGAACCGTGGAAGAAAAACAGCTTGAGGAACTTGGTGTCAAAATTGTAATTCCGGAATAATAATTAAATAAAAAAGAAAATCGAAAATGAAAAGAAATGATACTACGGTAAAAAAGAAAAAGAAATTCTGGAAGACGGCATGCCTGGCGGTGTTTATGTCGGTGCTGCTGGTAATTACGGGACTGATGTACAGGGAATTACGGCGGCTGGTAAACCAGATTACCTATATGCAGGATACTACCAATATTATTTTGTCGGATGTCAACGGTATGCAGGCGGATATAGAAAAGACGCTCCGGGAAGAAGCAAGTATGGTGGAGAGCTATACCATTGATATTGTGGATATGGATTTTTTACGGAAAACATACAAGGTGGATGTTTCCGCAGTGCCGAAGGAGTATACGGAAAAAACAAAAATGAGTATCTTTTTTGGCACGACGGAGTGCGCTCTGCGTCTGGAGGGATATGCGTATAAAGGTACGCTTTCCCTGCCGCTGGATAAAACCTTTGACGGAAATATTACATTCCTGCTGGCAAACGGCAAAAAAAAGACGACGGAAGTCATTGAGGAATATGACGGTCTGCAGACACATCTGCCGGACGTACTCTCCGGAACGGCGGAGGATATTCCTTCGTACAAGGATGGAACCATAAAGCTGGATACTGCCTGCAGTTTTCATCTGGATGGATTTGGCAGGTATGAATTTGAAGAATTGAAACTGGTTGCACAGATGGACGGGGAAGAAATCGGAGCGCAGGATCTGTTTGCCGACCTGCCCGGGCAGACGGAAGGCATCACCACGACGCAAACTGCGGAAACGGTGGGGAGTGTGCTTCCGGCGGGAGCGCATTCGGGTGATGCAGAGATTGAGTTTTCCTATGACCTGGATGAACAGGAGCAGACAGTGGACCACCAGATACGGGTATATTTTAAGGCTGTTTCCACAGAGGGATACCGTTTTGAATATGATGTTTTCCGCGGTATGTATCTTGGCAGTGAGGAGATGCTGGACGAGGAAAGCTTCGACCGCAGTGCACACAGACTGGTATATGATAAAAAGGGCTCTAAACTGGAGTTTTAAATGACTTCTTTTTTTGACAGCGGAAGTGTGAAAATAAATTCCGTTCCGACGCCTTCGGTACTGATGACATTGATATTTTCATCATGCGCCTGGATAATTTCTTTTACAATGGACAGTCCGAGTCCGGTCCCCTTTTTATCCTTACCGCGGGATAAATCAGTCTTGTAAAAACGGTTCCAGATTTTTTTGAGGCTGTCGGCAGGAATGCCGATTCCGGAGTCTTTAACGGAGAGGAAAACTTTTTCATTTTTTACGTTTGTTTCAATCTTGACTGCTGAGTTGTTATCGGAAAATTTAAGTGCATTGTCTATCAGGTTGTAAAGCACCTGTTCAATTTTGCTCATATCAGCAGTGACAAACAGTTCCTCTCCGGTCAGAACCAGGTCAAAGGAAAGTCCCCGTCTGGTACATGCCCCTTCAAATGTCAGAATCGTCGTCTTAATCATGCGGTTAATATCAAAGTCCGCGATGTCAAGCATAATTCCATGATGTCCGAAACGGTTTAAGTCAATCAGGCTCTGTGTCAGTTTTGTGAGCCGTTCGGTTTCAAAAAGTATGATATTAAAATATTTTTCCTGCATTTCCGGAGGGATGGTGCCGTCAAGCATGGCTTCCACATAGCCCTTTATGGATGTCAGCGGCGAGCGGAAATCGTGTGAAACATTGGAAATAAATTTGCGCTGGTCATCCTCAAGCGTTGCAAGTTCATCCGCCATATAATCAAGCGTACCGGCAAGGAATCCAAGTTCGTCATCCTGGTGTAAGTTTGTGCGTGCCTTGAAATCCCCGTTTGCATAGGAACGTGCCGCCCCCATAATTTTGTGAACAGGCAGGTAAATACTGAGGGAAAAAAGAAGCAAAAGCAGCAGTACGCACAGATAAACAATGAATACCGTAAAAAAGGCGATGTTCATAAAATCGTCCGCTGTCTTTGTAATGACGGAAAGGGGTTTGTGAATCAGCACATAGCTTCTTACCCGGTAACCGGAGGTAATCGGGGAAAAAACGGTCAGAGTCTGGCTGGTAAAAGTACCGTAAAAATTCCCCGTCATATAATAGCGGTTTCCAAAGTCCGTGGGATTGAAATCCGGCACGGTGGCGTATTCGCTGTCCGCCGCCTGCTGTCCGGTGAGCGGGTTGGAGGAGTCAAACAGGATATGTCCCTGGTTGTCCACAATCCAGATACTTGCCTCCAGGTATTTACCGAGCATGTCCATCTGTGCCTGGAAATCCTCCAGTGTCAGGGAGTAATTAATGTAACTGCTGGCGTAATCCGCGGCAATCTGTGATGATTTGCGGTATAACTGCTGTGCCTCATGATGTTTTGTGTATTCGTTTACGGAATACTGGGTAAATGTACAGAGTACCAGCAGGGAAAGAAGTCCTAATACTGCATAACTGAACAGAATCCTGATAGATAGCGTAGGTTTCATTTATTTTTCCGCCTTTACCTCAAATTTGTATCCGATGCCCCAGACTGTTGCAATGGACCAGGTGTCACGGTCTTTGATTTTTTCCCGCAGGCGTTTGACATGGACATCCACGGTGCGGGTATCCCCCAGATATTCATATCCCCAGATATGGTCCAGAAGCTGTTCCCTGGTAAACACCTGGTTCGGGGAGGCGGCAAGGAAATATAAAAGTTCCAGCTCTTTCGGCGGCATATCGACCGGACTGCCGTTGTAAATAACTGAGTAATTGGAAAGATTGATGGTCAGGTCCGGGTATTCCACGCATTTTACTTCTTTGGCTGTTTCGTTTTTGGACGGCTGGTAACGGCGGAGAACCGCCTTGACCCTTGCAACCAGTTCCTTGGAATCAAACGGTTTTAAAATATAATCGTCCGCACCCAGTTCCAGTCCGAGCACCTTGTCGAAAATTTCCCCTTTTGCGGAAAGCATGATAATCGGCGTATTGCTTTTGGCGCGGATTTCGCGGCAGACCTGGTAACCGTCCATGCCCGGAAGCATAAGGTCCAGCAGAATCAGGTTCGGTGCATACTGCTGAAAGGCAGCAAGCGCTTCCTCCCCGTCGTTTACGATTCTGGTGTCGTAGCATTCCTTTGTCAGGTAAAGGGAAATCAGTTCCGCAATATTGTTGTCGTCATCGACAACTAAAATTTTCTGTTTGGCAGCCATGGCATGTTCTCCTTTTATTCAAATTCTGCAATGGTAACTCCTGCATCGCCTTCGCCTGCTTCTCCGAGGCGGAAGTTTTTCACATATTTCTGCCGTTTTAAGTGTCCGTGGACGGCATTGCGCAGTGCGCCGGTTCCTTTGCCGTGTACAATGCGCACCGAAGAAAGGTGTGCGATATACGCATCATCCAGATACTTGTCAAGATGTGCAACCGCCTCGTCCACGGTCATGCCAATCAGGTTGATTTCCGTGGAAACGGTCGCGGATTTCCCCATTTTTATTTTACTGGAGGAAGAGGATGAAAATTTCTTTGTAGCGTATGGCGTATCCTCCTGTATCAGTTCCAGGTCGCGGATGTTTACCTGCGAACGGAGGATTCCCATCTGCACGAACAGATCCCCTTTGGCATTGGGCAGCGTGTGAACCGTGCCTTTTAAGTTCATGGATAAAACCTTAACGGAGTCACCGACACGCAGGTTTTTTGGAATCTTGTTGTTTTTGGTTTCTTTTTTCCGGAGGGAAAGTTTTTTCTCGCTTTCACTCATTTTGTCGCGGACGCGGCTTCTGGCTTTTTCCATGGTGGCGGCGTCTGCCTGTCCCTGTCCGTATTTGTTGAAATTGCGTATGGTTTCATCTGCAAGGTCCTTTGCCTCTTTTAAAATACGCACTGCCTCCTCGTTTGCCTTTCGCAGGATTTCATCACGGCTGGCGTCCAGGCGTTCGTTTTTGGAAGCCAGTTTCTGTTTCAGGCTTTCGGCTTCTTCCTTGTAGCGTTTGATTTCCAGCTGTTCTTTTTCGATGGTAAGGCGGCTTTCCTCCAGACTGGCAATCATGTCTTCAAAGTTGATGTCTTTTTCGCTCAGACGGTTTCTGGCGTCCTCTATAATATTGTCGGCAAGTCCGAGTTTGGAGCTGATGGCAAATGCGTTGCTTTTTCCGGGGATGCCGATCAGCAGGCGGTAGGTCGGGCTTAACGTGTCCACATCAAACTCACAGCTGGCGTTTTCCACGCCTTCAGTGGAAAGCGCATAGACCTTTAATTCACTGTAATGCGTGGTCGCCATGGTAACGGAGCCGTACTGGTGCAGCTTATGCAGAATGGAAATGGCAAGTGCGGCGCCTTCCGTGGGGTCTGTTCCGGCGCAGAGTTCGTCAAACAGGCAGAGGCTTCTGTCGTCGGCTTTTTCCAGAATCCCCACGATATTTGTCATGTGGGAGGAAAAGGTACTGAGGCTCTGCTCAATGCTCTGTTCATCACCGATATCCGCAAATATTTCGTGGAAAACGGCAAGCTCGGAACGGTCGTTTGCCGGAATATGAAGCCCGGACTGTCCCATTAAGGTAAGCAGACCGACTGTTTTTAAAGAAACGGTTTTTCCGCCCGTATTTGGTCCGGTGACAATTAACTGCTGATATTCCTCTCCGAGACGGACGTCAATCGGAACCACTTTTTTGGCATCCAGCAGCGGATGTCTGCCTTTTTTGATATTGATGTTTCCGTTTTCATTAAAGAGCGGTGCAGTGCCGTTATAGGAAAGTGCAAACCGTGCTTTTGCAAAAATAAAATCAAGCCCTGCAAGGACTGTGTAATCCTGCCGGATTGCGGATTCGTTTTCCGCAACCCGGTTCGACAGCTCTGCAAGAATGACGTTGATTTCCTCCTGTTCTTTTAAAAAAAGTTCGCGCAGTTCGTTATTTAAATTGACCACCGCCATCGGCTCGATAAACAGGGTGGAGCCGCTGGAGGACTGGTCGTGTACCATGCCGGGTACTCCGGCCTTTGCATCGGCACGCACCGGAAGACAGTAACGGCCGTCGCGCATGGTAACAACGGCGTCCTGCAGACAGCTTCTGGTAGTAGTGTTGTTCATCATGTTTGTCAGCTGTGTGTGGATTCTGTTATTCATGCCGCGGATGGATTTGCGCAGCTTATAGAGCGCCGGACTGGCGTCGTCTGCGATTTCATCCGCACTGATGATGCAGCGCGTAATTTCGTCATGAAGCGGCTTTAACGGTTCAATCTGTGAAAAAAGCGGCGTCAGGGAATCGGTTTTTTCCTCACCGCGTTCCGGGCGGCTGTAGGTGCGGACACGTTTTGCCGCTTCCAGGAGGAACCAGACGTCCAAAAGCTCGGCGGCATTGAGAGTTCCGCCGATTTCCAGGTGTTTTAAGGACGCGTTTACATTGCGCACGCCGGAAAAGCCGATTTCACTTTTTTTATACAGACGGCTGAGCGCGTCTTTTGTCGTCTCCTGCAGGCGGGCAAGTTCCGCCATGTCTGAAACTGGCGCAAGGGCCAGGCAGTTTTCTTTTGCCTCCTTACAGCAGGCATATTCGGAAAGCCGTTTTAGTATTTTATCAAACTCCAGTGTGTGGTATACTTTTTGATTCATGTAATAACCTCAATTGCTGTTTTATGTGTAAAGCGTTCTTTGCTTATTATACCATGTCATCAATCTCTGATTGGTGACGCTGTATGCGCGATAGTTCGCGCAGTATAATAAGCGTTCTTTGCTTATTATACTCCAAAAGTTTCGGAAGGAAAAGATAAAAAAAGTTGCAAGCAGATAAAAATGCGAATATAATAGTATATGAAATTATTGGATACGGGGTACATAAATTGAGGAATGAAGATGCAGATGGAAGACAGACGTTTACCAAAAAAAGAATTTGTACGTGAAAAAATTAAAAATAAGCCTACAAACCATAAACGGCTCTGGAAGCAGGCGGGCGTATATGCATTGAACGGTGCTGCGTTTGCACTTGCCATGTCCGCGGTAATTCTTTTCATGATTCCGGCAGCCCAGAAGCGGTGGGAAACGGCAAGTCTGCCCGAAGAACCGGAATCCGAATCCGAAACGATGGATACGCAGGATATGCAGACAGTGACGGACCCGGAGAATCCGGATGCCAATGAACCGTTTTCCATAGAGGATTACCAGAAAATCCAGACAAAACTCTATGGTATCGGAAACCGGGCAAACAGGTCGGTTGTTAGAATCACAAGTGTGGTAAGCAGTACAGACTGGTTCGATAATTCCTATGAAAGGGAAGGCGAAGGTTCCGGCACAATTATTGCGGACAGGGAAGGGAAACTATGGATCCTTACAGAAAAAAGGGTGATAAAAAAGGCATCCAGTATCCATGTGACATTTGCAAATGACGCCGTGGCAGCTGCGGAGCTGGTGAAGTATGACGGGAATACAGGACTTGCCATGCTGACTGTGGAAAAAGACGCACTGGAGGAGGAGACAGTTTCTTCCATACAGGTGATGGAGACCGGGAATGCCGGTATGCTCCATAAGGGAAGTGTGGTCATTGCCCTGGGCAGTCCGGCAGGAACAAATGATTCCATCCTGACCGGCTGTATTACAGCGACCGGAAATGAGATTTCCACGCAGGACTGCAATTATGCCGTCTATACAACGGATATTGTGGCAAACCAGAATGGGAGCGGCATCATTATTAATTCCGAAGGAAGTCTGGTCGGAGTAATGATACAGGGGTTTGGTACGGAAACGGCAGGGACACTGGCTGCTGTCAGTATCTCGGAGCTGGAGCCGGTGATGGAGCTGCTTTTTGCAGGAGCGGATGTCCCGTATTTTGGTATGTATGTATCCACCGTGACGGAGCGGATTGCTGAAAGGCACGGACTTCCGAAAGGGGTTTATGTGAAAGAGGTTTCCATGGATTCACCCGCAATGGACGCCGGACTGCAGAGCGGCGACGTCATTATATCCGTTGACGGGGAAAAGGTATCCACGGTAAAGCAGTATCATGAAATTCTGCTCGGTCTTACGCCGGATGAAACGTATTCTGTTGTAGTTAAGAGGGAAGGCGCAAAGGGATATAAAAAGATTACCTGTAAGGTGGAGGCAGGTGTACTACAGTAAAACATGGAACCAGGAAAGGAGAAAGTTATGAAATATATTGAAACACTTCGGGAGGGAGAACGGATTAATGAAATCTACCTCTGTAAATTTAAGCAGTCAGCGCTGACAAAGACGGGGAAGCCGTATGACAATGTAATATTACAGGACCGGACCGGGACGCTGGATGCCAAAATATGGGATCCGGGTTCCAGCGGAATTGATGATTTTGACGCGCTGGATTATGTGGCAGTCACCGGGGATATTACCAGTTTCCAGGGAAATCTGCAGCTGTCCATCAAGCGGGCAAGGATTGCCTCGGAGGACGAATTTGAACCGACGGATTATCTGCCGGTGACGGATAAAGATGTAGATGAAATGTATGCCGGAATTATGGAATACATTGAGCAGGTGAAAAATCCGTACCTGAACGAGTTATTACATAAATTTTTTGATAACGAGGATTTTGCAAAGAAATTTAAGTTCCATTCCGCAGCAAAAAGCGTACACCACGGTTTCGTCGGAGGACTTCTGGAGCATACAGTCAGTGTGACGAGAAACTGTTTTTATTTTGCGGATAATTATCCGTTTTTAAACAGGGATTTACTGCTTACGGCAGCAATATTCCACGACATTGGAAAGCTGAAGGAATTATCCACATTTCCGGCAAATGATTATACGGACGCCGGGCAGCTGCTGGGGCATATTATGATTGGCACGGAATGGGTGGGAACTGCAATCAAAAGTATTGACGGATTCCCGGAAGTGCTGGCAAATGAATTAAAGCACTGTATTCTTGCGCACCACGGCGAGCTGGAATACGGTTCCCCGAAAAAGCCCGCGCTTGCCGAAGCGCTTGCGCTCAGTTTTGCGGACAATCTGGATGCAAAGATGGAAACGGTGCGAGAGATGCTTGTACATGTGCCGGATCAGAACCTGGAGTGGCAGGGATACAGCAGGCTTCTGGAAAGTAATATACGGAAAACAAGCAGGTAAAATAATTGTCAGGGTTAAAAATCTGATTAACGATGGACCACGGAGAAAACTGCATGAATAAAAATGATTTATTTGAACTGACCATTACCGATATGGGAACGGGCGGCGAGGGAATTGGAAAATATGAGGGAATGACTTTTTTTGTCAGGGACGCCGTAATTTCTGACGTGATTCTTGCCCGCGCCATTAAGCTTAAAAAAAATTACGGTTATGCGAGGGTGGAAAAAATCTTAATCCCGTCACCGGACCGCATCGAGCCGGAATGTCCGCAGCACAGGCGCTGCGGCGGCTGCCAGATGCAGGCCCTTTCTTACGAAAAACAGCTGGAATACAAAGAAAACAAAATAAAGAATGCCCTTATGCGCATCGGCGGTTTTCCGGAGGAAGAGCTGGACGCCGTGATGGAACCGGTGGTGGGGATGGAGCATCCGTACCGTTACCGCAACAAGGCACAGTATCCTGTGGGATATGACAGGGACGGGAACGTGGTGACAGGATTTTATGCCGCCAGAACCCACTGTATTATCCCGGTGGAGGACTGCCTGCTTGGCGTGGAGGAAAACAAGGAGATTCTTGCGGTAATCCGGGGCTGGATGGAGGAGTACGGGATTCCCCCGTATGATGAACGGACCGGGGACGGGATGGTACGCCATATTTTAATCCGTTACGGGTTTACGACGAAGGAAATTATGGTCTGCCTTGTGGTAAACGCGGACAGGCTTCCGGCGGCACAGGAGCTGACCGGACGGCTGCAGAAGATTCCTGGAATGACTTCCATTTCCATAAATGTGAACATGGAAAATACGAATGTGATTCTTGGAAAAAGGACGGAATGTCTCTGGGGCCAGCCTTATATTACGGACTATATTCATCTTCGGAAAACGGGCGCGCCGCAGGAATTTGAGCTGACGGATACGGCAGTCGCCTACCACATTTCCCCGCAGTCTTTTTACCAGGTGAATCCCCTGCAGACGGAAAAATTATACAGTATTGCACTGGAATATGCGGGACTGACGGGGAAGGAATCGGTCTGGGACCTGTACTGCGGAATCGGAACGATTTCCCTGTTTTTGTCCCAGCGTGCAAAGCAGGTGTATGGTGTGGAGATTGTTCCGCAGGCGGTGGAGGATGCAAGGGAGAATGCGAGGTTAAACGGGATTACGAATGCGGAGTTTTTTGCCGGAAAGGCGGAGGAGGTTTTGCCGGAATTTTATGCAAACAGCGGTGGGGCATTTGCAGAAGGTGACGGAACTGGCATGGAATGCAGTGAAACAGATTCGGAAACCAGGGAGGCGGATCGGGCGGATATGCGGCATCCGGATGTGATTGTGGTGGACCCGCCGCGGAAGGGGTGCGACATGGCGTGTCTTTTGACGATGCTGAAGATGCAGCCGGAGAGGATTGTGTATGTCAGCTGTGACCCGGCTACGCTGGCACGGGATTTGCGGGTGCTTTGTGATGGGGGGTATGAGGTGAAGAAGGGGAGGGGGGTGGATTTGTTTGGGATGACGGGGCATGTGGAGACTGTGGTGTTGATACAAAGGAAAGATACCTAGAAATCCTTGAATTTACGCACTTTGTGACATTTTTCAGTTTCAACAAAATCGGTGAAAATCATAAGGAAAAGATACTTGTGAAGAAAGTAACCGTAGTTGTGGCATTAGACCTCGGTACGGGGAACACAAAAAATCCTGATAATGAAAGTGAATAGAGAGCTATCAAATATAGTGATAGATTATAGGGATGCTTGAGTGAGAGTGTCCCTATTTTTTATATAGGGCATTCCATAGTGGGATGCTCTTTTCAATTCAATTTTAAAAGGAGGAACTAAAAAATGTCAAACACAGCGTTAAGAGCAGAGAAAGCGAAAGAGATTATTTTTATCAGCGATGCACATGAAAAATTCTACTATGAAAAATTGAAAGAGGTCAGGTATCAGGACGTATACCACAAAGCGCTTGTATATTGTCTTGGTATCAGTGATGACACAAGAAGGAACA
>CAJUND010000002.1 GCA_910587655.1 uncultured Agathobacter sp. | reverse complement strand
TAAGACGCCGCCCTCTCACGGCGGAAACACGGGTTCGAGTCCCGTACGAACTGTTTACTGTTTTTTATAAAACAGCCCAACCCGAAAAAAGACTGCCGGTTTCCGGCAGTCTTTTTTTACTGATATGTATCATACCGCGGCTTTTTACTGATTGCTCTGCAATACACTGGAGAGCCGTTCCATACCGTCCTGCATATCCTGCATGGATTTTAAAATCACATCCAGACCCGCCACCTGCTCTTCTGTTGCAGCGCTGATTTCACCGGTAGTTCCCACCGACTTTCTGGAAATATCCTCCACACGTTCCATGGAACCGAGCAGTTTGTCCTTGATTTCCACAATTCCTGCAAGTTCGCATTTTAAAAGATCCATGATTTCGCTGACATCTTTGGAAGACTGCATCATGTTCTTAAAAATCTGTACCGTATCATCCAGCTTCTCACCGGAATCCTGAACCACCTCTGCATTCCGGTCAATCACTCCATGAATATTGTCAACTGTATCAATAATGTCTTTTAATATTGCATCAATTTTTTTGGTTGCCTCGGATGATTCCGCAGAAAGGGAATTAATTTCATCTGCAACGACAGCAAATCCCTTTCCTGCCTCTCCTGCACGTGCTGCCTCAATGGCTGCATTTAAGGCAAGCAGGTTGGTCTGCTGTGCAATCTGCCGGATGCTTTCAATAATTCCTCCAATGGAATTTGACTTCTTGGAAAGTTCCGCCACTCCGTCAGAGGCAATCTTTGTTGTTTCAATGTTTTCTTCAAATTTATCATGCAGTACGGAAATAGAGGCAATTCCTTCATCATTCTTGGCAATTAAATCATTCATTGCTTCCGTGGTCTGGCTGATCCGCTCCTCCGAACTCGTAATGCTGTGATTCAGTTCTTCAAATATGGCAAGGCTTCCCTCCACTTCGCCAATCTGTAAATCCGCACTGTTTGACACTTCCGAGGTGGACGCTGCAATTTCTTCGGTATTACATTCAAATTCCTTTAAAGAGTCAAAAATGCTGGAAGAAGCCCCTTCCAGACGGTCAAACGCCTGCTGGACATCTGAAAGCACTCCCACGGTCTCCTCACCTTTGTTTTCCACAAGTACAAACAGCTCGCGTGTCCGCGATACCACAAACAATGCTGCAATCACCGACAGAACTAATACCATAAAGATAAAAACCCAGATTGCAAGCGAATACATAACAAGGAATGCTTTTGGAAAAAATACCATTACCGCGGCATTTGTTATCACAGTAACAGCCGCACAGCATTTCACTACCGACATATCATAATACGGAATCGATAAAATCAGCACCAGAAAATATGCTTCCACCATCGCACCGAAAACCGCAGGTGTGCTGAATGCAATAATAAACGCCCCGCAAAACGGCAAAATGGAAATATAAACATATTTTGCATATTTACCCAGTGAACTTTCAAGCGCTTTTGTGACAAGACCGCATACCGATATACTCAGGACAACAATGTCCCTCAGCCCTCCCCCGTTAAACAGCAGCACATAAAAAAACGCCACCACCGGTATTGCAAGATTAAACAGAAACATAATAAAATTCATGCGTTTCTCTTCATCTCTTAAAATTGCCAGTTCCATAATCTCCTCCTTCTGTCCACACGCCTTTCTGTGAACATTGACAAGTATTTTCCCAAGGATATCGGTCCATCCCGACATCTTCCCACATTTTTTTCATTATAGCATACTGCCATCATAATTTCTATCATCTTTACGCCCTTTTTCTGTTGTATTTTATTAAATATAATGAAATTAAGATGTTGCATAATTATGTGCATTGTGTTTTAATATTTATATCATAACGTATCAGATTTTACTAAAAAAGAAAAGGAGAAAACTATGCCAAACAGAGATTTTTTTTATATTGAAATGCTTATTTTAAAACTTCTGGAAGAAGAAGACCACTACGGATACCAGCTCAGCCAGCTGATTTCCCAACGCTCCGGAAATGTCATTGACCTGAAAGAAGGAACGCTCTACCCTACTGTATACAGAATGGCGGAGAAAGGATATATCACCGAACACAAGGAACTTGTCGGCAAACGCCGGCAGAGGGTCTATTACCATATTGAACCGTCGGGAAAAGAGCACCTGAAGAAGCTGGCTGACAGATTCCGAGAGGTTACTTCTGCCGTTAATGATATGATTTCACAGTAAGGAGAAATCCATGCATAAAAAAAAATATAAAGACCTTTTACTTGTGATTGATATGCAGAATGTTTATACAGACGGCGAACAGTGGGCATGCCTGGATACCGCAGGCGTGGCAAAACGCATCAGGCAGATGATTGATGCGGATATCTGCCCTGATGTGATTTTTACCCGTTTTATTGCCTCTGATACTCCTTTTGGCGTCTGGAGGGATTATAACAGACAGAATGAAAAAATTAATTCCAGTGCCTGGGCAAATGAAATGCTGCCGCAGCTTTCAGAGGCACTGGAAAAATATCCGCTTTATACCAAAGGAGTCTATTCATCCCTGGCAATTCCGGAAGTTTATGCAGCCGCCAAAAAAGCTGACCGTGTGGTGGTTACCGGGGTCGTGGCGGAATGCTGTGTGCTTTCCACAGTATTTGAACTGATTGATGCCGGGATATATACTATTTACCTGACGGACGGCGTTTCGGGGCTTGACAGGGAAAAAGAGGCGGCAGCCGAACTGGTTTTGTCCGGACTGTCACCCCTTCATCTGTCCATGATGACTGTTCATGAATATATGGAATCTGTAAAAAACTGACTGTTTTTAATCCTCATATCCGTTCGGATTGTTTTTCTGCCACCTCCAGGAGTCAGCGCACATTTCCCTGATTCCGTACTGCGCCTTCCATCCAAGCTCTTTTTCCGCTTTTCCAGGATTGCAGTAGCAGGTGGCAATGTCTCCTGCCCTGCGTTCTTTTATGACATATGGAATCTTTATGTCATTTGCTGCTTCAAAGTTTTTCACAATGTCCAGAACGCTGTAGCCGTGTCCTGTTCCAAGATTGTAAATGCACAGTCCCGCCTTTTCCTCAATTTTTTTCAGCGCCTTCACATGACCGGCTGCAAGATCAACGACATGAATATAATCACGGACTCCCGTGCCGTCCGGCGTATCATAATCATTGCCGAAAACCCCCAGCTTTTCCAGTTTTCCTGCTGCAACCTGTGTAATATACGGCATCAGGTTGTTCGGAATGCCGTTTGGATTTTCACCCATGGTTCCGCTTGGATGCGCACCAATCGGGTTAAAATACCGAAGCAGGATAACATTCCATTCCTGATCCGCTTTCTGGATATCCATAAGCACCTGTTCAAGCATGGACTTGGTCCATCCGTAAGGGTTGGTACACTGTCCTTTCGGACATTCTTCTGTAATCGGAATCTGCACCGGATCACCGTATACTGTGGCTGAAGAGGAAAAAATAATATTTTTGCAGTTATTCTGCCGCATCACGTCCACAAGGGTCAGCGTACCCGCAATATTGTTATTGTAGTATTCCCACGGCTTTTCCACCGATTCCCCCACTGCCTTGAGTCCTGCAAAATGGATGCAGCTTTCTATTTTCTGCTCTGCAAATATTTTATTTAATACTTCCCGGTCCAGAATATCCCCTTTATAAAATGTGACTTTTTTTCCGGTAAGCGCTTCTACCCTGTCAAGCGCTTTTTCTGATGAATTTGACAGATTATCCAGCACGACCACTTCATAACCTGCATTCTGCAGCTCCACACATGTGTGGCTTCCAATATAACCCGCTCCACCCGTAACTAAAATTGCCATAATCCTCTCTCCTTTTCCTGAATATTACTGTTTTGTTCCATTTGCTTAGTATTTATTCTAACCATAATTACTCTTTTTGAACAGAAGGAAATGTATTTAATATATGCAATTATGTTGCATGATGCCTTTCCCGGCTGTATAATGGAATTATGAATGCAAAATACAAAAATTCCTACAAGGCAACTGAAAAAGAACTTGTCTCCCTGTCTGTGTACAATGTCGGCTGTCAGCGGTGCGACAGCGGTTACCAGTGGGGACCGGGAATCCGGGACCACTATCTGATTCATTACATTATATCGGGCAGGGGAGTTTACCAGGCAAACGGCGAAATGCACCGTCTTGCGGCAGGGGATTCTTTTCTCGTTTATCCCAGTACGGAATGTATTTACCGCGCAGATACCGATGAACCATGGGAATATGCATGGGTCGGCTTTACCGGAAGCGATGCCGCGGCAATTTTACAGGCCACTGATTTTACAAAGGAAAAACCGTATATCCGCCAGACGGTAAACGGGGATGAAATCAGGCGGCAGCTCATGCATATCTATGATGCCAGGGGAAATGAATTTGCACACGCGGTGGAGATGACCGGAAGGCTCTATACCACGCTTGCGCTTTTTTTACAGGGCGCGCGCAAAAAGGAAACTTTAAATACCGCAAACACCTATGTACAAAAAAGCATTGAATATATAAACGCCAATTATTCCTATCCGGTTACCGTGGAGGATATCGCCGCGTATGTCGGTCTCAGCCGCAGCCATCTGTTCCGCTCGTTTGAATCGGTCATGCACCTGTCTCCCAAAGAATACCTGACAGATTTCAGGATGAAGCAGGCATGTTACCTGCTGGAACACTCCGAGCTTTCCATTACTGCAATTGCAAATTCTGTAGGTTTTGACAACGGACTTTATTTTTCCAGAACTTTTCATAATAAAAAGGGTATGTCCCCCAGGGAATACCGCAGTAAATCCAGGCAGCAGACATAATACGGTACCGTTTTTCCAAAAATAAAAAAGGCGCAGACCACTTCATTCAAAAGCGGTCTGCGCACAGCCTGTCCTATGACAATGCGCCTTTTGCAAGCTCAACAAGCTTTGCAAAACCTTCTGCATCTGTTACTGCCATATCTGCCAGAACCTTACGGTTTAAGTCAGAACCTGCAAGCTTTAAGCCATGCATAAACTGGCTGTAGGAAAGTCCGTTCATACGTGCTGCTGCATTAATACGTGCAATCCAGAGCTGACGGAACTGTCTTTTTCTCTGTTTACGTCCTTCGTATGAAGACGCCAGCGCCCTCATAACGGACTGCTTTGCCACACGGTACTGCTTGGATCTTGCACCCCTGTATCCCTTTGCCAGCTTTAATACTCTGTTATGTTTTTTTCTGGCGTTTACGCCGCCTTTTACTCTTGCCATTTCTTTAAATCCTCCTTATTGAATCCTAAATGTACGGTAAGATTTTCTTCATATTCTTAACATTACTCTTATCCGTCATTGCCGGCTTTCTGAGATTTCTCTTGGTCTTTCTGGTCTTCTTTGTTAAGATATGTCTGCGGTAAGCCTTATTTCTTTTTAACTTTCCTGTTCCTGTTTTTTTGAAGCGTTTTGCTGCTGCTCTGCAGGTTTTCATTTTTGGCATTGTCTGTTCCTCCTTAAAAGTTATCTTTTTTCTGCCAGCACCAGACCGATGCTTCTGCCCTCGACCTTCGGTGCTTTCTCCACTACTGCAATATCGGAGAGGCTTTCAGCGATATCATCCAAAATGTGCTTGCTGCTGTTCATATGCGCCATCTCACGCCCGCGGAAACGGAGGGTCACTTTTACCTTGTTTCCTTTGGATAAGAACTTTCTTGCGGCATTCATCTTGGTATTCAAATCATTGGTATCAATATTTGGTGACAGACGAATCTCTTTAAGTTCGACAGTTTTCTGTTTCTTCTTTGCATCCTTTTCCTTGCGGGCGAGTTCATAACGGTACTTGCCGTAATCAATCACCTTGCAGACCGGCGGCTTCGCATTCGGTGCAATCTTAACCAGGTCAAGCCCTGCGTCATCTGCAATCTTCTGAGCTTCTCTTGATGAAACCACACCAATCTGCTCTCCGTCCGGCCCGACCAGCCGAACCTCTCTGTCCCTGATTTGTTCATTAATCATTAATTCGCTAATGGTTCCGTACCTCCAATAAAAAAAGTGGATAGGCAGACTATCCACTGTTACATCTAACATAACATCTATGTTAAAAGTATTAACGCTAAGTCGCATCATGCGCTTAGGTGAGAGTGGATACTCTACTTGTTTCTAACAACTGTTTAAGGATATCATATTGTATCCGGCTGTGTCAAGGGGGAAATGTAAATTTTTATATACTGAAAATTTTTTATATACTAAGCTTTTCCACCAGCCTTAATGCCTCCAGCACCTGGTCTGCTATGGTTTCTTTTACGGGTTTTCCCGGATATTCCTTTACACGCAATGAATAATTATCACTGTCAACACCGTATGAGCCGTCTGGGTAACGTTTTTCTGCCGTTATACTATATCCCTCTTTTTCAAGAATATATGTAACTGAAACACATTTGTGTTTCTTTGAAAAAGCTGCATATCCTTTTATCCCGGTTGCCTCTGTCCAAAACTTTCTGTTCTGTTCCTCCTGTTCATTGATAACACTAATTTCAAGTGCTTTCATAATGGCTTCTCCCAGCTCTTCTCTGGTATATCCGTTTTGAAGCTTTACAAATTTATAAGATGAAATCCCAAAACCAGCAGGAGCCTGTATTTCAGGGACTATAATAACATTTCCCTTTGTATCAAAATATAATCCAACACTAACCGACCGCATATTTTCCTCCTCCAATAATATTTTATTGTTAATCCATGAAATACCGTATTCACCTGCATATGTCAGCTCTTATCCCCTAATCTTCCAGTTCTTCCACCAGCCTGAATGCCTCCAGCACCTGGTCTGCTATGGTTTCTTTTACGGGTTTTCCCGGATATTCCTTTACACGCACTGAATAATTGTCACTGTCAACACCGTATGAGCCGTCCGGATAACGCTTTTGTGCCGTTATATTATATCCCTCTTTTTCAAGAACATATTCTACTGAAACACATTTATGTTTTTTTGAAAATGCGGCATATCCTTTTATCCCGGTTGCTTCTGTCCAGAAATCTCTGCTGTCATCCTCCTGCTCATTTATGATACTTATTCCCAGTGCCTTCATAATGGCTTCAGCCAGTTCTTTCTTTGTATATCCGGTCTGCAGTTTTATAAATTTGCAGGAGGCGACTCCAAAGCCAGCAGGAGCCTGTAAACATGGAACAACAATAACGTTTTTCCCAACATTAAAATAAATACTTGTACTTATACATTTCATATTCTTCCCCCTTTAATTCGCTGTGGTAATCGTTATAATTACCTTCATATCATAAAACTGTTCGATATAGGTTTTCGCGGCCTGGATCCCCAGCATCTGTTCCGTGTTTACTGTTGTATCTGGTAAAACAAACTGCAGGACCTTGCTATCATATTTATCGAATGTGATATTATACTCTCCCCATCTCTTACCTTTAAACTTACTCAGCGCCTCCGCATCCCTCACCATCTTATTGAAAATATCCTTCGCCCTTTCATAAGACTTAAGCTCCGGATTAAAACTCTTAATACTGGTAATCACACGGTCTTCCAGCTTGTCAATCACTGGGAAATTATGTCCGAGATTATTCCCGCATAAATGATCCAGATAATTTCCGCGTTCTATATCCGAATTTGTCCAGATGGATTCCTCCACTTTTATAATCTCATCCGCATATTCAACCAGCCTGAATTCCCTGTCGTCCCCGTCCAGCAGTTCCATCCCCAGCGTCTTCATTAAAGAAGATTCATATGCCGGCGAACCGGCAGCTCCAAGCGCCAGGTAAAAATTCACTCCGGCACGCACCCCGTACTCCTGAACATAACCTGACAGCGCTGTAATATTTACCGCAACAAAAATGCCAACTTCCGCTACAACCAGTGAGGATACCACGATAAGCCCCAGTATTTCTGCCAGGTCAATGACCTCATAGATATCATGCATCCGCAAAGATTCAAACGAATATACAATGTCTGCCTCTGACAGAACTTTTCCCTTAAAAAATCCGTTTTCACCGTATCCTGATACGGATTTCCACGTTCTGTTTACGATTCCCTTCTGCTGGTAATAACCGGTCTTCCTTCCATAGACGCCCTGAAACAGCGTTTCTCTTTCTAAAACCGGTCTGGAATCCAGATAAAAACGAATCCCGTCCCCATCCAGTAAGGATATCATTATCAGTTCGTCCCTGGTAAACGACTGCAGGTCATTCTCATTGATTGTTACTGCCGCCTCCTCCAGCAGATGTTTTGCACTGCTGGAATTCCTGTTCAAATCATACTCTGACTCCCTGAGTGTTTTATGTGCATTCCATATTTCTTCTGCTGTATGACTGTTTATCTGCCACTGGCGTCCTGTATTAAATAATATTACATAATCATCGGCTGATGATATGGTAACGTCAAACTGTGCCGGTCTTAAATCCTTTGCATCATCAATCCCGTCACCGTCGGTATCTTTTTTGGATGGATCACTGCTGAACCTCCACGTATCAATGAACTGCACTTTATGGGTATAAGGATTATATGCCTGGACCTGGTAACTGTCCCCCAGCTCTTCGGCATCCGGAATTCCGTCTCCATCCGTGTCAGTATCCGCATCCTCCAGACGGGGATCTTTATCCAGACATACCACCGACCCGTTAGACAGCCGGATCCAGCATCCGCTGTTGACCTGGTCTTTCATCTTTAAAACCAGCGGAGTAATGGAATCAGCAAAATTTTCAAAAATATCAGCCATCACTCCGTCTGTGCGGCTGACAAGCTGTTCATACCATGGATAACATCTGGTTCTTGTAACCACGGAAACCACAAATTCTTCCTGTACAAGCGCATCCGTTTCGTCATCCATTGTAAACCATGTATCAGCAGACGTGCCGTTATGGTAAATATCATCCGTCAGCAGAATAATATATTTTTTCACGCCGGTACGGTATTTCATTTTTCCTGCACAGTCCAGTGCATCAACAGATGTTTCCGGTCCGTCCCCGCCTCCCCCGGAAACAGATAATGCTGCCAGTTCTTTCTGGAACGAGGATACATCCCTGTACCATCCATGACTTTTCGTTGAACTTTTCCCGTCTGCATAGATATCCTTAAACTCTATCAGACCAAGGCGTATATCCACTTTATTTTTATCCAGTTCTGACACAAACTGGCCGATATTATTTTTTACATTTTGAATGCTGTCGTACATGGAACCCGTTGTATCAACAGCAAATACCACATCGGCTTTCCCGGACTCAATGATACTGCTTTCATTTCCACTGTCTATATTGAAAAAATAATCCGGCACGCTTACCAGCATATAGCGGCTGAAATGCGTCACTTCTGCGCTAACTGTTTTTTCTTCTCTGTTATATGTGCTCTTTAATAATTCCAGCACATTCGTATCGTCATTATAATATGCTATTGCAAGGTCTTCCAGCTTATGCTCCTGTAAAATTTTACCCTTTACCTTAAAAGTCAGTTCACCCTTTTCAAACTTTAACTCTTCCTCATGCACAAAATCATAAGGAGTTCCCACAACAGCATCAATATCCAGAACCGCAGCGTCATTTTCCACCTTCCGGACGGTTAGCTTTGTACTGTAGTCCCCCTTTCCCGTTATCTGCACTACCGGGAGGTTGTCCGTATCTTCCAGCTGTTTTCGGCAGGTATTATCAAATGTGACCGACTGCGTTACCGTTTCCTCTCCATCATGCACGCCATTTCCATCCGAATCCCTGTCCAGCGGATTTAAGCCGCTCTTTATTTCTGTCCCGTCTCCCATTCCGTCTTCATCTGTATCCCACTTCAAAGGATTTGTTTCATAACGGTTAATTTCATCATAATCACTGAGTCCGTCATCGTCCGTATCCCCGGAAAAAGGATTCGTATCATACATAAATTCCTGCTCAAGGTTTAAACCATCTGAATCAAAATCGTCCGACAGTCTGATATTTTCTATTGATATTCCTTTCTGCATCAGATACGGATATATCTTTTTATACAGATATTCCTTTTCAATCTTTCCATCTGGTAACTCAATGTATTTACTGTCTGCACGATAAGAATAAAGTTTATATCCGCCAGGAGTATCCTCCCGTTTTCCCCCGTCACCGTTAAACCCGACAGAAACTGTCTGCCCCGGCCTGATATTTGCATTATAGCCGGAATTCCTTATCACATAATGATTATCCGTATGTGACTCTATGATACCATTCCATATACTGCTTATATTCCTGTCAAAATCAAATTCCAGTATCCAGTCTTCCAGTTCTTTTTCTGTATTACTGGTAATTGTGATTTTACCAGTATATCCGCTTCCCCAGTCATTTTCCGTATGGTATTCAATCAGATACTCCTCTGACTTTACTTCCGTACTTTCTTCCGGCATCCTGTATGCTGTCGGAAATCCCCCGAAAACTCCGGAAGCAGTAAAGCCAAATTCAACAGATTCACCTACGGCAATATCCTGGTTCCAGCCTGCATTTTTTATTGTACTTTTTTCTTTTGTACTCTCATAAATTTCTGCATTCCATAAATTTGTAATTTCATAATAAGCATCATACTCCAGATACCAGTTCTGGATTACTGTATCACCCGTATTTTCTATTTTTACAAGAACATTATACCCATTATCCCATTCATCTGTAAGACTGAAAACCACCCTGAAATTATCTGCTTCGTATACTGATTCCAAATCTTTTTGAACTGGTTCCTGCGTCTGTTCTACAGGCGTTATGCCGGTATCCCCGTTCTCTGTTACTGCTTCAGAACTTTCCCGGGGTACAGTTCCCCCAATTTCTGCTGCATATAAATTAAAATCTGTTGTATTAATTGTTATTGTGACTGACAGCAAAAGCGCCAGTGCCTTTTTTATACTTTTAATCATTTGCACTCCTTATACAAAATTTTCATATCCACAAACCATGCAACTATATCTTTACCCAACTGCCTCCACGGCATCAAAATCAATCAGCCCGTTCATCAGTGTCATAACATCTTCCTGGTTCAGTGTATACTTATAGTCCTTTATTTCGACATGGAAGACCATTACCTCCGGAGTTCCAAACTTTAAATCTTTGGAAAGCACCTTCTCCATACGGTCTGCCATCAGTGTAAAAAATGATTCCTGGTACAGCTCCAGATTGGTGGTACTGACTTTGCTTAATTTTTTGCGCATCTTTTTTATTGCCGGTTTCAAGACTTTCATCTGCTTATATTCCACAGTTACAATATAGGAATTATCATTTAATTTCTGGTTATCCTTTACGGTGTAATCCACTTTTGAAAAAAGATCGGCAAAAATTTCCCTGTAGCGCTGTTTCAGTTTATCGGAAATCGAAACACCGATAAAAAAGCTGTCCGTGAACTGATTTACCGTTCTGTTAAAATCTGCCTCTGCCTCTTCTTTCGTACTATGAATGCCAAGCTCCTCACTCTTTGTCGAATCATTTTTAAAACAGACGTTCAGCTGTGATTCAAGGTACTTGGACGCATCAAACTCCGGAAGTTTTGCGCATCCGCCAAACAGTCCGAGTACCAGTGCAAAAACCAGAAACAATCCTGTAATTCTCTTCTTTTCCATAACAAAAACTCCTCCCATATGTAATATTTCATTAAAAAATGTCTTAATGAAACATTAACATGCGGAAGGAGCTCTGTCAAACACTACCGTATTCAGTTCTGTGCCGAACGAAGACTACTGTGCATTGATTGCATCTGAATCAAACAGACCTGCAGTCAGTGCATTAACGTCAGACTCATTCATGGTGTAAACCTTGTTTACGATTTCAATACGGACTGTCATATTCTCTGCATCCCCGTATTCAACACCATCCTTTAACTGCTTTTCAAGGCTGTCAGCCATAAGTCCAAAGAAATCATTCATGTAAGTATTAAGGTCGTCCGTGCTTAAGTTCTCTGCCTCTTTGGTCACTTCTTCCATAACCGGCTCAAAAATCTTCATCTTTTTGGAATCAACCGATACTTTATAGGAACCGTCAGACTGCTTTTCCGCTTCTTTTACTGTGTAATCAGCCTTTGCAAGCATATCTGCAAAAATGTCACGGTAACGGCTCTTTACTTCGTCAGAAACATCAACTCCGACAAAAAAACCTTCCACCTGGTTGTCAAGTACCTGCTCGTAAACCTTTTCGGCATTTTCCTTGGTGTCAATTTTCTGCTCGATAATCAGTGAAGAATCATTCTTGTAGGAATTATCAAGCTGTGCCTGCAGATACTTTGATGCATCAAACTTGGCACCGCATCCGCCAAACATCCCTACTGCCATAACCATAACAAGTAACAGTGTTGCCATTCTTTTCTTTTTCATGATAAAAGATACTCCTCTCTTCTTACGTTCGACAGCAATCATATCACGTCAAAAGAACTCTGTCAATTAGGGAAAAAGTACCAGTTTAAACTGGTTCCGCAGGAATAAACCCTCTCTGGTTTCCGCTGCTGTGAACTTTCGGAACCTGTTCCTTCGCTTCTTTACAGAACAGATTCTGGGAATGCACGAGAGCTTTTCCTCTCTTATCTACTTTTTCGTAGGAACCGTCAGGCTGCATAACCCTTGCCTTTACATTATCAGCCAGTTCCACTTCCAGAATATGGTATGCCTTTTCCTTTAATTTTTCATCCAGAAGCGGGAAAATAATTTCCACACGCCGGTCAAGGTTTCTTGGCATCCAGTCGGCGCTTCCCATATATATTTCTTCGCTGCCGTCATTTTTAAAATAGAAAATGCGGCTGTGCTCCAGGAAGTTACCTACAATGGAGCGCACAGTAATATTCTCGCTGACTCCCGCAATGCCTGTGCGAAGACAGCAGATTCCGCGGACAATAAGGTCTATTTTCACACCGGCGGCTGAAGCTTCATAAAGCGCCTCAATAATCCCCTGGTCGCAGAGGGAATTCATTTTGGCAGTGATTTTTGCTTCTTTTCCCTGCTGTGCATGCTTTTTTTCACGTTCAATCAGATGCAGGAATTTATCCCTGAGCCAGTACGGCGCAAGAACCAGTTCGTTCCAGGAGCGCGGTTCGGAATAACCGGAAAGCATGTTAAACACGGCTGTTGCATCCTCCCCGATGGATTCCCTGCAGGTAAATATTCCGCAGTCCGTATAAAGCTTTGCCGTGGAATCGTTATAATTTCCGGTTCCAAGATGGACATAACGCCGGATTCCGTCTTCCTCCCTGCGCACGACAAGTGCGATTTTACTGTGGGTTTTCAGTCCCACCAGACCGTAAATAACATGGCATCCCGCCTGTTCGAGCTTCTTTGCCCAGACAATGTTATGCTCCTCGTCAAACCGGGCTTTTAATTCCACCAGAACCGACACCTGCTTGCCGTTTTCCGCGGCCTGTGCCAGACTGCTGATAATCGGCGAGTTTCCGCTGACACGGTAAAGCGTCTGCTTGATTGCAAGCACATCCGGATCCCTCGACGCCTGGCGGATAAAATCAACAACCGGGTCAAAGGTTTCGTACGGATGATGCAGAAAAATATCCCCCTTCCGAATCGAAGTAAAAATATCGCTGCCCGGTTCAATTTCCGGTACCCGCTGCGGTCTGTACGGTTTATAACACAGGTGCTCATAATTTTCCATTCCATACAGCTTCATAAGAAACGTCAGGTCAATCGGACCGGCAATATGAAACACGTCCTCTTCCGCCACGTTCAGTTCCGTCTTTAAAAATTTAAGAAGCTTTTTATTTGCCTTTTCTTCGATTTCCAGACGGATGACCTCTCCCCACTGGCGCATCTTTAATTTATTCTGAATCTCTTTTAATAAATCTGACGCTTCATCCTCATCAATTGTCAGGTCGGCATTTCTCATGATACGGTATGGATATGCACAAAGCACCTTGTAATTGGAAAATAACACTTCTATATTTCTTTCTATAATCTGTTCCAGCAGAATAAATACCATCGTGCCTTCCTCTCCCGGAATCTGCACCAGGCGCGGAAGCACCCCCGGCACCTGCACGGTTGCAAACATGGTTTCTTCTTTATTCTGCCTGCTGCTTAACATTGCCGCGATATTTAACGTCTTGTTACGGATCAGAGGAAACGGACGCGAGGCATCCACTGCCATCGGTGTTAAAACCGGATAAACATTATCCAGAAAATAACGGTCTACAAATTCACCCTGTTCTTTTGATAATTCCTCATGGGCGTCCAGTATATAAATTCCTTCTTTGTTTAAAAGCGGAACAAGGGAACGGGTATAGGTATTGTACTGCGTGCTTACCAGTTCCTTTGTCGCCTGGTTTACTGCCGCAAGCTGCCGCTGCGCCGTCATGCCCGCTATGTCCTTCTTCCGGTAATTTGCATGCACCATGTCCTTTAATGACGCCACCCTTACCATAAAAAATTCGTCAAGATTGGAGGAGGTAATGCTGATGAATTTCAGCCTCTCCAGAAGGGGAATAGTTTTGTCCCTTGCTTCACTCAGCACACGGCTGTCAAATTTAATCCAGCTTAGTTCCCGGTTTTCATAGTATTCCGGGTTTTTAAAATCAGTTTTTGGTTCCATACTTCCCCTCCCTTTCATATATATAAATCCGTTTCTCTTTTAACACTGGTTTCATACTGTAAACATTTTCAAAGTATGAAGTTTTTGCATCAAAGAGCGCCTGTTCCAGGGAAATATCTTCAAACGCTTCCACGGTAATCACAAGCTGCCGCCCTTTGATTGCAATTTTCATATTTTTAAATTTCTGTCTGTGGCTCTGGTCGAGTGCATTTGCCACCCGCAGAATTGCAGAGAGCTTTGCCACACAAAGATAATCCTCCTGGCCCAGCCGGTCGGATACCTCTTCATAGTCTTCCAGCGGCTGCGTATTATATAACACAGTAAATGCAACAATCAGCCGTTCCTGGTGGGTAAGACCTATAATTTCAGATGATTTAATGATCTGGTATGCATTCTCCTGTGATTCTGACAGACTGACAAATTTACCGCAGTCATGCAGAATGGTCGCCACTTCCAGAAGCAGTCTCTGTCTTTTTCCAAGACCATGTACTTTTTTCATTGCATCAAACAGATTCGTGGTCAGTCTGGTCAGCGCTTCAATATGCGGTGAATAACTCTGGTAATGCACGGATAAAAACTGTGCCGCCGAAATAATATCCGCATCAAAATCGTGGGTAATGGAAAGCAGTTTATTCCGCTGGGCATAGTCATACGCAATTCCATCCTGGATATTTGCCCCCGGAACCCAGACTTCTTTCGGTCCAATATTTAAAACAAGTGTTTTAAACAGTATAATGGCAGGGATAATTAATGGTTCTGTTTCATCTGCAAGATTTAACTCCGCGGTAATTTCCGGCAGGGTTTTTTTCTGTAGTTTCTCAATCAGTTTTACAAACCTGTCTGTTTTTACCAGACGTTTTCCATCGCCTTTTTCTTCCAGTCTCTGGACCAGTTCCATGGCGTAATCACTGATGATAATAATGGAATCCACATCCTCTGTCATATACATGGAATGAAACCCTTCAAACTTTTTATGCAGGTATTCTTCTATCTGCGTTTCATACATGCGCAGCGGCTGTTTTCCGTTTCCAAGCAGATTGTAAAGACGCATGATTCCCGCTTCAATATGCTGGGTAAACATCAGTTTTCCATTGCGGAAAATGGTAATCTGGACACTGGAGCCTCCCACATCAATCACAGCAGCGCTCGTCTTTATCATTTTTTCAAATGTCTCCTGGCCGGCAACTGTTTTATAGCTGATCAGTCTGTGCTCCGAATTACTGATGACTTTTACTGTAAGTCCCGTCCGCAGGCGAATCTGGTCCATGATAAACGCCAGATTGGACGCATCCCGCAGCACGGCGGATGCATATACTTCATAATGGTCCACCCTGTATCCTTCAATGATGCGTTTAAACTCCGCAAGGGTTTTACAGAGTTCATCCACTTTTTCATAGCCAATGCTGTTTTTCCCGATGTTTTCCTTTCCAATGGAATCCCGCCCCAGATCCAGCCTGGAACGAATATGGTCCACTTCATGAAGCTTTTTTCTGCCGGTAAATTCAAATACCTTAAGACTGACGTCATAGGTTCCGATATAGATTGCTGCAAATGTGTCAATCGCCATAATCCTACCTCACATTTAATATGTACCCAGTATCCGCAGGGAAATGGTTTCTTCCCGCAGGCCCCGCAGTGCATTCTGTACGGCTTCCTCACGGAAATTCCCCTCAAAATCCACAAAAAACCGGTATTCCCAGTTTCTGTTCTGCAGCGGACGTGACTGGATATTTGTCATGTTTATGCCATTATAAATAAAATGGGACAGCGCATGGTAAAGCGCGCCGCTTTCATGGTTAATTTCAAAACAGATGCTGATTCTTTTAGCATCCTCTGTATAAATTTTTTTACCGGTTACAATGATAAAACGGGTGGAATTATTCTTGTTATTCTGAATGGAATTACGAAGAACTTTCAGACCGTAAATCTCTGCATTTTTTTCACCTGCAATCGCCGCCTGGTTTTTCTGTCCGTCATCCCTGACTTTTTTGGCTGCCACCGCATTATTATTCAGGCTGAATTTTTCCCAGTCTGCATGCTGCTCCAAAAAGTCGCTGCACTGCATCAGGGACTGCTTGTGGGAATAAACATTTGTGATATCGCTTACCTCTGCGCCTTCCACACCAAGCAGTGCATGGTTTACCTGAAGAATCTGCTCGCCCACAATATAATTGTCATACTCCACCAGCAGGTCATAGTTTTCTGATACGATTCCGGCTGAAGAATTTTCGATTGGAAGAACTGCGTAATCCGCCTGTCTGTCCTTAATGGCATTCATGGCATCCTTCCAGGTATCCACGTGAAAACTGTCACAGTTTTCACCGAAGAATTTTTCCATTGCCTGCTGGCTGTACGCCCCTTCCAGTCCCTGGAATACAATTCTTGCGCCGGAATAATCCGGATGCCTGACGACGGTAAATTCCGACTCTCCTGTAATTCCGCGGCTGGTCAGGAGCTGGTACTGTTTTTTGCGGCTCATCGCCATAATCTGCTCAAACAGTTCCCTGATTCCGTCTTTATTTTCCTCCGAGGATGCGAGGGCTGACAGTACGGAAAGCTTGCTTGCTTCCCTTTCCCTGTCAAAAATCTGTTTTCCTGTCCGGATTTTATATTCTGCCACACAGGAGGTCAGTTCCATGCGCTTTTCATATAATGAAACAATCTGTTCATCCAGCCTGTCAATATCTTCACGAATTTCCACTAAATCTCTCATACGGATACTCCTTATCTTCATACTAGAAATTTTAGTACAAATTCACCAAAAACGCAAGTAAACCTTGCAAGTTAATCGCACAAATTATATAATTTTAGTAACAACAGTTCTGTCACTGTCTGCCGGATGACAACCAGGGAACGGATGGTGTTCAGGAAAAGGAGGAAAATCAAATGAAAAAAGCAATAGGGATTATCATAGCAGTTCTCGTGGTTATTGCCATTGCCGGAATCAGTATTTACAGCGTTCTGGACAACAAAATAAAATACAACGACAGCTATGTCAATGGAAATTCCGCCGGCAACCTTTACAATGCCGGACTCTTCTGCGAAAGCAACGGCACAGTGTTTTTTGCAAATCCGGATGACAACTACCGGCTTTACTCCATGGATCTGGATGGAAGCAACTTAAAAAAGCTCTGCTCAGACACTGCCATGTACATTAATGCAGATGACAACTATGTTTACTACATTAGAAATAACGATGAAAATTCTATTGATTATGCATTTTTTACGTATGCAAGACACAGTCTCTGCCGTATTAAACGTTCCGGAGGCTCGCCAAAGGTTCTCGACCGGGAGCCGTGCCTTTATGCCACTTTAATTGGTAATTACATTTATTACCTGCATTACGAGGACGAAACTGCTTCCACCCTTTACAGGGTCGGAATTGACGGAAAAGACATGGAGCAGGTGCAGGATACCTACGTCTTTACCTGCAGCGCGCTTGGACAGTATTTTTACACAAACGGAACAGAAAAAGACGGCGCCCTTTATGAATACAACACCGCCACCAATACGCATGCAAAAATTTATGAGTGCAACTGCTATAAACCGATTGTTACAAGCGATAAAAATGTATATTACCTGGATGTAAACCAGGATATGGCACTGGTTCATACAAACATTGAAGCTGACCAGCCGGTAACGCTAACAGACGACAGTATCGATCTTTACAATATCAATGGAAGTTATATTTACTACCAGAGGTATTCCGAGGATCAGCCGGCAGTCTGCATGATTAAAAATGACGGAAGTGAATTTAAAGAAATTGCACCTGGAAATTACTCTAACATCAGCATTACCTCGCACAATATCTATCTGACAGATTTTGAATCCAAGGCAGTGTTTTATACGCCAACCTCAAATCCGGGAGAACTCATGCCGTTCCATCCGGGAATTATTGAAGATTAAGGTGCTGGAAATTCAAAAAACCCTTTTACCAGATTTTACTCCGGTAAAAGGGTTTTTTATACTGCAGGAAGCCGGCAGTTATTTGTTCTTTTTTAACCATACAGCCTCCCGTAATACAACCAGTTTATTACGGTTAAAAGCAGAAGCATACTGGTATTTCGGAACCGGGCAGGATATGCCTGCAACTTCAATTGTGATACTTGGCACTTTCACTTTATACATTAAATACTCCCTGTAATTTCCGTTTGAGGTGCCCCCATAGCCTGCCGCGCTGGAATAACCGGTCGTGCTTCTTGCTATCCTGTACATATCTGTGATATCAGAACCAAGCTTTTTATTTTTCCCGCCGTAGTCGCCGAACACAATCTGTCCCATGGCATGGTAATTGACAACCGCAAGCGTCTGTGTGTTATTCAGTTTTTTCGTAAGCCCCACAATCGCCTGTGTTTCGCTTTCACTTGCAGCTTTTTTCCCGCTGTAGCTGCCGTCTTTTTTTCTGCCTTCTTTTTTAAATGCATAAGGGAAATTGCGGTTTAAATTCACGCCGTTTGCATTCGCCTTCCATCTTGCTTTCTTTGTCTGTGATATGGTAACCCCGTCCGGGTTTGCCATCATGACATAATGCACATTACAGCTGTCAAACACATCTGAGAGTTTTTTCCCGTCCACGGTCTTATTATAATTTAACAGATAATATTCCAGCTGTTTCATGCATACAACTGTCGCAATATATTCCCTTGCATGAAGCGTGCTGACAACAAGTATGGTTTTATCCGCTTTTTTATTTCCCAGAATGACGTCGTAAATTTCCCTGCCTTCTTCGGAATAACCGATGGTTTCATAAGAGACATATTCGCTGTATTTTTTACACAGCGACCGGATATCCCCGCACATCTCCTTATAGGTGTATTTCTGGTGGTCCATTGACACAAATTCTTTGTTCTGATAACTGGTTTCACCTGCCTTTCCGGCAATCGTTCCCAATGTACCCTTAAAAAGCGGAACAACTTTAAACCGGCAGCTTTCTTTGTCCTTTACGTCCAGACGGGCGTCTGTTTTTTTCACGGTCTTTGCCAGTCGGTATTTTTTTCCGTCCTGTTTCGCGTAGATTTCATAGGCATCTGCACCTTCTGCTGCTTCCCAGTACAGTTTCACCTTTGTTCTGGAATATGCGGTGGTCTTAAGGTTTTTCGCCTTTGCCGGAATCAGTAATTCGAGTTCCGCAGATTCCCCGGCCAGCTTCTGCCCACTGTCATAAGCGCAGATTTTAAAGCGGTTTTTCGTTCCGTATGCAGTAAGGGTAACTGTTTCTGAATGTTCCTGTGTCCTGCTTATTTCCTCCCATGCCTCATTTTTCCAGAAAAAAACGGCATATTCAGCCGCATGATTTACACTGTCCCAATCCAGCATTACGGTCTTTTCCTCTGCATCCGAGTCTGTTATCCGCACCGGAATTTCAGCTGCCGGTACTGACGGTTCCTCCGGCTCTTCCTCCTGCTCCTGAAAGGTATCCCCAGTGTTTTCTGACATTTTTAATTCTTTTTGTGCCGGATGTACCGCCGCACTTACCGAATACGGCTCTGACATAAATACCAGCATAAGAACCACAATACACAGACGTGCTGGTTGTTTCTTCATTCGTAATTTCCTCCTTGCAAACATGATTTCCAGATAACCATTATAACACGACTGTATACTCTGATTCAAATTTTTCGCGAATGGTAAAATTTATGGTGTGAATGGCGGATTTGTGATAACGATTTTACCATTGTTTACTTCAACTTTTACTTTATTGGAGCGGATACCCGCAGCGTCTAAAAATTCTTCTTTTAACTGCAGACGGTTCGCACGGTCCATAACCGCAAATTCCTCATGGGATTCTGCTGTTTCTTCCCCAAATCCGGCGGCAACTGCCTTTCTTTTTATTTTTTCCGTACTGACTTTTCCGTCCGAAATCATAACAATCCGGCTGACGGAATCTGCCAGCGCCATATCATGTGTTACAATTAAAATCGTAAGGTTTAGCGCCTCATTTAAATGGCGGAACAATGCCATGATTTCCCCGGCGGTACGGCTGTCCACAGCCCCGGTCGGTTCATCGGCAAGCAGGATTTTCGGGTTGTTGGCAAGCGCCACCGCAATCGCAATCCGCTGCTGTTCACCGCCGGACAGCTGCGCCGGAAATTTGTCTGCATGCTGCTGCATGCCCATAATCTGAAGCAGTTTTCTGGCACGCTCCCTCCGTTCTTTGGATTTTACTTTATCAAAGCACATCACCGCCTTTATGTTGTCTTCCGCCGTCATATAGGAAAACAGGTTTTTTGCACTGTTCTGCCACACGAACCCGACCGTACTCTTCCGGTAGGCAGTCAGCTGTTTTTCGTTTAAGGAAGACAGGTCCTTTCCTGCCAGCCGAAATACGCCCGCGGTAGGTGTGTCCAGTCCGCCGATAATATTAAGAAGCGTACTTTTCCCGCTTCCGGATTTACCGATGATTGCCATCATCTCCCCTTCTTTGATATGTAAATCCAGTCCTTCCAGCGCAACTACCTTATGCCCGCCTGCTTCATAAATTTTTACAAGACTTTCACAGTTAATCATAGGCTCACCTGCTTTGCATGTCCGTCCGCAATTTCATAAACCACGTCCCCAAACTCCATCAGATTCGGGTCATGGGTTGTCATGACGATTGCCGCCCCTTCTTTTTGCACCAGTTCCTGAAACAGCTCCACCACGGCAAGTCCCGCCGCGGTATCCAGCGCGCCGGTCGGCTCATCCGCAAAAATAACTTCCGGATGATGCGCCAGCGCACGGGCAATTGCCACACGCTGCCGTTCCCCGCCGGACAGCTCGTCTGCCATGTGGTCCATACGCTTTAACAGCCCGACGCGCCCCAATATTTCCCGCACCCTTTTGTCCCTGTCTCCGGAATACTCCGCCAGTCTTAAGGCAAACTCCACATTTTCATATGCGCTCATATACGGAATCAGCGCCGCCGACTGGAATACAAACCCCATCTTATACCGCCGCAGCTGCTCCAGTTCCTCTTTGGTTTTCCCCAAAAGCCTTTCCCCCAGAAAAATGACCTCTCCGGCTGACGGCGTATCCAGTGCGCTTAATATATTAAGCAGCGTTGTTTTTCCGCTTCCGGAACGTCCCTTAAAAATCGTAAGCGCCTGTTTTGGAATGGAAACGGATATATTCTCCACTGCATAAAATTTTTTTGCACCTGCTGAAAATATTTTCTGTATCCCTTCTGTCTGTATTGCAGTTTCCATTACATGTCCTCCCCAAGCCGCAGTGTCTGCGCAATCCGCATATGCCGTACCCGCTGGAACAGGATAAACATGCAAAAGCTCCCAAGCAGGATTACCATGGCAAAAATTTCACCAAAATCCGCGGCGTAAATCCGTGTCACAAATGGCAGGCTGTGCTTCTGCGGCAGATATACCAGTGCGGTCAGCGGCACGAAAAAGTTTGCGGCAATTACCCCGGTTCCCATTCCGGCCGCTGCAAAAAGTGCAGAACTAAACAGCTGTTCCATGCCAAGCATTTTTTTAATTCCAGTAAGACGCATTCCCATCGCCCGGTAAATCCCAAAAAGAAGCTGGCGGCTGTTTACCAGAATCAGCCAGTAAATCAGATATCCCATGGCGCAGACAATCAGGGAAATCAGAAAGTCCAGTGTAAACAGCCCGTTTGTAATCTGTACAACGGGGTCGCCTCTGCTTTCCGCAATCTGGTCTGCAAGTACTGTTTTTTCCATGGTAATCCCAAAGTCCTCTTCCCACTGGTATACCTTTTTGGCATCCTCCGGGGAAGAAAAATGAAGCCAGACCTCATACTGCGTCAGCGGAAATTTTGTAACCGCCTGCGTGTAATTACAGACAAAAAGATACTGCTCCTCTTCCTGTACTTCCCCTTCTTCATTCGTTTCATAACGGTATTTCTCAAATCCCGGAAACTCACTGACAACCGCACATACTTTTCCGTGCATGCTTCCCATTTCTTCCTCTGCTTTAACCGGGGAATACCTCTGGCAGCTGATGAAATCCCCTTTGGAAACCCCCAGCTTTTCTGCCAGATTTGAAGAAATAATTACGCCCTCCGGCTCCTTTGCCAGTGCATTTAAATCATGATACCAGTGGTGTCCGCTTCCCTCTCCCGGAAGAATGGCGGTTTCCCCGAATTCCTTTGTGTTAATTCCCATAAAAAGGACGTTTTCTGCCGACTTTTTACTTCCTGTTACCCGGACATTCTCATCCGTCAGCACACGGGCTGCTGTTATCCCTTCTGAGATTTCCAGAAAGCGTCCAAAATCCGGCTCAGTATATGCCCATCCGGTCATCTCCCCATTCCCATCCACCGACATTCGAAGATTCCATTTTTCCTGGCAGCGCATATCCGCCCCGGTATCGCAGGTAATACGTTTTTCCATATTTTCACCGATCGTGCGCGCCATTGTGGAATTTGTGATTCCGCCTGCCACCGTCATCATCAGGAAAATCCCAAGCAGTCCGTAGGAAAACCATGTCCGTTTCATCTGCAGAAACACCGCATAGCTGTCTGCCTTTCCTCTTGTTTTCATGCAGCAAAAACACAGGCTGACAAGTCCGTACCCTGCCCTTAAAAAGAACATGCCGCAGGCAAAGATAAACAGTGTTACATTTAATAAAAGCATGGGATCCGGCTGTTTCCCGGCAATGATATCCAGTGCAGTTATATCCTTTTGTCTGGCAAATCCATAACCGAGATACCCGCAGATTCCAAGCAGAAGAACATCAAATGCCCCCGAAAACCACAACGGTTTTTTCCTTTTTGGCTTTTTCCTCTGCACGATGGTCTGTTTTGCCAGCTTAAATACCGGAACCGTCAGAAACAAAATGACCGACAGGGCAGCAACTGCAGCATAAACAATCATCTGGGGACAAAAACGGTAAAGCCCCAGGGACTTTTGGGTAAACTGTAAAAATCCGTCGCAGCCCGCCCCGAATTTGCACAGAAAATATCCTGCAAGAATCCCGGGAACAAATGCAGCCGCCGATAACATAAACGCATACAGAAAGTATAAAAACAGTGTTTGCAAAACAGAAGCTCCCCGGCTCCTGAGCACTGCAATTTCCCCCTCCCATGTGCCAAGCAGCCTGGAAGAAACCATGTAGAGAAACAGATAAAGCAGTACCATACACGGAATCTCCAGCGCAGTTAAAATCAGCCGTACTTTTTTTTGTTTTGTATGATAATCTTTAAACTGCTGCGGCAGATTACTGGAAAATGCAGCGTCCAGTTTTTCAAACTGCGAAACATAAGACTCATAAATGTCTGCATTACTGCTGTCAATCTTTGTATAGTCAAGCATCACGGTATCGGTAAACTCCATCCCGTCAAACTCATACGTTTTTAAAATCTCCCCGAAAGTTTCCTCTGATAAAAAAACCGTTTTTCCAAAATCAGAAAGCGGCTGCTCCCAGTACGGTTCTGTAATATCTTTTTCCCGGCAGATTCCCGCTACTGTCATACAGAGGCTTTTGTTTTTTTCATCAGTCAGATAGGGGAAATACAGTTTCTCCCCCACCGTCAGTCCCAAAGCGTCCATAACGGACTCACTGATGGTACAGGTATATTCCCCCGGCTGCTTTTTAAAACCTTCCCCCTGGACGCCCCCGGTATGTTCCCCAAGCTCTTTTAAGTATGTAAATTTCAGGTAATAATTTTTCCCGCCAAGGCTGCTGTCTGCCTTTCCTCCGGGAAGCGTCAGGCTCCGCTGGCTGTCCACAATTCCGGTGTCAATATATTTCTGCCACTGTTCTTTATACTGGTTCAGTCCTTTTTCCAGTGCAGAAATCTCTTTTTTATTTATTTCTTTCCATCTGCCGTTTCTCTGAAGTATGGCAGGGTATTTTTTGTTTTCTTTTGCATAGTCACGAAAGCCGCGCCTTAAGATCCCGGAGCCTGCCCCCTGTTCCAGCATCGGGTGGCAGGAAAACATCGCCGTAATCAGAAGAATGCCCGTAAACAGACACAGATTCAGCCATTTCTGGTTTTTTATTTTCTGTAATACCATATGCAACATATCCCTACTCCTTTGCCAGAATGTCCCCTTCCTTTAATCCGGACAGGATGACCGTCTGCTGTTTTCCGGAAAGCGTTTCATCCACAGACACATACTGCTTTACCAGCTCCCCGTCCGCCACGCGCCAGACATAATTCCATATCTTTTCTGTATTGACGGCGTCCGTTTCTGTCTTCACCATATCAGCGGGCACTGCAATGACATCACGCAGGAAATATTCATTGAAGGTAAAATATCCGCCGGACGGCAGGTTCTTTACAAAATCCGAATCCTCCATCCGCACATAGAACGCAGCGGCTTCCAGGGAAGATTCTCCATGCCAGGAAAGATGCGCCCCCTGTTGATCCGAATACAAAAATACCTTATTTCTGTTATTCTCCCAGACGCCGTATCCCACACAGGTTCCTTTTTGTTTACCCAGTGAATAAATGACTTGTTCTTTCATTCCTGCAATTTTATTTGTATTAACAGAAATGGTCTGATTACCTGAAGGCAGAAGCTGCAAAAGCAGAAGGTCTGATTTTCCCGTTGTAACGGAAACCACTTCATCTCCTGCAAGAAGCTTGTCCTCCTCATCCAGATACTGCTTTAACACGGTTCCGCTTTCTTCTGCATAAACGGAAATATTTCCCTTTCCGTCATTATTCTCACTGACCTCTTTGTATTTTTCCTGTAAATCCGCCAGTGTATTTTCATGCTGTATTTTTGCAATCTGTTTCTGGCAGGATAAAATCTTCCACTGTACGGAGTCCTTTTTTAGTTCCTTTTCCTGCTCTCTCATTTCTTTCATGATTTTCTGGTAGGATAAATTTTCCTGTTCCACAGCATTTTCTGCCTCCGCAATTGCTGCCGTCCCTGCTCCTGTTGCAATCACATAAAGTAAATCCCCTTTTTTTACCCGGCTTTTTTCTTCCACTGCCATCTTTTTAATACTGCCGTCATATTCACTCCGGTACAGCACTGCCTGGCTGGCTCTCTGGTAGGAAACCGCATGGTTTTTACTGCTGTAATCCCCCCTATGGACAGGGTAAGGTTCATAGCCGCCGGGAAGTTCCACGCTGCTTTCATAATAAACCGGTTCCCCCTCGAAAAGACCTTCCCTGATTTCTGTGTAATACTGGTCCGAAAGCCCCGTCGTAACCTCACGGCGGACTCTGGAATCACCGTCCTTTACATAAACATAGGTACTGCTGCCGTCCTCATGCAGGGAATCATTCCCCACCAGCAGTACGTTTTCTGCCCTCTCTTTCACAAAATAAACCGGGCAGGTATCCCCTGTCTTTAAGGACGCTTTTTTCGGACATGAAAAACGCAGGTTGGGATAACGGCCGTTTATTTTTGCGAGTATCATTTCCTCAGTGCCATACTCCAGCTCCTGCACGTCAAATTCCGTTCCCTTCGCCAGTATGTATTTATTCTTGTAATCCTGGTAGCGGTAGGAATCCACTGTGACATCAGGCACTTCAAGATACGTTTTTTTGCCGCTGTAACAGACCACGATATTTTCTCCAGCTAAAGCCATGCGGCTTATGCTTAAGTCTTTGATGCAGGAAACAGTTCCGTCATGCGCCGCCTTTAATGTTCCGTCTTTTACAATAGTTTCCTGTTCCTTTAAGGCTTCCTTTAGTTTTTTTACACGGTAATTATGAAGCTTTGCATCATAGCCTGTGTTCTCCTGATGCTCGGCAAGCTGTATGCGTAAATCTTTTTCGGAAACTTCCGGTTCTTCCGTTATTTCGGTTTCTTCATTTTCTTCCGGTTCCCGATTTGTTTTCTGTTTCTTTTCCCCGGCTTTTTTGATCCGTTTTTTTAAATCATCTTCCGTAAGCGCTGCCACTTTCCGGTTCAGTGCATATATTTTCTGTTCCTGGTCAAGCTGCCTCTTCAGATCCGAAAGCTGCTGTTCTGCGGCTTTGGTATCCGCCTTTGCCAGTACATCTCCCTTTTTTACATGATCCCCAATGGAAACATAAATCTCATCCACTGTCATCTGGGAATCAAAACAGCTGCAGTACTCCATGGGAACAACGGTAGCAAATAAAAACCGGATATCCCCGACATTTCCGCGCTCCACCGGACGGCAGGCAGACATGATTTCTTCCGGTTCCAAAAGCTTTGGCGCCTGTCTGTCCTTCTGTCCGCAGGCTGTATTTAACATCAGAAATGCAGCCAGCAAAAACACTGTCCGGCACTTTCGTTTTTCCTCCATTACATGCATATTGTCTCACCGCCCTGTAATCCTTCTTTTATCACCATATATTTCCCGACCCTTCCGCCCGGTTTTATTTTTACCGCACTCCGGTATCCGTTTTCATCCACAGTATACACATAATAAATATCCTGCTCCTTAAAATCCTCTTCATGGTGAACCGCTGCCGCCGGAACATACACAACATTCTCAAGTTTTTCCAGCGGAATGGTGATTGTCAGGGTATCATCTTCGGATACACCGTCCATATCCGCTTCGGGCTTAAATATGATACTCTTTTTTGTAATCTTTTCCACACGCACCGGATAGCTTAACGTATCCTGCATGGCATGATACACTTCCCCTTTGTGGAAGGTATAATTTTCCGGTTTTTCGGCCTCATATTTTCCGGAACCGCATGCCTGCGTAATCAGTGACCGTCCTGCTTCATAAATGCCTTCTGCAAGCCGTTCGTTCATACGGATAATGGTTCCGTCCTTTTTTGCTTTTATCTGGTAGCTTTCCAGTTTGTTTTCATATTCTTTCAGATAAAGCTCTGCAACCTTTCTGTCTTTTTTCAGACTTTCAATATCCTCCCTGTAGGATAGCCGGGGATTTATCTGCATCAGCTTTTCATAATGGCTGGTTAAAAGTCTGTTTTCGGTGATTTTTTCCTTATAATCCATAATCGTCTGCTGGATATCCCCGCACCGGAAGGAAACAAGCAAATCCCCTTTTTTTACATGGTCGCCCACGGAAACATATACCTTTTCCAGTTCTAAATTTTCTTCCAGCGAATCATAGTCTATCCGTTCATAGCCGTCCGTTTTAAGCGTCAGCGTAAGCTCCGGCTCAAGGTTTCCCCGTCTGGCTTTGTCTGTGTTATATATGTTTTTTTCGTAGGGCTGTCTTGGTACGCCATAGTCTTCGGTTTCCTCACTGCTGCAGGCACTGCAGAAGATACAGGCAAGACATACGGCAGATATAAAATTCCTTCGCATATTTTCTCCTTATTCCAGACGATATCCCATTTTATAAACAGTTTTTAACTGATTCTCCAGCCCCAGTTTTTTCCTCAGTCTCTGGACATGCAAATCCAGCGTCCGCGATTCCAGTGAATACTCGCTTCCCCAGATTTCCTCATAAATTTTTTCACGGAACAGCGTAATTCCTGTATTCTGCATAAAAAACAGCAGAAGCTCAAATTCTTTTGGTGCAAGCTCCACGGTCTTTCCAGTTTTTGTCACGGTCCGGTATTTTGTATCCAGTACAATATCCCCATACTCCAGACTGGTATCCGCCTTATGGTAGCGTCTTAGTACAATTTTTATCCGTGCCAGAAGCTCCACGATTTCAAACGGCTTTACCATATAGTCCTCCGCCCCGGAGGTCAGCCCGCGCATCCGGTCCTCCAGGGAATCCTTTGCCGTCAGGAAAATTACCGGTATTTCCAGCGGCCTGATATATTCCATTAATTCAAAGCCGTCAGCTTTCGGAAGCATCACATCCAGAATAATTAAATCATACCCCGTATCCTCCAGCAGGTCTGCCGCCTGCATCCCGTCATAAGCACAGGTGCATGCATAGCCTGCCCTCTCTAAATTTAACCGGAGCAGATCCGATATGGCATGTTCGTCTTCCACAATCAGTATAGAAACCATAATTACTGTATATCCTCCTCTGGAATTACAAATTATTCATGATATCTTCCCAGGAAATCACGGAACCATCAATCGCATTGATATAAATGCTGTAATCCATCCATTGTTTATGAGACAGCTCCCAGACTGGAAGGAAACCGATCTTTTCCATTTCCTTTTTGTTTCTTACCGCTGCATATACAAGCTTAAGAGACGAATATATATTGGAATCACTGCTATCTTCCTCATTAAAATAACTGTCCGGATGATTTTTCAGTTCCATCCGAATCCCCTCTTTAATCTGGTTTAGGGACAGCAGTTTGATATGTTCGGAAATTTTTTCAACAGAAAACGGATTCCGCAAAATTGCGGATATGATTCCGGCATCTGAAACCAGAATTTCACCGCCCGGATTCGGTTTTTCCCCGTCCTCCTCCAGAATCTCCTGTACCTTTACCGGACTTATCACAAAACGGTAACCGCAGGTTCCCAAAAGTTCATCCTGATACCATTGAATGGAATTTTCTTTTTGGATTCCCAAATCAGAAAAACCCGTTTCTTTTAAAAAACCGGAAACCATTTCCCTTGCTTCTTCAATGGAATACCGGCATGAATTTTCTACGTTTTCCGCCTGCAGTTCAGTACTTATACTGACGTCGCCGCTGCCGGATAATGCCTGGGGGGCAGCATCCTTCAAATCCACAATCTCAAAACGAATTTCGCCCTGACTGCCATTCATAAGATAATTATAGTCACCAGCACCCTGAATATCCAGCCTGTACCAGATGCCGTCACGCTCTCCCATGTAATGGTCCTCTTTAAAATCATCGGCAGTGACGGTGTATTTGTCCCCGGCACTTTTTAAGTATTCCCGGCATTTTTCCAGCTTTTTCTTTTCGGTTTTAGATTCCTCCCCAAACCCCTGAAGGGTGGAATAATATTCCACACGTCTTTCCAGCTCCTCAACCCGCTCCTTTAAATCCTCCTTTATCATATGGGCATCATCCGCCAGATAAAGTGCGGCATCGCCAAGCAGACTGCGCACCAGTTTTTCCTTGAATTTTTCATTAAATTCAGGTACGCATCCCTCAATTACCGGAAAATCCCCGGTTTCAGGTAAGATAATGTCTGCTGAAATCTCAATATCCTTTTCCTCTTCCCCGCTGCTGATGGAAAAGGTCTCGTTCCATTCCTCTTCCCCGCGAAACTGCTCCATGGAATCATGAAAATCCGACAGAACCTCTTCGGTTACTTCCGGTTTCGCTTCCGGAATATTCTCTGCCTTTTTACTGCAGCCTGCCGTAAGTAGCATACCTGCTGCAAGAACCCATGTAAATACCTTTTTTCTTCCCATCATGTTTTGTACCATGCCGCAGGCGTGGTGCCATTTGTGACGCGTTTTTCTGCGGCACAAATAAAGATTGAAAAATCACCTGCAGTCCTTTTCCTTTTTATTTTTTATTATTTTTCAATCTTTCTCCTGCCCCGTTTTTATTACCATGTCCTTATCATACCAGCCGCTTGTAAATAAAATGTATATAAAAATAAAAACCATTACAAAGCATATTCTGCCTTATAATGGTCTGTAAATATCCTGTGATTCCACACGCCCGGAATACAGAAGATACAGATATTCTTCCGTTCCCGCCAGCTGCCGGATAAAAAACCGGTCTTCCTCTTTTGTATATGCGCACTCGGACATCAGGGAAAGGCCGTCCTGTTTTATGTCCTGGTAGGGAACCGGAACAAACCCGTCTGTCTGTTCCACAGTGACATCCCTGTCCTGTTCCATCACCTCTGAAACCATACGCAGCCGTGTGCTGGCAAACCCGTCCATATTACCGGCGTATGCCATAAAAATGGTTCCATCATCCAGCATCCATATTTCATGCATATCCGTACCATCGTATTTCTGGAAACGGATAATCCAGTAATAAGCCGTATACGTGTGGAATGTGGTATCCACCGCCTTACGGCAGTCTGCCTCCCAGCTGTACCACCTGCCATACCCCTCCATATCCAGCGGATACAGTTTCTGGCTGTAAAGCTGTTTCAGCCCCTTTTTGGCAAGCATAACTGCCTCGTAATCCGTCTGCGCCATCTCATAGCTTTCAGCGCGTTCCAGGTCACTTTCCCATTTTCCTGCCACAAGCTCCAGCCGCTCGCTGCATTTTAAATTCAGGGAAGCGCTTCTTGCCATGGCGGCGCTGGAGGAAAGATACTTCTTTGGAACTGCATGGACTTCATTTTTATAACTTTCACCTTTCGATTTCAGGAAAATTCCCGGCAGAAAAATACCCGCTGACAGAAGCAGTACCAAACACGGAAAAATTACCAGCAGTCTTTTCCTTTCTTTTCTTTTAAACTCTTTCAATCGTTCTCCTTTTTCATGGGAAAAAGCAGATGAACAGAAGTTCCCTGCCCTTTCTCACTTTCCACAAGAAGCTTAGCGTCATGGCGTTTAATAATCAGAAACACAAGCGACATCCCCAGTCCTGCACCGCCCTCGCTGCGGGAACGGGACTTGTCCGCCATGTAAAATTCATCGCAGATATGCGCAATATCCTCTTTGTCCATACCGGTTCCGTAATCGGTTACCGTAAGCCGGTAGCGTTCTGTTCCCTCTTCTTTTCCAGTGATTTTTATAATTGAATTTTCCCCTGACGCCTTTTTTGCATTGTCCAGAATATTGTAAAGCGCCGTTACCAGTAATTCTTTGTCTGCTTCTATCACGGCGTCTTTTATATCTGTATCCAGTCCAATTTTTTTCTCCTTTAAAAACGGTGCCAGAAGCTGCCCCGTTTCCCGTACCAGATCCGGAATATGAAGCGGTTTTTTATCTATTTCGTGCTGGTTTAAATAAATAAGCTGAAACAGTTTTTTTGACATTGTTTCCAGACGCTGCCCCTCGGAAAAAATATAATTTAACGCCATAATTTCATCCTGCCTTGGCAGCTCCATGGAACGCATGGTATCCGCATAACCGATAATGGCAGTCATCGGCGTCTTGATTTCATGGGTAAAATCCGCCACAAACTGTTCCCTCTGGTGTACCATGTCCTCTAATGCCTTCATGTGCCCTGCCACTGCATCGCTCATCCGGTTAAATTTTAACGCCAGTTCCCCGATTTCATCGGAAGTATTTACCGCCGCCTTTGTCGCGTAATCCCCGTCTGCCATCTGTTCGCTGACGCGGTTTAATTCCTCCAGCGGACGTGTCAGGTAACGGCAGAGAATATACAAAACCACGGCAGTTGCCGCAAGCATTCCGATGGAAAGAAGCCTGTAATACGCGGTCTGCTGTTTCATTAATGTATAAGCCGTGCCTGCATCGTTTCTGCTGATGATATTCAGCTGCCTGTCATTCACCTTACTGCAGGAGGTCACATAAATATAATAGCTCTCCCGCACTTTTTTCTGCTGGTAATTTTTTCCGCCCACCTCCAGGTTTTGAAACAGTTTTTCCGGAACCCTGCCCAGCTCTTCCTTTGTCGAATAAACCAGTTTTTCCCCATAGCGGATGGCAAATTCCATCCCGTCTGAATGGATGCTTCCTGCAACCTTTGCCCCGATATCCGGCAGATACTGCTCCGGCAGTCCCTCACTGTTATTCATTCTTGACAAAAGCTCGTATTCCACCATGGACTGCACCATATTATTGCTGGCAATTCCGCCCTCGAGCTGCGACTGCCATGCCAGCGTAAAATTCCGGTAAATCATCAGATAACCGGCAAATCCCAGACAGATGGAAAGCAGTATTAAATTGGCGCACAGTACCTTGTCACGGAATTTCATGATTTTCTCCCGGCAAATTCATCAGCAAACGTTAGCACACAATTGTATATAAATTGTAACCGTTACGCTCCAAAGTCAAACAGTGACAACTGGTTGGACTCCGGCAGCTCCCCAAACAGTCCAAGGTCGCTCATCAGCTCAATTGTGGTTTTGGACACCTTGGTGCGCTCCCTGAAATCGTCCTTTGATAGAAATTTTCCGTTTTTTGCCGCTTCCGCAATGGCAACCGCAGCGTTATCCCCCAGTCCTTCTATTGTATTTAAGGACGGCAGCAGCTTTCCGTACACAATCTGGAAATGGTGCGGAAGCGAACGGTAAATATCAAGCGGCAGAAACTCAAATCCCCTTGCGTACATTTCCTGCACCAGGCGCATATCCTTATAGGTATCCTGCTCCTTTTTGGACAGGGTATCCTTGCGTTTCCTGTAATCCTTCATATAATTTTCCAGTTTTTCCCGTCCCTGGCACATCAGCTCGTAGCTGAATGAGGTTGCGCGGATGGAAAAATAGGCTGCATAATAGGCAAGCGGATAAAACACCTTGCAGTAGGCAATGCGCCACGCCATCATGACGTATGCCGCCGCATGCGCCTTCGGGAACATGTACTTGATTTTTTCACACGACCAGATATACCAGTCCGGGACGCCGTGGGCTTCCATGTCCTTTCTCCACTCCTCCCACTGGGCGCATTTGCCTTTTGCCACCATTCCTTTGCGGACATTTTCCATGATTTTAAAAGCCACTTCCGGCTCAAGCCCCATGCCAATCAGGTAAATCATGATATCATCACGGGTACAGATTGCTGTGGAAATGGTTGCCTTTCCCTCCTGAATCAGCGTCTGCGCATTTCCCAGCCACACATCCGTTCCGTGGGAAAGTCCCGCGATCCGCACCAGGTCCGAAAACTCCTTCGGCTTTGTGTCAATTAACATTCCCATGGCAAAATCCGTACCAAACTCCGGTATGCCAAGCGCGCCAAGCTCACAGCCATCCAGCTCGTCCGCAGAAATTCCAAGGGCAGAGGTATTCTGGAACAGTGACATGACCGCCGGATCGTCCAGCGGAATCTGTGTCGGGTCTATCCCGGTCAGATCCTGCAGCATACGAATCATGGTCGGATCGTCGTGTCCCAGGATATCCAGCTTCAGAAGATTGTGGTCAATGGAATGGTAGTCAAAATGTGTGGTCGTAATATCGACCGTCATATCGTTTGCCGGACGCTGGACAGGGGTAAACGTACAGATTTCCTCCCCCATCGGAAGCACTACAATTCCTCCCGGATGCTGCCCGGTGGTCCGGCGCACGCCGACGCAGCCCAGCACAATACGGTCAATTTCACAGTTTCTTTTATGGATGCCATGTTCCTCATAGTAACGCTTTACATATCCAAAGGCGGTCTTGTCCGCAAGCGTGCCAATCGTTCCTGCCTTATAGGTCTGCCCCTCCCCGAAAATCACCTCCGTATATTTATGCGCCTTACTCTGGTATTCACCGGAAAAGTTAAGGTCAATATCCGGCTCCTTGTCCCCCTTAAATCCAAGGAAAGTTTCAAACGGAATGTCAAACCCGTCCTTTGCCAGCGGTTTTCCGCATTTCGGGCAGACGGCGTCCGGCATATCGCAGCCTCCCCGCCCGGAATAGGACTTCACAAGCTCAGAGTCAAAATCGCTGTACTGGCAGTGCCTGCACAGATAATGCGCATGAAGCGGGTTTACCTCCGTAATACCAGCCATGGTCGCGACAAAAGAGCTTCCGACAGAACCACGCGAACCCACAAGATAACCGTCCTCCACGGACTTCCACACCAGCTTCTGGGCAATAATGTACATCACGGCATAACCGTTGCTGATAATGGAATTTAATTCCCGCTCCAGCCGCTCTTTTACCACGGGCGGCAACGGATCCCCGTACATGCTGTTCGCCTTGCGGTAACAGATATCCCGAAGCATCTGGTCGGAATTTTCAATGACCGGCGGACATTTGTCCGGACGCACCGGGGAAATTTTTTCACACATATCCGCAATCCGGTTTGTGTTTGTAATCACGATTTCCTCGGCCTTTGCGCTGCCCAGATATTCAAATTCCTTTAACATTTCCTCCGTTGTCCGCAGATACAGCGGCGCCTGGTCGTCCGCATCCTTAAACCCGTGCCCCGTCATAATGATGCGGCGGTATATTTCATCCTCCGGGTCTAAAAAATGCACGTCGCAGGTTGCCACCACCGGTTTATGAAACTCCTCGCCCAGACGGACGATTTTTTTATTAATCTCAATTAAATCCTCATCCGACGAAACCGGCGAATCCTCATCCCGCACCAGAAAGGCATTGTTGCCAAGCGGCTGGATTTCCAGATAATCATAAAACTCCACCAGACGGGAAATTTCCTCCTCCGGACGCCCGTTTAAAATGGCGCGGTATAATTCCCCGGCTTCACACGCCGAACCGATAATCAGTCCATCACGGTATTTCATAAATTCACTCTTTGGAATACGCGGCCTGCGGTTAAAATATTTAATATGTGCAAGCGATACCAGCCGGTATAAATTTGTCCGCCCCTGGTCGCAGGTGGCAAGGATAATGGCATGGTATGTATTTGCCTTTTTCACAAAGTCCACGGAGGAGCTTCCCAGTTGATTCACGCCGTCCAGTGCATGAATGCCGCGCTCCGTAAGCATACGGATGAATTTCACAAAAATCTCCGCCGTACACCCCGCGTCATCCACCGCCCTGTGATGGTTATCCAGGGAAACGCCAAGCGCCTTTGCCACAGTATCCAGCTTGAACCGGTTCAGGTTTGGCAGCAGCACCCTTGCAAGGCCCACGGTATCCACCACTGTTTTTTCGCAGGCAATGCCAAGCCGTTTGCAGTTCGCCTTAATAAAACTCATGTCAAAATCCGCGTTATGCGCCACCATCACGCAGCCTTCACTAAATTTCATAAATTCCGGCAGAATATCCTCGATGAACGGCGCGTCCATCACCATGGAATCATTAATCGAGGTCAGCTGCTCGATTTTAAACGGAATCGGCACCTGCGGATTGACAAACGTGGAAAACTTATCCGTAATTTCACCGTCCGTAACCTTTACGGCGCCGATTTCTATAATCCGGTTATTTTCCGGACTGAATCCCGTTGTTTCTAAATCAAAAACCACATAGTCCGACGTTAAGGACTGGTTTCTGCTGTCTGTGACAATTCCCTTTAAATCATCCACCAGATAGGCTTCCACTCCGTAGATGACCTTAAAATCATCATCCGCTGAAACGGCATGGTTCGCATCAGGAAATGCCTGCACATCCCCGTGGTCGGTTATGGCAATCGCCTTATGTCCCCATTTTTTTGCACGTTTTACGATATCCTTTACATCAGATACCCCGTCCATATCGCTCATCTTGGTGTGACAGTGGAGCTCTACGCGTTTTTCTGCGCTGCTGTCCACGCGTTCCGTGGTAAAGTCCGAACTCTTTTTAATACCGGCAATGGAAGCAATGGTAAGCTCACTATCAAATTTATCTATGGTGGCAACACCCTTGATCTTTACAAATTTCCCCGGCGCAATCTCCGTCAGCAGCTCTTTGACCTGCTCGTTGGATACAAATATCTTTAATACAATGGTATCTGTAAAATCGGTGACGGAAAAAATAACGATTGTTTTTTCGTTACGGATTTCACGCGTATCCACGGACAGGATTTTACCGCGAACCATGACTTCCCCGACCGGTCCGTCTATTTTTTCGATATCTGTTGTTTCACCGTCAAAATCCCTGCCGTAAATCACATCCGGATTCATGGATTTTTTATCCATGTCACGCTCAAACCTGCGCCGGAACTCTCCTTTTTTCTCAAATGCAGGTTTATTTTTCACTGTTTTTGCAACTTTTCCTTCATCATTCTGTGTTTTTGCACGAATTAAGTCGGATTTTGCAGGATTTTCTGATATTTCGTTGGATTCTGCTGTATTTTCATCAGTTTTTGCAGATACAGCCTGACTGGTACGGGCAACGATTGCCGCAACCTCCTGTTCGATTTCCTTCTGGGAATTTTTCCGGTATTTACTCTCTTTTGGTTTCCGGTATTCGGGCTGGATTTTAAGATTCATGCCGCAGCGTTCGCAGATAACTTTCTCCAGAAATTCTATGATTTCATCCGTTCTTGTTCTGGCAATAATGGTTTCATCCATGGTCAGAATCATATGGTCCGGCGTGTCAAATTCCATATCAGCCGTCCGGAGCAGATTGTATTCCAGTACACTGTAATCGTTCAATTCATCTAAAATACTATCCTTATATATCTCAAACAGCCTCTTTGGCGTATACTGTCCGGACAGCTCGTAGGATTCTATAATTTTTACGGACATCTCCTGCCCCTTAAATATCTGGGAGGAAACGGCAGCTTCCAGCCTGCGGATATTTTTTTTAAAAATCAGTCTTCTGCCACGCAAATAAATGCGAATCCCGGAATGTTCACGGTTCGCACTTATTTTTGTTACCTCAGTTGTTTCCAGCAGACTTTCCAGTTCTGTGTCCAGACGCAGCGTTGGAAAAGTCTCTTTAAACGGTTTTGACATAATTTACTCCAGATTTAAATTTATTGCTTATTTTAATTTTACAATTTATTCCCAGTGTTCCAGTTCATGACGCAGTGCCGACAGAAGTTCCTGTTCCGGTACTTTTTTATATACCTCCCCATGCTTCATAAGCAGTCCTTCCCCGTCACCGCCTGCAATACCCAGGTCTGCCTCCCTTGCTTCGCCCGGTCCGTTGACCACACAACCCATAACCGCTACCTTAATATCCAGCGGAAATTCGGAAACCATGGTTTCCACTTCATTTGCAAGGGAAATTAAATCTATTTTTGTCCTTCCGCAGGTTGGGCAGGATACGACCTCCACACCGCCGTCACGAAGTCCCAGCGTTCGTAAAATCAGTTTTGCAGACTTGATTTCCTCTACAGGATTTCCGGTCAGGGACACTCTTATGGTATCGCCGATTCCCTGGCTTAAAATCAGTCCCAGTCCGATGGAGGATTTAATATTTCCGCTGATGACGGTACCTGCCTCAGTAATTCCCACATGAAGCGGATAATTTGTCTGCCTGGCAATCAGCTCATGCGCTTTCACACACATCATAACGCCCGAGGATTTGATACTGATTACCAGATTGTCGTATCCCATGTCCTCAATCATTTTTACTTTATCCGTTGCGCTTTCCACTAAGGCTTCTGCGGTCACACCATGGTATTTTTCCACCAGGTTCTTTTCGAGCGATCCGCTGTTGACGCCTATACGGATTGGAATACTGCGCTCCTTTGCAGCATCCACCACACATTTTACACGCTCGGCGCTTCCGATATTGCCGGGATTGATTCTGATTTTGTCCGCGCCGTGCTCCATGGCAAGGACGGCAAGCTTATAATCAAAATGAATATCAGCAACAAGCGGAATTTTTATTTGTTTTTTAATTTCCGCCAGTGCTTCCGCTGCTTCAATGGTCGGTACGGTGCAGCGGACGATTTCACAGCCTGCCCGTTCCAGCTGGCAAATCTGCGCAACTGTTGCAGCAACGTCCTCCGTTTTTGTATTTGTCATGGACTGGATGGCGATGGGGTTTCCTCCGCCGATAATCCGGGTTCCGATTTTTATTTGTTTTGTGGTTTTTCTGTGCATTGCTGTTCCTCCCATGTAAAGCTTTTTGTTAGAAATATTGTCATAATTTCCATTTTTAATGCTGTCTTTCTGAATAAAATCGTCTGCAACCTTTTCAATTGGCTCACAGTGAAATACATCCGCATAATTATAAATTGTATTCCCCAAATCTCGTTGCCCAGCGTTTTGCTTGTTCTTCCAAAATGGTGCAGTAAAATCCATAATAAAAATCCTTATTGAATTTTGTTATTCCAATTTCAGGAGTTTCTGCCTTTTGAAAACTGCCATGATAAATCATTATTTTCTCCAAACACATCTCTCCTGTAAAATAGTAAGCAATAAGCACCTTGTGCTTATTATACCACAATCCCCCCGCAAAACAAACGGAAAATCAGTACTGTAAAAAGAGTACTGCAAACCATCCCCTGGTTATAAACAGTACTCTCCCTGTAACTCCATATAAACCTTCTACAGGCACAGCAGACCAGACATCTACAGCACAAGCTCCTCCGTCTTGGCAGTTTCCTTCTGCTTCATCGCCTGGTCATCCACCTTTTTACCGGAAACTTCCTCACCTGAATTATCCTTCTCATCCACCGGTGCAAACAGGTTCTTTTCCTCCTCCACAGCCGGCGTACTGTCAATTCCCTGCAGCTCTTTAATGCGTTCCTCCAGCTCTTCAATCTTATCCTGCTCCTGTGATTCATAAGCAGCATAAAATGCATCCTGGACAGCAGCATCATCTGCCAGACCTGAAATAATCTTCTGCGCACGCTCTGCCTTAATCATATGCTGGTCTTCCAGGCGTTTTAAACTGATGTCCTTAAAAATTTTCATCCTCTGCAGCGCCTGCCCCTGGTAATCCGCTATTTCATTTATGTAATGCCCGCTGTCCTTCACAAACTGCGCAACAGCCTCTTCTTTTTCCTGCATGGAATTTGACGCATCCGAAACAAGCTTCCGCAGTCCGTCAATCTGCTTTCGCATGTCTTTTCTGATTTCCCCCGCCTTACGGAATCCCTCCTGTGCTTTCTCATGGATATCATTTAAAACCTGATCCATTTCTCCGTCACTTGCGGCAGCATCGCTTCTGATCTGCCCGGATATTTCCCGCAGGTCTTCCGCCCTTTGGGAATCCTCTGCCGAGTCTGAATGCTTTCTTTGGGAAGCGGCTTTTGCATCTTTATCCCTTAACCCTTTAAATGACTCCAGCATAATCACAAGGTCACGGTTTCCTTTTTCCACAACACCCATGTGTTTTGAATTTTCCATGGCGCGTTTTTTGGCTTCCTCGGCCTCTTCCTCATACTGCCTTGCTTCTTCTTCCCTGAGCTTTCGCAGTGCCTCCAGCGCTTCGTCATAATCCCTGTCTGTCTCTTCAGTACGCTTTCCTTCTGTTTTGTTTCCGCTGACCTCTGCCAGACGCTTTTCAATCTGGTCAATCTGGCCGCCCAGCCTTTCCTCCGGACTTTTATCTGGTTTTTCAGACTGAAGCTGTACCGGGTCTTTCACCTGAATCTCTGTCTCCGCCGCCTGGCTTTCCTCCAGCAGCTGCTTTCCTTCCTTTGAAATGGAAACAATCCCCTGCGGGCCGTTCCAGCTGTTCTGCCAGTCCTCCTGCCCCATTTCCGGCGCAGGAACAGTTAATGCCTGCTGGTTTCCTGCCAGCCTGGTCTCCTCCGGATAACCTATTGAAATTTCCTTTATATTCATCTTATCTCCCCTTCCAGACTTATCATCTAAAAACTCGGCAAAAACTGCAGTAAGTTTTGACTTACTTTTAATTTATTAATACCATAATAACAAGCTTTAAATTATATATCGGAAATTCCCCCCCGGTTCTTAACGGATAAGACAAAAATCAGGCAGCCGGATTTTTGTTCCAGCTGCCTTCATATCAGACTCCGGTCTGCAAAATTCAATTGCTCACACAATCAGCTTCCGGATATCATTAAACATCACAAAGAACATAAGTGCAAACAATAGCAGAAAGCCCACAATTGTAGCAGTAGCCTCGATTTTCTGGTTCGCCTTTTTGCCCCGTACGGCCTCCACAATTAAAAATACCAGCCGTCCCCCGTCCAGCGCCGGAATCGGAAGCAGATTCATCACACCGAGATTTGCCGTTAACAGAATCGACCACCGGAGCATAAATATAAATGCCAGAAACGCACCGGAAGCCTCCATGGAATCCTGGTACGTGTCCCCGATATTTTTGACAATCCCCACCGGACCGCTTAATTCATTGACGGAAACCTTTCCTGTAAACAGCATTTTTAAGCTTTCAACCGTGGAATAAATCCAGTAACGCACCTCATAAAAACTGTTCTTTAAATTCGTCAGTACATTTCCCTTTTCATAGTCTATTGTGGAATATTCAAAACCATAACGGTAGCCGCCGGTTTCCTGATCCTTTTTCGGCTTTAATGATACCGTATTCTTTTTTCCGTCCCTGAGGTAGGTGACATCAATCGTTTCCCCGGTATGCACCATTGTATATAAACTAATCTCTTTGCTGAAATGTATGGAATAGCGGTTCATCTTTACAATCTCATCCCCTGCCTGCATTCCAGCCTCTGCTGCTGCATATCCGTCCGTTGCTTTGGAAAGCACAGGCCGGTCAACGCCCTGGCAGCTTAACAAAATAAATGAAAGAACATACGCCATAATAAAATTAAAAAACGGTCCGGCAAATACCACGCTCATACGCGCCCAGACAGATTTTTTTCCAAAGGCTGCATCATCATCCGACTCCTCATCCTCTCCTTCCATCATACATGCCCCGCCAAACGGCAGAAGCTTGATGGAATATGTGGTATCCCCCTTCGTAAAATGAAGAAGCGTCGGACCAAAGCCAAGGCAGAATTCATTCACACGGATTCCATTATATTTTGCCAGCAGAAAATGTCCAAGCTCGTGAAACAGTATAATAATACTAAAAATTAAAATTGCAATTATGATTGATATAAACTGATTAACCACTTTACCACCTGCTACCTATAAACTCATAGGCCTCCTGTTCTGTTGCTAATATTTCATCCACACCGGGATGTTCAATAAACCTGCACTCTTCCATGGCAGCTTCTATGATTTCCGGAATCTCCAGATAAGAAATCTTATGGTCGAGAAACATTGCCACTGCCCGCTCATTGGCGGCATTGTAAGCCGTGGGAATATTCCCCCCGCGCTGCATCGCTGTAAAAGCAAGGGGAAGCCCGCGGAATGTCTCCATATCCGGTTGTTCAAACGTAAGCGCCCCCTGCGCAAAGAGATTCAGACGTTCTCCCGACAGACTGCGGCGTTTCGGATAATAAAGCGCATACTGGATTGGCAGACGCATATCCGGCGTCCCAAGCTGCGCAATAACAGCCCCGTCCTCATACTCCACTGCAGAATGAACAACACTCTGCGGATGTACCAGTACCTCAATCTGCTCCAGCTTTACGTCAAACAGCCACCTTGCCTCCATAACCTCCAGTCCCTTATTGACAAGGGTGGATGAGTCAATGGTAATCTTTCGTCCCATGGACCAGTTGGGATGCTTTAAAGCGTCCTCCACCCGGACATGTCGAAGCTCTTCTTTTGTCCTTCCCCGGAACGGTCCCCCGGATGCTGTCAGGTAAAGTTTTTTTACTTTATTTCCTTTGTTTCCCTGCAAACACTGGAAAATGGCGCTGTGCTCACTGTCCACCGGAAGGATGGATATGCCGTGTTCTTTTGCAAGGGGCATAATCAGATGCCCCGCAGTCACCAGTGTTTCCTTATTTGCCAGTGCAATATCCTTACCTGCCGAAATTGCTGCAATGGAAGGCCGGATACCAACCATCCCGACAATCGCAGTCACAAGAATGTCCACCTCAGAAAAAACAGCTATTTCCATCAGTCCGTCCATTCCGCAGACCACCGGTATATTCAGGTCAGCGGTACTTAATTTCAGCTGGGCAGCAGCCTTTTCCTCCCATACTGCCACCAGCTTCGGCTTCCATCTGCGCATCTGCTTTTCCAGAAGCTCTGTATTGCCTCCGCATGCAAGCGCCACAACCTCAAAGTCCCGGTGTTCCTCTATCACAGAAAGCGTCTGCGTTCCAATCGATCCTGTTGACCCTAATACTGCAATTTTTTTCATCATGCATGTTCCCCATACCTTTATAAGTCACACATATAAATCATCTTATATCAAAGATGCCTACTCCAAATCCAGACCGTACAACAAAGATGTACGACATGTTACAACAAATAAGCCGCGAGAAAGTAAATGATCGGCGCTGTAATAATCATACTGTCAAAGCGGTCTAAAATCCCGCCGTGTCCCGGAATCAGATGACCATAGTCCTTAATATCATAGTTTCGTTTAATGGCAGACGCCGTTAAGTCCCCGACCATGGAAATCAGTCCCGCAATTGCTGCAATCAGTGCAAGAATACCGATTTCAGCATTGGAAAGTCCCATCTGCCCACGAAAAATAATACAGTAAACGGCTGTGAGCCCTGCCGAACCTGCCACACCCCCGACGGCACCTTCCATGGATTTTTTCGGGCTGAGCCTTGGCGACATTTTGTGTTTGCCACAGAGTTTTCCCACGCAGTATGCGCAGGTATCACATCCCCAGGAACATAAAAACACGAGGAATGCAAGATAAAGCCCTCTCTCCAGCGTCCGAATCCGATAAACAAAGGACAGCATGACTGCCACATAAAAAAATCCAAAAAACACTGCCAGAATCTGGTTTGTATGGTATTTCGGATAGGAAAACACAAATACAAACATCAGCAGTATCAGTAATCCCATAAACAAAATCATGGAATCCGGAATAAAATTCCATTTGAAACTACAGTAATAACAAACGGATGCAAGATATCCTGTCAGGGCTAACACTGTTTTTTCCATTTTAAATACACGGTACAGCTCAAACTGTCCAATAACGGAAATCGCCGCAAGCACAGCCAGAAGCAGCTCATGACCGGTTATAATAAATACCAGTGCAAGCGCCACAAGCACAATACCGCTTAAAAGTCTTGTTTTAAACATTTCCCCTCCACTATTTCAGACCGCCGAATCTCCGGTCACGACTATTATACGCTTCGATGGCAAGTTCCAATTCCTCTTTATGAAAATCCGGCCAAGGAACCTGCGTAAAATAAAATTCACTGTAGGCAAGCTGCCAGAGCAGATAATTTGACAGCCGCTGTTCCCCGCTTGTACGGATCAGCAAGTCAGGATCCGGCAATTCTGCCGTATCCAGATAAGAAGAAAATACCTGTTCATTCAAATCCGCTTCCAGAAGCTTTCCTTCTTTTATATCAGTAAACACATGCCTCATCGCGCGCAGCATTTCATCCCGGCTGCCATAATTAATGGCGATTGTTAAATTCAGCCCGGTATTATGCTCTGACGCAGCTTCAAGCTCTTTTATTTTCTGCTGGAATTTCTCGGAAAGTCTGCCTGTTTCCCCAATCACCCGGACTCTCATATTATTTTTATCCGCAGTTTTAATACAGTTTTTAAGATAGCTTTCCAGAAGATTCATAAGAGCCTCGACCTCACGGTCCGGACGGTTCCAGTTTTCCGTGGAAAATGCATAAAGCGTCAGATATTTAATCCCCAGCTCGTCTGCTGCTTTACAGACCGTTTCCACATTTTTTGCACCGACAGTATGTCCGTAATTGCGCGGCATACCTTTGCTTTTCGCCCATCTTCCGTTACCATCCAGAATAATTGCAACATGCTTTGGAATTTTCATGACAATACCCCTGATTTTTAAAAGGGACATATGCCGCCGGCAATGTCCCTATCCACTATACTGTAAGTATTTCGCTGGACTTGGCTTCTACTGTCTTATCAATCTTAGCCACAAAATCATCTGTCAGTTTCTGAACACTGTCTTCCAAATCCTTTGTCTCGTCTTCTGAGATATCTTCTGCTTTCGCAGTTTTTTTGATATGATCCAGTGCATCCCTGCGAATATTGCGCACTGCAACCTTCGCATTTTCACCCTTTTTCTTAATATCCTTCGCCAGTTCCTTACGTCTTTCCTCTGTAAGCTCCGGAAATACCAGCCGGATCATCTTCCCGTCATTTGTCGGGGTGATTCCCAGATCCGAAGAAAGAATTGCCTTTTCAATCTCTTTTACCATGGAAGGCTCCCACGGCTGAATCTGTATCATCCTTGGTTCCGGAACGTTTACATTGGCAACACTCTGGATTGGGGACGGTGAACCATAGTAATCCACGCGAAGCTTATCCAGCAGATGCGGATTTGCGCGTCCGGCACGGATTCCCATAAATTCCTGTTCCAGACTGGAAAGTGTTTTTTCCATTTTCCCCTGATATGCCACTAATCTCTCATCCATACTCATAACCTCCTAAACAGCCGTTTACACTGTAACCTTTGTACCGTGAAATTCTCCGTTTACTGCATTCACAATACTGTTTTCTTCATTCAGGCTGAATACATACATTGGAATTTTGTTCTCCATACACATCACTGATGCCGTCAAATCTACGACTGCAAGCTTTTTCTCAATGACTTCCCCGATGGATACTTCATCAAATTTGTTTGCATCCGGATTTACCTTTGGGTCGCAGTCATAAACACCGTCAATTGCCTTTGCAAGGTAAATACCGTCTGCTTCAATTTCAATTGCACGAAGCACAGTTGCTGTATCTGTTGAAAAGTACGGATGACCGGTTCCTCCTGCAAAAAACACGACCATATCATGTGCAAAATATTTATTTGCACGGTCCTTGGAAAAAAGTTTAGTCATCGAACCGCACTCAAAAGGTGTCAGCACTGAAGTTTTCATTCCAACCGAGCGGAAAATCTCAGATACATAAATACAGTTCATCACCGTGGCAAGCATTCCAATCTGGTCTGCCTTTGTGCGGTCTATGGTTTCACTGGTACGTCCGCGCCAGAAATTGCCTCCGCCAATAACTATTCCTACCTGTACACCGGATTCCACCAGTGATTTCACCTGTTTTGCCACAACCGTCACAGTTGCCTCGTCAAATCCAAAACGTCTGCTCCCGGCAAGTGCTTCCCCGCTCAGCTTTAATAAAATACGCTTCATACAATACCTCTCCTTTTTGGAAACGCCAGATTAGTGACCTTCAAATAATCCCTGAACATCAACATCTGCGTAACTCTGTGAACAGAAACCTTCGATTACGGCACCATTATTAATCTGTACAGAACGTGACTTGATATTACCCATAATTACTGCAGAAGTATCCACAACAACCGGTCCCTGTACATCAATGTCACCCTTTACTGCTCCGGCAATTACTGCAGAAGCCGCAGAAATATTTCCAACGATAACAGAACCTGCCCCAATCTTAACAGTTCCGGAACTTACAACCTCACCCTCTACCTTTGCCACATCAGCAAAGAACTCAGATGCTGCACTGTTTCCATTAATGGTTCCGGTTACAACAAGTTTTCCGTTACATGTCACATTACCATTGATGGTTCCCTGGATATCAACAGAACCGTCAGATGCAATGTCTCCGGTTAAGGTGGTTCCTGCCGTAATCACAGATGTTTCGTCTGTTACCGCTGCAGGATTTACCTGCTGCTGGTTTACTGCGGCCTGGTTTACCGGTCCCTGGTTAACCGCTCTCTTTTCCGGCATTGGTCTTGCTGCTGTTTCTGTTGTCAGTATATCACTCATCGTCTTTCTCTCCTCTACAATGTTTACTGCCGGTGCTGGTGCAGCCGGCGCTGGTTTCGGTGTACTTTTTACTGCTGGTGGAACTGGTTGTTTTCCAGCTGGTCTTTCTTCTTTTGGCTTTTCTTCCGGTCTGACCTGTTCAAGCAGACCGTCAAGTTTGGATAATTCGCTCTCAACATCCACATTTTCCCCAAGCGTATCAACTACCAGATCCTCAGACATATCCGTCTTGTCCTTCGTTTCTGCGCCTGGCATCATTTCGTTGACGGCCTGCGAAAAATCTTCTTTAAAGTCTTTAAATAATCCCATTGCATTTCCTCCATCATTTATTTATTCAACACTGTCTGCCTTGATATATTGAATAACCTTTGTATTTTCATCAATCGGCAGAATCTTCGCATCCATCTTCTGTAACGCCTCAATCAATGGACCAAGGGCCTCCACCGTTGTTGACTTGTTATCCCCGTCATGCAAAAGCACAACAGATGTTTTGTAACGCGCCACTCCGGACGTCACATTCTCAACAATATCACTGACTGTGTAATCAGATGCCGTATCCCCTGCTGACACATTCCAGTCAAAATAAGCAATGTTTTTTTTATTTAATACGCGGACAAACTCAGCCATATCAACATTGCTGATTTCATTGCTGCTTCCGCCCGGAAAACGGTAATACAGGCTCTTTGTGCCTGTTACATCTTCCAGATAATCCGAAAGCTTGTTAAAATCATTTTCAAATGCCTCCGTGGATGCATAAATCGTGCTGTATTTATTGGAATAGGAATGCATTCCAAGAGTATGTCCCTCATCGGCAATCCGCTTATATACCTCTTTCATCTCGTCCGAATCATCCCCTACCACAAAAAAAGTGGCCTTGACCCCGTAGGTCTTTAAAACATCCAGAACATCATTGGTATTGTTGCAGGGACTTCCGTCAAATGTCAGGTATACCTCGGGAATGTCACCGGATTCAGCCATATTATCCGGCTGGTCTATCCCTGTCACAATCCCTTCGGTATCTGTATGATCTTTCTGGCTGCTGTCACTGCCGGTCTGTTTTTTTTCGGTATCCGGTACCCGGATATCCTCCGGCTGTTCTGCCATAAGCCGGTCGAGCTTATGGTCGAGCCTTACCACCTGAACCGAGAGAATCACAATCGCAAGAAGGGAAACTATCATCCACAGGGCAATCGTAACGATGATTCCTGTCTTCATACGGTTTACCCGGTTCCGCCTTTCGCGCTGCTGTTTTAGTGTCATTGTTTCATTCGTACTCATTACTTCCCTCCGCCGAGAAATGTTCTTTTATATTTTAACATATTTTTACGACTTGTAAAGAAGTGTTTATTTTTTATATATAAATTCTCTACAAAAATAGCACCATTTCTTAAAAAGGACAGGAATTTCTCCCTGTCCTTCTCTGATTTTGTCATCCTCTCCCCAGTGATACTGGCGTCAGGTTCTGTATTAAGACTAGGCATTCATCTGCGCTGCAACCTCAGCTGCAAAATCTTCATTCTTCTTTTCAAGACCCTCTCCTGTCTCAAAACGAACAAATCTCTTAACAGATACATCAGAACCGACTTCTTTGGACACCTGTTCCAGGTATTTGGCTACTGTCTGCTTTCCGTCTTCTGCCTTTACATAGACCTGGTCCAGGAGACAGATTTCCTTCAGCTGTTTTGATACACGCCCCTCTACAAGACCGCTAAACATCTTCTCAGCAGTGATTGACTCCTTATCTGCCATAGCAAGTTCGGCAAGCTTAACCTTGGCAGCATCAGAAAGGAAATTCCATACATAGTTCATATTGTTCTTATGCTCTTCAAAGTTATTGATGTCCTCATCACTCCATAACTTCTCGCCGATCGCCTTGTCTAATAATTTATTTAAGATAGGCTTTGGAAGAGTTGCTGCATCATTTAATGCACTATCTACCGTAATCTCTTTAATCTTTGAAAGTTCCTCGTCTGAAATATCATTTCTGCTGATATACTGCGGGTTCATTGCAGCCACCTGCATGGCAATGTTGGTAAGCGCCTCTTTGACGGCATCATCCGCTGTGCCATTGGCAGCGATAATAACGCCGATTCTTCCGCCTCCGTGAATATAAGAAGTAACAACATCACCGGTGATCTTTGCAAATCTACGCACAGACAGCTTCTCTCCAATCGTTGCTGTCTTCTCAACAAGCAGCTCGTTAAGACCGTTGGTTGCAAGAAGTGCATCAATATCCTCGCCGTTTGCTCCACCGTTTAACTTAGAATCAAGTGCAATATCTGCAACAGTCTGAACAAACTCCTGAAATGTCTCGTTTTTAGCAACAAAATCAGTCTCTGAGTTAACCTCAGCTACTACGGCAACGTTTTCTTTTACCGCAACCCTTGTGATACCTTCAGCAGCGATTCTGCTCTGCTTCTTCTCCATCTTGGCTGCACCGCTTTTTCTTAATACCTCAACAGCGGCATCCATATCTCCATTTGTTTCATTTAATGCTTTCTTACAGTCCATCATGCCTGCGCCTGTCATCTCACGCAGTTCTTTTACCATAGAAGCAGTAATTGCCATTTTTATTTTCCTCCAATTTCCCTGAATTTATGCTTCCTGTTCTTCTGCTGTTTCCTCTGCAGGAGCATCTGTGTTTTCCACGCCCTGGTTCGCTTCGATTACTGCGTCAGCCATCTTGGAAACAATCAGCTTCACTGCACGGATGGCATCATCATTACCAGGAATAACATAATCCAGCTCGTCCGGATCACAGTTGGTATCTGCAATACCAATCAGTGTAATACCCAGAGACTGTGCCTCCTGGATACAGATTCTCTCCTTCTTCGGATCCACAACAAAAATCGCATCCGGGATTCTCTTCATTTCCTTGATTCCGCCAAGGTTTTTCTCTAATTTTTCCCATTCTTTCTTAAGTGCAATGACTTCTTTCTTTGGAAGAACTTCAAAAGTTCCATCCTCTGACATTACCTCAATCTCCTTGAGACGGGCAATACGGCTCTGAATGGTTCTGAAGTTTGTAAGCATACCGCCTAACCATCTCTCATTTACATAGTACATTCCGCAGCGCTCTGCCTCTGTTTTGATTGCTTCCTGCGCCTGCTTCTTGGTGCCGACAAAGAGAATTGTTCCTCCCTGTGCCGCAATATCGGAAACCGCATCATAGGCCTCATCCACCTTGCCTACAGATTTCTGCAGGTCGATGATGTAAATACCATTACGCTCTGTGTAGATGTACGGAGCCATTTTAGGATTCCATCTTCTTGTCTGGTGTCCGAAATGAACACCTGCTTCAAGTAATTGTTTCATTGAAATTACGCTCATGATTCTACCTCCGTTTGGTTGTGTTCTGCCATGTACTTCCTACTGGTCTGCCACCGGAAAGCGTAAATCCGGCACCGGCAGCCTCCATACATGTGATTAATAAAATATAAAGCCTTTGGCATTATACCATACCAAAGGCTCATATGCAAGATAAAACAATAAATTATTTCTATTTCATGGTAAGAACCTTCGCAATCTGTGCATAGGTCATTCCCTTTTTCAGTTCAAATGTTCCCACACAGATCTGGTTATCATATCCCTGGTCCCTCATGTACTTCCGGAACCCCTCGGCGTCATCCACAAGCCCCTTACTGTAAAGGTCTTCTGCAATCTCCCTGCAGACTTCTCCCCTCCTAATGGTGATGGAAACCGTTTCATCCCCAGATCCATCCTCGCTGGATTTTTCAGAGCTTTCCGGTTTGTCGTCTTCGGAAGACTTATCCTTATCATCCTTGTTTTTATCTTTATTTTTATCTTTGTCTGTATCTTTGTTTTTATCTTTATCCGTGTTTTCCTTCTGTGTCTCCGTTTTTTCGGAACTCTGGCCTGTTTTGGGATCTTCCCTGGATTTTTGCGTATCTTTCATGTTTACCACCGGCTTCGCATTCTGCGTATCCTCCTGTGTGTCAGAAAGACCTTCCGTACCGTCCGGCATCACCATCCCAAGTTCTGATGCACGCTGCATTGCCTTTTCATCCGTCATGACTCCGCCCCTTGTATGAAAGGAAATCGTAAGCACCAGAGCCGTAAACAGTATTCCAGCTCCACATCCGCGTAAATAATACTTAAATTTCACCTGCTTCTTCTCCTCTGAACAATCCAATGACAAGTCTGACTTCGCCCAGCCCCAGTCCCAGGGTCCGTGCAACCTCTACATCAGTATATCCCTGCTGGTGCAGTCTTAAAATCTTTTCATTGTGGTTTGAACCATCATCCGCCAGCATGGAACGGGATACATTTCCCGTCTGCCGCACCGGCATTCTCTCAGCTGCCGCAGCTTCCATTGTTTCCATTTCAGGTTCCGGCTCAGGAATCCCGGAAGAAACCATCTCCGGTTCCGGAACCCTCATATGGTCGGAAAACTGCTGGAGCTGTGAAGCAAGTCCTGTAAGCTCTGCATGCTTGTCATTTAACATACTGTATAAAAAGAGGATTTCATCATGCGTTTTATTCATGGAATCAATCACCGTATTGGAATACTCGCTGATTGCCATAATCTTTTCATTGCTTTCCTTTTCCATGGCACGCTTTGTTATTTCATGCGCTTCCTCAATCACCTGCTCAATGGAATCCTCTACTCTTTCGTTTGCATTTTTCATCTGGCGGTTTACAATGTAATTCAGTTCTTTTTCACTTAATTTTGCGAATTCTTCCATATCCTTTGCCGATAATTTTTCCTGCACAAAAAAACTGACTATGATAAAAATTATACCGACAATAATGAAAGCTATTTCAACTCCTGTCATGTTCATTCCTCATATTTTAATATCAATTCCCTGATTTGTTTTTTTAATGACCTGGCCGCTGTCAATTTTGGATTTTGCTTTTTTCTTCCCCTGGCTGGCTGTATATTTTCCTTTGCCCTCTTCCTTTGCATCTGTATGGTTTTCAGCGCGGTTGCTGTCTTCCTTTTTTATCACCTGGTGACGCAGTGCCTCCTCATGCTTTTTAACCACCGTCTGTATGTTCTGCTGGTCAACCATGGGTTTTGCCTCTTCCTGGTGTTTAAAAGCTTCCACATCCGTCGTTCTTTGAATCATTGCATAATTAATCTGTCCAATCGGCATGGCACCCTCCTTAATCCACAAGGATATTCATGTATGCCCCCATTTTTCTGCGCATCTTCATCAGTCCTTTGGTGTGCAGCTGGGACACACGGGATTCTGATACCCCGAGAATTTCACTGATTTCCTTCAGGGTCATTTCCTCGTAATAATACAGTTCAATCACTCTTTGTTCCTTTTCTGTCAGAAGCTTTAAGGATTCTGCAAGCACTTCTTTCAGTTCTGCCTCCTCCACCACTTCCTCCGGCCCCATAAAACGGGACGGATTACCGGGATCGACAAGCGGTTCCGGTCCGTTTTCCTCAAACTCGTTTAATGACACAACATTTGCAACCTTAAGCTGCGACTGCCAGCTTAACAGTTCCTCGCCGGTCAGCCCGAGTTCCTTTGCAATCTCATCATCTGTTGCCGTCTTTCCGGTCCGCATCTCAATCTGCTTGACCGCATCATCCAGCTTACGCTGTCTCTGTCGCACGGTACGGGGAATCCAGTCCATTTTACGAATCTGGTCCAGAATAGCCCCACGGATGCGCAGACTTGCATATGTCTCAAACTTCACGCTTTTTGAAAGATCGTATTTGTCAATCGCATCAATCAGCCCGAAAATACCATAGCTGACAAGATCATCATACTCCACATTATGTCCGAGATAAATGCTCAGTCTGCCCGCTACAAGCTTTACAAGCTGCGCATATTCAATTATCAGCTGTTCCCGGAGCTCCTGCGACGGCTTTTTCCGGTAACTGTCCCAAAGCATTTCTTTATCAACTGTTTTCATTTAACTGGCTCCTGGTTATTCGGTCTCTGAAAGGTCCGGGTTTGTCTGCGCATCCTCTGGTTCTTCCATGGAATCAGGTTCTTCCTCCTGTCCTTCCTCCGGCAGAACGCCCTCTTCTTCCTGCATATCCTCCTGCTCAGTCTCTTCCTGTTCTTCCTCATCCTTAAAATTCATGTCAAGCACAATTTTTACTGCGCATCCAAGAATATAAAATGCCACAAGAACGATCAGTAACCGTTTGGTAAACTGAAAAAACGACATATGTTCGTATAATGACAATATACAATCTAATAATCCCGCCGTCAGCATAATCACTGCCGGTACTGCATTGGTTTTCATCACATTTCCCCTATATAACTTTTGAACTTTTTCCTACTGCCTTAATCAGATACTGGCCTGTTGAGCAGTCCAGCTCCACTGTTCTTCCGTAATTTAATCCTGTATCCCTTGCAATCAGCGGTATCCCCAGCTGCCTTAATATCAGTACCGCCTCCTCAGCATTACGGTCCCCGACATTACCAATCGCAGAACTTCCGCTCATCGCAAACATCTGTGCCCCGCCTGCAATTTTTGCCACCAGCCTTCGCCTGTTCGCACCATTCAAAAGCATCAGCCTTAACAGCTCCTGAATTCCCGTATCTCCAAACTTTGCAATATTTGAGTTGTTTTTTATCTTTGTACTGTCCGGCAGCATATAGTGCACCATTCCGCCGATTTTCATGACAGGATCATACATAGTCAGTCCTATACATGAGCCTAAGCCCAGTGTGGTCAGCGTATCCGGTGCTTTCGCAACCTTTAGGTCTGCCATGCCGACTTTTATCAATTCTCCCATTGTTCCTTCCCTCTTATTCCCCTGCTTACATCTGGATTCCTAAAGAAGTAAGAATTGTAGCATAAGAATCCTCCTCAGGCATCAGGATAAAATATCCGTTAATCATGTAATCATCCCCAAACTCCGTTTCAATTAACAAAGCATTATTACCGTACTGTCCAAACTGTATTGCCGGAACACTTAAAATTGATGCAGCCATATCCACCGCAATATAAGGAATGGACGGTGCAATTGTAAGGTTTGTCAGTCCGGATAACGCCGATAAATACGATGCCGCAATGATATTTCCGATTTCTTTCATTGCAGACAGATCCATTTCATCAAAGTCATCCCTGTTTTCCGGATCTTTTCCCATCAGCTTATTTACCAGATAATGCGCGCTGTCCATCCGCATCAGAAACATCATGCTGCCGGTAATATCATGCTTTACTTCCAGAAAAATTCCGACAATAATCTCCTCTTCCGGACAGATTGCAGTACTGAGCTTTGATGCTTCCATCAGCTCCACTTTGGGAACATTCATGTCAATCTTGGAATTAATCATGCTGGCAAGTGAAGTAGTGGCATTGCCGGCTCCGATATTACCAATCTCCCGAAGGACATCCATATACATACTGTTTACATTGTCTAATGAAAATTCTGCCATTTTCCCCTCCCCGCAATAGAATAACTCACATTACAGATATAGTGAGGCAAGACCTCACTATACTGAAATACCCTGGGAATATTCCCCCTGCTGCAACTACATATTTTCCCGCTCATCCACAATAGCACTGATTTCAAATAATGAAATCAGCTGGTCCCCGCTCTTACCGATTCCTGTGATAAATGAATCCTTCAGACGGCTGCCATTCATGGTGTTTGCCTCAATTTCATCTTCTGAAAGATTGACAACCTCACAGACCTCATCGACAATAACACCTATTGTACCGCGTTCTTCAATCTTTAATATAATAATCCTTGAAGCATTGGTAAATACGTCATCCTCAAGTCCCATTTTAATGCGGATACTCATGACAGGCACAACCTCACCACGGAGATTAATAATCCCTTTGTAGTATACCTGCGCCTTTGGAACACGGGTAATCTTCTGCATCCGGACAATATTATCCACATACCGGATATCAATTCCATATCTTTCCCCGCCAATCCGGATAACGATATACTGTTTGATTTCTTTTTGTGTATTTGACTTGCCGTTTCCTTTCGTACTTCCCTTAATACTTACCTCTGTTTTTGCTGCTTCCATTCTGTTCCCCTTTCGTTACATTAATGTATTGGTGTCCAGAATCAGTGCAACCTCACCATCTCCAAGAATCGTTGCTCCACTGATTAACTTGTTGCCATTAATATACTTGCCCAATGACTTGATAACGACTTCCTGCTGTCCCATAAGATTATCAACCACAAGACCAATCTGGCTGTCCCCGCGCTGTACGATAACAACGGTAAGATTATCCCTTTCATCTTCGATTGGTTCCATGTCAAGAATCCGGTCCAGACGAATCAGAGGAATTACACTTCCGCGTAAATGAATGACTTCCTTTGCCTCAACATACTTGATATCCGTAACCGGAACGCTTTCAATATTGGAAATGGATGCAAGTGCAATTGCATATTTTTCATCCCGGACTTCAACCATCAGTGCCTGGATAATAGCAAGTGTCAGCGGAAGACGTACGGTAAAGGTGGTGCCTTCCCCAAGTGATGTTTTAACTTCTACATCCCCGCCAAGCTGCTCAATATTTGATTTTACAACGTCAAGACCAACGCCTCGTCCGGAAATATCCGTAATCTTCTTTGCCATGGAAAAACTTGGCAGGAACAAAAGATTGACGATTTCCTTCTGGCTCATGGTTTCCGCCTGTTCGGCTGTGATAATGCCACGGTCAATGGCTTTTCCCTTAACAGCCTCGGTATCAATACCGTTACCGTCATCCCCAACCTTGATTACGACATTATTGCCTTCCTGGAAAGCGTTCAGGAAAATATGTCCTGTTTCTGATTTTCCACGCTCAATACGTTTTTCGGTATCCTCAAGACCATGGTCTGCGGAATTCCTGAGCAGATGCTGCAGCGGATCCCCAATCTGGTCCACAACTGTACGGTCAAGTTCGGTTTCCTCACCAGTCATTACCAGATCCATTTTTTTGTTGAGCGTTCTGGAAAGATCACGAATCATACGCGGGAACTTATTCACAACACTCTCAATTGGAACCATTCGTGCTTTCATGACAGATTCATGAAGACTTGTGGTAATTCGCTCCAGATATTCAATCTGGTCATGGAATCCCTGGTTGTTAAAACTTCCTTCTTCCGTGGACGCAATGGACACCAGACTGTTTTTTGCAATAATAAGCTCGGAAACCTGGTTCATCAGAGTATCCAGCTTTTCAATATCCACACGGATTGTCCTGCTTGTCGCCGGTTTACCGGCTGCCGGTTTCTTTGCTGCCGGAGCAGATGCTGATTTTTTGTTTTCTGCCTGCTTTGCCGGCGGCTCTGCCGGTGTCCCCTGTGCGGCAGGCTTTGTTTCTTCTTTTGTTTCCTTTTCTTCATTCTGTCCGAAGTCAGACAGCTCTTCAGCAAAAACCTGCTCTATCTCAGACACATTTTTTGCAGCTGTCTGGATTTTTTCCAGATCTTCGGAAGATGACATGTAAAAACTGAAATCCAGTTCAAATTTTTCATCCTCAATATCCTGCGAGCTTGGACGGTAAACCAGAATTTCACCGAATTCCTCCACTGCACGAAATACCAGAAATGCCCTTGCTGCTTTTAACAGACATTCCTTTTGTATCACAACTGTCATTCCATAAATATGTAATCCGCTGTTTTTTGCACTGGCAAGCTGCTCACGCTCTTTATCGGAAAGATCCACCTGAAGATACTTCTTCTCATCATCACCTTCAGAACCGGTCTTTTCTTCTTTGGCTTCTTCCTTCGCAGGTTCCGGCGCAGCAGCATCCGTCTGCTTGCCATTTGCTTTTTCAATAAATGAATTCAGCTCCTTGATAATTACCTCGTTATCCTCTTCCCCTTCACTCGAACTTGCCTTAATATTATCAAGGTATCCCTCAATGGCATCCAGACATTTGAAGAGAAGATCTATCATCTGGCTGTCAACCGGAATTTTGTCCCCCCGGACTTCCTGGAACACATTTTCCATATCATGCGTTACATGCTGCATTCTTTTAAATCCCATCGTACCCGCCATTCCTTTTAAGGAATGGGCGGCACGGAAGATTTCGTTAATCACATCCTTGTTGTCCGGTTCATTTTCGAGTTCCATGATACAGTCGCTTAACGTCTGTAAATGTTCCCCGCTTTCATCAATAAATATCTCCAGATACTGGCTTACATCCATGTTATTTTACCCCCGCAATCTTCGTAATGGTTTTTGCAACGTCTTTTAACGGAACGACTTCATCTGCTAATCCTGCATCTGCAATACTCTTTGGCATGCCATAAACCACACAGGTTGTTTCATCCTGGGCAATCACGTGAATCGGTTTGGAACGGGCAAGGGTACGGATTCCATTTGTACCGTCACTCCCCATCCCGGTTAAAACCACACATATGATTTCATCATATCCCGTCTTTGAAAGAGAATCAAAAGTAAGGTTTGCACAAGGCTTCAGGCCTCCGATTGCCGGTGTCGCAGCATCCAGTACAATTCGGTGGGAACCGTCAGGATTTTTAGCCACAAGCATGTGCTTCCCTCCGGGAGCAACATACACATGGCCTTTTTCCAGCTTTTCACCTTCCACTGCCTCAGTAACTGTGACTTTACTCAGTTCATCCAGGCGCTGTGCCATTGAATTCGTAAAACCCGCCGGCATATGCTGAACAAGAACCATGGGTGCATTGATATCAGCCGGAAGAAACGGTATCACACTCTGCAGTGCCTTTGGTCCTCCGGTTGAACAGGCAAGTGCAATCAGTCTGTTTCCACCGCCGGCAGCCTTCAGGCGCTTCACCGGAACCGGTGCCCTGCCTTTAAGCTTTGCTGTCACCCCCGCTGCCTTTGCAGCAGTTGGAACACGGCAGACCGCATTCAGATTTGCCAGAAGCTCCACCTTAAAGACATCACTTTTTATTTCCTTGACATTCCCAGGCTTGATAACAAATGCAACCGCTCCCAGTTCCATTGCCCGGAGCGTAATATTTTCATCACCCGCCTGTGTACTTACAATAATTACCTTTACCCTGATCTTCTCTTTTTGTAACCGTTCAAGTAACTGCAGACCATCCATATGGGGCATAATGATATCCAGCACAATTGCATCGTAGCTTTTCACCTTCAGCCGCTCATATGTTTCAAGTCCGTCCCTGCAGTAATCTGTTGCTTGAAAATTATGATCTGAATTAATTATATCACAAATAACCCTTCTCATGAGTGCAGAGTCATCAACGACCAGAATGTTTTTTTTCATATCATCACCCGATTTCTTTTTTTCGGATTCTTCGCTCTTCATCATAAACAAAACGAACAATCTTCTCCCTGTCCTTGAGATCTTTGAAAATAAACTTCGCCCGGTTCATATATAAATCTTCTATATTTGGATGCGGCTCACCTGCCATCACTTCACCGACCAGGTAAAATGTTTCATCCATCCTGTCATTTGTCAGACGGATAACAAGAAGGATAAAATCTCCCCTCTGCAGCTGTTCCTTAGAGGAAAAACGAAGTCCGCCGCCACTGATATCCATCATTGTTCCTTTGATACTGGTACCAATATACTGTACATCCAGAAGCTCCGCAAACAGCATCGCAGTTGTAGGAAGCTCCGCAACCTCCTCACGGATTTTATAATATTCTATATCTATCATACAGTCAATGCGGAAAAACTCGCGCCGCTGGAATTTTACCAGCTCTGAACGAATCTGGACAGCAAGTAAAAACAGATTGTCAATACGGTAACGTTTTGTTACCGTCCCCCGCGCATTGTACATTCCGTGCCTGGTAAAAAATGTAAATTCCATTTCTGCCCCGACCTGGAAAAGCATTACCCTTCCTTCCCTGGTAGGCATAAGTATTTCAAGCTCTGTGTCTGACAGATAATCTGCAACACTGCTCTGGTAAATCTGCGCGGTTTCACCTCCGTTTTCCTCCGCATTTACCTTGTGGGTAAGCCTGATATCAATTTTATCTCCCGGTGTAATTACATCTTTTATTCTCATAACGTATTCTCCTATTTATGATTTGAGAAAAAGCTGGAAAACATCTGGGAAATTCCCCAGCGTACCTGCGTATTATGCGTTCCGTTTAACAGGTTCTCTGTAAGAACCGCAAATGCCCGTGCTGATTTGGAATTTGGTTCCATCAGCGATACCGTCTTCTGCTGGCGTACTGCCTTTTCAAGCGCACTGTCCCATGGTATCATTCCAAGATAGTTCAGATTCCCATGCAGAAACTGTGATACCACGGAATTCAGCTTATCATAAACGGCCTTTCCTTCATCCTGCGATGCCACACGGTTGGATACCACATGGATATTTGTCTGCTCTGCGGTAAACTCCTTATTATGGTGCAGTGCCTTAAGCAGGGAATAGGAATCCGTCAGTGAACTCGGCTCAGGTGTGGATACCAGAATTACCTCCGGACTTGCAATTACAAACTCCAGTACCTGGTCTGAAATCCCGGCCCCGGTATCTATAATAATATAATCTGCAAGATCATTCAGCTCATTAATACAGTTCACCAGATAAACAATCTGCTCATGGTATAAATTATTCAGCCCGATAATTCCGGAACCTCCTGAAATAAACCCGATATCCATCGGTCCCGGCGTAATAATGTCACGAATGTTCTTTTCCTGGAAAATCAGGTCAGAAAGATTATACTGCGGAATTGCCCCAAACATTACTTCCACGTTTGCAAGACCGAAATCCGCATCAAAAATAATTACTTTCTTCCCTGCTTTCCTCATCTGTACTGCCAGATTTACGGCAATACTTGATTTTCCCACACCGCCCTTTCCACTGGTGACAGTTACCACCCTGGCGGTATTCTGGTTTTTCATTTTATGCTGTTTAATCACATTACGCATCTGCTGTGCCTGGTCCATCACGAACTGCCCCCCAGTAGCTTCTTAACAATCTTTTGTGTATCAAAAACCTCAAGGTCATCCGGCACATTCTGGCCGTTCGTCACATAGGACAAATCAGCGTCCGAATACAGTTTAATGTTTAGCAGATTTCCATAGGTTGTTGTTTCGTCTAATTTTGTAAAAATAAGTTTATATTCTGAAATTTCCCGGTAAGTATCCACAATTTCAACCAGGTCACGGTATTTTGTCGTTGCGGAAAGTACCAGGTATACTTCTTTTTTGTATTTTTTATCCACGCCCTGAATCAGTTTTTTCACATCCGAGCGCTGTTCTTCATTTTTATGTGAAAATCCTGCGGTATCCACGAAAATCAGATCATAATCTGCATATTTTGCAATCGCATCATTCAGTTCATCCTTGGAATAAACGATGGACATCGGGGCCCCTAAAATATTTGCATACACCTGCAGCTGCTCTGTTGCGGCAATCCTGTAGGTATCAGCAGTAATAAATGCGACTTTCTTGTCAAATTCCACTTCATATTTGGATGCAATCTTTGCTATGGTAGTTGTTTTTCCTACTCCCGTCGGACCGATAAAAAAATAAACACGCGGTTTCGGTCCGGACACGTCAATGGTTTTCGGCTGTCCGAAACGCAGAATCAGCTTCTGGTAAACATTAAACAGAATCACATCAACATTATTCCCGGGACGGATAAATTTTTCCACCTCATCAAGAATCTGGTTTACATATTTTTCATTTACTTCATTTGTCAGCATGGTATTATAAAGAATACGGACAAAATTCAGTTCTTCGGAAGACGGTCCCTTTGTTTTCTTCTGACTGCTCCCAAGGCTTTCTTCCAGCTGGTCTGACAGATCATCCAGCCGCGCCTCCAGATTTTTCCGTTCCTTTACCTTATCCGTTACACCCTCTGTCATTCTCTTCTTCTCCAATCCTGCCATCTGCGGAAACTCGGATTTCTTCTCTACTTTAGGAATACTGATTTTTTCATCCGCAACCAGATTAATGGCGTCAAGCACCGGTTTTGTATTCTGCTGCGGCCGTGTGGCAGGAGCTGCCGGCGGATGCTCTTTTTCTTCCATTGCTGCAGTCACTTCATAGGTATTTCCTTTAAACGCACGAAACAGCCCTTTGGGCTTTACTTCCTTTACATTCATAATTACTGCGTTATCACCAAATTCAGCACGCGCTTTTTCCGTTGCTTCTTCTTCTGTTTTTCCATAAAATTTATTGATTGTCATTTATGCTGTCACCATTCCTACTGACTGTAACTCCACATCAGATTCCACTTCATTGTAGGATACCACAATCAGATCACTAAAATATTCTTCTGTCAGTTTCTTAAAATACATACGCACAATCGGAGATGTAACTACAATTGGACTTTTCCCAATCGTTTCCAGCTTTTGTGTCTCAGTCTCCACAGAATCCATAATTGCCTTTGTTTTCTCCGGATCCATCGTAAGGTAGGCTCCCTGTTCCGTCTGTTTCACGGACGACATAATTTCCTGTTCCACCTTCGGGTCAAGAGTAATGACACTTGTAGTCTCATTCGCCGGAAAATATTTTCCGGAAATTGCACGTTTGATACTCTGACGGACATATTCTGTAAGTACATCCGTATCCCTTGTGGTCTGCGCATGGTCTGCAAGTGATTCAAACACAGATAAAAGATCCCGGATGGAAATCCCCTCTTCCAGAAGATTCTGGAGTACTTTCTGGATTTCTCCAAGTCCCAGAAGCTTCGGTGTAAGTTCATCCACAAGGACAGGGTTTGATTCCTTTAAGTTGTTAACAAGGTTCTGTACATCCTGTCTGGTAAGAAGCTCTGCAATATGGCTTCTGATTACCTCTGTCAGATGCGTAGCAATAATTGAAGGCGCATCAACGACCGTATAGCCAAGACTTTCCGCCCGCTCCCTCTGCGCTTCTGTAATCCAGATAGCCGGAAGATGGAAGGAAGGCTCAAAAGTAGGAATACCCGTAATCTCTTCTTCCACATATCCCGGATTCATAGCCATGTAATGGTCAAAAAGAATTTCACCTTCTGTGACCTGTACACCTTTAATCTTAATGATATACTGGTTTGGATTCAGCTGGATATTATCACGCAGACGGATAATCGGAACCACCGTACCAAGCTCAAGCGCAATCTGCCGACGAATCATTACCACGCGGTCCAAAAGATCCCCGCCCTGGTTCACATCCGCAAGCGGAATAATACCATATCCGAATTCCAGCTCGATTGGATCCACCTGAAGAAGCGACACCACATTTTCGGGCTTGCGGATTTCTTCCGCCTCCGTCTCTGCCTGCTGAACTTCTTCCTCAATTGTTTCCACTCCGATATCACGGCTGATGCTTTTACCTGCAATCAGAAATATAACACCAAGTGTCACAAACAGGAATCCATTTAACGGTGTTACAATACCAAGGAACGCAATTACCGTACCTACAATGTAAAGCACCCGCGGAATACCAAACAGCTGCCTTACAAGTACACCGGAGAAATCCGCTTCATTGGAGCCCTTGGTAACAAGAATACCGGTAGAAAGCGAAATCAAAAGCGATGGAATCTGTGATACCAGACCATCACCAATGGTAAGAATTCCAAAATGCAAAAGAGCATCTGAGAACTCCATTCCCATGAACATAATACCAAGCACCGTTCCTCCGACCAGATTGATAAATGTAATAATCAGACCGGCAGTCGCATCTCCCTTTACGTACTTCGTAGCACCGTCCATGGAACCAAAAAAACTGGATTCTTTCTGAATCTTTGACCTTCGTTCTTTTGCCTCTTCATCCGTAATGGCCCCGGTATTTAAATCAGCGTCAATTGCCATCTGCTTACCAGGCATGGCATCCAGTGTAAATCGTGCAGTAACTTCAGATACACGCTCGGAACCTTTGTTGATTACGATAAACTGAATCAGTACCAGAACAATAAATACAATTGTTCCCACGACCATGTTACCACCGCCAACAAAATCACCGAAAGTTGTAACGACATTACCCGGATCACCAGTTAAAAGAATCAGCCTTGTGGATGAAACGTTCAGTGATATCCTGAAAATTGTTGTAAATAAAAGCAGTGTCGGGAAAAATGACATATCAAGCACTTCCCGCACAAACAGTACATTAAACAAAATAATAAGGGCTATCGAAATATTCAGTGCCAGCATGACGTCCAGCAGTACGGACGGGATTGGTACAATAAAGAAAACAACTGCACACAGCAGGTATAATCCCACACCAATATCCGCTTTCTTAAGCATTCTTTGCCCTCCTTTCTTATATGTAATGCATAATTCTTTTTTAACGATACTCTTTTATCTTATGCACCCGCCCCCTGTTTATTGCGATAAATCATTGCAAGCACTTCTGCCACTGCCTGGTACAGTTCAGGCGGAATCTCCGCACCGATTTCCACATTATGGTAAAGCATTCTTGCCAGGGGTTTGTCCTCTACAATATCAATATGATGTTCCCTTGCCAGTTCCTTGATCTTCTGTGCAAGAAAATCTTCTCCTTTTGCCAGAACCACTGGTGCGGTTCCCTGTCCGGCATCGTATTTTAAAGCAACCGCCAGATGGGTCGGGTTTGTAATAACCACATCCGCCTTTGGCACATCCTGCATCATACGCTTCTGGGATACTTCCTGCATCTTCCGGCGCTGACGTCCTTTAATCTGCGGATCTCCTTCGGTATTCTTAAACTCATCTTTTACTTCCTGCTTTGTCATCTTCATTTCTTCATTGAATTTGTGCTTCTGGTAAATATAGTCTGCAATACCGACAACAAGATAAACAAAAGCAATTTTTAACCCCGCGTCAATAATTAATGTCCCAACCAGGGCAACCGCCTGGTTCAGCGTAATATCATAAAGAATAAACAGATCATTCAGATGATCCCTGACAGATGTATACGCAACATATATAATGACGCCGATTTTTAAAACAGACTTTAAAAGTTCAAACAATGAGTCCTTTGACAGAATCCTCTTAAACCCGTTGATTGGATTAAACTTTGAAAGTTTCGGCTGCATGGGCTTGGATGAAACTTTCCAGCCTACCTGAACCAGACTGACCAGAAATGTAATCACAAAACCAAATGCAAAAAACGGGAGCACAATCAGCAGAAACCTTAAAATAACAGTAAAAAACAGTGACGCTATCGCCTGGGCGGGTAAAAGTTTTTCGTTAGTTTCCAGAAAATCTGCCATGTTCCCATAAATAAAATTGAACATATATAAAAGATTTCCACCTACAAAAGAGATAAAAATCTTCAGGCAGAGAAACAGCACGATCAGTTCAAATGCCGAAGTCAGTTCCTTGCTTTTTGCAACTTTTCCTTCCGCCCTTGCATCCTGAAGTTTTTTTGCTGTTGCGGGCTCTGTCTTTTCTCCTCCATCACCGTCCTGTGCAAACCATTGTAAATTATAGCACATACGGTAACTTTTGTTTCCCATTCTATTCAGTTTTTCCTCAGTACATACCCTCTGCAATGAGCCTCACCATCGTCTTTATTTCCCGCAATATGTTATCTGCCACATTTGGCAGCAGGAATACCATAAGTAATAAAACAATAAATCCTACCATAACTTTAAGCTGCATACCAACGGAAAACATATTCATCTGCGGCGCCACCTTGGCCATGACACCCAGCACACAGTTTAAAATCATAATACAGGCAAATACCGGAAGAAAAATCCTGAAACCGATAATGAACAAATCCACCATATACTGCAGCATTGCTGAAAACAGATGATCCCAGTCAAAATTCTGCTGTGCAATCGGAATCAGAGTAAAGGAATCCGAAATGGACCGAATCAGGTACGTCTGTAAATTGGACGTCAGAAGCAGCAGCAGAACCAGATAATAATATAAGCTGCCTGTAAGCGTTGATTCCGTTTTCATATCCGGATTAAACTGTGTTGCCATGGATAATCCAATATCCATATCAATCATATTACCTGCAAACAAAACAATAGAATTACAGATATTCGCGGCCAAGCCTATCAGCAGTCCTGTAATTCCCTCCTTTATTACTACAACAGCATATCCCACGACACTCTGGTATTCCAGTTCCGGCCGTGAAACAACCCCATATAAAATCAACGAAATAAATATCGACAATCCTATTTTTGTCTGGCTCGGCACCCCGTCCTGACCAAGAAACGGCGCTATAAAGACAAAACAGGAAATTCTTACCATAATTAAAAGCCAGTATTCAAAATTCTCTACTGTAAATGCAAAATCAATCATTGTCCTGCACTATCCCATACTCAGGTAACTGCTGAAATTTGACCACAGACGTTCAATCAGGCTGCTCATATTATCCATCATCCATGAACCGCAGATCATCAGAGTAACAAATACTGCAAGGATTTTAGGAACAAAAGTAAGCGTCTGTTCCTGAATTGAAGTAACTGTCTGAAAAATACTGATAATTAAACCCACCACCAGCGATACCACCAGAAGCGGTGCTGATGTAATAATAATTGTATATATGGCATCCCTTGCAATATCAAGTATCGCTTCCTGTGTAATCATAAAGACACCTCCCGTCAGTAAAACGTATGGACAAGGGAACCTACAACCAGATTCCAGCCATCCGCTAAAATAAAAAGTAAAATCTTAAATGGCAGAGAAATTGTTGTCGGCGGCAGCATCATCATACCCATTGACATAAGTACCGAGGAAACTACCATATCAATAACAATAAACGGGATGTAAATTAAAAATCCCATAATAAATGCTTTTCTAAGTTCACTCAGAATAAATGCCGGTACCAGCGTGGTAAACGGAATATCTGTAAGCTCATCATCTTCCGTGTATGTTTCCCCGGAAATCTCCGTAAAAAGATTAATATCACGGACCTGGATTTTTGCTTCATTAATCATGAAATTCCGAATCGGTCCCTCTGCTGCTTCCAAAAACTCTGTCTGGTTAATCTCCCCACGGTCAAACGGCTGAAGGGCCTCTTCATTAATCTGCTGAAATGTCGGCCACATAATGAAGAACGTCAAAAACAGCGCCAGTCCAACCAGAATCTGGTTCGGCGGTGCTGTCTGGGTACCAATTGCCGTCCGTACAAAATGCAATACAATGATAATTCTTGTGAAAGAAGTCATCATAACCAGAAGCGACGGGGCCAGTGACAGTATCGTCAGCATTAAAAGCATCCGAACCGGTGTTGTAACCGAACCATCTTCATTATTCAGTGTAAGTGACAGTCCGCCCGCATTGTCATTATTATCATTATCCTGCTCATCTGCCTCCGTATTACCGGACCGCATATCTGTAATACTGTCCGGATCCATGGATGCCGCATAAGTTTTCGACGGATGAACTGCACTTAATGCAATTGTAAGAATCAGTACTACAAAAGCAAATGTAAAACTTGCCATACAGTACATTTTTTTATTTTTACTCATATCAGTCCTGCTTCTTCGGAAGCTTGTCTTTCAGTTTGTTAAATATCTCTGAAAAAGATTCTGCCTGCGCATTATTTTTTACTTCTTCAAAAGAAAGATCCTTTAACTGTTCCTTTGTCAGCCTGGCAAGAAGATGAACTTCATCCTTTCCGACGGATACAACAAGGTATACCGTCCCTGCCTCTACTATGCTGATTGTCTTATTGCTGCCGACACCGATTGTTTCCACAATCCGTAAGTTTTTATTGTTACTTCGTGCCATCTGAAGCCCGCCCATCCATTTGGTGGTAAAATAGACGATAACAAGCACAAATACGAAGATAACAAGTGCGCCGAGAAGTTCCAGAAAACTCTTTAAAGAACCTGCTAATAAAATCACCATACAATCAGCCGATCACTCCCGACGGCATTGCTGAGTTTACAATCTCTGTAATACGAACACCGAAGCTTTCTTCAATTACAACAACTTCGCCCTTTGCTACAAACTTCCCGTTTACAAGAACATCTATCGGTTCCCCGGCAATCTTGTTAAGCTCTATAATCTTACCTGGTCCCAAATCCAGAATATCGGAAATGGATTTCTGCGTACGCCCAAGCTCAACTGTTACATTAAGCGGTACATCCATAATAAGATCTATATTTTCTGGCGAATATGCTCCCGCAGTTCCTCCGGCAAATGCCGTAAACTGCGCAGGCTGAACATTGACCGGCTGTCCCATTGGCGCCGTCATCATTGGCTGTCCCATCATTGGCTGACCTCCCATCGGTACTGGTGCAGGAGCTGGTGCTGCCTGCGAAACTTGTGCTTGCTGTGTCTGCTGTGGCACTGGCTGTGCAGCTGCCGGTGCCGGCGGCGGAGCAGCAACATCTTCCTTAATACTGTCGCTGTCCTTTTCCATGTTGTTTTTCACACCCTCGCACATACTTCTTGCAAAGGAAATTGGATATAACTGCATAATTTCGCTGTCAATCAAATCCCCAACTTCCATACGGAATGCAATTTTAACAAATGTCCCTGTGAGAAATTCATCAATCATGGATTCATCCACACTGTCTGCCAGATCGACCAGACTCGCCCTTGGAGGACTGATATCAATCTTCTTGTCAAGCATGGAAGACATTGAAGTCGCTGCAGAACCCATCATCTGGTTCATTGCTTCACTGATTGCACTAAGATGCAGCTCTCCAAGCTCATCATCTGTATTTGTTCCATCACCGCCCATCATAAGGTCTGTGATTATTTTCACATCACTGTCGCGCAGAACAAGGATATTGCTTCCATCCAGACCTATCGTATATGCAATACGGATAAATACACATGGTCTTTCATACTGGTCCACAATATCATCCCATGTTGCATAGGATACAACAGGCGTTGAAATCTCAACCTTACGATTTACAAGGGAAAACAACGTGGTTGCCGCTGTTCCCATGCTGATATTGGCAATTTCTCCAATTGCGTCTGTTTCAGATGCAGAAAGTTCATTGTCTCCGGCAGCCCCCGCACTCTCTCCCGGTTCATTGAGCAGTGCGTTGATTTCCTCCTGAGATAATACTCCATCCATAATTTATTGCTCCTCTCTGATTACCGAAGTAACCCTGACTGCATAATTATCTCCCGCCGATCCGGGTAATGCAGTAAATTTGCATATATTTCCGACATAGATGTCCAGTTCCTCTTCCGCCTTGCGGTCAAGACGGATAATGTCTCCCGGCTGCAGCGTTACAAAGTCATTAACTGAAATTGAACTGTTGCCGAGTACCGCCTTAATAGGAATCTGTGCACGCCGGATTAATGTTTCAATAGCTTCTGTATAATCAGTATCATCCTGATTCTGCAAATTAGAATACCAGTACTTGGTATTCAGTTTATCCATCACACCTTCCACTGTAATATATGGAAGGCAGACATTCATAAGTCCTTCTATCTCTCCAATTTTAAGATTGATTGTCACAATTGCAATCATCTCACTTGGCGAAATTATCTGTGCATACTGTGAATTTGTCTCAATCCGCTCCAGTCTTGGATGAAGGTCAACCACATTTGCCCATGGCTCCTTCAGCAGATTAATACAGACCACCATAATTCGTTCGATAATTAATAACTCAATCTCTGAGAAATCCCGCATTTTATCCATCGGATCCCCCCGGCCGCCAAGCATCCGGTCTACAAAAAGATAACCAAGATTTGATGCCATCTCAATAATGATATTTCCCTGCAGCGGTGCAAAATTGACAATTCCAAGGAGAACAGGATTTGACAGTGCATTGGAAAACTCAGAATACGTTACCGCCTCTGAATTTAATACTTCCACCTGTACGTTTTTACGCAGATAAACTGGTAAATTGGTAGACAAAAGTCTGCCGTAATGCTCAAATATCATCTCCAGCGTACGCAGGTGTTCCTTTGAGAACTTGGAAGGCCGGGCAAAGTCATATTCCTTGACCGTTTTTTCATCATTTTCTTTTATTTCATCCGCATCCAGTTCACCAGTGCTTAAAGCCGCCAGCAGACTGTCTATCTCATTTTGCGATAATACGTCGCCCATCTGTCATTCACCACTCTTACTATAAAGATTTATTAAGTCCACTCATTACTCTGTCTGAACTGATGCAAAGTTGATGTCTATCACATAATCAACACCAAACATTTTCTGCATTTCTTCAAGAATCACCTGCTTGACATCCTCATGATTGTTTGCATTAAATTCATCCATTGTATATCCCGCGATAATGGTATTAATCTTATTTTTTATCGTATCATCCTGCCCGGTCAGAAATTCCTGTGTATAGGTCTTATAATTTTCACTCTCCGTATTCAGAACAAGCGAAAGTTTAACTACCGCATAATGCTTATCTTTGTCCCCCTCTGACGCAGCAAGATTTGTAATAATATCCTCGCCGGCATTCACCTTATAGTTTTCCTGCTTGTCAATCGGAATGCTGTTCATACCGCTGCCTGCCCCGCCGCTGTTTAAATCCAGGTCGATTGCAGAACAAACCTTGTCAATCAGTGTATTTGCCTTTTTGGTCTGCGGCAGAACCGTAAACATTAAAATGGCTGTCAAAACAAAATTGGCAAATACCAGTGCTAAAATCAATACTGAAATTAAATTCTTTTTCATATGACTCCTCTCACTCCTTTACATCTGAATTATAGGAATTATAAATTTTTATTTCCACACGACGGTTTCTTGCCCGTCCTTCTGCGGTATTATTGTCGCCAACCGGAACATGGTCTCCTCTTCCGGCAAACTTTATGTACTTCGGATCCAGTTTCGAATGATCCCTGATCCGGTCCGTAACCGCCAGTGCACGGTACATGGAAAGCACCTCGTTATTCGGAAAACGTGAGGAATTAATCGGTACGTTGTCGGTATGTCCCTCAACTTCAATAATATTTTTATTGTAACGTTCCAGAATACGGGCAATACGGTCCACAATCGGTTTTGCCCCGGATACCAGTTCCGCTTTACCGGAATCAAACAGAATCGCACCGCTTAGATTAAGCTGAACATACTGTGCATTAAAATCCACTTCCACCTGGTCTTTGTATTCAGACTTGTCAATTTCAGCCTGGATTTCTTCAGCCATCTTTTCCGACTCGGTAATCGACATCTCTTCATACTCTTCCTGGACAGTGTTCTTGCCGTCCTTCTGGTCGTCCGTATCCTCTGCTGCAGAATTGGCAACTTCATTATAATACTGATCCAGAAATTCCAGCTGTCTGACACCCGCTGAAATCATCTTTCCATCACCAATACTTGTGGCACCTGCAGGCAGAACGCTGAATTTGTTCTGAAGTGACGCAACCAGCGCTTCTGCTTTTTCCTGGTCAACATTGGACATCGCAAACAAAAGCACAAAAAAGCAGAGAAGCAGATTCATAAGATCCGAAAACGTAGCCATCCATGCCGGAGCGCCTGCTGGTGGATCTTCCTGTTTTTTCTTCACTACTCATCACCTCCACCACCGTCTCCCATGGCATTCCTCTGTGCCGGTGCCAGGAAGGATTTCAGCTTTTCTTCAATTACACGAGGGTTTTCACCTGCCTGTATTGACAAAAGACCTTCTATTGTAATCTGACGGTTGATTGTTTCCAGTGCATCCTTTCCCTTTAACTTGGAAATAACCGGGTTACACAGCCAGTTCGCAATTACAGAACCATATAATGTTGTCAGAAGTGCGACCGCCATGTTAGGACCAACGGCTGCCAGATCGTCCAGTTTCTTTAACATGTTTACCAGACCAAGCAGGGTACCGATCATACCCCATGCAGGTCCCATTTCTGCCCATTTCTCCCAGAACGCAATAACTGTCTTGTGCCGGTCTCCCACGCATACTAAATCGGTTTCAAGAATACCCCGAACCAGTTCCGGGTCGGTACCGTCCACCACAAGCATGATTCCTTTCTTAAGGAAGTCATCTTCAATTCCGTTTGCCGCTTCTTCCAGTGCAAGCAGACCTTCCTTTCGTCCAACATTTGACAAGTTAATAATCGATTTGATGATTTCTGACGGGTCAGATGTTGTTCCCTTAAAATGAAGGGAAATTGATTTCAATCCGTTGATAAAGTCCGGAAGCTTGTTCGCACCAAGTGTACTACTAAGCGAACCTCCGATTGTAACGAAGATTGACGGTACGTCTACGAAGTTTCCGAATGCCTCCACACCACCGGACGTCACGATACCAAGTATCATCATCACGACTCCGAGGATGATTCCGACTAGAGATGCTATGTCCATATAGCTCCACCTTCCATTTCCATTTTTTTAATTATGTACATGCTTCGCCCAGCTCCACATAATTACCTTTATATATGATTTTACTAGACTTTTGCTTTCTTGTCTACTTTCTTTTTGTGGAAAAAACAAATAAATTGCAAAAAAATGATGGGAAATAGCAAATTACTACTTCCCATCGAAACATTTTTCCTGTGATTACCATCTCTGAAGCTATCTCTTCAGATTAATTAATTCCTCAAGGAGCGTATCAGAAACTGTTATTATTCGTGAATTTGCCTGGAAACCACGCTGTGTAATAATCATATCCGTAAACTGTCCGGACAGATCCACGTTTGACATCTCAAGCTCACCGGATGCCATCTTGCTTCCGTCTTCTGAAATATCCCTGCCGATACCGTCAAATTCACCGGAGTTTCTGGTTTCCTTATAACAGTTGCTTCCAACTTTTTCAAGACCGGATGCATTCGCAAACTGTGCGACTGCAATCTGTCCCAGATACTCTGTATTACCATTATCATAACTTCCGATAATGATTCCCTGTCCGTCAATGGAAATTCCGGTCAGGGCACCGAGCTTTTTACCAGCTCCGTTACCAACTACATCCCCACGCTCCATACGGAAGGAAGAAATTCCGCCGTTATCCTTGTTCATGCAGGTCGTAAAATCAATGGTAACATTTTTGAAGTTACTGGTAATTGTCTGCTGGGTCTGGTTTCCGCCCTGGTTATTATTTACTGTGGTTGTATATCCGGTCGGAAGTCCGTCAACCAGTTTCAGTACCTGGCTTTTAGGAGTCGCACCGCCCTGTGCAGCTGTACCGATTGAAACGAATGTACCTTTGTTGGTATCGAATATCATGTCATATCCGTTCGCACCATTCTCGCCCCACATGGTTGCAAGTGTCTGTTCCTTGTTTGCTTCCGGAATAATGGATGCTCCCTTGGAATCCTGAATATCCACAAGTGAAATATGGTAAACTGTTCCTGTTGCAGCTGCCGGAGGTGTCTCCGGTGGCTTTACCGAAAACTTTGCCGTATAGGAATATCCGAGGTCATCATAAATTCCAACAGTCATGACATAACCGCCGTCACTTGCCAGATTGCTGTCATTCTTGTCAAGAACGCCGTGTACATAACCAAGTGTGGTTGCTTCCGGATCTGAGAAAGAATTTTCCGGTGCCATTACCTGCAACGGGGATACTGTATCCTTACGGATAGTCTGAATGACAGCTCCTGTCTCCTCATCGGTCTCCTCTACAACCTGCCATCCCATTACGGTATATCCGGTGGATGACATGACAAGAAATCCATTACCATCTACATAGAAGGAACCTGCACGTGTAAAATATCGGTTGGTACCGTCACTGACAATAAAGAAATTCGGTGTCTGGCTATCAGAAAGCCTGACGTCAAACGGATTACCTGTTGTTTCGGAAGAACCGGAACCTGTAATATTGATACTGGTGGATGCAGTGTTTACACCAAGACCAATCTGCTTGGCATTCATTCCACCAATTCCGGCAGCAGCATCTCCGCCTGATGCGGAAGAAAGTGTCTGGTACATAATTTCCTGGAATCTTACGTTTGAAGCCTTAAATGCCTCTGTGTTGACGTTAGAGATATTGTTACCAATAACGTCCATTCTCGTCTGGTGTGTCTTAAGACCTGACACAGCAGAGAATAATGATCTCATCATAATTAAAAGTCCTCCTGTATGTAATATCCTGTGGATATTGTCTTTTTACAACAGGACGGTCTGCCGTCCGGTTCCGTCTGTCAGTCGGGAACCGGTGATTTTTCATGTCGTACATCCGGGATTTACTTTTAATCCCTTGTCGTACATCAAAGATGTACGACAGACGACAGTGACCAAAATCAGCTGATTACGGCGCCGTCTATATTTGTAAATACATTTGATAAAGTTTCCGTCTGGTCCATTGCAGTAACAACCGTTTTATTCGGTATATTCACAATAAATGCAAGAGAATCCACCAGTACAAGGGATTCCTGAATGCCCTTATCCCCTGCCTGCTTCACGCCGTTTTCCAGCCGTCTGCTCTGTTCTTTGGAAAGGCTGATATTACGGCTTGTAAGCCGCTGCGTGGCATGCTTGGAAAATTTCACCTGCGAATCACTGTCCGACTGTTTCTGTTTTAAGACCTCCTCAAAGGATACATCGGATGTCCCTCCTGGACCTTTTACACTCTTCTGGCGGTAAAACTGATCGGTTACCTGTTCAATTGACGAAAACTGGTTTGTAATCCGATTCATATCCTTTCCTCCTGTTTCTTCCTAAAAGGCTTATACCGTCTGGGCGCCTTCTGTCTTTTCGCTTCCTTCCGTGGAACCGCTGCCTTCTGCTGTGTCATCCGGCTTATCCGGTGTAACAGGTTTTACTTTTGCAAGCTGTGCCTCATATGCCTGAAGTTTTTTCAGTGCATCAGGGTCAACAAACTGCTGCTGGTAACTTGTCATGCCGTCAAAAAGATCTCTGATCTGCTTAACAGCTGTTTCATATTCGGCTGTAATATCCTCAACATCTGGAAGCATTCCAAGCATGTTTTCAATGGATTTTGCCATTCCTGTTGCCTCATAATAATCACTGTCTGCAACCGTATCCAGATCCTCCAGCGGATAAAGTTTGTTATTTACACTCAGCATAACTGAACCGTCCGGATTATGCATAACATAATCTACTTTACCGTCAACATAGCTTTGTTTTCCAGTCGTCGAATCTGTCACATTTAAAATGACATATTTGCCAACCAGACCGTTTGCCATATTGCTCTGTTCTGTTGTCTGTAATGACAAGGTTGCCTCCAGCTGTGAGAATGTCGCAAGCTGTGCCACGTATTCCGTATTGCTGGTCGGCTCCAGCGGATCCTGGTACTGCATTTCTGCACAGAGCAGTGTTAAGAACTGGTCATAGCCGAGTTTGGAGCCGGTCTGTGTTTTTTCAGACTGCTCTTTTTCATTTTTAATTTTCTGGTAGTCATATACCAGTTTTCCGTCCTCGACGGGAGCTACATATTGTGCCATATTCCATCCTTTCTGCAGACAGTCTTATGCGGTCAGGTCAACGGAGTTTCCGTTGTCACGCATAATCTGTGCTACTAATGCTTCTTCCTCTGACATGACAGAGGATAATTCGTCCAGTGAGGAAAGATTTAAATTTCTCCGGCGCATGGACTGCTCCTCCTGCCTTTCCCCTTCTTTTTCTTCCTTATGGAAGTTCTGTTCAAGATTCTGCTCAAACTCATGGGATGCGACTGTCACTTCAACGGCATCAACCTTCACACCTGCCTGGTTTAAACTCTCCCGAAGCTCTGCAACCTGGGCTTCCAGCGCAACCTTAACCGCTTCATTGGAAGCTGCAATCTGCGCATTTACTGCGCCTTCCTTTACAGAAATCTGCAGGTAAAGCTTTCCAAGGTGTTCCGGATTCAGCTGCATTTCAAGCGAAGTTTCTGCATGTGAAATATTTACCCGGACATTTTCTGCAATCTGTTCAATGAGATCCATCGTATCAATGGACAGATATGTATCCTCCGGCAGCGGTGCTGCCTCCGGAATATTCATCTCACTGACTGCCTGCATGACCGGCGCCGTGTGGTTCTGCGGCATTGTAAAATCATGCTTTTGTACCGGCTGGCTGCTTTCCTTCGGCTTTGGTCCCTCTTCCATGTGCTGCTGTCCGTCAGAACCAGTCATCTCTTCCTGCTGCGCTGTCTCCTGCTTGTGAACTATGATTTCAGGAGTTTCCTCCGCAGGCTGCTGTGCATTTTCCTGCAGCAGTACAGGCTCTGTCACTTCTTCCTGTTCTGCAATAACGGCTGTGTCTGCCGTTTCAGGCATTTGTAAGTTTTCCTCTGTGACCGGCTGTGGATTCTCAAGTAAATCCATCTGCGCAACTAACTCATCCATTTGTTCCGGAGCAAGACCCAGGTCTTCCATAAGCTGTGTGCTTATTTCCCCTACATCCTGCATAAGCTCCAGAAACTGTGGATTCATAAGAAGCTCTGCCGGCGAGTTTTCTTCTGTCAGTCCAATCATAAGCTGAACCAGATTCTGTGGGTTCATCAGGTCAAAAACGGTAAGTCCCAGAACTTCCAGCGCTTCCTTTATGGAATCTTCACTGACTCCGAGTTCTTCAGCAACTGCATTCATTACATTTTCTTCAAAGTTCTCCAGCTCTTCCTGTGATTCGCTGACCTTATCTGAAACTGCAGCGGTATCAGCCGTTTTGATTTCCCTTTCACGGTACGGCTGCCGCTCGAAGCCGTCAATGGACGCTGTGCCGGTGCTTCCCTTTACATCCGCTGGTGAATACTGACTGCCTGCAGAGTAGTTATTTGAATTCATCAGTGATGCAAAAACGGACGCTTCCTGTGTTCTGTCTGCTTTTGTCCTGCCTGCCGAAGCATTTATTACCGTCTGGCCTGGTTTTACAGATCCCAGATTAAATACATTTACACTCGTCAAACATGCCCCTCCTTTCTTTTTTCTCCAGATTACTATTTCGATGGTTCCATGATTTTGGTCAGTTTTGCCGCAGTCTGCTGATCCATCTTGCCAAGAATATCCGCCCTTGCCTGACCTCCCATATTCATGAGAATATCCGCCACAAGTCCGAGATCATCGGTCATTTCATTAAAAATTGCTGCCGCCTCCTTCGGTTTCATCTGCATATACGTCTTGACATAATCCTGTACTTTATCATTATAGGTAATCTGTTCCACAACTTGTTTGTATAAGACTTCTGCATTTTCAGGGTCAATGCCCTCATAATACGTCTTATACTCATTTATATCGGGTGCAGAGTCGCCAAAAACAACCTCTTCGTAGAACTTTTCTTTCAGCTTTTCAAACTCTGCCTGCTCTTCCTTAAGTAACGCCAGCTCTTCGAGCTGTGAATTAAGGTCGCTTATCTTTTTTTCGTCTTTTTTCTCTTTTACTTTGGCTTCATCAAGCATCTGTTCCAGTTCCTTGATCCTTGCTTCTGCCTCGTCCAGCGAACCGTACATGCTCTGCTGGGTTTCCTCCACAATCTGGCTGCTTTCCGGAGCCGGAAGAATTTTGTTTACATACGGCACATCCTTAAAGATTGGATAAAGCACGGATGAACCAAAACCGCCAACGTCGCTCTTTATCAGAATCGCTATAATTCCAAGCCAGATTACTGCAATCAGGACTGTAACAAGGGCAAGCACCAGCTTGCTGCTGAATTTTTCTTCCTCTTCCCCTTCGACAGACATGCCCTGTTTTTCTTTCTTTTTTTTCTTTTCTGCTTTTTTCTTTTCTCTTTTCGCCTTTTTACTGTCCTGATTTAATGTTTCATCATCGACAATATTTTTTTCATCTGCCATATCATTCTCCCTTATCTGTCCTCATCATGAAAGGTATAGCTGACCAGCTCATCAATTTCTTTATTTTCTTCAACAGCAAGCTCATGTTTAAATTCATCAAATGCCTTTTCCCGGAGCTTTTCATGAATTTTACGCTCCTGCATCACGGAATTTAATTCATCCCTTGCCTCATTTAACGCTTTTTCCGCCTTGTGGACCTCCATCATCTGACGGCGCACAATCGTCTTCATTGCATTAAAATCGTCCCTTGCATGCATAACTTCCTTCACATTTACGTTATCCTGCATGGTTTCCTTCAGTTTCTTTTCATATCCCATTCTGCGGATGACATAATCCTGTAAAATCTGCTGTTCTTCCTGATATCTGCGGTTTGCAAGACTAAACTCCATTTTTGCCTGCGTTTCCAGTTTTAATTTGATATCAAGAATATTCTGCATCCGGTAGGTAAACTTTGCCATACAGTCCCCCCTGTGCTACAGCATTAATCTGCAAATACATTTGCCAGAAGTCCTACTTCTTCTTCAAATTCAAACTTTTCATCTGTCTCCTGGCAAAGAAAATTATTTACTTCCTTAATCTTTCGAATTGCATAATCTATTTCTGAATTGGAGCCGTTTTTATAAGCCCCGATATTAATCAAATCCTCTGCCTCGCTGTATGTTGCAAGCACGGCTTTCATCTTTCCGGCAAGTTCCTTATGCTCATTATCCACAATGGTACTCATGACACGGGAAATACTCTGCAGAACATCAATTGCAGGGTAATGGTTTTTCTGTGCCAGCCTGCGGTCCAACATAATATGTCCGTCAAGAATACCCCTTGCCGTATCCGTAATTGGTTCATTAAAATCATCTCCATCCACCAGTACCGCATACAGCCCGGTAATGGAGCCTTTTCCATTGGTTCCGGCACGCTCTAAAAGTTTTGGCATTTCCGAATATACACTCGGCGGATACCCGCGCGTAACCGGCGGTTCCCCGGACGCCAGACCGATTTCCCTCTGCGCCTGTGAAAAACGCGTCATGGAATCCATCATTAAAAGAACATCCTTCCCCTGGTCCCTAAAATATTCGGCAATTGCCGTGGCAGTTTTGGCACATTTGTTGCGGATCAGCGCAGGCTTGTCGGAAGTTGCAACCACAACGACAGAACGCGCCATTCCTTCCGGACCAAGGTCACGCTCTATAAACTCGCGGACCTCCCTGCCACGCTCTCCAATCAGCGCAATAACATTGATATCTGCCCTGGTATTACGCGCAACCATACCAAGCAGCGTACTTTTGCCAACTCCGGAACCTGCAAAAATACCAATACGCTGCCCTTTGCCAACCGTAATAGCCGCATCCACCGCTTTTACGCCAAGCGGCAGTACTTCATGTATAATCTCACGTTCCATAGGATCCGGAGGTTCCTGCTCCAGCGGATAATACTCCCCGTGAATTTCCTCATCACTGTCTGTCAGCCGGCCGATTCCGTCCAGCGTATGACCGAGCAGTTCATCACCTACTAAAACAGATAATGGATGTTCCGTATTTTCAACGACACATCCAACACCAACCCCCTCAATACTGTCCACGGGCATCAGAATCAGTCTGGATTCCTGAAATCCAACCACTTCGGCAATCATATGCTCCTTACTGTTCTCATCCGGGTAAATTTTACACAAATCCCCCAGACGTGCCTTCGGACCAACCGATTCAATTGTAAGTCCTACAACCTTGACTACTTTGCCGTAGCTTTTGTAGTACCTGCGTTCCATAAGTTCCAGATATTTCTGTGCTTCCTTAACCATTAGCGCTCCGTATGTAATATTTTCAGTCTGCTGCTGTTTCCGTTTCCTGCCCGTCCTGCACATAAACCGGTCTTGTGACGAGCGACTGGATATCCTTTAAAAGACCGGAAAGCTGGGTATCCACCCCACAGTCAAATACACCGTATTCTGTCTCAATCCGGCACTGTTCATCAGAAAGCTTCGTATCATGTATAAACTCGATTTCGACACCATGCCCCACTTTTTCCTGAAGTTCATCCAGGTGTTTTTCAAGCATGGTCCGATTTTTTTCGTTGACACGGATACGAATGTTTTTTCCAGGTGTCTCCTCGGCAAGTGTATTTGAAACAAGCGCCAGAAGGATTTCCCTTTTATCATCAAACTGAATCTGAAATACACTGTTGAATACGGCAGTTACCGCATCCACAACGTCAGCTTCCATTTCTGCAAGCTTTTTTTCATAATCATGGGTCAGTTCATTCTGCCGTACATTCAGCTCTTCCACCATGGCAATCCGGGTATGCTCAAGCTCTTCTTCTTTTTCTTTTGCGCCTGTTTCATATCCGAGCTTCTTATGCTCCTCAAATAATGCATTCACACGGTTTTCAGCGTCCTGCAGACGCCTGTCAGCCTCTTCCTGTGCGGAAGAAACAATCTGCTCTGCCTCAGCATTTGCTTTGGCAAGTACCTCCTCACGAATTGCCTCCAAGTCAATTTCCTGTACAGCAATCCCGTCTTCAAATGCCGTTTCGTCAGCTTCCTCTTCCGAATCGCCGCCCTGGGCGGTGAGACTTTCGGCTTCCCAGTCCTTTAAGCGTTCTTTGATACGCTCATTGGAATTGATAATCCGTATCTCGTTCTCCGCCTGGGTAATAAAACACTGCTTTAATAAATTAGACAACGATATCGTCACCTCCGCCACGGGAAATTACAATTTCACCTGCATCCTCAAGCTTTCGGATAACACCAACAATCTTCTGCTGTGCCTCTTCAACATCCTTCATACGTACAGGTCCCATAAACTCCATGTCTTCCTTAATCATCGCAGCAAGACGCTTGGAGAGGTTCTTAAAGATTACATTCTGAACCTCTTCCGGCGTATTCTTACATGCCAGCTCAAGGTCACTGTTTTCCACTTCACGCAGCACGCGCTGGATTGCACGGTCGTCGAGAAGAAGAATATCCTCGAATACGAACATCTTCTTGCGAATCTCGTCTGCAAGTTCCGGCTCTTCGATTTCCAGTGATTCCATAATATGTTTTTCTGTTCCGCGGTCCACGCTGTTTAAGATGCTTACAATCGCATCGATACCGCCAACAATGGTGTAATCCTGGTTTACCAGCGATGCGAGCTTCCGTTCCAGAACGCGCTCCACTTCTTTAATCACATCCGGCGAAGTCCGGTCCATGGTTGCAATACGTTTTGCAACGTCTGCCTGTTTTTCAGGAGGCAGCGCACCAAGCACAAGGGATGCCTGCGCCGATGACAGGTAGGACAAAATCATGGCAATCGTCTGCGGATGTTCATCCTGGATAAAGTTTAACAGCTGGCTTGGCTCCGTCTTTCTGACAAATTCAAACGGACGCACCTGCAGGGACGCCGTCAGTTTTGCAATCACGCCCTGCGCCTTGTCTTCTCCAAGTGCCTGTTCCAGCAGCTTCTTTGCATATCCGATACCGCCTTCTGCAATATACTGCTGCGCAAGGCACACCTGATAAAATTCTTCTAAAATGGTTTCCTTCACCTGCGGCGAAACACTTCTTGTATTTGCAATCTCAAGTGTCAGCTCTTCTATCTCATCTTCCTTCAGGTGTTTAAAGATTGTGGCAGCCTTCTCCGGTCCAAGCGTGATCAAAAGAATTGCTGCTTTCTGTACTCCTGTGTAAGATTCTCCCATAAACTACTCCCAATCCTCATTTAACCAGTTTCGCAGCAGAAGTGCCACTGCATCCGGATTTTCATCAACAAACTTCTCAATTAACAGTCTTGTTTCAGACTTTTCTGCATATCCAATATCTTCCAAACTGTCAGTCGCCGCATCTGCAGTTGCCTCAAGCAGTGCATCCACCGAAATTTCCGGCTCCGGCTCCTCCTCTTTCTGCTTTCTTGTACTTCTGAACACCACATAACCAAGCAGTGCAAAAATTAAAACAGCAAGCACGATCTGTAAAATATCTGTTACGCCTATATTCTTTCTTTCTGCCTCGACAAACTGCGGACGTTCATAGCAGACAAAAGAGACATTTGCCGCCTGGAAACCCGTTGCCTTTGCCACCATGTCAATTTCTTCCTGGCTTGCATCCACTGATACCGGGTCGCTGTGTGCTGCCTTAAACTCCTCAAATGTCATATCATCCAGCTCACCGCTTGCTTTCAGCTGAGCTTCATCATAAATCACAAAACGCGTGGCAGCTACCGCAATCGTGCCGGTGTCATAATTGATATTTCCGCCGCTGTTCGTTGTCTTTGTAATCTCTTCATTCGGAGAATACCATCTGTCTGATTCGGATGTGCTGGAGCTTGATATCTCCCCGTCCTGTGTCAGATAGGTATTTTCATCATTGGAATCCGTTCCCGGTACTGCCGCCTGCCCTCCGGTTGAACTGGATTCGGCATCATGGCTTCTTGTCAGCTCGCCGTTATCCTGGCCTTCCGGATGTGAAAAGTCATGCGTTGTCCTCTCCGTCCTGTCAAAGCTCATGTCAAGGTTTAATCCAACCTGCACATCCGAATACATACCGGAATCCACAAGCATATCCTTTACACGTTTTTCCACTGCATCAGACGCTTTCTGCTGTGTGCTTAAATTGTTTGTGGCAATCATGGAATCTGACTCCATGTCAGCCCCGGAGAATAAAATTTTTGCATTCTTCTGGTTAATAAGCGTAATGTTTTTCAGGGAATCATTACCAAGCGCCGTTGCAACGAACCTTGCAATGGCATATGCCTGTTCCTCATCCATTTCCCCGGTCAATGCAAGTGAAACACTTGCAGAACTGTCCTGCATCCGGGAAATCAGCGTACCGTCATCCACCGGAATATCAAGGGAAACAGTCGCGGACTCAACCAGGACATTGGACGCTAAGTCCTCTGCCATCTTGGTTTCCAGATACTGCTTGTATAATTTCTGCTTATCCGCCTCTGTCGTTGAAAAGCTTCCGTCAACCACCTTGCTGATATCGGCCTTTGTCAGGTCGTATCCCATGGTAGAAATGTTGTTGGAACCAAGCAGCATATTTGCATTATTTTCATCAGAAGCTTCCACTTCAAAGTGTATGGTATCCACTACCTTATACTTAATTGAACCATTGTCATCAAGAAGCTGCTTGACCTCACTCGCCATCTTGGCGTTTTCACAGTCAATCAGCGGAACATATGTAGGACGCGTCACCACAACCGCGAGAATCCCAAGGGAAAGAAGCACGATTGCTGTCAGGCTGAGCATCAATGCCTTCTGCCTGATATTAAACTTTTTCCACCACTCCCCCATACGGGTGAGTATATTTTGTACTTGTTCTGGCATGTCAAACCTCTCTTAATTTTTATACCTGCATCTGCATCAGTTCTTTATAACCTTCAATCAGTTTATTCTTTACTGCGTTCGTATACTGCAGGGCAGTAACCGACTTCACTTCTGCAATTAAAAGATCATGTGTGTTTTCCACATCCCCAAGCATAAAACGCATTTCCTCTGATTCAGCTGTTTTTTTCAGGTTATTTGTTTCTTCCAGTGATTTCATGGCTGCATCCAGCACTGTACTGAATGAGTCGTCATCTGCAGGAAGAAGCCCCTCCTGTTTCGCATATGTATTAAGATAATCCGATGTCACACCAGACAACATTGAAATATCCATCATCCGTCCCTCACTTTTCAGATAATATTTTTAAAACTTAAATTATAGCTGGTTTTTACTGGCCGATGGAAAGTCCCGTCTGCGCAATACTCTTGGTACCTTCAAATGCAGCTGCATTTGCCTCATAGGCACGCTGTGCATCAATCAGATTTGTCATCTCTGTCACTGTATTTACATTTGGATAAGAAACATATCCGTTTTCATCTGCATCCGGATTTGCCGGGTCATAAGTCATGACAAAATCCGTCTTTGTATCTTCTTTTACAGAAACCACCTTTACACCGTTTCCGATTGCCGCATTTTTGGATGCAGAATAAATCTCGGAAAAAGATGTCACCGGCCTTGCCTGGAAAGTTACAATCTTACGGCGGTACGGTTCTCCGTTTTCTGTTCTTGTCGTGTGTATATTTGCAATATTTTCTGCTATTATGTCCATCCGGAAACGCTCCGCAGTCATTCCGGAAGCACTGATGTTAAACGCCTGTAATAATGCCATTTTTCATTCCTCCTTCATCATGTAAAACATCAGTTGAGCACAGTCTGCATACATTTGAACTCATTGTTGATTGCAGCAATAAGCCCCTGGTAACGAATCTGCTCTGATGCAAACTCAGCTTCTTCCACATCCACATCCACGTTGTTGGTATCCAGACGGTAGGAATAATTTTCCAGATCCGTATATACCAGCGGATTCAGATCCTTAAGTTCCGCCTGCAGACTGTCAACCTTTTCTGTAAGAGACTCACTCTGGCAGTGTCCCATTGCCTCGCGCAGCACTCCTTCAAAGCTTAAATCCTTGCGCTTGTATCCAGGAGTGTTTACATTTGATAGATTGTTGATAATGACATTCTCTCTTTTCCAGCTCGCATCAGCAGCCTTATCCAACACATTTATGTAGTTGAAAGCGTTCGTACTAATCATTTTTTCGCCCCCTTCATCTAGTATCCACAATTACTCTATCATACTAATTATAGTATACTTCCGCTAAATTACAAGTGTTTTTTCATAAAAAACGACATTTTACATGTAAAAAAGGGCTATATCGCCAGTATATGCCCCTAATTTCTGCCATCCATGGCTTATTTTGTTAATGCAGATTCTTCCTCTTCAGCTCCTCAATCTCCTCAAACACAACATCATTGATTACTTTAATGTATGTGCCTTTCATGCCGGAAGAACGTGATTCAATCACGCCGGCACTTTCAAATTTGCGGAGCGCATTTACAATCACAGACCGGGTAATCCCTGCTTTGTCTGCAATCCTGCTGGCAACCAGAATCCCTTCGCTGCCGTCTAATTCCTCAAAAATATGGATAATCGCCTCAAGCTCTGAAAATGAAAGGGTACTGATTGCAGACCTTACAATCGCAATTTTCCGTTCCTCTTCTGCATTCTCCTCATTCACGGAGCGCATCATTTCAAGCCCTACGACGGTGGTGCCATACTCCGTAAGTATAATATCGTCTATATTATACTCCTTCTCGCACCGGTATTCAAAAAGCGTACCCAGACGCTCTCCTGCAATGTCAATGGGCGTAATAATTGCACGGTACGGTCTGGATTCCTCACCAAATCCAAGTGTCTCAAGATTGACATTTTCTTTTGTGGAAAGGATACCCAGAAGACGTTCGTTCAGTTCAGGATCGATAAAACCTCCTACTTCATCGACAATGAGTTCTTTTAACTCTTCCATGCCCCTGCAGATACCGGAACCAAGTACCTTTCCTTTCCTGCTGATTACAAGAATATTTGAATCCAGAATGGAAGTAAGTACCCCGCATATATCATTAAATACAACCTTTGATGAATTATTGTTATGAAGCAGCTTGTTTATTTTTCTGGTCTTATCCAGAAGCTGAACGCTCATTTGGTTACCTCTCGCTTTCCCCAGTGACAATTTTCGCTGTTTTACTGTTCCATGTTATCATAATTTTTCAGACAATACAATAAGCATGGATAAAATTACATTAATTTTCTTTTTCCTTTGGTTCTGTATAACCGCAGTGTTCATCCGCGCAGGCAAGTTTATTTCCTTTTTCCACCATATAGCCCCCGCAGCGCGGACATTTCTTAGTTACCGGCCGTCCCCAGCTCATGAACTCGCACTCCGGATTATCAATGCATCCATAGTATCTTCTGCCTTTGCGCGTCATCTTAATGACAACATCCTTACCGCATTTCGGGCACTCCACACCGATTTTTTCGTAATACGGCTTTGTGTTCCGGCAGTCCGGAAATCCCGGACACGCAAGAAACTTTCCGTGCGGCCCGTATTTAATCACGAGGTTTCTTCCGCAGAGTTCGCAGACCTCCTCTGTCACCTCATCCTCAATGGTAATCTTTTCCAGTTCCTCCTCTGCCGCCTGTACTGCTTTTTCCAGATCCGGGTAAAAGTTGGATACAACCGTTTTCCAGTTCACCTGTCCTTCTGCCACGCTGTCCAGAAGGGATTCCATGTTTGCCGTAAAATGCTCATCCACAATGGTGGAAAAAGACTCTTTCATAATGGCATTTACGATTGTTCCGATTTCTGTCACATAAAGGTTTTTATTTTCCTTTGTGACATATCTTCTTGCAATTATGGTGGTTATGGTCGGCGAATAGGTACTTGGCCGCCCGATTCCAAGTTCCTCAAGCGTTTTAACCAGGGAAGCTTCCGTATAGTGTGCCGGCGGCTGCGTAAAATGCTGTTTTGGCTGAAACTCCACTAAGGAAAGCTTTGTATTTTCATCCAGCGATTTAAACACCGCCTGCTTTTCCGGCTTTTCATCATCCGCCTCGGTATAAGCAAGCATGAATCCGTCAAAGGCAACCCTCGACGTTGATACACGGAAGGTGTAATCCCCCAGTCCTATGTTGACCGCCATTGTTTCATACACAGCATTCGCCATGCGGCTTGCTGCAAAACGTTTCCAGATTAACTGGTAAAGCCTGAACTGGTCGCGGCTTAAGGAATCCTTGATTTCTGACGGTACACGCGAAATATCGGTCGGCCGGATTGCCTCATGGGCGTCCTGAATCTTTGTTCCGCTCTTTTTTGTCCCCTCTCCCGCGGAAAGATAGTCCGTGCCGTAATTTTCCTCGATAAAAGTCCTTGCGGCAGCATCCGCCTCCTCGGAAATGCGGACGGAATCCGTACGGAGGTAAGTGATAATACCAACTGTCCCCTGCCCTTTGATATCCACCCCTTCATAAAGCTGCTGGGCAATACGCATGGTCTTGGATATCGGAAAGTTTAACGCCTTGGACGCCTCCTGCTGCAGTGTACTGGTAGTAAAGGGAAGCGGCGCCTTTTTGGTCCGCTCTCCCTTTTTAATATCCCGTACCGCAAAGGTACAGTCCTTTACTTCTGACAGTATCTGGTCCATCTCTTCTTTGGAATGTATTTCAAACTTCTTTCCGTTTTTATCCGCCAGCTTTGCTGTTACCGGCTTCTTTTCCCCCTCCGCAAGAAGCTCTGCCTCCAGGGACCAGTATTCCTCCGGTATAAATGCATCAATCTCCTCCTCACGGTCACAGACAATCCGAAGCGCCACGGACTGCACCCTTCCGGCGCTTAAACCGCGTTTTACCTTTGCCCAGAGCAGCGGGCTGATCCGGTACCCCACCATACGGTCCAGCATCCTTCTTGCCTGCTGGGCGTCCACAAGCCCCATGTCTATTTCACGCGGCTCTTTTAAGGAAGTTTTGACCGCCGTCTTTGTGATTTCGTTAAAGCTGATACGCCTGACGTCCTTGTCCTCAAGCTTTAACGCCTTCATCAGATGCCAGGAAATTGCCTCCCCTTCGCGGTCCGGGTCGGTTGCAAGATATATTTTTTCCGCCTTTTTTACTTCTTTCCGCAGTTTTGCAAGGATATCCCCCTTTCCGCGGATGGTGATGTATTTCGGTTCAAAATCATTCTCCGGCGAAAAACCCATCTGGCTTTTCGGCAGGTCACGCACATGCCCGTTTGACGCCATCACCTCATAATTTTTTCCAAGAAATTTTTTAATGGTTTTCACCTTTGCAGGTGACTCCACGATAACCAGATACTTTGCCATAGGTGCTCCTTTATATATCAGACTGTGTTTACATAAAAATTCGGAATGGTTTCTTTTACAAAACCCTTTTGTTCCAGCCGCCCGAGTATTTCCAGCATCTCAGACAGTCCATACTCCGTCTGCTCCACCAGAGTCCCCAGTCCGACCGGACAAAAATCAAACAAACTATACACCATCATTTCATCTTTTTCAAGAAGATTTTTATGAAAATTTATCTGGCGGCACAAGTTTGTGGTATCTAACTGCAGTTCTTTTAAGAAATCCTCCACAGATGTCACCGCGCCTGCCCCCTGTGCAATCAACCGGTTGCAGCCCTGGCTTAAGCTGTCACTAATCCTTCCGGGAAGCGCATAAACCTCCCTCCCCTGTTCCATCGCAAAATCTGCTGTAATCAGTGAACCGCTTTTTATTCTTGCCTCTATGACAACAGTATAATCCGAAAGGCCGGATATAATCCGGTTCCTCTGGGGAAAAAACGCGGCATGGGGCTGGGTGTGCGGGGCATATTCTGATAAAATGCCGCCATGGCAGCGGATTTTTTCGTACAGATAACGGTTTGACTTCGGATAACAGACATCCACACCGCACCCAAGCACCGCGTAGGTGTTCCCGCCCCCGTCCAGCGCACCCCTGTGCCCGTCCGCATCGATGCCGCGCGCCATGCCGCTGATGACATCCACGCCGGACCTGGCAAGGGCTTTTCCAAGTTCTTCTGCAACAAGCTCTCCGTAAGCGCTTCTGGTACGCGCGCCGACAATTGCAACTCTTGTTTTATCCTCATCCGGCAGGCTTCCGGTGTAATACAGGGCATACGGTGCATGGATAATTGCGGCCAGCTTCTTTGGATAATTTTCATCCTCAAGGGAAACAAATCCAATGCCCTGTTCCATCATATGCTGCCACTCCCGTTCCAGATTCCATGATTTCCGGCTTAAAATGATATGTTCCACATCCTCTTCCCGAAGAAATCCCATATGGAAAAGCGCGGATTCCCCAAGACCGTATACATCCCTGGCAAGATATCCCTCCTGCTTCAGACGTGCAATTTTATACGCGGTCAATCCCCTGATGTTTGACAGCCAGTAAGCATATTTACTCATTCCCCGCCTCCTGTAAACTGGTGGTTCAGCTCACGGTAACAGACAGCTTCCGTTAAATCCTTCAGCCGGATGTTATCGGAACCGTCCAAGTCCGCAATCGTCCGCGCCACCCTTAGTATTTTGTGGTAGGTCCTGGCAGTCAGGGACATTTTTTTGTACATGCTTTCCATATACAGCCGTTCCTTTTCCCCAAGCAGGCAGTATTCATTCAGGCGAACCGCAGGAATCCGGCTGTTATGGCAGAAATCCTCGTTTTTAAACCGCTTGAGCTGGATTTCATGGCAGGCGCAGACACGTTTCCTGACCGTTTCTGAACTTTCATTATCCCCCCTGCCCGTCAGCTCCATATACGAAACGCCGGGAGCCTGCACACAGATATCCATCCGGTCAAGAAGCGGCTGGGAAAGATGCCCGAAATAGCGTTTTACGGACTCCGGCGTACAGCGGCATTTCTGCATGTCAGGATAATAGCCGCAGTTGCAGGGATTCATGGATGCAAGAAGCAGAAAATCCGAGGGATAGGTGACGCTCCCCCTTACACGCGTAATACGGATTGTTCTGTCTTCCAGCGGCTGTCTTAGTATTTCCAGCGTGGATTTCGCAAATTCCGGCAGCTCGTCCAAAAACAGCACCCCGTGGTGCGCCAGGGAAATTTCCCCCGGACGAAGGTCTGCTCCCCCTCCGGCAAGTCCTGCCGGACTTACCGTATGGTGGGGACTCCGGAACGGCCGTTCGCTTAACAGTGTATCTGACCCGGAAAGGAGCCCGCAGATACTGTATATTTTGGATAATTCCAGTTTTTCTTCTTCTGTCAGGGGCGGCAGAATTGATGCAATCCGTTCTGAAATCATGGTCTTTCCGGCTCCGGGCGGACCAACAATCAGCATATTATGCATGCCGGATGCCGCAATCTCCGCCGCACGTTTTAAAAACAGCTGTCCGTTTACATCCGAAAAATCCGCTGTTTTCCGGACTTTTGCGGCAGAAGGCTTTGGCAGCTCCTGGCTTTCATAATCTTCCCTTTTTAAGTATGCGATTACCTGGGGAAGCGAAGAAAACCCGTAAACCCTGGCGTCTTTCACCAGTTTCGCCTCACGCAGGTTGTCTTTTGGGACAACAAATGTATGCATATTGTCCGCCAGTTTGTCTGAAACAACCGGAAGCACACCGCGTATGGGCAGAATCCCGCCGCTTAAATTCAGCTCACCCAGAAACAGAATATTCTGACAGCTTTCGGGCGCCAGCTGCCCCATTGCCGCCATCAGCGCTATGGCAATCGGCAGATCGAACCCGGTTCCTGATTTTCTGATATTTGCGGGGGAAAGATTTATGGTAATCCGTTTAGCGGGAAGAACAATCCCGCAGTTATGAAGCGCGGTGCGGACACGCTCTTTGGCTTCCCGCACCTCGGATGAAAGGCAGCCCACCATTTCAAATGCAGGCAGGCCCGCACTGATATCCGCTTCCACGCGTACTGTTACTGCGCGGATACCGTCAAGCATGGCGGTGATAACTGTACTGTACATTAATACCTCGTTTCCAACAGCCGGGAACAAACGCAGTACATAAATGAAAAAAGATGAATCCATCTTACCATAAAATTCATCTTTTTACACCATTATTTTCATTTTTCTGTAAAATTAATCTGATATAATCTTTTTCAGTTTCATCAGTGCCTTTTTTTCCATACGGGAAACATAAGAGCGGGAGATTCCCAGGGATTTTGCAATTTCGCGCTGTGTCAGTTCCCGTTCTCCCCCCAGTCCGTAACGTCTCTGGATAATAAACACTTCCCTGCCGTTTAGCACAGATTCCATGTTTTCCCTGATTTTCTGTATCTGCTCCCGCCTCGCTACTGCCTCCGCCACATTGCTGTCATGGTATTCGAGCACATCCACAAGCTGAATCTGGTTTCCTTCTTTATCCGTTCCGATTGGTTCAAAAAGTGATACCTCACCGCGCGTTTTCTTTTTACTGCGGAAATGCATAAGCATTTCATTATCGATGCACCGGATCGCATATGTGGCAAAACGGCTTCCGTAGTCCGGCTTAAAGCTGTCTACTGCCTTGAGTAACCCGATGGTTCCGATGGATATCAAATCCTCTGCATCCTCCTCTGCATTCACATACTTTTTTGCCACATGGGCAACCAGCCGCATATTATGCAGAATTAGTTCTTCCTTTGCCGCACGCTCCCCATTTTTCAACCGATTCAGGCAGTCCGCTTCCTCCTCCGGTGACAGTGGAACCAAAAATGTTTTCACGGGACACCCTTTTACAATGACTTTCTATATTCTATGTGCGATAAGTCCCTTCTGTGCTTTTCCCCGAAAAAAAGTAGGCTGTGCCTGCTACAGTGCCTTTATCCTGCGGTCCAGTTCTTCTTTTTCATAGGGCACATGCCCTTTTAACAGTTCATTTTTTACGAAGGAAAAGGTTTCTTTTTCCCCCTTTTTTGCCAGCATTGTCAGCAGATACTCAAGAAGCGCCTCCGTATCCTTATGAATCATGTACCTGCCGCGCCCTTTTTCAAAATAGGCAAGCGGATTTTGGTCTTTGTATTTGTCTTTCTGGTAGTTTTTGGACGCGCAGACGCGGTCCACAAACATTTCCGCTACATAACGGACGGGCATTTTCATTCCGGTCATCCCGGAATGCTCTTCCTCCCCGTCCGTTCCTGCTGCATAATCAATCCAGTACTCCATATGGTGTCTGTTCCGCCCCTTGTGGTGGAGCCATGCCTGGGAATATCCCTTATCCTCGCGCTCCGCGTTATTAGGGCTCATATATCCTTTATAATACCTGCATCCCACCAGAAACTCCGTGGGTGTATATTTGGAGAGATCATGCAGCAGCCCCTGGCGGTAGAGTCCCACCCGAAAACAGCCAGCCATCACAAGATGCCTGTGCTTTGTAATTGTACAAAAATGTCTCCAGGCTTTTAACATTTATTCTTTCACCTGCTTCCTTTTTACCGGTTTTTCTTCCTGGGACACCCTTTTGCTTACCAGCACGCAGATTGCCTGCGGACGGATGTTGATACGGTCCTTTTCGCATGGCAGGGGTTCCTCCAGAAACGGCATTTTGTCATCTGCGGTATCAATCACCAGATACCATTGCCGGCCCCTGGAAAGCTTTGGAAGTGCAAGCGCCGACATGGAAAACATAAAATTATATGCCACATATACATCTTCTGCATTTTTTGCTGTTTTTATTTCTTTTTCACTGTATGCATATCCGCCGCAGTACATCATTCCCAGACACTGCCGCCCGTGAAACGAGTCTGAAATCCATGCATTTTCGCCGTGGAAAGACAGATCCGGACATCCCAGGGAACGGTAGTCCGCATACTGGAACGGCTGTTCATTTGCCACAGCCGGATGTTTCTTCCGAAATTCCAGCATCTGCCGGAAAAAACGGATTTCCCTGCGGTGCGTGCTTTCGTTTTTCCAGTTCAGCCATCCGGTCGGATTATCCTGGCAGTAGGCGTTATTGTTCCCCTGCTGGGAATTGCACATCTCGTCCCCTGCCCAGACCAGCGGCACGCCCTGCGCCAGAAAAAGCATAACCATACTGTTGCGCCACTTCATCCGCCGGATAGTGCCTATGTATTTCTTTCTGGTAGGTCCCTCCGCGCCGTAATTGCTGCTGAAATTCCAGACATTTCCGTCCTGGTTGTTTTCACCGTTTGCCTCGTTGTGCTTTTCGTTGTACATAAACAGATCCGCAAGCGTAAACCCGTTGTTGCTGGCAATAAAGTTCACATAGCCCCAGTGGTATCCCTGCTTGCGCTGCTGGTCCACAAAATCGCGCATATTTCCATCCTGATGGTTTAACATCCGTCTGACAGGATACATATATTCATCCTTGTACACATACAGGTTTTTGTATTTACGTTTTTTATTGATGGTATTTTCGTTAAACCCGGTATAAAATATTTTGGTGCGGCTTAAAAAATCATCCTGTACGATTGCGGTTATGGGAAGGTTTGTCCCCAGCAGATGAAAGCCGTCCACATGGTACTCCAGTACCCAGAACCGCAGGACTTCAAGAACCAGGTTATGGTTCGTATCTTCCGGAAAATACATCTCCATCACACATTCAATCTGGTTTTCATGCAGTTTTTTAACCAGAGTTTTGTACTCCTGCGACGCCCTCTGCGGTTCCTGTGCATAGGAAGCCTTGACGGCAAAATACTCTCCTTTTTTGTAGCCCCAGTAATTGAGCTTTGGTATTTTCTGCTCCTGTTTTTTCGGAGGTTTGATAATATCAGTGTGTTCCTCCCGCCACTGGATGTACTTTGGAAGCTTTTTCGGTTCTTTCGGAAGCTCAAGCTCCTCAAACTCATATACCGGCATCAGCTCCACTGTCGTAATGCCTAGCTTTTTCAGATACGGTATCCGGTTGATAAGCGCACGAAACGTCCCGGGCGTGCTCTTTGTGCCGGAATCCATGGTAAATCCGCGCACATGAAGCTTATACATAACCATCCGCGCACGTGAAACCTCCGGTGCACGGTCTTTTCCCCATTCAAATGTATCCGGTATAAATTCACCAAATACCTCGTACCGGTTTTTTTTACGGGAAAGATCATTCCACTGGTACCTTCCCATAATTCCCCGTGCATACGGATCCATAACCCTTTTCCCATTTATTTCAAAATAATACACATATTCTTCCACTGTCAGGTTCTTAACGGCTATCGAACGCAAAGATCCCAGACAATATTCTTCCGGAACTTCAATTCTTCTGACCGCATCACCATTTTTTTCCACAAGCACTACCGCGCACTGGTCCTCTTTCTCTCCACAAAATGTGAAAACCGTCCATTCCTGCTGCAAAGAAACTCCAAGCTTTGCATAATTGCCTTCTCTTATTATTGTTTTCATTCTTTACCGTCCATATTATGTACTTTGCATGGAGTCTGTCCCCTCAGACCATCCTCCACGCCCCCTGTGCTGCTACGTTAAATTATAACCTTTTCCACTCTTTTTGTATAGTTTTTTCTTTCAATATATTTATCAATTGACAAGCCCTGCCGCCAGAGCTTATAATAGTTTCATTACAAAAACAAGAAAAAGAGGTTCTCATATGAAAGAAAAAGAAATTGCGATTCCGGTCAGACCGGAGGAAGCTGACGATATCCGCGTCACGCTGGAACTGGACAATGGCGAAGTAGAATGCGAAATCCTTACCATCTTTGAAGCCGGCGGACGTGATTATATCGCTCTTATGCCGTTAAATCCTGACGGTACGGAAAACGATGAAGGAGAGGTCTACCTGTACCGTTATGCGGAAGATGCAGAAGGTCTCCCGCAGATTGACATTATTGACGACGACGCGGAATATGAAATTGCCGCCGACCGTTTTGATGAATTTCTGGATGAAAATCTTTATGAAGAAATGGATGATGAAGAAGAGGAATAAGAAAATGTATGCCTGCTTTATGCAGGCATACTGCATTCCCTGATAAACCGGGAAGGACCGGTTTCTTTGTTTCCAATCATTTTCACCGAGCAGATGGTCAGTTTTTCCTCTGCCCGTGTCATTCCCACATAAAAAAGTCTCCGCTCCTCTTCGATATCCGCTTCCAGCACCGCCTTTTTATACGGCATAACTCCTTCACTGGCATCCAGAAGAAACACCTGGTTAAATTCCAGTCCCTTGGAACTGTGCAGTGTGGCAAGCGTAACGGCATGTTCCGCACGTCTGTTTTTTTCCGCCTGCTTTTTTAATTCGGTTTTATATTCCTCTATATGGGTAAACCATTCTTCAAGCGTCTTATAATTTTTGGCTGCGGAAAGGATTTCATCTGCGGTTTCATACAGTTCTTCCTTGTCTGCATTTCTGTAATCCGCATAATCCGCAATATAGTCGTCATAGCCGATTCCGCGCCTGATAAAATTAACTGCGGCATACGGGCTCATGTTGTTTAACAGCTTCACGTCATGCCACATCTGCTCAATCCGCTTTGCAATCCACGGCTGTTCGTCGTACATTTTCATCCACTCGCCAAACTCGATTTCTTCCCCGTACAGGCTGTCACGCCCGATATAGCGGTTCGGTTTGTTCATGACGGATAAAAAATCGGCTCTTTTATCACTGCCCTGTGCAAGCCTTATGTAGGTTAAAAAATCCCTTGCAATCCAGTGGTCGTAAAGATTCGGAATCCTGTCCTTCGCCTGGAACGGAATGTTTACTGATACCAGCTTTTCCATCAGCCGGTGCGGCTGGGTGTTTGTACGAAACAGCACTGCCATTCTTTCATAAGGCACGCCTCTTTCATGCGCCTTTCTGATACTCTCGGCAATATAACTGCACTCCCTCTGCTGGTCCTCAAACTGTTCAAAGACAACAGCTCCTGCATCTTCTTTATATGCCTGTATTTCTTTGGGATAACGCTTTTTATTATGGGATACGAGATTTTTCGCTGCCTCTGTAATGGATTTTGCACAGCGGTAGTTCATGCTTAATGCCACCTGCTTTGCCGAAGGGTAATCTTTCTTAAACCCAAGCATAATTTCCGGTTTTGAACCGCGGAAACGGTAGATGGACTGGTCGTCATCACCTACGATAAAAAGATTCTGCTCCCTTGCCGCAAGCATTTTCATAATGTCCCACTGGATGGGATTGATATCCTGAAATTCATCAATCAGAATATAACGGTACTTTTTCTGCCATGCCAGAAGAATATCCTTCCTCTGGGAAAAAAGCTCATAGGTATAAGTCAGCATATCGTCATAATCTATCAGCCTGTGCTGTTTTAAGCATCTGTCATAAGCCGCATAGATTTTCCGGAACACGTCTTCCCCGCAGTGGCTGGAATAGAAGCTTTCGAGCGGAATCCGCTCATTTTTTATTTGTGATATCTCGGAAAGAAGATCTGCCACCAGTTCGTTTTCATCCTGGCAGTCCAGATGGTGGCGGGACAGGATTTCACGCATAAACTGGTATCTTTTGTCCTCTGTTACAATATTGCTGCCCTCAAAATGATAGGCATATTTGAGTACCATAAAAAAAACGGCATGAAAGGTTCCAAAAGTCACACGGGTACTGCCCTCCCCTGTCTTTTCCAGAAAACGCTGCTTCATTTCCTGTGCCGCTGCACGGGTGAATGTAATCACAAGAATATTTGCCGGATTCACCCCGTACTCTTCTATTAAACTGACTGTCCTCTGGGTAATTACGGCGGTCTTTCCGGAACCGGGTCCCGCCAGAACAAGCATCGGACCATCCCGGTGTGAGATGGCCGTCTGCTGAGACTGATTATAATTCATCTGTACCCCCAAGAAGCTTGATTCCCTTGCGGATACGGGCAAGGGATTCTTCTTTTCCCAGTACTTCCATAAGCTCTGTCGCGCCTCCGGGCGTCATCTGTTTCCCGGATACGGCTGTACGCAGCGGCCACATAACGTAACCGTTTTTGCAGCCCTTTTCTTCCACGTATTTTAACAGTGTCTGATACAGCGCGTCATTGCCATAGTCCTCCTGCGCCTCCAAAACCGGCAGAAGCTCTGTTAATACCTCAAGACTTGTCTGTTCATTCGTTTTCATTTTTTTATGGGTGTACATTGCCGCATCATACTCCGGAAGCTCCTCAAAAAAGTCGATATGCTCCCTGATATCCGGAAAAATTTCGATACGCGTCTGTACCATCCGGGCAATCTTTTGAAAGTCGTAATCCTTTGTAATAACCTCTTTCATGTAAGGAAGCGCCATTTCATAAAACTGGTTGGCATCCATTTTTTTCAGGTATTCGCCGTTCATCCATTTTAATTTGGTATAGTCAAACACGGCGGGCGATTTGCTCATATGAAGATAATCAAATTTAGCGGTCATCTCCTGCATTGTCATAATTTCCTGGTTGTCTGCAGGACTCCAGCCCAGCAGAGCCACAAAGTTTACCACGGTTTCTGTCAGAAATCCCTGTTCGATTAAATCCTCAAAGGAGGAATGTCCGCACCGTTTGGAAAGCTTCTGGTGGTTTTCATCGGTAATCAGCGGACAGTGGATATATACCGGCACTTCCCATCCAAACGCCTCATACAGCCGGTTGTACTTCGGTGATGATGACAGGTATTCGTTGCCGCGCACCACATGGGTAATCCCCATCAGATGGTCGTCCACCACGTTGGCAAAATTGTAGGTTGGATAACCGTCGGATTTTATCAGTATCATATCATCCAGTTCCGCATTATCCACGGTAATGTCGCCATAAATTTCATCACAGAAGGTGGTGGTTCCTTCCGTCGGGTTATTCTGCCGTATCACATACGGCTTTCCTGCGGCAAGGTTTGCTTCCACCTCTTCTTTGGACAGTGACAGACAGTGCTTGTCGTAAATAGAAATTTCCTTGCCCGCCACAGTGGTTTTTAAGTTGTCCAGACGTTCTTTATCGCAGAAACAGTAATAAGCTTCGCCTTTTTCTATCAGTTTCTTTGCATATTCCAGGTAAATTCCCTGCTCCTGCCTCTTACTCTGCACATATGGTCCGACTCCCCCGTCCTTATCCGGTCCCTCGTCATGAACCAGCCCGGTTTCCTTTAAAGTACGGTAAATAATGTCCACCGCGCCTTCCATATAGCGTTCCTGGTCGGTATCCTCGATTCTTAATATAAAATCACCGCCCGCATGCTTTGCCACAAGATAGGCATACAGTGCTGTGCGGAGATTTCCCACATGCATTCTTCCGGTCGGGCTTGGTGCAAATCTGGTTCTGACTTTACTCATTGTTTTTTGTCGCCGCAGTTTTTGTAAGCGGTGTTCTGCGGCATGTCCTTTCTTTAAAGTTACATCTGTTGTATTTTCAGGTTAATTTCTGCTGTTTTAAGAGAGATAAACTTGAAAGTGTATCTTATGTATGATATAGTAAATAGAGGAAGCAGCCGCCCACATTGTGGTTGACCTCCCTTACAGGTTTTTAAGCCTGCCTTGATCCGGTCAAGAATACAAGGCAGGCTTATTTATTTTCGCTTGTTATTCCTATTATCCAAATAGGCAAGCAGCGCAATGAGAAACGTTCCGAAAAGAATTAACAATGTCAATACTTCGTATGTACTCATATGCACCACCTCCCCTCTTTTTACAAAGTCCGGGAGGCTTATCCACCTTGTAACACGGCTGTATCCGTTTCATTAATATAACACAGTTGTTTCCATTTCACAACCATATTTTACATTTATCCGGCAAATCATCAGGCACAGCCTGTACCCAGTTTCTTCCTACCCCCTCCGATAACGGTTTAAGCAGGAATAAATCTCCTGAACACGCGGAATGGCATATCCTCCTGGTATATAACCTCCCTCTGCAAAAACGGAAAGTCCCTTTTTATCAAGCTGTGCGCCCAGGTATTCTGCTATTTCCCCAAGCGTTTTCTTTCCGTCCACCAGATGTTCCACCGCATATTTAAGCAGCAGTCCAAGCGCTGCTGTCTGCTCAGTATCAGTCAGCTGCTCAATATAACGCAGGTCCACGGTCTGTTTTCCCAGAACAAAGCCGTCCTTTCCCTGGACCTTTACTTTCAGCCGCTGCTGTCCGTCATTTTTTACGGCGCCGCTGCGGTAATCCCTGCGGCCAGGCAGCTTTGTTTTGTCCACTGTCATGATACGGCTGCTTTCTGGCATGGCAAAATCTTTCGCCGGCTCATCCGGAAGCGGAAAATCCGCACACATTTTTTTCGCTTTTTCTGTGATATCCACCGGACGGTAATTGTCCATCTGCAGCACGGTATCCGCAATATGGAAAAATGCGCCGGAGCTTCCGGCAACCAGAATTGTGGAAATTCCTGCTTTTTCATAAATCGCCTGCGCACGGGACAAAAACGGGGTAATCGGCTCTTTGTCCGGACTTACCACACGCTGCATAAATGCATCCCTTACCATAAAATTAGTTGCAGAGGTATCCTCATCCAGTAAAAACACCCTGCTTCCTGCCTCCATGCCCTCCACAATTCCTGCTGCCTGCGAGGTACTGCCGCTGGCATCCTCCGTGGAAAAGCTGTGCGTATCCTTTTTGTTCGGCAGGTCATTGATAAACAGGGAAATATCCACGTCCTTAATAAACCGCCCGTCCTCAGAGCGCAGTTTCAGTGCCGTCTCATCCGTGATAACATATTCCCTTCCGTCACCTGCGATATGGTTATACACCCCAAGCTCCAGCGCGTTTAACAGGGTGGACTTGCCGTGGTAGCCGCCCCCGACAATCAGGGTAATCCCGTTTTTAATTCCCATTCCGGTAACCGCCCCCTTATGCGGCAGGTTCATGGTAATCCGCAGGGAATCCGGTGAAGTAAAAGGAACCGAAGACTTCATCGGCCGCTGGGAAATCCCGCTTTCCCGCGGAAGTATGGAAGAATCTGCAACAAATGCCGCAAGGTTTCGTTCCTTAAGCTGTGCGCGGATATATGCCTGGTCTTCTGCAAGCTCAATGGCTGATTTTACTTCCCCGGCATCCAGATTTTTATAAGAAAAGGATTTCTGGACACATGCGGGAATATAGTCAAATAAAATTTTCTCCAGCTCCCTCGCATTTATGGTACGTCCGTTTGCCGGAAAACCCACGGAAAAACGTGAAATAATCCCTTTTTCCGTAACCTCGCAGGCGCTTCGTCTTAATACCTCCTGTCCGCAGTGCGTGACAGATATCAGACCGCTTTTGCCAGACCCCTTTGCCTTAAAGGTAAACCGTCCGACCTGCTCATAAAACCGGCGCGTCAGATAATCTGCCAGCGCATTTCTTGTCAGCTCGTCCCTGATACAGTAATCCGGAAAACCTGCCCTCTGTCCCTGCACAGAAACACTGATATGGGAAGGTGCAGCAAACGGATCCCCCTGTACATGGTCGATGTTCAGCACAAAATCCGGAAACTGGTAGCTCCCGCGCAGGGATTTATATGCCGGATAGCTTTTGCGGTCAATACTCCTGAGCTGGTTTTGTAAATCTTTTGATGTCTGCATTTTTTTCTCCTTCAATTCACTGTTGCATTACTGGTTTCTCTGGTCTTTTTTCTTAAGCAGTGCGGAAGTATCCAGTGCCTGCGGCTCCTGCTTTTTCTTTTTTGCGGACTTTTTCTTCCGCTTTTTCTGTTCCGTTTTTTCCTCTGCCGGATGTTCCTTTTCTGTAACAGTCTGCCTGGTTTCTTCCTGTACCGCCGCAGTCTGTTTCTTCGTCTGCGTGTCTGCCGCACTTTTTCTTTCCTCCAGGTAAGCCGCTGTCATCCGGTACACTTTTGTGTCTGACGGAACAAAGCTGAACCGCCGGAATGCGATATCCGCTATAAACCAGAGTATGGCAGCAAGTAACAGCCACCTGGTAAGGTCAAGTTTTGCCGCCGCATCCTTCTTTAGTTTCTTCCAGAAATTATCCTCCGGCTGAATCATCTTTCCGTACTGTTTTACAAACGCCCGGAACCTGTCACTGTTTTTTGCAAACTTATATTCATCTGAATACTGTACAACTGCCGCGGTCATGACAGCGTTTTGGGTTTCCCCGTCCTCCATCCGCTGTACGCTCAGGTTATAAATTCCGGTCATTTCGGTATCAACGGTGCCGCTGTACACCCCCGGCGCCGATGCATTCAGCTTCACGGTCTGCGTACTGCCGTCCGGGTCGGTATAAATAGCAGAAACTGTGGTATGCTCCCCGTAATCCTTTGCATGATATACAATCTCCGTTCTGCCGCCTGCCGTGGTTACATCCACAGAATCCTCGCCAAGCGATGTGTTTCCCGCACTGTAATCAATCATCCGTTTCCAGAGCTGGACATAGTCATCCGACTGCGCCAGTGCAGACGTCCACTGGTTCGTTACATCCGTATTCCACGCCACGGTATGTCCCAGTCCGTACTGCATCACAGAAAGAACCGGGTCGTCTTTTTCCGAGGCAAGCAGCACATTGGCGGATTTTTTCGGGGTTGCGCTGACATAGCCGTAGACCGGCGGCCAGCCGTCTGCAAAAAGCCCTTTTGTAATGGCATTACTGTTTCCTGCAAGGGCAAATGTACCGTTCTGTAAATAGGTATCCCCGCTTAAAAACACCTCCTGTGCAAAAATCTTTGGAATATCCGTTGATATATCTGAATAATAATACCTGCCGCCGCAGCTTTCTGCAAGGGATTCCAAAAGCCTTGTATCCGAAAAATCTCCCACAGCCACTGTGGAAAGCGTAACCCCGGCGTCCAGATAGGCAACCGTAATATCGGAAAAAACGCGCGTTTCCCCTTCCCCGTCCGTCAGAAGTATCACATGGCGGATATCCGCCTTACACTTCCTAATCTCTTCCAGTGCGGACCAGAGCGCCGGCTTTATGGTGGTACCCCCGCCTTCTGTCACTGTTTCAATTTTATGATGGATTTCATCTTTATCATCCGCATTTCTAATCGGCAGCTGCCAGGTAAATTTATCATCAAAAGTTACAACGCCCACATAATCGCTGTCCCGAAGTTCATCCACTGCCGCATTTGCAGCGGCAATCGCAAGGTCCAGATTTGTGGCTCCGCCTGCGCCTTCCGCTGAATCCGACATACTCCCGGAGTGGTCGATAACCATTACCATACCAAGCGAAGGAAGCTGGTTCGTTCCGCGCAGCTGCATATCCACAGGAAGCACTTTTTCAAGCTCGGTATCCCGGTAACCGCCTAATGCATAGCTTTCTTCCCCGCCGCAGCAGATGATGCCGCAGCCGTAATCCTTAACATAAGTGTCCACACCTGCCAGAAATCCCTCCGGCAAATCCGTGCGGTGTACATTTTCCAGAATAATGCTCTTATACTGCAGCATCTCCTCCAGGGACTGCGGTGCATTTACCGCTGACACTGTCTGGTAATTGCAGCCGGCTGCCGTAAGCAGCGCCTTAAAATAGGTGTTGTCTTCCTTCATACCGGTAACCACCAGTATTTTCGGCATGCTGTCCACGACGGAATATGCGGAAAATGTGTTGTTTTCCTCACAGGTATCCCCCGGCGCCGCAACCCGTACCTGGAAACTTTCCACATTTTCCCCGGAAACCTTCTGCTTTAACACAAACTGGTTGCTGCCTTTGTTCAAATGTACCTTTGTTTCACTTTTTAATTCCGTTCCCATCAGAACCTGGAGTGAGGCGTCTGTGTCATAGTTGCTTTCCACGGTCACGGTCATGGAATAGGAATCCCCGGCGTACAGATAGTCCGGCAGCTCCACATTTTCGATGTAGGTATCCTTTCCGCCCGTCACGTCATAAACAAGGGACAGCAGCTCCACATTACGCGACACAAGCGCAGAAGCCGTATTTGCAATGCTTCCCTTTGTTTCCTTTCCGTCTGTCAGTATCACAAGCCTTCCTGCCCCGTTGTCCGGAATCATGGACAGTCCGCGGGAAATCGCCTCTTCCATATTGGTTGCCGTTTTATCGGGCATGGACATAATCTTTGATACATGCTTTTCTTCTGTCAGAAACTGTTCCACAAGGGAATTTCTTCCGAAGGTTACAATTCCGTACTGGTTTTTGTCCGGCATTTTACTTACCGTTTCCGCCAGGTACCTGTCCATCTGTTCCAGGCTCTGCTCATTGCTGTTTGAAATATCCACCAGAAAAACTGTGGTATTTGCCGCAGACCGCCGGTTTACGGACAGTCCAAGTACCGCGCCAAGCACCAGCAGGACCGTAATTACCCGGACTGCAAGGTAAAATTTTCCCCGGTAACGCATCTGCCTGACATACAAAATCCACTCCAGAAGCAGCAAAAGCAGTACCATGACAAGAATTACACTGCGAAGCTGCTTTCTTACCAGCTGCCCCCTGTAGGAACCTGTTTCCCCGAAGCTTTCTGCCATCTTTCTGCCGTCCGACTGCCCCGCACAGGCAAACCGCACGATATAGGATTCTTTTTTTCCTCCGGCATTTACCTCATAGATTCCCGCCTTTTTGGTATCTGCCGCAAGTGTTTCGGTATCCACATCCGGCTGCGGATGAAAGATTACTTTTTCACCGGCTTCGTATACATTTTGGGCAAGCAGGGAACTGTCTCCCAGAAACCCCAGCGCATTTGCCATAAATACCGGAAATTCCGCCTGCAGTGCAAAATCGGATTCCCTTAAATCAAAACCAAGCACCACCTGTCTGATGCCGTCATGCACCCCGTAGTAGGCAGCGCATTCCTCCCCGCTCCATAAAAAACCAGTCGCCCACTCCGGCAGCTCATAAGTACGGGTTTCATTGACACCGACTGCAAACCGGCTGATTCCTGCCGTAATATCCGTTTCGGAGGCTGCAAGGCTTACATTTTTCTTTGTTCCGGCGGCATGGGTACTGTCAGCAAAAACCATACGGCTTACTGCTTCATTCTGCTTTTTTTCACTGTCCGCATCATAAATAAATACTGCGTCTTTTGTTCCGAAATCGCCCTCATTCTCTGCTTTTGCAAGGCTCTGGCCGGTAAGCGCCTGGTATGCCTTTTCCACAAAAATATTTCCCTCGCCGACCAGGCAGGCGTTTAATGCCGTTGCATCGTCCGTCAGTGCATATGCGCAGTTGTCTTCCTTCAGGGAATCCTTATCCCCGTTTTCAAATGTAATCGCGGAAATTTCCGTGCGGCATATACCGTTTACTTCAACATCCTGAAACAGGCAGGTACTGCTTTCATCGGGCTTTAAGCTTACTGTGCGCATATCGGCAAGCCTGTCACCGGAATACAGCGCAATTTCCAGTTCCGCTTTCTGGTCACTGTAATTCACCAGTCCTGCCACAGCAGTGTAACCTTCTTTTTCCTGTCCAAGGGAAAGAAAGGTGTTTGCCACATTACTTGTGGATTCTCCCACAATACGGACTTCCGCGGATACCAGTCTGGTAAATTCTTTCGCCGACTCCGCTCCGGTTCCGTCCGTAAAAACTATCACACTGTCCGCTTTTTTCTGGTCTTTTCCGCCGCTTAATGACTGGACGGTGGATACCGCTTCCGAAATCTTCCCGTCCGTATCGCTGCAGCTGACCTTTTTTAATGCGTCATAGAGGCTTTTTTTGTCGGAAGAATTCACAGAAAGCAGGGATGTTCCCGTTCCGTCACTGGTAACAATGGAAAACGTACCGGAAGATGCATCAATGAAATCATGAATTTCATTCACCGCTTCCTCCAGTCTGGTTTCCCCGCCGGAATTTTTGTGCTGCATGCTCCCGCTGGTATCCAGTACAAAAATAACATTCCCGCTGCCATTTCCCTGCCTTCGGATATAAGGCGACATCAGCGCAAGCACCAGAAGCAGAATAACGGCAATCTGCAGATACATCAGCAGGTTATGGATAAATTTTTCCAGAAAGGTTTTGGACTGCTGGTTTTTAAACAGTTTTTCCCAGAGAAGGTTTGATGAAATCTTATAATCCTTCCCCTTTGGCACCAGCAGATACAGAATGATTACAACAGGGACCGCAAGTAAAAATGCAAGCGGCCATAAACTCTCAAATATCATATAACACCCTTAAATCCTCAAAAATAAGCTGGTTCCTGTCCTTTGCAGTATCACAGAGCACATAGGAACCATGCGGCGTGCAGCCTTTTTTCATACGGGAAAGAAGCTTTTTCAGCTCTCTTTCATAGCTGTTTACCGCAGCTGCATCCATAGTAATCCTGAGCTTTCCGTTCGTTTCCATGTCAATCAGGTTTAACGTACCTTCCATGCTGACCTTAAGTTCTTCTTCCGCAAGCGTATGCAGAATCACAGGACGCTGCCTGCGGTAAGCCAGATACTGCAGCAGCTTTTCATACTGCGGACCGTCATCAGTAAACAGCGCCGGATGCAAAAAATCACTGATCATAACCGTTACTCCCGGCCCGCGGTGTTTCATCTGTCTGGCAGCCTTTAACATATCCGCTTCCCCGCCGAAGGTTCTGGCTTCCAGCCACTTTAACACCCTGGAAAAGGCATTCCTTCCACTTCCGGGCATCAGTCCGCGGTTCATGTCCTTCATATCATAAACTACCAGCCTGTCCATATTGTTAAGCGCAAGAAACGACACAACAGAGACAAGGTCTTTCGCAAGCTCGGATTTTTTCTTTTTTCCGTAATCCATGGAAGCGCTCGTATCTAACAGCACGGATACCACCGCTTCTTTTTCTTCCATATATTCCCTGATATACATTTTATCCAGCCTGGCATAAACATTCCAGTCCAGCCGTCTTAAATCATCTCCCGGCATATATTCCCGGAAATCTGAAAACTCGGCGGATATCCCTTTTTGTATGGATTTACGGTTCCCGGACATATTCAGGCTGCTCTTATGCGCCATTTTTAACGACAGCCTGGAAAGCGTGTCATAAACATTGGAATCAAGCATATAAATTCTTTTCCTTTGATTCAATTATCTGGTTAATCACCGTGTCTTCTGAAACCCCGTCAGAAATTGCATCAAAACTTAATATGATTCTGTGCCGCAGGACAGGGCATGCAACACTTTTCACATCATCAAACGAAACATTAAATCTTCCTTCCATAAATGCCCTCGCCCTTGATGTACGAATGATTGCCTGTGCGGCACGCGGACTCGCACCTTCCCTCAGATAAGAATGTTCTTCATGCGTTGCCATTACCAGGTCCAGAATATAATCCATCACGGCATCCGCCACTGGAACCTGGGAAACAAAAGAGCGTGCCTTCACCAGCTCTTCTGCATCCATGATATGTGCGATTTCCGGCTGTGTCTGCCCCTCTGTCAGGTTTACAATCCCCCGCAGCTCTTCTTTTGAAGGAAACTCCACCAGTATCTTAAATAAAAACCGGTCCAGCTGAGCCTCCGGAAGCGGATAGGTACCTTCATTTTCAATGGGATTCTGTGTGGCAAGCACCAGAAACGGCTCCGGCAGCTGATGGGATACCGTTCCTACTGTCACGGTATGCTCCTGCATGGCTTCCAGCAGCGCAGACTGCGTTTTGGGAGTGGCACGGTTAATTTCATCCGCAAGTACCAGGTTGGCAAACACCGGTCCCTGGGAAAACGTAAATTCACTTTTCCCCTCTTCCCTTACCATGATATTTGTTCCTGTTACATCACTCGGCATCAGGTCAGGAGTAAACTGAATCCGTTTAAAGGAAAGGTCAAACACCTTCCCAATGGTACGGACCAGCATGGTTTTTCCCAGACCCGGCATTCCTTCCAGCAGCACATTACCGTCTGAAAGCATGGCAAGCATTACCTGCCTGATAATCTCCTGCTGTCCGATAATGCCCTTTTTTATCTCGTTTTCACATTCCATTACTTTCTGCTGGCACATTTCTAACTCTGTCATACTGTTTTCTGCTCCTCTAATCATTTAAATTCTGAAAATAATCCTTGATGATATCCTGCATTCCATTCGGGTATTTGCCGGAATCAATTCCGGTATATGCATTTTCTGTATAACTGCTGATCACAGAATCCAGACTCACATGATCCCCGTTCCACGCCAGTCCGTTCTGTGCCCTGTAATAATCGCTGTCGTCATCCCCGGTTTTATTTCCGCTTACGGAAGGATCATCTCCCACGCCATTTGGCACACTGACATAATCATGCCGGTTGCTTCCGGAACCGGTTCCCCTTCCGGAGCCGCTGCCGCCTCCATTTCCATTTCCGTTTCCGCTGCCGTTCCCATTACCGCTTCCGTTTCCATTACCATTTCCGCTGCCGTCTCCGTTTCCGTTTCCATCCCCGTCGCCGCTGCCGTCTCCGTCTCCGTTTCCATCCCCGTCGCCGCTGCCGTTTCCGCTTTCACCATTTCCGCCGCTGCCGGAGGAATTATTCCCGTTTCCACTGTCTGAGCCGTCACCATCCTGGCCCCCTGCGGATGCGGTTTCCTGCCCGTTCGGATTCGCAGAATCTGCATTTGCCTGCGCCGTCTGTGCTGCAGACGCAATCCCCGGATCCTTTAATGCGCTGGCAAGATTTGTAAGGCTTTCTGCAGTCTGCTGGTATTTATACTCCAGCTTCTGCGCCGCCGCTGCAAGGGTTTCTGCGGAATCCGCCTTCCCAAGCTCCTCCATGGACATATTTAAAGAATCCAGCATTTCCTTAAGCGCCGCTTTCTGCTCCTCTGTCATTGCCCCGGCATCAATCTGTTCCATTTCCCTGACCAGCTTTTCAAGCTCCTCTTCTTTTTCCTTTGCCTGCTCTCTGATTTCATGCAGCTCCTTTGCCAGATCCCTTGATGCTGACGGTACAAAGGAAAGACCAAGTGCAACGCCAAGGGACAGTACAAGGGCAAGCAGGTGCCTTTTATCCGGAAGAACTGAAACCCTTATCATTCCTTTCTGCTTTTTTTCCTTCAGCCTTTGGACGGCATCACTGCGCTGCAGGCGCATAAATTCGTTTTCCGATTCTAGGTTTTCATATGCGGTAAGGATTCGTTCCTTTAATCCAAATTTATCAAGACAGTGGGCTGCATGATGTAAGCCGCTTCTTTTTACAAATGCATATATCATGCCTGACAGGATTCCCGCTATCATAACACCCAGGGAAAACATATGCACATAGTAAAACGGAACAATCAGTGAAATCCCTTCCAGCAGAATTGCCGCAATCCCCGCAAGCGTCATAAAAACCGTACAGCTTTTAAATGTTCTGGCAAGATTTAATTTTCTCCGGTGTTCTGACACCTCTTTTTTCAGATATTCTTTTTCGTCCATTACTGCGCTCCCATACGATTTCCAGCCAGTTTCTTTACCTTTCTTTTCGGAATCGGGGTAATCCGCTTTGCCGCAGTCCATAAAAACAAAAATGAAACCAGCACAAGCAGTAAGCCGGCTCCCGCCATCCATAAATTGTGTGCTGCTTCTTCGCTCATTTTTATCCCCGCTGACGATATTGACATTATGTCATAAACCACAGAAGTTCCCCCCATTGTCCAAGTAAAAAACTCCATCAGGTAAACTGCCGGATTTAACAGTAACAGCCAGAAGAAGACTCGGCCTGCAAAATCATACATATACATCTCGGCAATCCAGTAAGGAACTGCCGTCAGTATAAAAAACACCAGGTAAAATACATAGGACATTACGGCAGCTGAAATACTTTTTTTACAGCCGGAAGAACAGAAAACCCCGATACTGGCTGCAAAAAATGCCGCAAGCAGTGCAATCAGCAGAAACCAGAGCAAATACACCGGCGAAAGCCCTCCGATTACAAACGCAAGCGCCATGACCGGCATTCCTGCCGCCACATAAAACATATTCTGTATAATTGCCGTCATCACTTTCCCCCATACAATGGAAAACGGCGTCATGCTTGTCGTCATCATGATATCAAATGTCTGCCGTTCCTTTTCCCCTGAAATGGAGGATGACGTGCTGATTGGGACAGTCACGCCGATAATCATAATCTGTGTGACTGCAAGCACCGGATAAAGCATGACAATCCGGCTGTAAATATTCGCCTCAGACCAGTAACTCTGCTGCTTGATCATCATCATGGCAAAGAAAAATACCAGAGCCATAATAGCCTCATAGGCAAACAGCCCCCAGCTCATACGCATGCTGCGTGACTGTACCTTAACATCTTTTTTTACAAGCGGATTCATATGCATCACTTACCACCTCCCTGTCCCACAGGCTGTGCATCTGAAGGCTTTGTCAGCTGCATAAACAAGGTTTCCAGATTCCCCTCCTGGGTATGGAATTCGGTAACCACCACTCCTGAGCCTATCAGATATGCAATCATGTTAGCAATTTCTTCTTCTGACAGCGAGTGTGAAATTCTGATTTCCTTTTCTCCGATGGTTTCCACCTTTACCCCTGTCTGTTCCTTTAAAAGCCTTACGGCACTGTCTGGATTTTCTTTTATTCCAATGACCAGATTGTTGCTGCCAAATGCCGACTGCAGTACATCTTCAATCCTGCCCGCCGTCACAAGATTTCCATGGTTCATGATTCCGATACTGTTGCACATTTCAGAAAGTTCTGACAGAATATGGGAACTGATCACTATGGTTTTTCCCATCCCCTTTAAGTTTAACAGCAGCTCCTTCATCTCCACCCTCGCCCCGGGATCCAGCCCGGAGTTTGGTTCATCCAGAATTAAAAGCGCAGGATTGTGAATCAGTGCGCGCGCCACACACAGACGCTGTTTCATTCCGCGGGAAAGCGTATCCACGTACATTTCCTTCTTGTCGGACAGATTCACAAGCTCCAGTAAATCATCTGCAATCTTTTCGATATCCCGTGAGTTCATCCGGTACATGGAACCGTACAGATCCATATACTCCCTGACCTTTAAATTATCATACACGCCAAAGAAATCCGGCACATATCCAATCTGTTTTCTGATTTCCTTCGGATTGCTGAATGCATCCACCCCGTTAATCATAATATTGCCCGCTGTCGGCGGCATCAGACCGCATACCATGCGTATCGTGGTGGTTTTACCGGCGCCGTTTGGTCCCACAAAACCAAAGAGGTCTCCCTGCGGAATACGAAGACATAAATTATTAACCGCCAGAAATTTGCCGTAATTTTTATATAAGTGATTAATTTGCAGCATTTTTTTCCTCCTGTTCCACAACCGCGTACAGGCAGCCGAATGAAATCTCTGTGCATTTGTCCGCTACCGTTTTCCCATAATCCGGAACTACCGCGCATACCAGGGTCTGCCCTGTCTCGCGCTTTGTCATGGGTTCGCATGCCCCGACCAGCAGCGCTGCATAAAGCTGTCCGTCATTCTCATCCCCGGGAAGTCCCAGACCGCTTCGCATATTATAAACCATGTCATATACATATGTGGCTTCCTGTATGATTGCCCGTTTCTCTTTTAATGCTTCGGCAAGGCTGACTGTCTCCCCTTTTTTTACATTCTGGACATACATCACGCCGTCGTCTGTCAGCACCATCATATATGGCAGGTCATATTCTGTATTATTTGTAATGCTTCCTTCTGCGCTCATACCCTGGCCGACTGCAGAAACGGCTACATCCTTCGCCAGAATTTCCCCCTGCACGTCTCCTGTACCAGCGGCAAAGAGATATCCGCTTTCAAAATTGGATGACGGCATCATGCCTATCTCCATTCCATCCCCATAGGCAATCCGGTATGTGCGGTTTCCGGAATAGGAATCCCATGCCGTCCCGCCGGAGCCGCCATAGGTATACTGGTCCGAAAGCTTAAGATTCCACGGCTTAACGCCGGAATGATATGCATTGTAGTAGGTTCTTAAGTTTCCTTTTTCCTTACCGTCCGCACGCTGCGTGGTTACAGAATAAACCCTGGTATCTGCCACACGAAGGTCCCGTCCAAAGACCAGTACCCCGCAGATAAACAGTACGGCAAGAAACGGAACCCCAAGCCAGTACCACTCTCTTTTCTTTATTTTTGCAAGCACCAGGTAAAGCAGCGGCCCTGCAATCACAACATACAGGAAAACCATAATCTCAAGCAGCGAAAAATTCACATCCGTATTCGCGTGGTCAATAATACCAAAGGCATTTTCCCGTAAATAGAAGGTATCCCCGAAATCATTGATGGGACTGTAGGCACCGGAATAAGCCAGCTCATCATAGATTCCCTGGCATACGTCTGACGACGCTTTCTGCATTTCATCCTCGCAGAGGGAAAATGCAAGCACCAGTACGCATCCGTTCCCATACGTACAAAGTTCTCCCGGACTGTTATCGGCATCCATATATGAAACCGCAGGATTACCTGCAGGCTGAAACTCTGCAACTGCCATTTTTGTAAAGTCAATATTGCTGTACTCAAAATTATAGTACTGTCCAGTCACGGAAGACACATAATTTTCGGTTCCCGGCTCACTTGCTTTTACAAACTTAAGCCCCAGAAAATCCGGGTCAAAGGCATTAACGGTTTCTTCTCCCCTTGCACCAGTACCCAGAATCAGACCACCGCCCTGGTCCACCCAGTCTTCAACGGCTTTCCTGTTTTCCTCATCCAGTAATGCCACATGATAGGAATCAATAATGAGAAAATCCAGTCCCGCAAGGCTGTCTTTTATATTACTGTCCAGTTCCACCAGGTTCACCGGCTGCGCCCTGTTCAGGTGCATATAACCCGTACCGCCCATATCCATATAGGTCAGTTTGTCAAAATGGTCGCTGAGCACACCGACACGCAGACCGCTTTTTATCCCTTTTAAGATATTTTTAAAAGAAATCTTCTGCAGCTCATTTTCCTCTTTATCAAGAAAAACCAGTTCACCGTTTCCTTTAATCTGGTCCACATCCTTCTGCGGAACTGTCAGTGTGAACTGCTTTTCGCCCTGCGCCGGCAGGGTAATTCTGGTATCAAACACACTGTCTGAATTCTGGAAGGCAACCCTGACGGTTCCTTCAAAATCTTCTGACCTGCTGGATGCCTGTACCTGTACGACAAAGGTATCGTCCTCCGCTTTCAGCACAGACACTTCACCGTCAAAATTACCTTCTTCCGCAGCCAGCGGCTGCCGGTCCGAAAAAACAATAAAACCCATCAGACAAAACAGCAGTATGCCCGTGAGCAGACGTCGTTTACTCATAAAACTCTCCTTTTCTCCACTGCACCGAATCTGCTGCGCAGTCTTTTTGGGAATTTCTTCCCTGAAAAAACTATACCATATTATGGTTTAAAAACAATTACATTTCCCGAACGATTTGTTTAATTTTTTCTTAATCTGTGCTGTATGGTATTTTTACTGGCGGATATAAATCCCCTGGGATTCAATAAATTCATCCAGCTCTTCCAGTGCCTCTGTTGCCCATTCATCGCTTTTTGGGCCCTTCTCCTGTTTTTCTTCTGCTGTAATGTCCATTTTTTTATCATCCATCTGAATCGCTCTCCTTTTTGTTCATCATTAGATAAAAGTATAACATTACCTGAATAAAAAATCAAAAAAAGAACCATCCTTTAGTTATCACGAAAAAATCTGGAGGAAATGATAATGTCTTCATACAAAGTGGAAATCTGCGGTGTCAATACAGCAAAACTGCCAATTTTAAAAGAGGAGGAAAAGGAGGCATTGTTTAAACGCATTTCCGCCGGGGACAAGCAGGCCAGAAATATGTACATCGAGGGAAATCTGCGTCTCGTTCTCTCTGTAATCAAACGTTTTAACAACCATAATGAAAATGTGGACGACCTGTTCCAGATTGGCTGTATCGGACTGATGAAGGCAATTGATAATTTCGACGTAAATGTAGGCGTAAAATTTTCCACGTATGCTGTGCCTATGATTATAGGTGAAATCCGCCGTTACCTGAGGGACAACAGCAGCTACCGCATCCCGCGTTCCCTTAGGGATACTGCCTATAAAGCCATGCAGGCAAAAGAACGTCTGGCACGTGAATCCCAGAGGGAACCGACCCTGGAGGAAATCTCAAAAGAATGCGATATCCCGAAGGAGGATATCGTCTATGCGTTAGACGCCATCCAGACCCCGTTAAGCCTCTTTGACCCGATTTATACGGACGGAGGGGATACCCTTTATGTCATGGACCAGATTTCCGACAAAAAAAACAAGGAGGAAAACTGGATTGAGGATCTTTCATTAAGCGATGCCCTCTCACGCCTGAATGAACGGGACGAGCGTATTATTAAACTCCGTTTTTTTGAAGGGAAAACCCAGATTGAAGTTGCCGATGAAATCCACATTTCGCAGGCACAGGTTTCACGGCTGGAAAAAAATGCACTGAAAAATATGTACCAGTATTTAAAAACGGATTCCGGACAGTAATTAACAAAAAACACAGGACAAAAAGTGCATGTCCTGTGTTTTTTATATTGTCTGTCTTTAACGGTTATCCCTTTCCTGGACAAACTGGTCAACCAGATGCTGGACGTCTTCAATACAGGCGCCGCACACAGTTCCTGCACCGGTTGCCTCCTGCACCTCTTCCAGCGTGGTGGCTCCGGCATCCACAGCCTCCTTTATCATTCCGTTTGTTACACTCTGACAGTTACATACTATTTTTTCGTAATCCATAAGAACCTCCTTTTTTCATAGTATGTACCCGAATCATGCATTTATACATCGGCTTTTACTGCCGGTACTCCTTTACAAGTACGGTTGCATTATGTCCTCCAAACCCAAGGGAATTGCTGACTGCGGTATGCACCGGTGTATGGATGCCCTCTCCTTTGGTGTAGTCAAGGTCACACTCCGGGTCGTCCTCTAATAGCCCGACAGTCGGATGAATGTAATCTTCATTGATGGACTTGATGCAGGTTATCAGTTCCACGGCGCCGCCTCCGGCAAACATATGCCCCACCATGGATTTGGTGGAATTGATATGCACATGGTACGCAGCATCCCCGAATGCCCGCTTAATCGCCCTGGTCTCATATAAATCATTGTAAACCGTGCTGGTTCCGTGCGCATTAATATAATCCACCTGTTCCGGCTTCATGCCGGCATCTTCCATGGCAAGCGTCATAGCCATGGCAGCCGCGGAACCATCTTCCAGCGGTGTCGTCACATGGTTTGCATCACACGTCGCACCGTATCCGCCAATCTCCGCATATATGCGGGCACCGCGGTTCAGGGCGTGGGTAAGCTCTTCCAGTACCAGTACTCCCGCCCCTTCCCCGGTAACAAATCCGTTTCTTCTTTTATCAAACGGGATGGATGCAAGGAGCGGGTCTTCTGATGTGGTAAGCGCTGTCAGCGCCTGGAACGTCGCCACGCCGAACCGGCTGACTGAACTGTCCACACCGCCAGCCAGCACCACATCCAGCTCTCCGTGCTGAATACTCCGAAACGCCTCCCCGATGGAATTGGTTCCTGTCGCACATGCCGTAACCACATCAATGCACTTTCCCTGGAACCCATGCTGCATCGCAACATTGGCAGCCGCCATGTTTCCAAGGATGAGCGGCGCCGTAAGCGGATGTATCCTTCCCGGTCCCTTTGCAAGAAGCTTGTCATATTCGCGCTCTATTCCCATCAGGCTTCCCACACCGGAACCAATGCTGACGCCCAGCCGGTAGCTGTTTTCCTTTTCAACCTCAAGTCCGCTGTCCTCCACGGCTTCCTTTGCTGCAACTGCGGCAAACTGGCTGAAACGGTCCATGCGTTTTGCCGCTTTCGGATCCAGATAATTTTTTGCCTCAAAATCCCGTACTTCAGCAGACAGCTTTACCTTGTAATCTGCAGTGTCAAAATTCATGACCGGCCCGATTCCCACTTTATTGTTCATTATCCCGTTCCAGAACTCCCCGACACCGATTCCAATCGGCGTCACGGCTCCCATTCCGGTAACAACCACACGCTTCATACTTTTATTCCTTTCCAGCAGCGAACACCCGCGCTACTTATCCCATTTGTCACACAGGGAATTTATCTGGTCAGCAAATTTCGCAAGGTCCTTGTTTGCCATGCCCTGGCATTTGCGGATTACAGCAATCAGTCTCTCGCCTGCAATTACCAGCCGGTCAAATACCGCAGAGCCTGCACAGGCCTGCTTATGCGCTTTCTTCTGGGCATGTTTTCTGCTTCCTTCCGCAACCTGCTCCCCCGTCAGCAGGTCATAGGCATCCCCGCTGTATGGTGCGACTGCATCAAATCCGATTTCCTCTGAAACATACTTTGCAAATCCTTCCGCAGTGCTTTCTTCCCCATGTACCACGAACACTTTTTCCGGAGGTTTCTTAAATGCCTGAATCCATCTGGTAAGATGCTCCTTGTCCGCGTGGCCGCTGATTCCCGGCAGATTCACAATTGTTGCCCTGACGTCAATTTCCTCGCCAAAAAGCTTTACCTTTTTTGCGCCGCCAAGCAGCACATTTCCCAGCGTACCGGGAACCTGGTATCCCACAAACAGTACTGTGGAATCCTTCCGCCAGAGATTGTGTTTCAGATGGTGGCGGATCCGTCCTGCCTCACACATACCGGATGCTGAGATAATCACCTTTGCCCTGGAATCAAAATTGATTCTTTTGGATTCCTCACTGGAAACTGCCACCTTCAGTCCCGGAAACTGAAGCGGGTTGATTCCCGACTGAATTAATTCCAGAGCCTCCCCTGCAAAACATTCCGAAACGTTTTTATGGAAAACTGATGTCGCCTCCACCGCCAGCGGACTGTCGATATAAACCTCAAAATTGGAATACTCCGGCAGAAGTCCTTCTGTCTTAATGCGCCGCATGTAAAAAAGCATTTCCTGGGTACGTCCCACGGAAAAGGCAGGAATTACCAGGTTTCCGCCTTTTGTAAACGTCATGTTCATAACCTTTGCAAGTTCAAGTGCATAATCCGGCGGGGTCTGGTGCAGTCTGTTTCCATAAGTGGATTCCATAATTACATAATCCGCATCCGTAATATATTCCGGATCGCGGATTAACGGCCGGTTTCCATTTCCGATATCCCCGGAAAACGCCAGTTTTTTTGTTACATTATCCTCTGTTACCCAGATTTCTATGGATGCAGAACCAAGCAGGTGTCCGGCATCCGTAAAACGGATGTTACAACCGTCGCATACGGTGATTTCCTTATCATAGCTGCAGGGCACAAAATGCTCCATGACTGCCTCGGCATCCTCCAGGCTGTACAGCGGCGTCACCTCCGGATGTCCCGCACGGCGCGCCTTGCGGTTTTTCCATTCCGCCTCAAATTCCTGTATGTGCGCAGAATCCTTTAACATAATGTCACAAAGCTCACAGGTTGCTTTTGTGGCAAATATCTGTCCCCGGAATCCATGATTGTACAAAAGCGGCAGCAGTCCGGAATGGTCAATATGTGCATGCGTAATAAACACATAATCAATCATTGCCGCATTCACCGGAATCTCCTGGTTTACATACAAGTCCGGTCCCTGCTCCATACCGCAGTCCACAAGAAAATGTTTATCAGAAAATGATACATAATGACAGCTCCCTGTTACTTCTCTGTCAGCCCCCAGAAATTCCAATAACATATGTACCGCCCCCTCTCCTTCTTATGACATATTATATCAAAATATTGTATATTTAGCAAATGATTACGGCGGTTAATTTGTAACAGTCCGGCTGAACTGTTACGTTAATTTTTCTGTATTTCTTTTTTCAGGCGGAGGATAATCTTCTTTTCAATGCGTGAAATATAGGACTGGGAAATTCCAAGGCGGTCTGCCACTTCTTTCTGCGTCATTTCTTTTCCGTCCTTTCTTCCAAGCCCGTAGCGCATACAGATAATTTCCTTTTCCCTCGGCATAAGCTTATCAACCGCTGACTTTAACATCCCGATTTCGACTTCATTTTCTATATCACGGTAAATAATATCCTCATCGGTTCCCAGTATATCGGAAAGCAGCAGCTCATTTCCATCCCAGTCCACATTTAACGGTTCATCAAAAGACACTTCCAGTTTGACCTTATTATTTCTTCGCAGGTACATCAGAATCTCATTTTCGATGCAGCGGGAAGCATATGTGGCAAGTTTGATTTTTTTCCCCGGATTAAATGTATTAATCCCTTTAATCAGCCCGATTGTCCCGATTGAAATCAAATCCTCCACACAGATCCCGGTATTTTCAAATTTTTTTGCCAGATACACCACCAGCCGTAAGTTATGTTCAATCAGCATTTTTTTTGCATCTTCCCTGGAAAAATCCTCCCCTGCGGACTGCGTTCCGGCAAGCGCAATCAGGCACCGGTTCTCCTGTTCCTTTTCCAGCGGCGGCGGAAGCACCTCAGAACCTCCTATGTAAAATACTTCATCATCTGTAAACATCATCCGGAGCTTTCCGATTTTATCCATTACCATTCCAAAAATATTTAACATTTTCTGCCTCATTTCATTTATTTTCTATATTTTTAATTGTCAACTACATCAGAATTCAGGATGACCTGATAGGATTTCCCCCGAAGCAGGCCGGGCTGTGCCCGCCCGACCCAGGGATCATCCATAACTTTGGGGTGATCCGCATCGTCCAGACGCAGCCGGTCCAGACGGCAGACGTAAATAGCCCCTTCTGATGTTCCAAGCGCATGATACGGTATCACCTGAAATTCCGGTTCTTCCCCGTGGAGTACATGCTCAAGCAACCCTGGATGAATAATATGTACTGGTTCCCCGGAATCCGGGATTTTAAGCAGGTTACCGGAATCATACAGACCCATACAGGTAATACTTCTTCCATGGTAAGTCAGTGTAAGCTGCATCTGGCGTTTCTGCATACGGACAGACGAAAGAAGCATCCGGACAAGAATACGCGCAGCAAACAGCACCAGTACACAGATATACACATGCAGGCTGCGTACCCCGGTCAGATTGTAAACTGCAGTCACCACACCATTTAACAATATAATGGACAGCCAGCTGACACCTGTACGGATGACAAACAGACGTAAGCCGCCAAATCCAAATGCAAAAAACAGCATAAGCGGTATCACTATAAATGCACAGGCTGCCACTGCACCGGCATACCATGGAATAACCAGATAACTGAGCAGGGACAAAGCCGCACCAAATAGCGCAGCGGCAGCCATTCTGAGTTTTAAATATTTTACTGCACTTTTACAGAACACACAGGTAAGGGATAATACTATCAGATTCATCAGAAAATTTTGTTCTAAGAATACATCTATGTAGAATACATATATAAAAATCACCTCCTGCTTCTGTCATTATAGATGATTTCATCTCTGTAATTTGACAGAAACAGGAGGTTTTTAATTAAAAATTATTGTCTTAATTCGACATTACCTCTATCTTCTTGGATTTTTCAGAAAGTCCGGAATATTGATTTCCACCGGCTTTACTGTGCTTTCCGGCTGTTTTGGTTTCTGGATGCCGGAATATGTAGAAGGTGTTGACGGTGCTGCAGGCCTTGTCGTGGTCGTACTGGTAAAATTCCCCGGTGTGGCTGTACGGTTTAATAAACCGGTTGCCGGAATACCTGCACGGGTGGTCGGCGCCGCTGTCTGGTTCGGGTAAACCATACGGCTCCCGATACCTGATGCTGCAGGTTTTGCCTTGCCCTTTTCCTCAATTCCGGTTGCTATAACCGTAATTGTCACCTCATCCGTCATGGTTTCATCATATTTTGCACCAAAGATAACATTGGCTTCTTCTCCTGCCAGATCCTCCACATAGCTTGCCGCTTCATTGGCATCGGTCAGTGAAATATCCCCGGAAATATTGAAAATCAGATGCGTTGCACCATTAATGGTCGTCTCAAGCAGTGGGGATGCAATGGCAAGCTTGACTGCCTCAATCGCCTTGTCATCTCCTTTGGCGCTTCCGATACCGATATGTGCCAGTCCCTTGTCCTTCATAACTGTCTGGACATCTGCAAAATCCAGGTTAATCAGTGCCGGCAGGTTAATCAGGTCCGTAATTCCCTGTACCGCCTGCTGTAATACCTCGTCCGCCTTCTTTAATGCATCCGGCATAGATGTACGTCTGTCCACAATCTCAAGAAGTTTGTCATTTGGAATGACAATCAGTGTATCCACGTTTTCTTTGAGCCTTTCGATTCCGGAAACCGCATTAATCATGCGCTTCTTTGCTTCAAACTTAAAAGGCTTGGTTACAACGCCTACGGTAAGAATGCCCTGTTCTTTTGCAATCTTGGCAACTACAGGCGCTGCTCCCGTACCTGTACCGCCGCCCATGCCGCAGGTAACAAATACCATCTGCGCTCCCTTGACCGCCGCCGACAATTCTTCGGAACTCTCCTCTGCTGCTTTCTCGCCAATCTCCGGCTGTGCTCCGGCACCCAGTCCCTTGGTCAGTTTCTCGCCAATCTGTATTAAAGTAGGAGCCTTGCAGAGCTGCAGTGCCTGCTTGTCTGTATTTACTCCTATAAACTCAACGCCACCTATATTTTCATCAATCATGCGGTTCACAGCATTATTTCCGGCACCGCCTACACCAAGTACGATAATTTTGGCACCAGATTCTGCCTCTGTTGTCCGAATCTCCAGCATGGTTCTTCCTCCTCTTTCTTTACCTTATAGTCTATCATATAATTTTTCCTGCAAATAATCAACAGAAAATTATGATTTTTTCTTATCTTTTTTCGTACCGCCCTTTTTTTCCGTCGTTTTATCAAACACAATATTTGTCGTTTCTTCGGTCCAGTTCTCTAAATGTAGTGTTCCTTCCATGCCGGAAAGCTCCGGTTTGATTTTTGCCAGCCGCTCCACCTTCTGTGTCAGAAGCTCCATGGAGCCGAGCTGTACCCTGATATTTCCATAAACCAGCTCCGGTTCGTCTTCTCCCCCGTAATTGACTGCCTCAGGAATCAGACCGTTACGCTTCAGTGCCTGGGTCAGCATCAGAATTTCCCTGAGCCTCCCCGCACCAATCGGCAGTTTTTCATATAAAACCACTTTGTCACAGTCAATTCCCACAATCTGCGGAGTATCGGAAATCACCCGCGAGGAGGTTTCCACTACGATTCCGTCTTTGTCAAAATAGGCGTTTTCGTCAATGGACGGTATGTAAAGGTATCCCATTGTTCCTTTTTCGTATACTTTAATGTGCAGTGTCTGCGGATCCTTCAGACCAATCTCCATGGTATCCACAAACGGGATTTCTTCCGTATTAACAAATTTGTATTTTAAAAATACATAGAGGGAATTCCACGAATATTCGTCGTTTTGCACTGCCTTTTCGATGACTTCGGCGTCATAAAGCTTATTTCCCTCCACCTCAATGTGCTTCACCTGAAAGACATTTAACACTACAAGAACCGCCAATGCCAGAAAAAGCACAATAATCAGCAGAACCATCAGTATTCTTTTTATTTTTCTTGCACGTTTTCTTTTTTCCCTGATCATGTTTTATTCCATCGTCTCCAGACGTATGCCTTTTGACACTGACAGCGCCAGCCCCATTTCTGACATCAGAAACACGAGCGATGTTCCTCCATAACTGATAAACGGCAGTGTAACTCCGGTATTCGGAATTGTATTTGTTACTACTGCGATATTTAAAACCACCTGAATTGCCATATGCGACATAATTCCGGTCATAAGCAGCGCCCCGTAAAGGTCCTTGGCATTGTTGGCAATCACCATCATCCGCCAGAGCATCAGCATATATAACAGAATCACGCATACTGCGCCAAAAAGTCCCAGTTCCTCACAGATGACAGAAAAAATCATGTCATTCTGAATCTCCGGTATGTTTCCCATTTTCTGCAGGCTCTGGCCCAGTCCTTTTCCAAACAGCTTGCCGGAACCAATGGCATAGAGCGCCTGCCTGGTCTGAAACCCCGCATCCCCTGCATTCTCCGGGTCCAGCCACGCTTCCACACGGCCTGCACGGTAACCTGCAAACATAATAAAACATGCCGCCCCTACAACACCGACAAGCCCGACGCCAATAAACTGTGCGTATCTCGGACTCGCCACAAACAGCATGCAGACTGCAATTCCGAAAATAATGATTGCCGTACTTAAGTTTCCGTAAGCAACCACACCCAGCAGCGGAAGCAGGAATACCCCGACTTTCAGCACACTGGAAAATTTTGCCATCTGTTTCGGTATTTTTTCTATGATCATTGCCAGAAACAGGATTACTGCAATCTTTGCAAACTCCGACGGCTGGAAGCTGAAAGGTCCCAGATTCAGCCAGCGCGCCTGCCCGTGTGAGCTTCTGACCAGAAACGGTATCGGAAACAGCACAAGAAGACAGAGAATGAGCGAAACAAGATATGCAAATGTTCCAAGGTTTCTCCATCTTCTGTAATTAATCTTTGCAAAAAACAGCATCGGAACCATGCCGACTGCGATATTTCGTATCTGCAGCTTCAGGTAATGGGTACTGTCGCCAAATTTATTCGCAGATATATAAGAACTGGAGCTGTAAAGCATTACCAGCCCGAAACAAAGCAGAAATACAATGATAAAAAGCAGATTATAATCAAAGTATACCTGTTTTTTTTCTCCTTTTTTCTTTCCTGACAATCCTCCTACCCCTCTAATCCATGAACGATTTCTTTAAATATTCTTCCCCGTTCCTCATAGTTCGGGAACATTCCCCAGCTCGCACACGCAGGTGAAAGCAGTACGGCGTCACCCGAAACCGCATGGTCATAGCAGAAATGAACGGCTTCCTCCAGGGTATTGCAGCGGACCGTATTCCGGAACCCGTGACGGCGTGCGCAGTTTTCAATTTTTTCCGCTGTCTGTCCAATCAGTACCAGCGTTTTCACCCTGCCGTCAAAAGCTTCAATCCATTCATCATACTCGGACTGCTTATCATACCCTCCGCCAATCAGAAATGTCGGACGGTTCATCGCACGGATTCCCTGGATTGCCGCATCCGGATTGGTTCCCTTGGAATCATTATAAAAACGGACGCCGCGTTTTTCGGTTACGTATTCAATCCTGTGCTCAACTGCCTGGAATTTTTTTAATACCTCCGCCATCTGAGCCACAGGAACTCCCACAGTTACACACATGGCACATGCTGCCATGACGTTTTCAAAATTGTGACGCCCCAGAAGATTCAGCTCATTGACATTAATGATATGGGTATTCTCTCCCCCGGCCGCCATGTAAATATCTTCCCCGTCCAGATAAAATCCGTCCTTTAATTTCCTGCGGCTGCTGAAATAAATGACGCGCGCCGGTGCGCGTTTTCCAAAAGCACGCAGCACCTCATCCTCATAATTCAGTACGCAGACCTGGTTCTTTGTCTGGTTCTTTGTAATATCCTCTTTGGCTTTGATATAGCATTCCATGGTATGGTGACGGTTCAGATGATCCGGCGTAATATTTAGTATCGCGGATACATCCGGCAAAAACGCATGAATTGTCTCCAGCTGGAAGCTGCTGATTTCTGCAACTGTAACTGTCTCATCCGTCATGGACGCTGCCTCGGAAGTATAAGGAATTCCGATATTCCCTACCATCCGGACATCTTTATAACAGCTTTTGAGTATCTCGGCAGTCAGCGCTGTTGTCGTGGTCTTTCCGTTTGTTCCGGTAATGGCAACCAGCCTTCCTTTTCCATAATAGCTGGCAAGCTCAATCTCTCCCCAGATTGCCACATTCTGTGCACGGAGTCTTTCTACCATCGGAATATCCACAGGAACGCCGGGACTTAAAACCGCCATTTTAAATTCACGCATTTTTTCCTCCGCAAGCTCTCCCAGTATCAGAGGTACCTTCGCCAGCTGCGGTGCCTTTTCGTGAAATTTCTTAATATCCAGTTCCCTGTTTCCGTCAAAAATGACGACATCCATTTTTTTGTCCAGCAAAAGTCCTGCTGCTGCAATCCCGCTTACTCCGGTACCTACAACAAGAACCTTTTTTTCTTCAATTCCCATAGCAAATATCCTCCTACTGCATTGCCCTGTCTATAAAGTATACGTTATTTCTTATTGTAATTCAAGGTAAGGCAGAATGTTTTCGAAGATTTCCTTTGCGACAGGAGCTGCTATCGTGCCTCCGTAATAAACGCCCTTGGGATTTCTGATGATAACCAGTGTCAGAACCTTCGGGTCATCCGCAGGGGCAAACCCCAGAAATGAGGATATGTAACGGTTTGCAGAACGGGGCAGCGTCTGTGATGTGGCTGTCTTGCCGCCGATGGAATATCCTTCAATTTGTGCCTTGTTACCGCCGCCCTCTGATACGACCTTTTCCAGAAGAAAACGCATTTCTTCCGAGGTGCTGTCACTGACCACGCCTTCCCTTGTCTCATAGGAAAACTTTTTTACCACATTACCGTCCCCGTCCTCCACCTGCACGCCAAGATGGGGCGTTACACGTTTCCCCCCATTAATAATAGAAGAAACAGTTGTTGCAAGCTGGATGGGGGTAATCTGGAACGACTGCCCGAATGATACGGTCGCCAGTTCCACAAGTCCGATATTCTCCTTTTTGTGCATAATGGTCGCCGCTTCTCCCGGAAGGTCAATCCCGGTTTTTCCAAGGAGTCCGAACTGTTCAAAATAATTGTAAAATCGGTCCGCTCCCAGCCGTAAACCAACGGTAATAAATACCGGGTTACAGGAATTTTCAATTCCCTCCACAAAGCTTTCCGAACCGTGACCGGTCGTTTTATGGCAGCGGATTCTGCGGTCTTCCACCACAATATACCCCGGACAGAAAAAACTGTCCGACCTGGACACCACTTTTTCCTCCAGCGCTGCGGATGCTGTTATTACCTTAAATGTTGAACCCGGCTCATAGGTATCGTTGATGCAGTGGTTTCTCCACATCTGGTTACAGTAATCCTGCTCTTCCTTTGTCCCTGCATACTGCGCAAATTCCCCGGTCAGGGTAAACGGTTCATTTAAATTAAATTCAGGATAGTCAACCATCGCAAGCACTTCCCCGTTTGACGGGTTCATCACAAGGATGCTGACAGAATCAGCCTCCTTCTGGATGTATGCCTTCTCTGCCGCCTGCATCGCAAACATCTGGATATTGGCATCAAGCGAGGTGCGTAAATTATTTCCCGTAACCGGCTCAATCCGCTCCTCCCCCACGTTATCCACTTCCACGCCGCGGGCGTCCGTGGTTGTCAGTATCGTTCCGTTTGTTCCCTGCAGGTAACTGTCATACACGGATTCCAGTCCGATAATTCCCTGGTTATCCCCGCCAGTAAAACCAAGAACTTTGGATGCAAGTTCATCATACGGATACTCCCGTTTATAATCCTCATCCACTTTAACACCGGAATAACCGTAGGATAAAATCCGGTTTCCTGTTTCTTTATCGACATTGCTCTTGATTTTTTCTATGGAGGAATACTTTTCCACGCGCTTACGTACTTTTTCCTCGGAAATCCCAAGTTCTTTGGACAGCATGGCAATTACGCCCTCCGGGTCCTCAATCTGGTTATGTATGACAGAAATCGTACAGACGGATTTATTTCCCGCAAGCACAACCCCGTTTGTGTCCAGGATTTTCCCCCTGGCAGCCTTAATCTGCCGTTCCCGCTGCTGTACGTCTGCCGCAAGTCCGGAGTAATAATTCCCGCGGAATATCATAAGATATACCAGTCGTCCAAGCACTACAAATGTAAACATCAGTACTGCAAAAAATATGACGCAGATTTTCTTCCGGTGATAGGTCTTATTGGGTTCCATACAAACATCCTGCGTATATCCTTGTTATTATTGTATGCTCTGTCATTCATTTGTTTCTAATTTTGATGTTTTCCATTTCTTTTTTTTCACCGGCTGGTGTCTGCCCGTACACTGGGCGTTTTCCCCGGTGACGTCAAGTCCTTTGTTTACTCCGGTTTTCTTTTCATCCGGGTAAATATTCAGATACGGAAGCACCTCTTCCATGATTTCCCTGACAATATTCTGTGCAAAATAGCTGTGGGCTTCATCCTTGACGTTTGGCTCGTCCACAATACAGTAGATCATTACCTGCGGGTTTTCATACGGGGCAAACCCGATAAATGATACAAGGTACTGTTCCCTGTCACGGGGCTGCTTCTGTGCGGTTCCTGTCTTTCCGCCCATGGAATAACCATCCACTTTGGCAACTCCGCCGGTTCCGTTCGTTACGACATCATAAAGATAATCCCTGATCTGCGCGCTGGTACTTTCGGAAACGGTCTGTTTTACAAGCTTCGGCTCCACGGTGGATATGGTATTGCCGGAAGAATCCATCACCTTAGTCACAATATGCGGCTGGTAATAACCTCCGCCATTAATCAGGGAGCAAAAACCTGCCGCCATCTGAATCATGGTGCAGTTGTAATTCTGCCCGAATGAATTTGTTGCAAGATCGACGGGTGTAATCTTCTCAAGCTTATGGACCAGTGCAGACGTATTTGCTTCCCCGGGCTGGTCGATTCCCGTCCTCTGCCCGAAGCCAAAAATACTCTGGTATTCCAGAAAATTTTTTTTTCCGATTTTATAACTCATCTGCATAATGGCGTCATTGCAGGAATCCATCAGGGACTGTCTGACGCTCTCCCTTCCATGTCCGGCCCTTACCACACAGTTTACCCTTTCTGTGCCAAACATTTCGTATCCGTCACATTTAAAAGACATTTTATCTTTTACAGTCCCGGTTTCCAGTCCGCATGCAACTGTAAACGGCTTCTGCACAGAGCCTGGTTCATAGGTCTCTGTCACACAGTAATTCTGCCAGAGCCTGTTTAATATGTTCATCTGCTGCTTATCCGTCAGTTTTTCAATTTCTTCCTCCGTATAATAATCTTTTAAATTCCGCGGATCGTTGCAGTCAAAACCAGGAGATTCCGCCATGGCAAGCACTTCCCCGCTGTTTGGGTTCATAACTATAACGGCTGCATTCTCACTGCCTTCCCCCTCGTAATAATTATCCCTGTATGCTTCATTGAATTCACTGATCTTTTTTTCTGCAATCGACTGTATTGTTGCATCAATCGAACAGACCAGAGTATTTCCGTCCTGTGCGGAAATAACGGTTTTTTCCATATCACTGTCCGCATTCAGATAACCGTATTCCCTTCCGTTGACGCCGTTTAATATTTCATCATAATAATTTTCAAGCCCGCAGACGCCCACGTCCCCGTCAGATGTAAACCCGATGACGGCGCTTGCCAGTGAACCATACGGATAATTCCTCTGGTATTCTTTTTCGAACCATACGCCTTTGATATCAGGGTTTATCTTATTGCCCTTTTTGTCCACTTCCGCCTGCATCTCAATAAACGGCTGTACCTGCTCATACGGGACCTTTCTGGCAAGGACAATATAACGGCTTGTCTTTTTTTCCGCTGCATAACCTTCCAGTTCCTCCCTGTCAAGCTCCGGAAAATATTCCAAAAGCGCGTTTATGGTAGGTCCTATGTATTCTTTTTTATCGGTCATCACGCTGCAGTCCAGAATGACATTATAAACAGCCACACTCGTAGCAAGCACCGTACCGCGGCGGTCTGTAATTTCCCCCCTCTGGTACGGTATGGTCTTGCTGTCGTATGACTGCATGGATAATACCTTTTTTTCGTACTTTTCACCTTTTGTATGTTCAATGTACATTAATTTGCCAATCAGAAAACAAAGTGCAGCCAGAAAAACGGAAAACAAAGCCATTAACTTCACCCGCATGGTCCGGCTGAACCTTTTGACCGGTTTTTTCCTTCTTGCCATGAACTCTTTCTCCTATTCTTCCGGAATGTCCCGGTACTGGTCCATAAAATTGTTGTTATCCACGGTATAGTATTTCACCTGGTCCTTTTTCGGATATGACATTCCAAGCTTATGAACCGCAACATCCCTGACATAATTTAAATCCACGGATGTCACAGCCCTCTTGTAACGTGCATCGTTATCCGCACGAAGGTCAACCAGCTGTTCTTCAAGGTTTGCAATGTTTTTCATACGGCTTGTCAGCCCGGACTGCATGTTGACATACATAACAGCCATTACTGCAACAATACATACGCATGCAGTCAGAAAGAATACATAACTGCGGCTCATCTCCATTGCTCTCTGGCGGTTTCTTCTTGCAGCGTTTCTGCGTCTTTTGCGCTTTTTTATTTCTTCAAGTTCTTCTTTTGACCTGCCATCACGGCGTACCGGTGATTCCAGTTCGCGAACAGTATTTCCATTTACGTAATAATTTTTTGTCATAATCCCATCCTGCCTTTACTGTAATGCATAAATACTGCAAATTCATACTCCTGCAGCCTGCTCCTTTGCCGTTCGTTCAAAGACGCGAAGTCTGGCGCTTTTGGAACGGCTGTTTTCCTGCAGTTCCTTTTCCGAAGGAAGAACCGGCTTTCTCACTGCGATTCGTCCCATGGATTTATTTCCACACACACACACCGGAAACGTTGCCGGACAGGTGCATGGATTCTCGTTTTTCCTGAATGCTGATTTAACTATTCTGTCTTCTAATGAATGAAACGTGATAACACATAATCTTCCGCCATCATTTAACAGACCAATCATCTCATCCAGATGTTCCTTTAATACCTCAAGCTCATGATTTAATTCAATCCGGATTGCCTGGTATGTCCTTTTGCTTGGATGCCCCCCGGTCTTTTGTACCTTCATTGGAATGGCACCCTTTATAACGGCATTCAGTTCCCCGGCTGTCTCAATTGCTTTTTCTTTTCTTGCATGAACAATGTGCTTTGCAATGTTTTTTGCGAAACGGTCTTCCCCATAATCACGGATAATCCTGAAAAGCTCCATCTCACTGTATTCATTGACAATATCCCCTGCAGTCACTGTCTGTCTCTGGTCCATCCGCATGTCCAGCGGTGCATCCGCGTCCCGGTAAGTAAATCCGCGTTCGGGCGTATCAAGCTGGAAAGAGGATACCCCAAGGTCCAGAAGTATGCCGTCAACCTTTAAAATCCCAAGGTCTTTCAGCACATCTGCCATTTCAGAATAATTGCTTCTGACGATTGTCACTTTTTCTTTATAGTCTTTCAGACGCTCCGCTGCTGCTGCAACCGCGTCTGCATCCTGATCGATTCCAATCAGGCGTCCAGTGGTAAGACGTCTGCAGATTTCAAGGGAATGCCCGCCGCCGCCAAGGGTTCCGTCAACATAGATTCCATCCGGCCTGATCTTAAGCTGTTCAATTGTTTCCTGTAAAAGTACGGATGTATGTTCAAACCCCATAGTGCTTTACCCCTTATATTCCAATTCCGAGTTCTGCCATATGCTCTGCAATTTCGTCCATATCATCCACATCACTGCTCTCCAGATAGCGCTCCCTGCTCCAGATTTCCACGCGGCTGAACACACCCACTGATACGACTTCCTTGTCAATCCCTGCATATTCACGGAGATTCGCCGGAAGGTTAATTCTTCCCTGCTTGTCCACTTCACAGTTTGCTGCACCTGCGAAGAAAAATCTCATAAATTTTCTTGCGTCTTTGGAGGTAAGTGGTTTTTCTCGAAGGCTTTCTTCTATCCGATGCCATTCTTCAAGGGAATAAACGAATAAACATCCATCCAGTCCTTTGGTAACAACAAACTCGCTGCCAAGCTGTTCCCTGAATTTTGACGGAACAATCAGTCTGCCTTTGGCGTCGACTGAATGATTGTATTCACCCATGAACATGACATCACCTCCTGACCTTTAAAATCTCAGGTGCATGCTATCGTTCATAAGTTATCCACTCATTTATCAACTTATCCACCACTTTGCACCACTATATGGTAATTACACTCCACTGTCTACCACTCTGTTACCATCATACTCCCAAAATGCCCAAAAATCAAGGATTTTTCAAGGTTTTCACGGCATTTTTTGACTGCTACAACATCTTGTGGTGGAGGATTTTGTGACATACAAAAAAGACAGCCATGCCTGACTGTCTTCCCTGTTTTCCCTGTTTTCATTTTTTCAGCTAAAAATCTGCTGATTACATATAAACTTTATTGGTATGGTGTCTTTTTCTTTCCCTGATATGCCACGCCAGTATCCATACAAATGCCACAGCAGAAAGAAGGGCGGCCATTACCATGGATACCGGAAAATTCGTCCCCGGCAAAAGCAGCTGGTCGGTACGGAGCGATTCAATCCAGAACCTTCCGACTCCGTAACCCAGAAGATACATCAGAAAAACCTCCCCGTCAAAGCTTTTACGCCTTGTAAACCAGATCAGAAAAAAGAGTAACAACAGATTCCACACAGACTCATACAGAAACGTCGGATGCACCTGGATATAAGAAATCCCTCCACTCTCCACCACATGTTCTGCAAGCTCTTCTGATACATCCGATGAACGGACTGCCGAAAGGGGCAGCTGCATGGCAAACAATCCGTCGGTATATCCTCCGAATGCCTCCCGGTTAAAGAAGTTTCCCCATCTTCCGATTACCTGTCCCAGTACAAGGCCGGGGCCTGCGGTATCATACAAAAGCCCGGCGGAAAGCTTTTTTACTTTTGAAAATATAAATACGGTAAGAATTGCAGCCAGCACCCCGCCGTAAATTGCCAGACCGCCCTGGCGCAGGTTAAAGATGCTTAAAAGGTCATCTTTGTACACATCCCACCGGAATATCACATAATACATCCTTGCACCGATGACAGAACAGATAATTGCGATAACCGCAAGATCCACATAGGTATCGGCATCCTGCCCCGTCTTTTTTGCCAACTGGCACGCAATCCAGAGACCCGCCAGCATCCCGAACGCAATGACAATCCCGTAATATGCAATGGAAAAATCTCCAATCATAATGTTTTTGCCCACATGTTCCAGATAAATATGTAAATGTGGAAAATTAATATTATAATTCATTTGATACCTCACATGAAACATTCAAAGGGGATGGACTTCTGCCATCCCCTTTGAAGCTTAGCAGTTGCATGAAAAGCTTCCGCATTCTGTCTCCCTGCAGCTGTCTGCATGCCCTCCTGCAATTCCGATATGTCCCGCAGTACATTTTTTACTTTCATTAAACCGGCACTCACAGGCATCACAGAGCACATTGGTGTCCTTTTTGGCCTCCTGTGTGGAATTGCTTCCGCAACCGCATCCTTTCGGCGCAAAACTTCCGCAGCAGGTTTCAGACGGAGTCTTCGCCTGTATGCCTTCTACATGGATATCGCCTCTTTTACAGCAGTTGTCAGCATTGTATGAACAGTTGACAACATTACAATCCAGCTTCGTCATAATCACATACCTCCTGGTTTTCCTTTGGATTCCAGAATAGTATGCCTCAAATTTTTTATTTCATGTATGACTGCTCTTTTTCTGTCTGTTCCTCACGGATCTGCTTTGTACGGATTTCCTCGCAAATCTGGCTGATAAACTCTGAGAGAGGCTTTACACCCTCATCTCCTGCAAAACGGCTCCGGACGGATACGGTCTGGTCCGCCTCCTCCTGCTGTCCTACAACCAGCATATACGGAAGCTTGTCAAGCCTTGCCTCCCTGATTTTATAGCCGATTTTTTCTGCGCGGCTGTCAACAGTTGCATCCACGCCGTTTTTCTTAAGCTCTGCGGCAACAGTGTCTGCATAGGCGTTATATTTGTCAGAAATCGGGAGCACACGCACCTGTTCCGGGCACAGCCATGTTGGGAATTTGCCCGCATAATGCTCAATCAGCCATGCAAGTGTACGCTCATAACAGCCCATGGATGTCCTGTGGATGATATATGGACGAACCTTTTCCCCGTTTGCATCAATAAAATACATGTCAAACTGTTCGGCAAGAAGGGCATCCCACTGAATCGTTATCATGGTATCATCCTTGCCGTATACGTTCTTTGCATTAATATCCACCTTCGGACCGTAGAATGCGGCTTCTCCCACATCCTCTGTAAAATCAATGTCCAGTTCCTTTAAAATACGTCGGATATGACCTTCGGTCTCTTCCCATACCTCCGGAGCGCCCATGTATTTTTCCTTGTTATCCGGATCCCATCTGGAAAGATGGTAGGTAACATCTTCTTCAAGTCCAAGTGTCTCAAGCGTGTATTTTGCCAGTGCAAGGCAGCCTTTAAACTCCTCCACCATCTGGTCCGGCCGCACCACCAGATGTCCCTCGGTAATCGTAAACTGTCTCACACGGGTCAGTCCGTGCATCTCGCCGGAATCCTCACACCGGAACAGTGTGGACGTCTCACTCATGCGCATGGGAAGGTCCCTGTAGGAACGCTGCTCATTTTTGTATACATAATACTGGAACGGGCAGGTCATCGGGCGGAGCGCAAATACCTCTTTGTCCGTTTCCTCATCACCAAGCACAAACATTCCGTCTTTATAGTGGTCCCAGTGTCCGGACATTTTGTACAAATCCGATTTTGCCATAAGCGGCGTTTTTGTGCGGACATAGCCCCATTCATTGTCCTCCAGGTCTTCGATCCACCGCTGCAGCTTCATAATCATTTTTGTACCCTTCGGGGTAAACAGCGGCAGTCCCTGTCCGATGACGTCAACCGTGGTGAACAGTCCCATTTCGCGTCCAAGCTTATTATGGTCGCGCTGCTTTGCATCCTCCAGTTTTGCAAGGTGTTCCTTTAACTCATCTTTCTTATAAAATGCCGTACCGTAAATTCTCTGCAGGCGAGCCTTGTTGGAATCCCCTCTCCAGTATGCCATGGATGAGGATAACAGCTTGTACGCCTTTACGCCCTTTGTACTCATCAGATGCGGTCCTGCGCATAAATCCACAAACCCGCCCTGGTCATAAAAGCTGATCTGTGCATCTTCTGGCAAATCTTCAATCAGTTCAACTTTATACGGCTCGTTCCTGTCCTTCATAAACTGGATGGCTTCATTTCTAGGAAGGGTAAAACGGGTAATCTCATGTCCCTCCTTGATGATTTTTTTCATTTCCGCCTCTAATTTGTCCAAATCCTCCCTGGAAAACGGCTCTGCATCAAAATCATAATAAAAACCATCCCCGATTGCCGGACCAATGGTAACTTTTGCCTCCGGAAACAGACGCTTGACTGCTTCAGCAAGAATATGGGAAGCAGTATGGCGGATCACGGTAAGACCTTCCGGGTCAGAGGCTGTTATAATATTCAGTTCACAGTCGCTGTTTATGACTGTCCTTAAATCAACGATTTTACCGTCAACCTCTCCGGCACATGCATTGCGCGCAAGCCCTTCACTGATATCCGCTGCAATTTCATAGACGGATTTTTCTTCACTGTACTCCTTTACAGAACCATCCTTCAATTTTATATTCATCTTTTATCTCCTTTTTCTTTCCCGCTTATCACTCCTGTGTATCTCCCTCATCATCACCGGCTGTACCATAATAATGGTTTGCACCGTTTCCATTGCCGCAGCAGATATTCCTGCGCGGGGAAACCAGCATTCCGGTAATGCAGCCCAAAAGCGCGGCAACCGTAAGAAGAAGGCACTGTTCCTTCTTGGTCAGGACAATTGTTTCAGATAATGAATCCCAGTATGTTTTGATTTTATTCATCATATATTATCTCCTTTCAGCAGAAAAAGTACTCAGGATTTGCATCAGTAACAAAGTATCCCCAGTAAACAATACCGGGGACAAAAACCATGACATGTACTATCTGCCACAGCACTGTTTATATTTGCGTCCGCTTCCGCATGGACACGGGTCGTTACGTCCGGTCTTTTTTCCGACACGCACGGTTCCGGACTTCTTCTGCTCCAGATAAAGCGCCTTTTTTGTCTCGGCATCAAAAATGTCATTCCACATCGGCAGTTCATAGAGCCAGTCCGCCTTTGCAGCCACCATGTTCTTGTAGAGCTTTTCCTTGTCAAATGCAAGGCTTACCACGGTATCCTCCTCCATGGTTTCAATTGGATTCGGCTCCTTCAGGCTTTCATTAATGCCATCCAGAAAACCAGCCATCTCAAGAAGGGAAAGTTCATATTTTTCGGCAAGCTCCTTAACGCTTCCGCTCACTGCTTCATCGGGATTAACTAAAAGTTTTTCGTACACTCCCTTCTCCAGCAGAAAATATCTCTGCCAGAATTTCTGCAGTTCATTCTGGTTTGCTTTCTCATTATAGGCAATCTTCTGCCACTCCTGTAATAAAGCCATTTTAATACCACCTTCATCATATACGAATTTACATGGAAAATCCACATATATCTGTATTATAACAAAAGAATTTTCTTTTTCCAAGTATAAATTATGTTCATTTTATTTCCCTGTAGACAGACTTACGGTATTTTAACGGGGAAACCCCGTAACATTCCTTAAACATCCGTATAAAATAACTGACACTGGAAAAACCGGAACGAAGCGCAATGTCCGTTACAGACAGCTCGGTTGTTTCCAGCAGCCTCTGCGCGCCAGTCAGACGCAGGTGGTTCAGATAATGGGAAAAGGTCAGGCAGAAATGTTCTTTAAAATACCGGGAAATATATTTTTCAGACAGATGGAACTCATCTGCAAGTGTCTGCAACGTAATATCTTCCATATAGTGTTCCTGAATGTAAATAAGCAGCTCTTTCTGTCTGCCTGTACGGCTGCCGGCTGTCTCCGGTACCGTAAATAGCCCCTGCTCCATGATTCTGCTTAAAAAAGTCAGAAGTAAAATCCGTGTTTTCAGCTGGTAACAGAGGGATTTTTCATCATTTAAAAGAACCATCTCATCAAACAGGTTTCCCAGTTTATTAAGAAGTACTGTATCTTTTATTTCATTTGCCAGCAGCAGCCGTCCGCTCCGCAGCGGCTGAAGCAACGTCTGTTCCAGCTTATCCTTTGACTGGAAAGAAATAAATTCCAGTGGGAACAGGAGCGTATAATAAGCGACTGAAAGATCAAAGGAGCCCATTAAATGCAGTTCCCTGGGATTCACCAGAAACACTGCCCCCGCTTTCCCCGTATAATCCTGGTCTTCGATTGATATCTTAAGACTTCCCTTTATGATATAGATGATTTCAAATTCATCATGCCAGTGGACCGGAAACTGGAAATTATGCCTTACATTGTGTATGAAACACTGGTCATAAGGATATTCCTTTGTTCCATGCGGTCTGGTTTCTTTCAGCTCCAGAATCATATCTTCCCCTTTCTGAAAATCAGCCATGCATAATTTACAAAAACGTTCTTTGCTTATTATACCCCAAAAGTAGAAATAATACAATTTTTCGCTGAAATATTGCAAGTAATTGATTAAAAAAAGAGATAAAATAAAACAAAAAGGAGGAACTCGTTGTATGGAAGGAAAGCAGAAAAGCCTGAAACAGCTGTTTGTACCAATCTGCCTGGAAACACTCTGCTACATGCTTGCCGGAATGGCAGATACACTGATGCTGTCCTTTGTCGGGGATGAGGCAGTCGGAGCCGTCGGTACAGCTAATACCTATATCGGTATTTTTATAATTATGTTCTCTGTTATTTCTTCCGGTATGATTGCGGTCATGACACAGTATATCGGTGCGGGAAAAAACGGAGTAGCCTGCCAGGCAAAACAGCTCGGACTCGTATTTAACGGAATTGTGGGGATAGTCCTTGCGGCGGTTCTGTTTACCGGGTCCCGAAGCATCCTGAATCTGGTAGGGATTGCACCGGAGCTTATGTCCTATGCAAAAACTTACCTGAAAATTGTAGGCGGCGGCTGTTTTATCAATGCGTTAGTCCCTATTTTTTCCAGCTACCTCAGGGCATTTGGTTATACAAAACAGCCATTGGCAGCCACGGTAACAGCCAATATTACCAATCTGGTTCTGAATGCGGTTTTTATTTTCGGACTTGACATGGGCGTTGCAGGTGCAGCCACAGCAACGGTACTGTCGCATCTTTTAAACCTTATCATAGTGATAACAGCCTCCAGACGCCTGATCCGCATAAAGGATACCTGCCGCCTGCCAAAACGAAAGGTATTCGGACAGATTATAAAAATCGGTCTTCCTTCCGCTGCTGAAACTGCGCTGTACAATGTTGCAATGACCCTGATTATCCGTTTCCTCAATCAGATGGATGATGCAGGCATTCATGTAACAGCACGTTCCTATGCCATGCAGCTTACCAATTTTTCCTACTGCGTGGGAGCTGCGCTTGCGCAGGCAAATGCAATTCTGACCGGATGGCGGACCGGTTCCGGGAAATATGAGGAATGCTTCCGGGAGACCAGAAAGGCAGCACTGTATGGAATCATAACCTCAACCGTAACGGCAGCACTGATTGCCCTGTCTTCCGGTTTTCTGATGCAGATTTTTACTGATAATGCTGAAATAACAGCCCTGGTTTCCAGACTGCTTTTTATTGATATCGTACTGGAAATCGGACGAACCTGCAACCTTGTTTTTGGAAATGCACTAAAGACAAGCGGTGACGCCGTATTTACAACTATGATAGCCGTTATATTTATGTATCTTTTTGCAGTAGGCGGAACTTATTTCTTCGGCATACGCTTAGGACTTCTCGTTACCGGTGCCTATATCGGAATGGCAATGGATGAATGCATACGCGCCCTGTGCATGTTCCTGCGCTGGCAGTCCGGTAAATGGAAAGAAAAACGGCTGGTGAAAGCATAAACGTACACCGGCATTGACGAATGCGGGATTTTTCGTTATAGTTATGTTACAATTCTAAAAACGGAGGATTCCATACATGAAAAAAGTGAAACAGATTCTTGCCATTTTAGGCATTATCATTTTAGTGGGACTATATATCATTACCTTAGTCTGTGCAATCATGGACAAGAGTGAAACAATGGGCATGTTTCAGGCATCTGTCTTTGCAACCGTCATTATCCCGGTACTGCTCTGGGCTTACCAGTTTATTTATAAGCTGGTTACAAAAAAGGATACAGGGGACACGGGAAAAGAAACACAAACGAAATGATTTCAGAATAATAATTTGCAAAAATGCCATCTGTATGATGTGATACAGATGGCATTTTTATCATCTTTTATTTTGCTAACGCTGATTTCCGGTAAATAATATCGTCACGTTCCGGTCCGTTGGATACCATGGTAACCGGATAGCCGATTTCACGCTCAATAAATTCGATGTAACCCCGGCAGTTTTCCGGCAGCTCGTCATAGCTTCTGATACCGCGGATATCCGTTTTCCAGCCCGGAAGCACCTTGAACACCGGTTTTGCCTTTTCCAGTTTTGCAGTTACCGGAAATTCCTTTGTAACTTCCCCGTCGATTTCATAACCAACGCAGACCGGAATCTCATCCAGATAACCAAGTACATCCAGTACTGTAAACGCCACATCCGTGGTTCCCTGCAGGCGGCAGCCGTATCTGCTTGCCACGCAGTCAAACCAGCCCATACGTCTTGGACGTCCGGTCGTTGCACCAAACTCCCCGCCGTCACCGCCGCGTCTGCGCAGCTCATCTGCCTCATCCCCGAAAATCTCACTGACAAAAGCGCCTGCGCCAACCGCTGATGAATATGCCTTGCATACGGTAACCACCTGTCTGATTTCATATGGAGGAATGCCTGCACCAATCGCACCGTATGCTGCCAGTGTGGAGGATGAGGTAACCATCGGGTAAATTCCATGGTCCGGATCCTTTAATGTTCCAAGCTGTCCTTCCAGAAGAATGGTTTTTCCTTCCTTTAACGCCCTGTCCAGATATAAAGATATGTCACAGACATACGGGGCGACCATATCCCGGTATTCATGCAGGGTATCCAGTAATTCCTGCGTCTGAATCAGCGGTTTGTGGTATAAATGCTCCAGCAGTACATTTTTCTGTTCTGCAACCCTTGCAACTTTTTCCTTTAGCAGTTCTTCGTCAAAAAGTTCGCTGACCTGGAAACCGATTTTTGCATATTTATCGGAATAAAACGGAGCAATCCCGGACTTGGTGGAACCGAAGGACTTTCCTCCCAGTCGCTCCTCTTCATACTGGTCGAACAGGATATGGTACGGCATGACAATCTGAGCCCTGTTTGAGACTAAAATTTTCGGCATTGGTACATTACGGTCCGTAATTGATTTTATTTCATCAAAGAGAACGGGAATATTAAGTGCCACGCCATTGCCAATCACACTTGTGGTATGTCCGTAAAATACACCGGACGGAAGGGTATGCAGTGCAAATTTGCCATAATCATTTACTATGGTATGCCCTGCATTTGCTCCTCCCTGAAAGCGAACAATGATATCCGCCTGCTTTGCCAGCATATCCGTTATTTTTCCTTTTCCTTCATCTCCCCAGTTTGCGCCAACAACTGCTTTTACCATCTTCAATATTCCTCCTGATTATCTTTCTGTCTTTATGCATTTTGAACATGCGATTGCAAGAGCTCCCGGTCCAATATGGCAGGATACAGAAAGCGACAATGGATTTATCACTATCTCGTTATTCGGAAATACTGCCTCTGCCTCTTTTTTAAATTCTTCAGCTGCAGCATAATCATGCGTATATGCCACTGCAAGATTCATCAGTTTTCCATCCGGGCTGCCAAAACGCTTTTCAAAGTCTGTCTTCATGGCATCCAGCATCATGGATTTTGCCTGCCTGACAGTGCGTGCTTTTGCAAAAGAATCCAGCTTTTCCCCCTGAATCTGGAGCACCGGCTTTAATTTTAACAGTGTACCAAGCGCTGCCGCCGCAGGCGTGATTCTTCCGCCCTTTTTCAGGTATTCGAGCGTATCCACCATAATATAAATAGAAGATTCAAACTTGTCCTTCTCTAAAATATCCTTGATTTCAGCTGCGCTCTTTCCATGTTCCGCCAGCATTTTTGCATCAAGCACAGACTGGCGCATGGTAACTGAAATACGCTGGTTATTTACGACCTGCACCCTGCCGTCATAATCCTGCGACAGCATCATTGCCGTCTCGCAGGAACTGCTTAATCCGGATGACATCGGAATATGCACAATTTCATCATATTCCTCCAGCAGCTGATCCCACTGTTCTGTAACTTCCCCGACAATCGGCATGGAGGTCTTGATTTCCCCTCCTTTAGTCAGCTTCTGGTAAAACTGCTCCTGTGTCAGGTCTATATCCTCATAGTACATCTGTCCGTTAATATAAAACGGCATTGGAATAACAACAATACCAAATTCTTTCGCCTGGTTCTGTGTAATACCGCTGTTACTGTCGGTCACTACAATAACTTTACTCATAGTCCCTCCGGGTTTTTATATTTGTAATGATAAAGAACACATTACATTTTCCCAACTTGTACAGTATACCATGACAGCACCAAAAATAAAAGCCGTTTTTCCAAAAAAGCAATACAGCACACGCAAATGCCGCAGTGTGCTGTATGTTATGCATAATTTTATAATAAATCCTACATCATGCCCATTCCGCCCGGAGCTCCTGCAGGCATTGCCGGTACATCTTCTTTGATGTTGGCAACTGCTGACTCAGTAGTAAGAAGTGTTGATGCAACAGATGTTGCATTCTGCAGGGCGCTTCTTGTAACCTTAACCGGATCAAGGATACCGGAAGATACCATGTCAACGTACTGCTCGCTTGTTGCGTCAAATCCTGTGCCTTCCTTGGATTCCTTTACTTTATTGATAATAACTGCGCCCTCTAATCCGGCATTTGCAGCAATATAGTAAAGCGGGGATTCCAGTGCCTTAAGAATAACCTTTGCACCGGTCTTCTCGTCTCCCTCAAGACTCTCAATCAGTGTTTCAATCTTCTTGGAAGCGTGGATATATGCAGAACCGCCTCCTGCGATAATTCCTTCCTCTACTGCGGCACGGGTAGCATTTAAGGCATCTTCCATGCGAAGCTTTGCCTCTTTCATCTCTGTCTCCGTTGCAGCGCCGACACGGATAACTGCCACACCGCCTGCCATCTTGGCAAGTCTTTCCTGAAGTTTCTCTTTGTCAAATTCAGAAGTGGTTTCATCAATCTGTGTACGGATCTGTCCGATTCTGGACTGGATGGCATCCTTATCGCCTGCACCGTCAACAATAATGGTATTCTCCTTCTGAACCTTAACAGACTTTGCCTTTCCAAGCATATCCATGGTTGCATCCTTAAGCTCAAGCCCCAGCTCAGAGCTGATGACCTGACCGCCGGTTAAGATTGCAATATCCTCAAGCATTGCCTTTCTTCTGTCACCGTATCCCGGTGCCTTAACTGCAACAACATTGAATGTTCCGCGCAGTTTGTTGACGATTAAGGTGGTAAGCGCTTCTCCCTCGATATCCTCTGCAATAATTAAAAGTCTTGCACCGGACTGTACAATCTGCTCCAGCATCGGCAGGATATCCTGGATATTGGAAATCTTTTTGTCTGTGATTAAAATGTACGGATCATCCAGAACTGCTTCCATTTTGTCCATGTCAGTGCACATATAAGCGGACAGGTAACCTCTGTCAAACTGCATACCTTCCACTAAATCCAGCTCTGTCTCCATGGTCTTGGATTCCTCGATGGTGATAACGCCGTCATTGGTAACCTTTTCCATTGCATCGGCAACCAGATTACCAACCTCATCATCCCCTGCAGAAATAGCAGCAACCTTTGCAATCTGTTCCTTGCCGTTGACTTTCTGGCTCATTTCCTTTAATGCATTGACAGCGACATCCGTAGCTTTCTTCATGCCACGCCTTAATACAATCGGGTTCGCTCCTGCTTCCAGGTTTTTCATACCTTCTGATACCATTGCCTGGGTTAATACTGTAGCTGTTGTTGTCCCGTCTCCGGCAACGTCGTTTGTCTTGGTAGCTACTTCCTTAACAAGCTGTGCACCCATATTTTCAAATGCATCCTCAAGTTCAATTTCTTTTGCGATGGTAACGCCATCGTTTGTAATAAGCGGAGCGCCAAAAGACTTATCCAGTACTACATTGCGTCCTTTCGGTCCAAGCGTTACCCGGACGGTATCTGCTAATTTGTCAACACCGGCGCCAAGTGCAGCCCTTGCCTCTGATCCATACTTAATTTCCTTTGCCATTTTATTTTTCTTCCTTTCTGACTATTACTCAACAACTGCTAAAATATCGTTCTGGCGAACAATAATATATTCTTCGCCTTCAAGCTTTACTTCTGTTCCGGAATATTTGGAATAGATTACCTTCTGGCCTTCTTTTACCTGCATGGTAACTTCCTTGCCGTCAACCATTCCGCCCGGTCCGACTGCAATTACCAAAGCCTCCTGCGGCTTCTCCTGCGCAGTTCCTGTCAGAATGATACCAGATGCTGTGGTCTCTTCTGCTTCCAGCTGCTTCAATACAACTCTGTCCGTCAATGGCACTAATTTCATAATATACAAGCCTCCTTTATGATTTGTTAGCACTCATTCAATTCGAGTGCTAACTTCGTTCTGATAATAAAATAGCACTGTTGTTTTTCGATGTCAACAGTAATGTTTAAAGTTTATTCTATTTTTATAATTTAATAGGGCATCCACTGCTTTACAACAGTTTATAATGTTCCATGGCATATCTGATTCCATCCCTGTGAATATCCGCTGTCACATATTCTGCTGCTTCCTTTGCAGGGGCTGTACCGTTTCCCATGGCAATCCCGTGTCCGACATACCCCAGCATGTCAAGATCATTCACACTGTCCCCCACCGCATAGGTATCCTCTCTGTCCACATGCAGATAACTGCACAGCCAGGCAATTCCTGTTGCTTTTGACGTACCCTTTGGTACAAATTCCACCACATTTCCCTCGTGAACCAGAAACTCAAATACATCCCCGAGTTCTCTTTTGATACGCTCATAATCCGTATCAGGAAGTAAATCACCTGAGAATTTGTTAATCCGGATATCTTCCGTATATCCCTGGAGTATCTTTGCCGACTGTCCCATCTCCTTAAAAAGATAAAGCACATACGGGTCATCCTCAAATCCTTTTTCATCAATCCAGTGGTACTCCGGTCCTTCCAGCACAACAGGCATATGACAGATCCTGAGCAGCTCTACCACCTTTTTTGTCAGCTCCGGTGTGACCAGCTTTTCATAAACCACTTTTCCATGATACTCAATATGGTTGCCGCAGGCAGCAACAATCCCGTCAAATCCAATATCTAAAAGCCGCGGGTCCCTGATATTTCCCCTGGCGCGTCCGCTGCATAAAAAGATTTTATGTCCGTTTTTCTGAAGTGCTTTTAATGCAGGCACGGTACTCTCCGGCATCTGCATATTGTCATCCCACAGTGTTCCGTCAATATCAAAAAAAATAAGCTTTGGCATTTGTATTTCACTCCTCATCTGCACTTGTCATGTAACTTCCACTATTGTACCACGATTCCCATACCGGTACAAGAAGCGCATGTTATGGATCTGTCGCAGCACCCTCCCGCTTTATTTTTTCAGGCTGTTTACTATGCCGTAAAACAAGCGTCCTTTACTTATTTTACCGTTACGGTAAGTTTTACCTTCACACCATCTTCTGATACATAAATAATGGCTTTTCCCCTGCCTGCGGCATACACAACGCCGTTTGCGTCTACGGTTGCAACATTTGTGTTGGAGCTGGAAAAGACCGGCGTATTCCCGGAGGATACTTTTGCTGTTACCTGTTTTTTCTGTCCGGGTGAAAGCGTCATATTTGTCCGCTCCAGGGTGATTTCAGGCTGCTTCACCGTAATTACACAGCTTTTTTTCACCCCGTCAACAGTCACTGTAATCACAGCAGTTCCATGCTTTACTGCTGTAACTTTCCCGCTGCTGTCGACAGTTGCAACGCTTGATTTATTTGTTTTCCATCTGGGTGTACTTTTAGATGTGGAAGAAACGGAGAGTTTTAATTCTCCCTTCCGGTAGAGTGTGGCACTGCTCCTGCTTAAGCTGACTGCCGGCTTTTTTACAGTCACTTTGCAGGTGGCAGATGTGCGGTCTGCAGAAACAGTGATTGTGGTCTCGCCTGGTTTCACTGCTGTGATCCAGCCGTTTTCATCCACAGTCGCAACACTTTTTCTCTGCGACTTAAAAACCGGTTTATGACCGGTGGACACACGCGCTGTCAGTTTAACAACAGTTCCGTTTTCCATGGAAATCTGCCTGGACCCAAGCTCAATGGCTGTCTGTCTGACTGTAACCCTGCAGCTGGCTTCCCCGTTTACTGTTTTTGCAGTAATCTTTGCAGTTCCTGCCTTCTTTGCCGTCACAAGTCCATAAGTATTCACCGATGCAACCTTTGAATCGCTGGAAGAAAAACGGATTTTTCTTCCGTCCGCTGAAACTGCAATTAAATAAAACTCATCCCCGATATTCATGGTCTTCTGGTATGCATTCAGCACAACCAGCGCATATACATCTTTTGCCAATACTATTTCCTGACTGTTCCGGGAAAAACAAAGCATGGAAACCATGCAAAGAACTGCAATTACTTTTTTAAAAAATCTGTGATTTGTCATCTGATTCATCCCCCTTGTAAGGGAGAGTGTCTGCGACAGATATTTGTATTGTAACATAAAAAAAAGAAAATGCAAGAGCTTTTCTATAAAAACGTAACAGCAGCCCGGTGTTTTTCCGGGCTGCTGCTTAATAATCTGAATTATAAATTAATGAAACGGTCTGCCTCATCCGTCAGGTTCCCTGCAACCTGTCTGTTGTCATTCATGGCATCCGCAATTTCCCCGATGTCCTTTACAAGGTCTGAGGTATTTGCAGCAACATTGGATGTTCCGTTTGCACTTTCATCAACAGCAGAATTGATACCGTTGATAGAATCGGTAATACTTTCCATCAGCTGTTTTAAATTACCAGACATATCGTTGAATCGACTTACAATCTCATTTACATGGAGAGCGTCCTCGTTGTACTGTCTGCCGGCATTTACAAATCCCTCATAATCCGGAAGAATGCTCTCATTTATGTACTTGACAATAGAGTCTGAATTGTCAATCAGTTCCTTAACTGCCTCAATAACCATATTGTTTATACTCTGAATATTATTAGCAGCTTCCCGGCTGGAATTTGCAAGCTGGCTGATTTCATCTGCAACGACTGCAAATCCGCGTCCTGCCTCTCCTGCACGCGCTGCCTCAATAGAAGCATTAAGGGAAAGAAGGTTTGTCTGGCTGGAAATACTTAAAATTTCATTTGTTAAATCATTGACACGGTCAACGTTCTTACTGCTTTCAATTGCCTGTTTCAGCTTGCCGATAATTCCGTTTACAACGTCGTTCGTATTCTGCTTGTTCTCAACGGCGTTATTCTCAAGGCTTTCTGCACGCTTCTGCATTTCGCCTGTATAATCAAACAGCCCCTGCGACTCGCCTGCCAGGTCAATAATATTGTGGTCCACCACCTCAACATTTTCTTTAATAGAAGTTAAGGCAGAAGAAATCTCTTCCATGGATGCAGACAGCTCTTCCATGACAGAAGAAATATTATAGGAATTATCGTTTGCTGTCGTTACTTTGTCAGAAACAAGATTTACAATGGAACCAAGCTGTCCGGAACTTGTATTAATCTGTCCCATAATCCCCTGCAGCGTTTCAATAAAGCTGTTGATACCGGAAGCAAGTGTTCCGATTTCATCAGTACAGAAGCACTGCACACGCTTGGTAAGGTCACCTGCACCTGCATCAATGCTGGCAATCACGTCACGCAGCTGCTTGTTGATATTGATCAGACGCTTGCAGCACCATGTCCATGAAACCCATACAACGAATGCAAAAATCAGGGTTCCAACCACTGTCAGTATAATACTCAGACGTACAACACTGTTGTATACGCTTGTCTGGTGTTCAATCGCCTCATCCATATCCGCCTTGTTCATGGCACGCATGGCAGACAGCTCTGCAGTAAGCGCTGTACCTGCTTCTTTCAAATCCACATTTGCCAGACTTGTTGCCTCTGCTTTATCAGGCTCCGTGCCTTTTCTGCTGTGGTCCAGAATATTATCATATATAACCAGATAGTTTGCATAATCAGCCTTAAATTTCTGAAAACTTTCCTTTGCTTCTGCTGAACTGTCCAGTTTTTCAAACTCATTACATAATCCGGAAATATTTTCCTTCAGCGTCGCCTGCTCGTCCTCAAGTGACTTCCTGAGTTCATCATTATCTGCAATGATATGCGCAAAAGCCACACGGCGCAGTGTCTGGTAATACGATGTGATATCACCCAGCTGCTCAATCTTTATGGCATAATTATCCGAGATTTCCTGGCTGGAAGTCATAATCCTCGTACTGCTGGCGATGCTTGTCACTCCAAGGACAATCATCAGACACCCCATAATTGCAACCGGTATCAGAATCTTATACCGTATGCTCAGGTCTTTCAAAAACTTAACCATATTCTGTTCCTCCTCAATGTTCTTCACCCTTATCATTTTTTCGACAATCACACAAAAATTGTCTTTTAATGATATTATATATAACTTTTCGGTATCTGTCCAGCATTTTTTTAGGCAGAAAGTCCTATTTCATTTCATGCTGATGAAGGGTAAAATCCGCTGAATCAAGAATCACGGTAAAAGGACCGTCATTGGTAAGTTTTACTTTCATGTCGGCGCCAAAAATACCAGTCTGTACATTTTTTACCAGTTTTTTGCAGGCTGATATAATATATTTGTACATCTTCTGTGCATTTTCCGGTTTTCCGGCGCGGATAAAAGAGGGTCTGTTTCCTTTCCGGCAGTCTGCATACAGTGTAAACTGCGATACCAGAAGCAGGCTTCCGTCCACATCGGAAAGAGACCGGTTGGTCTTTCCGTTTTCATCCTCAAAAATCCGCAGTCCTGTCATTTTTTTGATTAATTTGTCTGCCGTTTCTGTGGTATCACTGTCTTCAATTCCAATAAATACCAGAAACCCGCGGCCGATTGCACCGCAGCTTTTTCCTTCCACGGTTACGTCCGCATCAGTCACACGCTGAATTAAAAATCTCATAAATTTTTGCAGCCTCCACTTGTTATTTTAAATTGACATTTTCAGATTTTGTGCCAGCTGGTAAATTTTCTCCAGAATTTCCCTTGTCTTTCCCATATCCTCAACAGTGGTTTCAGCTGTTTTAAGACTCTCCGTGGATGAAGCTGCAACTTCCTCACTGGTTGCGGATAAATGGGTAATATTATCAGAAATTGTGCCGGTTGCCTCTAAGATCCTTTCAATAATCTGTTCCGTATCTTCAATGTTTCCGGAAAGTCCTTCCACTTCCCTGTCCACTTTTTCAAATTTTTCACGCGCACTTTCAATCAGTTCTGTTCTGCTGCCGGACTGAATCCACGGAATTTTCAATACTTTCACTGGCACGCTGCGTATCTTCCTTCAGTTCTGTGATAATACTTGTGATATTGTTGGAGGCTTCCTTTGTCTGTTCCGATAACTGTCTGATTTCATCCGCAACTACCGCAAATCCCTTTCCGGCCTCTCCTGCGCGTGCTGCCTCAATGGATGCATTCAGCGCCAGAAGGTTTGTCTGGCTGGAAATATTTAATATGGACCCCACAAAATTCTGTACTTCCTCCACCTTGGTTGTCAGCCGTCCAATCATATCAACGGTAACACGGCTTGCATTTTCCACATTCTGTGCCTGTTCCTTTAAACGCCTTACAACATCTGCGCCTTCCTCCACTGTTTCATTTGTACTCCGCGAAGCTGTCAGCATATTTTTTGTACTTTCTTCCGCCCTGTCCATATTTCCCTGGATATCCACACACATTTCCGCCTGAATCTGAATCGCTTCCGCCGTACTTTCACTGCTTCCCACAATATTACCCATGGCAGCATTTCCCAAATCAATGCTGCTTTGCAGATTGTCCAGCATTTCCATGGCATCTTCAAAAAGCTTTGTAATTTCTTCCGCTACCTGAACCATGGACTTATTGCTCTCTTCCTGCAAATCCGCCGCCCGGACGATTCCGTTCATGTTTTCTTTCCGGAACCGAATCAGAAGCATCACGGCACGGATGGATGCAAATGCTGCAAGGGTCAGTGTAATCAGTGCAACCACCATTTCCGTCATCCCGGAGTCTCCGGAGTCTCCCAGTCTGGTAACCAGACGCAGGACATTAACAAGAAGCGCAAGTATATTACCGACAACAATCACTTTGACATTCAGATATGCCATTGCCGCAAACAGTACCGGCAGCGCATATGTCCATGTGCCCGCTGTTGTTCCCACCAGAATGACCACGGAATACACTGCAGCTGTACAAAGCAACATCACCAGCCCGCAGCGTCCGGTTTCTTTTTCCGACAGATATACCATAATGGACACAAGCACAGCGGAAGCCGCCACCCCCAGCTGCAGCCATGTCCTCCATGTACCGCCCTTTGATACTGCCCATAAAACCATGGACACCCCAATGTATCCTAATATAAAAATAATAATAGGAAATACCGCTCCATTCGCTTTTTTATACTGCTCCTCTGTCATAAGAATCCTCTCCTCTCCAGTTTTAGCTGCAACGTTTATTGCATCCTCATATATTTTCCTAAAATCAATTATACGCTTATCATTTTTACAATACAATACCCTTTTTAGTTTTATTTTGTATGCATATTTTTATAAAAAACAACAGGCAGGCGCTTCTGCGCTGCCTGTATCTCATATTTTACTGTATGGAGAGATAGGAATATCCCATCAGGCTTTCATCCACCTCACGCGCCACCTCGCGTCCCTCGCGGATTGCCCATACCACAAGGGACTGTCCCCTGTGCATATCCCCGGCGGTAAATACGTTCTTTACGCTGGTTGCATAGGAATCTTCCGCGGTGTTTACGTTGGTCCGCTGGTTTAATTCCACGCCGAATGCCTTTGCAATGTAGTCCTCCGTTCCTAAAAATCCGGCGGCAATCAGTACGAGTTCTGCCGGGATTTTTTTCTCGGAGCCCGCAACTTCCGCCATAACCATCCTTCCGGACTTTTCATCTTTTTTGCTCTCAAGGCTGACAATGGTGAGTGCGTTTAATTTACCGTTTTTGTCCTTATGAAACTCTTTGACGGTAGTCTGGTAAATACGCGGGTCGTGCCCGAAACATGCAATCGCTTCTTCCTGGCCGTAATCGGTCTTTAACACCTTCGGCCACTCGGGCCACGGGTTATCCGCTGTCCGTTCTGCCGGCGGAGTCGGCATCATTTCCAGCTGGGTGACAGATTTTGCCCCCTGCCTGATGGCAGTGCCCACACAGTCGTTTCCGGTATCGCCGCCGCCTATAATCACGACGTTTTTTCCTTTCGCGGAAATATATTTATTATCCTTTAAGCCGGAATCCAGAAGGCTTTTGGTGGTGCGGGACAGATAGTCCACTGCAAAATAAATACCCTCGGCGTCCCTGCCTGCCGCTCCGATATCCCTCGGTTTTTTTGCCCCGCAGCAGAGGATGATGCGGTCATACTGCTTTAACAGTTCCGCCGCCTTAATATCCTTTCCCACGTTGCAGCCTGTAACGAATTTCACCCCTTCGGCCTTCATCACATCCACCTTACGGTCAATCACATGCTTTTCGAGCTTCATGTTCGGGATTCCGTACATCAGGAGTCCTCCCACACGGTCGTCCCTCTCATATACCGTTACCTCATGCCCTCTCTGGTTCAGCTGGTCGGCTGCCGCAAGGCCGGAAGGACCGCTGCCGATCACAGCTACTTTTTTGCCGGTCCTCACCTTTGGCACATTCGGGCCTGCATACCCCATTTCATATGCGGTTTCTATCACCCCGTGTTCATTGTCACGGACAGATACCGGACTGTCCCAGTGTCCGCAGGTACATGCCTTTTCGCACAGCGCCGGACAGACGCGGGAGGTAAACTCCGGAAAATTATTTGTTTTATGCAGCCTGCTGTATGCCTGTTTCCAGTTTCCGGAATATACCAGGTCATTCCATTCCGGGATCAGGTTGTGCAGCGGACACCCGGAAGTCATTCCGGCAATCGTCGCCCCGGACTGGCAGAACGGAACCCCGCAGTCCATACAGCGCGCGCCCTGCTCCCTCTGCTTTTCCCTGGAAAGGAAGATATGGAACTCATTGTAATCTCTGATGCGTTCCTTTGGTTCTTTCGAACCTGCCTCGCACCGTTCGTAATCTAAAAATCCTGTTGGCTTTCCCATTTTAAACCTTCTCCTTCCTATGCCCTCGTACTGGCGTAAAATGCCTCTATCATTGCCTGCTCTGCATTTAATCCCTTTTCTTCCATCTGTACGATAGCCATCTGCATGCGGTTGTAATCATACGGAATTACTTTTTTAAACTTCGGCAGATACTCGCTGAAGTTATCCAGTACCTCTTTTCCCTTCTCGGAATTGGTAAGGGTCACGTGCTCCTTAATCATTTCCTTAAGCTCCAGAACATCGTATTTATTCGTAACTTCCTCGGTAAATACCATGGACTTGTTGGTACGCATGTATAAATCATTGTCCTCATCCAGGACATAGGCAATACCGCCGCTCATGCCTGCAGCAAAGTTCTTTCCGGTTTTGCCAAGAACCACGACGCGTCCGCCTGTCATGTATTCGCATCCATGGTCGCCCACGCCCTCGACAACCGCGGTTGCGCCGGAGTTGCGGACACAGAAGCGTTCTCCTGCCACACCGTTAATAAATGCCTTTCCGCTTGTCGCCCCGTAAAGCGCCACGTTTCCTATAATAATGTTTTCGTCTTTTTTGTACTTCACGCCTGCAGGCGGATAGACAATCAGCTTACCGCCGGAAAGTCCTTTTCCGAAATAATCATTGGAATCCCCGACCAGTTCAAGGGTCAGTCCTTTCGGGATAAACGCCCCGAAGCTCTGTCCTCCGGCGCCGTTGCATTTTACCAGGAACGTGTCATCCGCAAGGGTATCGTCATATTCCCTCGTAATCTCAGAGCCGAAAATGGTTCCAAGGGAACGGTTGATATTGGTTACTTCGGTATCAATCATGCGCTTCTGTTTCTTTTCCAGCGCCGGTTTTAACTGCTTGTAAAGCACATTGATATCCTTTGTCTTATCCAGTTCAAAATCGTATACCTGTTTTGGGTCAAAGGTAACTTTCTGCCTGCTGCCCGCAAACGGATTATGCAGAATGTTGCTTAAATCCAGTCGGTTTTCGCGCTCGGAAAGATCCTCACGCACTTTTAACAAATCACTGCGTCCCACAAGTTCATCCACACTGCGGCAGCCAAGTTTTGCCATGTATTCCCGAAGCTCTTCCGCGATAAAACGCATGAAGTTTTCCACATATTCCGGCTTTCCCGCAAAACGCTTCCGAAGCTTTGGATTCTGTGTGGCAATTCCTGCCGGACAAGTGTCCAGGTTGCAGACGCGCATCATCACGCATCCCATGGTAACCAGCGGCGCTGTGGCAAACCCAAATTCCTCCGCGCCAAGGCATGCCGCAATGGCAACATCCTTACCGCTCATCAGCTTGCCGTCCGTTTCAATCCTGACTTTATTTCTAAGCCCGTTCATAATCAGTGTCTGGTGCGTTTCCGCAAGTCCGAGCTCCCACGGAAGTCCTGCGTTATGGATGGAACTGCTCGGCGCGGCTCCCGTACCGCCGTCATAACCGGAAATCAGGACAACCTGCGCGCCTGCCTTGGCAACCCCGGCAGCGATGGTTCCGACTCCTGCCTCGGATACCAGTTTTACAGATATCCTGGCATCCCTGTTTGCATTTTTCAAATCAAAAATCAGCTGCTCCAAATCCTCAATGGAATAAATATCATGGTGCGGCGGCGGGGAAATCAGAGATACGCCCGGTGTGGACAGTCTTGTCTTTGCAATCCACGGATATACCTTCTTGCCCGGCAGATGTCCGCCCTCCCCCGGTTTTGCGCCCTGCGCCATTTTAATCTGGATTTCCTGCGCGCTTGTTAAGTAACGGCTCGTTACACCGAAACGTCCGCTCGCCACCTGTTTGATTGCGGAACAGCGGTTCAGTCCATCTTTTCCAATTGTCAGGCGGTCCTTATCCTCGCCGCCCTCCCCGGTATTGGACTTTCCATGCAGGTTGTTCATGGCAATCGCCAGCGTTTCGTGCGCCTCCTTGGAAATGGAGCCGTAAGACATCGCACCGGTTTTAAACCTTGTCACGATGGAATCCACGCTTTCGACTTCATCGATGTTGATGCCCTTTTTCGGGTAATGAAAATCCATCAGTCCGCGGATATTCGTATGCTTCTGCTCCTCGTCCACCAGTTTTGTGTACTGCTTGAACAGCCCGTAATCCCCGCGCATGGAGGACTGCTGTAACAGATGGATGGTTGCCGGATTGTAAAGATGCGCATCCGCGCCGCTTCTCATTTTGTGGCGTCCCTTGCTGTCTAATGTCACATCCGTTTCCAGTCCCAGCGGATCGTAGGCGGAGGAATGAAGCTGGTTTACATCATCTTCGATATCCTTAATGCCGATACCGCCAATCCTGCTGACCGTATTGGTGAAATATTTATCAATTACTTCATGATTAATGCCAAGCGCTTCAAATATCTTGGAACCCTGGTAGGACTGGATGGTGGAAATTCCCATTTTGGCTGCTATTTTTACAATACCGCCGATTACCGCCTGATTGTAATCATCTATTGCCGCATAGTAATCCTTATCCAGCATATGCTCGTCTACCAGCTGCTTTACCGTATCCTGCGCCAGATACGGGTTGATTGCCGTTGCACCGAAACCAAGCAGCGTTGCAAAATGATGCACCTCGCGCGGCTCGCCGGATTCCAGAATCAGGGAAAGGGAAGTACGCTTTTTTGTTTTTACAAGGTACTGCTGTAATGCGGATACCGCAAGCAGCGAAGGGATTGCAACATGGTTGTCGTCCACCCCGCGGTCTGACAGAATCAGGATATTCGCACCGTCACGGAACGCACGGTCCGCCTCAATATACATCCGGTCAATCGCCTTTTCCAGGCTGGTATTCTTGTAATAGATAATGGAAATCGTTTCTATCTTAAATCCTTCCACCTTCATGCTGCGGATTTTCATTAAATCCGTATTGGTGAGAATCGGATTGTTAATGCGTAATACCTTGCAGTTTTCCGGCTTTTCCTCCAGCAGGTTTCCGGCTGAGCCGATATAAACCGTGGTTGAGGTCACAATTTCCTCACGGATTGAGTCAATGGGAGGATTGGTTACCTGCGCAAACAGCTGCTTAAAATAGTTAAACAGCGGCTCACGGTTTCCGGATAGCGCTGCAAGCGGGGTATCCGTTCCCATTGCGGCTGTTCCTTCCACACCGTTTTTTGCCATCGGCAGTATGGAATCCTTTAAAGACTCATAGGTAAAGCCAAACGCACGCTGCATTCTCTGGCGTTCCTCATCCGTATATTCCGGCACACGTTCGTTTGGAATTTTTAAATCCTTAAGCATGACGATGTTTCTGTCAAGCCACTCGCCGTACGGACGCTTACCCGCATATTTTTCCTTTAACTCATCATCATCTATGACGCGTCCCGCCACGGTATCCACCAGAAGCATTTTTCCCGGACGCAGCCTGTCTTTTGCCACAATCTTTGTCGGGTCGATATCAAGCACCCCGACCTCTGAGGAAAGAACCAGGTAGTCATCATCCGTAATATAGTAACGGGACGGCCTGAGTCCGTTTCTGTCCAGCACCGCACCCATAATGTCACCATCGGAAAACAGGATGGAAGCCGGTCCGTCCCACGGCTCCATCATGGTTGCATAATACTGGTAAAAATCCTTCTTCTTCTGTGACATAATGTCATTGTTTGCCCACGGTTCCGGTATCATAATCATAACCGCAAGCGGAAGCTCCATGCCGCTCATTACCAGAAATTCGAGCGTATTGTCAAGCATAGCCGAATCGGAGCCTTCGGTATTGACAACCGGAAGCACCTTCTGAAACTCGCCGCGCAGCTTTCCGGAAGCCATGGTTTCCTCACGGGCAAGCATCTTGTCCGCATTTCCGCGGATGGTATTAATCTCTCCGTTATGTACGATAAAGCGGTTCGGATGCGCACGCTCCCAGCTCGGATTGGTATTGGTGGAAAACCTGGAATGCACGGTTGCAATTGCAGATTCATAATCCTCATCCTGCAAATCCGGGAAAAACTGGCGGAGCTGCTCTACTAAAAACATTCCCTTGTAAACGATGGTCCTGCTGGAAAGGGAAACCACATAACTGTCATCATTGGACTGTTCAAACACACGCCGTACTACATACAGCTTGCGGTCGAAATCCAGCCCCCGTTCCACTTCCTCCGGTCTTTTGATAAACGCCTGCATAATTTTCGGCATACAGTCCCTTGCCTTACAGGAAAGACTCTCCGGCACAGTCGGTACTTCCCTCCAGCCCAGAAATTCCATACCCTCTTTGCTGACAATGACCTCAAACATTTTTTTCGCCTGGTTGAGCTTTAACTCATCCTGCGGAAAAAAGAACATTCCAATTCCGTAATCCCGTTCCTCCCCAAGCTCAATTCCCAGCGGCTTCACAGCCTTCTTAAAAAACTTGTGGGAAATCTGGAATAAAATACCCACGCCGTCGCCCGTCTTGCCGTCCGCGTCTTTTCCTGCCCTGTGCTTTAAATTCTCGACAATTTTTAACGCATTTAAAACGGTCTGGTGCGTCTTGATTCCCTTAATATTTACAACTGCACCGATTCCGCAGTTATCATGCTCGAACCTTGGATCATATAATCCTTTTTTCTGTGCTTTCATCTGTTACTCCTTCCTTTGAACGTCAGCTCATCTCTAACTGTTATTTATTTTACTACCATGCGCGCACACTTGTAAACCACTTTTTTCTTTAAATAGTCTGATAATCTGACATCTAATAAAAACAAGAAGTTAAAACAGATAATTATGGGTTATTTTCTGTTCTAAAAAGGATTTTATAAACAATAACATGCATAATTTTTGAAAACTTTTTTCAAAAATTATGCCTGTTCTACATCGGAAAATCAAATTTTCTTTATTTTTCACACAATTTTTCTGGTATTTTTCAGGTAATAAATATAGATGTAAAGCAGAATCATTCCTATAACAAGCAATATCAGTGACACGCTCCAGGAAAATACATCTCCTGCCACTGTCTGCCCAAGCAGCCCCGTTTCCGTCCGCAGGACGGCAAGGGCATTGACTGCCATATGCCCGGCAGCCGCTGCATACAGATTCCCAGCACACTCCATCAGTACTGCAAGCAGAATTCCGATCATCAGTGCATAGATAAACTGCACAATATTAAAATGTATAACGGCAAATATGAATGACGATAAAATGACCGCCATAACACGCGGCATCATGCTTTTTAACCGGGTAAACAGAATTCCCCGGAATACCAGCTCCTCCAGAACCGGAGTAAATACCGCCGAGGAAACCAGCTCGAACGCCAGCGTGCTTCCGTAAAATCCCTCATTCGCCTCCTGGTAGCCTTTTGAAATCTCCACCAGCGGCGTCATGGAAATGATATTGTTTAACGCCGTACCAATACAGATGGTAATCAACACAGCCGCAAGTACATGAAACAGTTTCTCTTTTGTCACACAAAGCTTTTCCTTTGTCTTTCCGGAAAGAGCCGCATCCTGCCGGTAAAACGGCAGCATAAAAAAAATGGTAACAAAACTCGCAGCCATCTGGCACTGGACATAGTGTTCCTTCCCCGTCCCGGCTGCCATCTGCAAAAGCGTCATAATGCTTAACATCACGGCATAATAAAACAGGAACGGATATAAAATGTACCAGATTTTTACCGGTAATCTCTCGTCCTTCATAACAGCTTCCCCAAAACCTCCGGAAGCTCGTCCATACTGTGGCAGACGGCATCCGCACCGGCCTCTTTCATTTCTTCCAGGTCACCGAACCCGTATGTAACCACAACGCAGGGAATATCCACTTCCTTTGCGCCTTTGACGTCAAATACAGTATCCCCGACCAGGCACATGGACTCCTTTTCAATCCGGCTCCAGCGGCCAAATATTTCCTCCAGCACCTGCCTTTTGGAAGATCGTTTTCCGTCCATGGTATCTCCCACCACCTCGTCAAACAAGTCCAGTATTCCAAAATGTCCGAGAATCCTTTTGCAGAAGATTTCAGGCTTGGAGCTTGCGAGTCCAATCAGGTATCCCTCCCCCTTTAAGGTCCGGATACAGTGCGCGGCCCTTGGATACAGGCTGCATTCAAAGATGCCGGTTTCATTGTAACGCTCCCGGTACTTTTTTACTGCTTCCCCTGCCTGCTCGTCGGAAAACTGATACTGCCTTTTAAAGTTTTCAAACAGCGGCGGTCCGATAAATGAATACAGCTTTGCTATATCTGTTTCCTCAATCCCGAAATGCTTTAATGCATACTGTACGGATCTTGTGATTCCCTGGGAGGAATCAACCAGTGTTCCGTCCAGATCAAATAAAACTGCCCTCATGGTTTACTCCTTTATGTAATCGTTAATTTCTGCCAGAAATGACAGCGAGCCGCACACACACACCGCATTTCCCGCTTCCTTTTCTGCCATGGAAACGGCAAGGGGAACACTTCTGACCGGCTCAGCCGCGGCGCCCTGCGTGCGTAAATATTCCGCCAGCTGCTTACTGTCCAGCGCACGTCCTGACGGGGGGGTGACGGTAAAAAACTTTGCTGCAAGGGGAAGAAGCTCCGCCATCATTTCCCTGTACTGCTTGTCCGCAAAAACACCCGTCACAAAATAAATCTTTCTGCCGCCAAACAGCCTGCGCAGATTGCGTGCCAGCGCCTCCATCCCCTGCACATTATGACCGCCGTCCACGATAAGCGGCGGCTCTGTTCTTTTTATTTCAAACCGCCCCTGCCAGCGGGTATGGAGCAGTCCCTGCCTGATGGACTGCATGTCCACCGGATAACCTTTTTTCTGTAACTGTAATGCCGCTTCTATCGCAAGCACTGCATTATCCACCTGGTAATCCGCGGCAAACGGTATCTGGAAGCTGCCCAGCTCCTTTAAGTAAAACGTCTGTCCGTTGAGATTCCCCCCTGTCCGGACAGGAGGGCGCGCGATCGTAAGGACTGAGGAGGTTTTTTCACATGCATCTGCGATGACATTTATCACCTCCGGCTCCTGCAAAGCGGACAGTACCGTGGTGTTTTCTTTTATAATACCCGCCTTCTGTGCGGCAATGGCAGCTAATGTGCTGCCTAGAAGCTGCATATGGTCGAAGCTTATGGCAGTAATCACGGCAAGCTCCGGTGCAGGAATGACATTTGTGGCGTCAGATGTTCCTCCAAGCCCGGTTTCCAGAATTACCAGAGCACAGTTTTGTTCGGTGAAATACAAAAATGCCAGCGCAAGCATCTGTTCAAACTCGGAAGGAAAACGGTATCCGTCCATACGCATCCCCTCAGCCTCTTCCTTTACAATGGACAAAAGCCGCCCGGCGGCGGCTTTTTCAATTTCCGCGCCGTTTACACGGATACACTCTGTAAAACTTCGCAGCGCAGGGGAAGTAAAGCATCCCGTCCTGATTCCGCACTCTGTCAGTATCTTGTTAAGGAACGCACAGACAGAGCCTTTGCCGTTTGTTCCTGCCACATGGATATATGCAAGCTTCTGTTCCGGACTGCCCAGACGCTTTAACAGAATACGGATGCTGTCTAAATTAATAGTCTGCTCCCCGGCTGTTACCGCAGCGGGGGAAAACACCGGAAGGCTCTTTAAGTATTCCTCTGCCTGTCCGTAATCCATGCTCATGAATGCGCATCCTGCAGAACGTATTTTTCCACATAACGCAGCGGTTTTAATACCATGAAAAGAAGCACGGTATTCACCGGAAACATCACAAGCTCCTTTAACAGACGGGAACTTAAAATAGCAAGATATCCTGTCATGCCTGTTCCTGCCGGACTTCCGTAGAGCAAAAACAGATTATAGCTGTTTAACAGAAGCCCCACCAGGAATGTGTGCAGAATTTCAGCAAGAATGATCCGCCATGCCGTCACATCCTGGTTTTTCCGTCTAAGTACCAGTCCAAAAATTACCGCAGACAGAATGGAGGAAATGGTAAAGCCCGGAAAAAACGGCCCGGTCGGTTTTACCGCAAAGGCAAGAATATCCGAAATTCCTCCCACAATCCCCGCAACCGCAGGTCCGTAAAAGGAACCCGCAACCGCAAGCGGCAGGCTTCCAAACCGGATTTCAATGATGTTTGTGACCGGAATTCTGAAAAATCCCAGAATAACCGCCAGTGCAACCAGCATGGCGCAGGTGGTAAGTGTTTTTGTGTTTTTGATTTTTGACATAATAATACCTCCTTTGCAGTTTCCTTTTCACTACACAGGAGGTAATGCTCTTATGTAGCAGCGGGATGCGGTACCGAAACCGCAAGAACAGTCTTTTCGTCCCGGTGACAACTCCCTGTTCACCGGGCACTTAACGCTTCGGTACCTACTCTGCATTTCATTTAAATTTTTTAATACACTGCATATATTACCGCATTTTTTCCTGAATGTAAACCATAATTTTTATTTCTTTACACCTTTGGTATCACGGTTTCCGATATGGAGCCTGCTTAAGGATACGGTTTTGCCGTTTACCTCAGCCTCCTCACTGTCCCCTTCATGCAGTAAATACACATTTTTTAATTCATCCCCTGCAGAAAGCTTCATGCCGCGTACTCCCACAGCGCTCTTTTTTTTCTGCGGAATCAGCGCGCATTCAATGCGAAGAAACATTTCCTTTGACGAGCGCATCACAAGGGTATCGTTTTCTTCCAGAATCCGGACCGAAAGTACCATATCCCCCTCGCCCAGCTTTGTGGCTGCCGTGGTCTTTTTGGATACGGCAAACTCAATTCCGTCCACAACCTTAAGCATTGCCTGCTTTGTGGCAAATACCAGACGGCTGTTACTTACCTCTTCCAGGCTGGCAATAAACACCAGGTCCTCGCTGCTGCTGTCATAATTGCATACATTGTCCACCGGCGTTCCCTTGTCACGGAATTTCCCGTACGGCAGATCCAGCACCTTTAACAGATGAAGCTGTCCGCTGTCTGTAAAAATACAGATTCTGTCCGTATTTTTGCAGGTAAAGACATATCGGTTCTCCGCATCCGCCGTTTCTTTGTTGCGCTCATAAACAGAAGTATCTATGACTTTTGCATAGCCGAAACGGTCCATTAAAAATACAACGTCCATTTCCTCCAGCTTCTTTTCTTCCACAACCGCTTCCTTTAAATTGTCTATCACGGTTCTTCTGCCGCTGCCATAGGCTTTTTTTAAGCCGGTAAGCTCTTTCATAATTACCTTTGCCATGGAGGAACGGTGCCCTAAGATATCCTCATATTTTCCAATGTTTGCAAGGGTTTCGTCATGCTCTTTCATCAGCGCTTCTATTTCCAGCCCAATCAGCTTGTACAGGCGCATTTCAAGGATTGCCTGCGCCTGGCGTTCCGTGAAATTCAGCTGCTGCGCCATAATCTCGGAGGACGGGTTTTTAAACGTAATCTTATCGGTATTTCCTTCTGTCAGGCATGCTTTCGCATCCTTAATACTGCGGCTGCCGCGCAGAATTTCAATGATAAGGTCTATGACGTTGCAGGCACGGATTAATCCTTCCTGGATTTCTTTTTTGTCCAGTTCTTTTGCAAGCAGAGTTTTGTATTTTCTGGTTGCAATTTCATACTGGAAATGTACGTGGTGCCGGATGACCGGAATCAGCCCCATGGTTTCCGGCCTGCCGTCCGCCACTGCAAGCATATTGACGCCAAACGTATCCTCCAGCTTTGTTTTTTTGTAAAGCAGGTTGGAAAGGGCTTCCGTATCCGCGCCTTTTTTCAGGTCAAGAACAATGCGGATACCCTCCTTGGAGGACTGGTTGGTAATATCCACGATATCAGAAGTCGCTTTTGTTTCCACCAGATTACAGACATCATTTAAAAACTTGCCGATATTTGCTCCAATCATGGTATACGGAATTTCCGTAATCACCATACGCTCTTTGCCCGCTTTCCCCTGTTCAATTTCTATTTTTCCGCGGATTTTTATTTTTCCCATGCCGGATTCATAGATGGCAGGCAGGTCATCCTTATTTGCAATAATGCCCCCTGTCGGGAAATCCGGTCCCTTAATATACTGCATCATTTCCGCCGTGGAGATATCCGGATTTTTCATATAGGCAATAACCCCGTCTATCACTTCCCCGAAGTTATGCGGCGGAACCGAGGTTGCCATGCCGACTGCAATGCCCTCCGCACCGTTAATTAACAGATTCGGAACCTTGACCGGAAGTACTGCCGGTTCTTTTTCCGTTTCATCAAAATTAGGCACAAAATCCACAACGTCCTTGTCGAGGTCGGCAAGATACGCTTCCTGCGTGACCTTTTTGAGCCTTGCCTCCGTATAACGCATGGCTGCGGCGCCGTCCCCTTCAATGGAACCGAAGTTTCCGTGCCCGTCCACCAGGGGCAGTCCTTTTTTAAAGTCCTGCGCCATGACAACAAGCGCATCATAAATGGAGGAATCGCCGTGCGGATGGTATTTACCCATGGTATCACCGACAATACGCGCGCTCTTCCTGTACGGCTTGTCAAAACGGATGCCAAGCTCGTACATATCATACAGTGTACGGCGCTGCACCGGCTTTAAGCCGTCCCTGATATCCGGCAGCGCACGGGCAATAATAACACTCATGGCATAATCAATATATGATTTCTGCATCAGCTCCGAATACTCGGTCTGAATGATATTTGATTCCATTTACTCTTCCTCCCTGCTAAATATCAAGGTCTGCATCGTTTGCATGTTCGTAAATAAAGGCTTTCCGCGGCGGTACGTCTGTTCCCATAAGCATTGCGGTCACATCGGACGCCATGCGTCCGTCCTCGATTTCCACGCGCTTCATCACCCTGGTTTCCGGGTTTAAGGTCGTCTCCCAGAGCTGGTCGGCGTCCATCTCGCCCAGTCCCTTGTACCGCTGTAAGGTAAAGCTTCCGGTGTGCTTTTTCCGGTATTTTTCCAGCGCGGCGTCGTCATACAGATACTCTTCTTTTCCCCTGGACGGAATTACCTTATACAGAGGCGGCATGGCAACATACACATGCCCCTCAAAAATCAGCTCCGGCATAAACCGGTAAAACAGCGTTAACAGCAGTGTGGAAATATGCGCCCCGTCCACATCCGCATCCGCCATAATTACAATCTTATCATACCGCAGCTTTGTTATGTCAAAATCGTTTCCATACCCCTCGGAAAACCCGCACCCGAATGCATTAATCATAGTTTTAATTTCTGCATTGGCAAGCACCTTGTCAATACTTGCCTTTTCAACATTTAAGATTTTACCGCGGATTGGCATAATCGCCTGGTACATACGGTTTCTTGCCATTTTGGCGGAGCCTCCGGCAGAATCTCCCTCCACGATAAAGATTTCGCACTTGGAAGCATCCCGGCTCTCGCAGTTGGACAGCTTTCCGTTGGAATCAAAGGAAAATTTCTGCTTTGTTAAAAGATTGGTTCTTGCCTTCTCTTCCGCTTTGCGGATTTTTGCCGCTTTTTCCGCACAGCCGATAACGGTTTTTAAGGTTTCCAGGTTTTTGTCAAAAAACAGGGGAACCTCGTCATTCGTTACTTTTGCAGTAGCACGGTTTGCATCCTGGTTATCCAGTTTTGTCTTTGTCTGCCCCTCAAATCGCGGGTCCGGATGCTTGATTGTCACAACTGCCGTCATGCCGTTTCTGACGTCCGCTCCGGTAAAATTAGAATCCTTTTCCTTTAAGTTTCCAAGCTCCCTGGCATAGGAATTGATAATCGTGGTAAACGCGGTTTTAAAACCGGTCAGATGAGCCCCGCCCTCGGAATTGTAGATATTATTGCAAAAGCCAAGGATATTCTCGTGAAACTCGCTCGTATACTGGAACGCTGCCTCCACCTGGATTCCTTCGCTCTCTCCTTTATAGTAGATGACATCATGCAGAACTTCCTGCTTTTTATTTAAATCCTTGACAAAGCCGATAATGCCGTCCGGCTCGTGAAATTCAATATGTTCGACTACCGGTTTTCTGCAGTCCTCAAAAATTATGGTAAGCTCCGGGTTCAGGTATGCCGTTTCATGCATACGGCTTTTTACATCATCTTCGCGGAACCTTGTCTTCTCAAATATCTCCGGGTCCGGAAGAAAATTAATCTTTGTTCCTGTTTTTTTGGTTTTTCCGGTCTTTGGCAGAAGTCCGTTTTCAAGTTTTACCACCGGTTTTCCCTGCGCATAACGGTCATGGTGTACGTATCCGTCCTGGCTGATTTCCACGTCCATATAGGTGGAAAGTGCATTCACGACAGAAGAGCCGACGCCATGAAGGCCTCCGCTCGTTTTATATGCATTATTATCAAATTTACCGCCTGCATGCAGCGTGGTAAACACAACGCGCGCCGCCGATACTCCCTTGGCATGCATACCGACCGGAATCCCGCGTCCGTTATCCTCCACGGTACAGGAGCCGTCTGCTTCAAGCGTTACCCAGATGGTATCGCATGCCCCCGCCAGATGCTCGTCCACAGAATTATCCACAACCTCATAAATCAGATGGTTCAGCCCCCTGGTGGTCACACTTCCGATATACATTCCCGGACGCTTCCTGACAGCCTCCAGGCCTTCCAAAACCGCTATACTGCTTGCATCATATTCTGACATCTTCCTGCTCCTTGTTTCAATCTGTATTATTATCCTTCATATGGGCGAGAACTAAAACCGCAATCCGGAATGTCATTGCATCCTCAAATGTACGGATATCCAGCCCGATGGCTTTTTCTATCCTCTCCAGACGGTACACCAGCGTATTTCTGTGTACGTAAAGCTGTCGCGCAGTCTCTGAAATATTCAGGTTGTTTTCAAAGAATTTACTGATTGTTGACATCGCTTCCTCGTCATCAAGTATTTCCGGAACTGTCTCCCCAAAAACTTCTTTTATAAACATACTGCACAGGCTCATCGGAAGCTGGTAAATCAGTCTTCCAATTCCAAGCTTTCCATAGGATATCGTATCCTTTTCAGCATAAAATACCCGTCCTACCTCAAGCGCCATTCTCGCCTCCTGGTAAGATTCCGTCAGTTCCGGCAGCTGGTTTACCACATTCCCATAGCCGACACGGACCTTAATCATTGCCTCCATATGAATATTATCTGCAAGGGAACTGGCCGTCTTTGCAAGCTCTTCCTCTATATTTTCCCCGTTTATATGGGAAACATCCTTGATAAGTACCACACTGTGCTGGTCCACACTGGTGACAAAATCCCCGCGCTGGATATCCGCCAGGTTTTTCACCAGCTCCATTGCCACTTCATTGTGTTTGTTTCCGGTATGAATCACAAAAACGACCCTCGGCAGCGCCTGGATATGGTGTTTCTTCGCTTTACTGAAAATATCCACCACCAGCATGTTGCCCAGTAGAATATTCTGAATAAAATTATTACGGTCAAACTGCTCCGCAAAGCTCATGACAAGATTACGGATCTGGCACACTGCCATCTGTGCACAGATACCGGAAATATCATCCAGTACATGACACACAAGTATATATTCCGTATCCCCTTCCACAATTACTTTAAACAGATGGTAATCCTGGTATATCTGCCGTTCGGCAAGGGATGCGGCAAACTCCAGTACCACCTGCTCCAGTGTCTGGTTAATTTCTATCCCATGTGTATCAGCTGCCAGCTTCCCATTCGCATGGAACAATGCAGTATCCATCCGGCTGATTTCTTTTATTTCATCTAACGAATTCTGTAACTTCTGATTTGAAAGCATAATTCTCCCCTGGAAACATGACAAGTGATAAAACCGGGTGTAAATAATCACACCCGGTTTCATAATTTACAACTATATAATTTTAACGAACTAGTTGGTAATTGTCAACTCTGTTTCCTTATCAAAAACATGAATCTTTGCCGGGTCAAATGCCAGCTTAATGTGATCGCCATAACGTGCCGGTGTATCAGAATCAACCCTTGCAGTCATGTTTGTTCCGGCAATGGTGTAATACAGAAGTACTTCTGCACCAAGCAGCTCGTATCCGGTTACGTCAGATTCAACAACACAGTCGCTGTTCTTCTGGATCATTTCCGGGTTATCCGAAATATCCTCAGGTCTGATACCAAAGACAACCTTTGCTCCGTTGTAGCCGCCCTCAATCAGTTTCTTGGACTTGTTTTCTGAAAGGGTAACTGAGTAATCACCAAAGTGTAAAACAGCCCTGTCACCGCTAATCTCGCAGGTTGCATCCACAAAGTTCATCTGCGGGGAACCGATAAATCCGGCAACGAATAAGTTATTCGGCTCATTGTACAGCTTCTGCGGGGAATCCACCTGCATGATAACGCCGTCCTTTAATACGACGATTCTTGTACCAAGCGTCATAGCCTCTGTCTGGTCATGTGTTACATAGATGATGGTAGCGCCTAATCTGTTGTGCAGTGATGCAATCTCAGATCTCATCTGTACACGGAGCTTTGCATCCAGGTTGGATAACGGCTCATCCATCAGGAATACCTTAGGATTACGGACAATTGCACGACCCATGGCAACACGCTGTCTCTGTCCGCCGGAAAGAGCCTTCGGCTTACGGTCTAACAGTTTCTCAAGGTCAAGGATTCTTGCTGCTTCCTCTACTTTTGCCTTAATCTCTTCCTTTGGTACTTTTCTGAGTTTCAGACCAAATGCCATGTTATCAAAAACCGTCATGTGCGGATACAGAGCGTAGTTCTGGAATACCATCGCAATATCACGGTCCTTCGGCTCTACATCGTTCATAACCTTACCATCGATAATCAGTTCACCGGAAGAAATCTCCTCAAGTCCGGCAATCATACGAAGGGTTGTTGACTTACCACATCCGGATGGTCCTACGAAGATAATAAACTCCTTATCCTCTACATCCAGGTTAAAATCTTTAACTGCCTCAAATCCGTTTGAATATTTTTTGCAAATATTCTTAAGTGATAAACTTGCCATTTGTAAAATCCTCCTAATATGTTTTCTCCGGGGTCATCCCCTGTCAGTTCTTTATACAAGTATCATACATAACTCTGTCCATTTTTACCACCGTCAAACCGCCAAATATTTTTACAGCTTATTGTCAGTTTGACGAAAAAACAACACATGTTTTGGACTACAGTTTTGAATATCCGTAGCCGTTTACCATTGCCTCAATCTGATGCCCTTTTTTACAGAACGGGCAGTCATGCGCATCATACGCCTCATATCCCATGACATCCTGTGCATTAAACAAAGATTCCACCTGAATACCGTCCACGGAATCCACGGTACTGAATATCGATGCAATTCCCACAACGCTGCCGCCGTAATAACGGATGCATTCCAGGCTCCGGCGGATGGTCTCCCCGGTTGTTGTTGTCGCAAGTAACAGCAGCACATGTTTTCCTGAAATCGCAGGCTTGTTATTATCGCGGAACAGCATCTGGTTATTGTTGTTGATTTCCGGTGATACCACATAAATGGTTTCATGCCGGTTTGCAGTCAGAAGTCCCCCGTGCTCGATTTCCTGGCTTAAAAACGCCGCGATTACTTCCGTACCGTCCATGCAGACAATTGTGTCAACATAACTGTTTCTCGGCATTCTGGAATACAGGACCTTTGCCGCCTCCCTTGCCTCATTTACCCTGGATTTAAGGCTTGTCACATCCACATAATAATTAATATGGGAATGGCTGGTCGCAAAATGTCCCGGAATAGCATGTAATGCCAGCTGGCTGCTTTCTTTTGAATAAAATTTTACAATGCGGTTTTCCATTGCATCATCCTCCTTTATGTAATTCCCAGAAAGGGAACTGTCTGCTAACTCATTCCTGTGCTTCCAAATCCGCCCCGGTCCGCATGATGCAGGTGTTCCGTTTTTTCAAACCGGATTTTCGGCTGGTTTTTTACAATTCGAAACTGTGCAATCCTGTCATTGACATGAATCACCGTATCCCTTGTTGCATATACGGGCACATGCCACATATCGTTATCCCCGCAGTAGGAGCCGTCTATGACTCCCATGCTGTTGGTCTGCAGCAGCCCCCAGTTCTTAAATGTCGAACTTCTGGGAACCACGTGCGCCTCGTATCCTTCGGGAAGTTCCATGGCGATGCCAAGCGGCACCAGGGCAAAATCCCCGGTGTGAAGAACCATCTCTTCGGCCGCCCTTAAATCAATCCAGTCGGACTTTCCGTCAATATAGTCCAGCGGTTCAATCTGGTCAGTAAAGTACTTGATGCGGATTGTTTCCATGGTTTTTATTCCTCCCACTCCAGGTCCAGATGCTCCACACGCTTCTGCCGGATCATCAGGTCCCTGACAGCTTCTTTGGCAGGCCTGTTCTCAAAGAGTACCTGGTTGACCTGTTCGATAATCGGAAGTTCCACCCCGTATTTTCCTGCAAGGGCAAGGGCTGCTTTTGCGGAATAAATTCCCTCCACAACCATCTTGACCTCTTCGGTTGCCTCCTGCATGCTCTTTCCCTGTCCAATCAGCATACCGGCTTTTCTGTTCCGGCTGTGCTTGCTTTCACAGGTAACAATTAAATCGCCGATTCCGGTCAGGCCGCAGAGGGTTTCCATATGCGCCCCCATCTTTACGGCAAGGACGCCAATCTCTGCAATTCCCCTTGTGATTAACGCCGCCTTGGTGTTGTCCCCGTATCCGAGACCGTCCGCCATTCCGGCCGCAAGTGCAATCACGTTTTTTAAGGAACCGCCAAGTTCCATGCCGAGCATATCCGGGCTTGTGTATACGCGGAACACCTCGTTCATAAATAAATCCTGCAGTTTTTCAGCAGTTTTTTTATGCCTTGCGCCCGCAACCACCGTGGTAGGAAGACCGGTACCCACTTCTTCTGCATGGGACGGTCCGCACATCACTGCGACATCCGCTTTTGGAATGACCTGCTCCACCACTTCTGAAAGCGTCATAAGTGTCTGTTCCTCGATTCCTTTTGCCACGCAGACAATAATCTGTCCCTCCGTAACAAATTCAGCCATCTGTTCTGCAGTGCTTCTTGTATACACGGACGGTACGGCAAGCACAATCACATCCCTGCCTGTAACAGCCTCGGAAAGATCTGTCGTATAGGTAATCTGGTCCGGAAGCTTTACCCCCGGAAGCTTATCCAGATGCTCATGGTGTTCTTTTAACATTGCAATTTCATCTTCCATAACCGACCATACGGTTACATCATTTCCATTGGTACATAACAGTTTCGCAAGGGCAATTCCCCAGCTTCCAGCTCCAATTACTGCTGCCTCCACTTTAACTCTCCTTCTTCATTCCAAGTTTATTTTCTGTTCCGTTTAACAGCCGCCTGATATTTTCCCGGTGCTTCCAGACCGCCATCGCGGTAAAGCAGGCGCACACGGCATAAAATTCCACCAGCCGGTTTCCTTCCAGATGCAGATATCCCAGCTGTCCGAAAATAATAACCTGTACCAGAAAACTGCATATTGCAAGAATGGAACCCAGGGAAACATACCTGGTAAGCGTCACTGACGCAACAAATAAAACCAGGCTGACCGGCGCTGCCATCGGACAGACGGCAACCACCACCCCGGCGCTGCAGGCGATTCCCTTGCCGCCCCTAAACTGCAGGTAACACGGAAAATTATGCCCAAGCACTGCCCCGAATCCGGCATACAGTTCCAGTACCTTTACGGATTCTGCGTATCTTTCCCCGAATACCAGCTTTACGAGCAGCACGGCAAGCACTGCCTTAAAAAAGTCCCCGAGAAATGTAAGCGCCCCCGCTTTCCAGCCGAGTACCCGGATGGAATTTGTTGTTCCTGCATTGCCGCTTCCCTTGTCACGGATATCAATACCTTTGGTCCTGCCATAAAGATATGCTGTCTGAAAAAGCCCGAAAACATACCCCGCCAGCAGTGACAACAGTCTTGCAGCAATCATTACCTGTCCTCCTTTCGTTCACGTGCAATAAATTTTAATGCCGTTCCCCGGAACCCAAAGGTATCCCTGAGCCGGTTCTCCAGATACCTGGTATAGGAAAAATGCATCAGACTCCTGTCATTAACAAAAAACACAAAGGTCGGCGGCTTCACGGAAACCTGCGTCGCATAATAAATGCGCAGGCTTCTTCCCTTGTCCGTCGGCGGCTGCTGCATGGCGACCGCTTCTGTAATGATTTCATTGAGAACCCCGGTTGCCACACGCATGGTACTGTTTTCAATTACAAGGTCAATCATTTCAAATATTTTGTTTAATCTCTGTCCTGATTTAGCGGAAATAAATAAAATTTCTGCATACGGCATAAAGCTTAACACCTGGCGGATTCGTTCCGTGTGTTTTTTCATGGTGGAATTATCTTTTTCGATGGCATCCCATTTGTTTACGGCAATGATAATTCCCTTTCCCCTGTCATGCGCAATTCCGGCGATTTTGGCGTCCTGCTCAGTCACGCCTTCTACAGCGTCAATGACAATAATAACCACATCGGCGCGCTCCACCGCTGTCACCGCACGGATAATACTGTATCTTTCAATTTCTTCTTTTATCTTGTTCTTTCTTCTGAGGCCGGCAGTATCTATAAATACATATTCCTGTCCATGGTATTTAATGTCAGTATCAATCGCATCCCTTGTTGTTCCTGCAATATCCGACACAATCACGCGGTCCTCTCCCGCCAGTTTATTGATGAGGGAGGACTTGCCCACATTTGGTTTTCCCACAATCGCAATCTTCGGACGCTCGTCCGATTCTTCTTCCTTCGCTTCCTCCGGAAAATATTTTACCACCTCATCAAGCATATCGCCGAGTCCCAGCATGGACGCCGCCGAAACAGGATAAGGCTCCCCGATTCCCAGGTTATAAAATTCATAAACATCCGGCATGTATTTTTCAAAGCTGTCCACTTTGTTGACAACAAGAACCACCGGTTTCCTGGAACGGCGCAGCATGTCACAGACCTTGGAATCCGCATCCTGCAGCCCCTGTTTCACATCCGTGATAAACATAATGACATCGGCGGATGCAATTGCAATTTCAGCCTGCTCACGCATCTGGGAAAGAATAATATCCCCACTGTCCGGTTCGATTCCCCCGGTATCAATCATGGTAAAACTATAACCGTTCCAGTCCACCTCCGCATAAATACGGTCCCTGGTAACGCCCGGCGTATCCTGCACAATTGAAATGCGTTCTCCCGCCAGTCTGTTAAACAGTGTGGACTTTCCTACATTCGGGCGGCCTACAACCGCCACTACTGGTCTGCTCATCGCTTTCCTCTCTTCCTGTGATTTAAAAATCGAGCAGGGAAGATTCATCTTCCCCTGCTCGCCGCGCGCCCCATGCGCCGCTTTAGCGGCAGACTTCCTTTGCATGTTGCTGCTCATAAAAAAACAAGCAGGTACTACCCTGCTTGATTTTACAATAATACGGGGAACTTGTAAAGTCCATCTGTATTTATTCATACGAATCCGCGCAAAAATCCAGCTCATCGGCACTCTCAATGACCTTTTCAGCTACCAGCGCCTGAATCAGGTTCTCACAGTCCTCCCCAAAATCCAGATACAGGTATTCGCTGGTTTTATCATCCACTTCCGAAGCGGATTCCATACCGCCTGAATATTCGGTATTTCTCCCGGCATTCCATGTATCCATCTGGTCATAAACGCTTTTCCAGTCTTTGTCCGAATGCTTAAATTCCACGGACATGGCTGCTGTGGGATACTGCTGCCACTCCTCAAACGGACACACAAGAAAATTGCAGATATTGTATTTCTGCACAGTTTTCGCCTTTATGTCCATAAGAAGCGCCTGGTAAATCCGTTTTGCCTTTTCCCCTCTTACTGTATGGGCATATCCTCCTGCCTCATCCAGACCGCCAATATTTACCTCAGTTATGTCAGATACTTCTGCGTAATCTGACCCAACCAGATACCGCATATAATTTTCCGGCTGTATCTCATATTCATAAATTTTTTCGGATATCCGGACGCTTTCTTCCAGACCTGCAGGCAGCAGATACTCACGGTAAATGTACTTCCCGTTTTTCAGACGGTAGGAAATATATACCGATGCATCATTCTCCAGGCTTTCCGCATAACGGAAGTCTTTTTTATTCCTTGTCAGCTCCTTATGTAAATCCGTTACTTTTCTGATATCGTCCCCCAGAAACTGAACCGGACAATTCATTTCAATATATGCACCGGCAATCTGTTCCTCCTTTGGAATGTTCTGCTCCATCAGACGGGAAGTCAGCAGCAGGCCGGCGAAACTTACCAGGGTAAAGGCAAAAAACAGTCCGTACTCCTGAAACCTCTTTCTGGTAAAAACACGGAAGGATTTCTGCACAAACATTTCCGCAATAAAAAATCCAAGGAACGCAAACAGGTTTACCAGCACATAAAACAGAATCTCGGTAACCGGAATAAATACGACCTGCAGAAAATCCGCAAGAAGTGCGGCAGCCATATAGCCGATGCAGACACCGACGCCCCAGCGGAAGACCGGCTTCACCCACTGGAACGTCAGAAGGTCTCCCGCGCTTTCCAGCCTGCGTTTTTTATAGCCGTACCATGCCAGCAGATAGAGAATGCATGCGGCGAACAGGTATCCAAGCACCACATTTCCGCCGGTATAACGGATTGCAGAAACAACGTATTCCCCCTTTTCATTAACCGCATAATAAGCACGGATGCTTACATGGCTGCACAGATAATCAAACGGCGAAAGAACCCGCAGAAGAACAACTTCCGGAGTCGCACTATAGCTGATTCCGTATCCCAGAAATGAAATCACGGCACGCACGCCGGTTGAAATCCCAAGCGCCAGAAAGTTTACCACAACAAAATAGACCGGTAACGCAAACAGCTGTCCGGTAAACGCCGCACAAAAGCAGACAACTGCAAACAGAAAAAACGAAACGCCCATCACGGAAAGCAGCCAGATACCGATATACTGCACCTGTGTAATCCTGTGTGAAAGGCTTACCAGCATTGTAACAAGAAAGACAAGTATCTGCGGTACAAACAGAAAGAAAAACCCGCTGAATACATTGGTAAAAAAAAGCTCTGTCCTGGTAACCGGAAGCGCGTGCATCATATTTGCACTCTCTGCCTTAAAAAGATAACCAAACAGCAGCATTCCGCTAATCAGCGCCATAACGGCAGCGGCATAAAAATCTGATTCCAGATTCAGGCTGCCCGTCAGGCATTCTGCATATCCAGCTGACGCCTGCTGCCGGATTCCCATCCACAGCGTTCCCGGAACTTTGACAATTCCGTAAACCAGGTAACAGACGACAAGCGGCCAGTAGAGCATCATATTTTTTTTAAAAACCGTTTTATTAATAAAGGATGTCTTTGACCTCATAACCCAGGCCTCCCATTTCATAGATAAAAATTTCCTCCAGCGTCAGCGGGAGAACATCCACAACAACCGCCATGTTTTCATCCGCCATCAGCGCCCTCTGCGCCTCCTTCGGACTGCCCTTGACGATAAGCGTATAAACCCGTCCGATATTGGACATGTGAAGCACCTCAAAATCCTGTGACAGCTTGGGCATTCCAGTCGGACATGCCACCTGGATTTTACTGATATTCCCCTGCAGTTCCATCAGCGAACGCTCCAGTATGATTTTTCCGTGGTTCATAATCCCCACGTGGTCGCATACATCCTCCAGCTCCCTTAAATTATGCGAAGACACCAGTACTGTCATCTGGTTTTCTGCAACCTCCGCCATCAGAATGCTCCAGATCTGCCGGCGCATCACCGGGTCCAGTCCGTCCAGCGGCTCATCCAGCACGAGAAGCTTCGGCTGGCAGCAGATGGAAAGCCAGAACGCCACCTGCTTCTGCATCCCTTTTGAGAGCTTGCGGATATTGCGTTTGATATCTATTTCCGGATAAAATTCCTGCATCCTGTAAAACTTCTTTTCATCAAAAGCGGGATAAATTCCTTTGTAGAAACGCATCATTTCCAGCGTGTCCGCCTGGAGAAAATAAAACGGATTATCCGGGATGCATGAAATTTCCGCCTTAATTTTCCGGTTTTCATAAACCGGTTCGCCGTCAATAAAAATCTCTCCTGCATCCTGTCTGTAAACACCGGTCAGATGGCGGATCAGTGTGGATTTTCCAGCTCCGTTCGGCCCTACCAGACCGTAAACCGCTCCCTTTTCCACCTGCATGTTTACACCGGAAAGCGCGCAGAATGCATCAAATTTCTTTATCAGATTATTTACTTCAATCAAGTTTTTTCTCCTTAATCTGTAGTATCCGCCGCATTTGCCAGTGTATGTACGCGCGTCGCCAGCTCATCTGCCGCTGCGGACAGCCCAAGAAGTTCCAGAACCACGCAGTCAAAGTTATCCAGCAGTTTCTGCTTTCTGCATCCTGCGGCAGCGGAAACTGCATATTCCCCTGTTTGTTCCACGGCATAAATGTAACCGCCCTCCTCCAGTCCGCAGTATGCACGTTCCACCACAGCCGGATTGACTGCAAGCTTTAATGCCAGCTGGCGCACCGGCGGCAGCTTCTCGTTTTCTGTTATGGCATTTGATAAAATCATTTTGCGGATTCCGTCTTTTATCTGTTCATAGATCGGTCTCGCATCCCTGTAACCCGGCTGAATCAAAACAGTTCCTCCTATCTGGCAGTATTCCCCTCAGGGAGAATATTACATAGTTTAACATAGATTCAGGTACAGGAATTTAATAACTGTGTAATTATTTCTTATGAAATTCTTAATCTTTATAAACCTGCGGCCCCTGAATCCCGCAGCATCAGAAACGCCCCCAGGTTTCCGCGTTTTCCATGACTTGCCCTGTGGGAAAACAAAAGACTGTGGTTACAGCAGGTGCAGATATTTGTCACGGCAAGATGCCCTTCTGTAATGCCTGCCTCCCGTAATACGATTTCATTGCTTTTCCATAAATCGAGCTGGTATTTTCCGTTTCCCTTTGATACCAGTATTTCCTTCTCATGCCCTTTAAATTCCCGGCTGAAGGCTTCCATGACATCCTCACTGACTTCATAGCAGTCCTGGCAGATGGACGGTCCCACTGCCGCATAAACGTCCTCCGGCATGGTGCCAAACTCCATATACATCGCCATAAGCGTGACCGCCCCCATCCGTTCCACGGTTCCCCGCCAGCCGGAATGGGAAAGTCCGATGGCGTGATGTACAGGATCCACAAAAAAAAGCGGAACACAGTCTGCATAAAAGGTCGCCAGCAGCAGTCCACGCTCATTGGTAATCAGTCCGTCAATATCCTGATATGTTTTTTCCCTGGTAACCCCCATGCCCGCAAACGAACGGTCCACACGCATCACATTTGTGGTATGGGTCTGGTCGGAGCATACAATATCAGAAATGCTGCAGCCGAATGCCCCGGCAGCCCGTTTAAAATTTTCTGTCACTGCCCCGGGGTCATCCCCCCTGGAAAAACTTAGGTTCAGGCTCTCAAAACATCCTTTGCTCACACCGCCGCAGCGTGTGGTAAACCCGTGTTCCACAATCCCGGTTTTCTCCAGAAGGGGATAAGAAAGGAGCGGAATATTCCCCTCCCTGACTTCAAGTACCTGCCGGCTGTCTTTTTTCTTAAAATCCATCATAAATTTCTCCTGCAAATGTCTAAATTCCAAAAGCATTCTTAAGAAGTGTAATCTTGGTTTTTTCCACTGCCACCACATCAAAACGGCACGCGGTATCCGCTGTATAACCGTGTACCTGCATATAATACTGCGCCACACGGATAATCTTCTGCTGTTTTTTATATGTGACAGCTTCAAACGGCGAACCATAGTCCGTCCCGGAACGGAATTTGACTTCTACAAAACAGAGGTATTCCCCGTCCTTTGCAATTATGTCAATTTCGCCTGTCCGGCAGCGGAAGTTCATTTCCAGAACCTGATAGCCGTTTTCGGACAGATATGCCGCCGCTTCCGCTTCCCGGACCGCTCCCACCTGCCGTTTGTTCATGAACGTCCCCCGTTCCTTGCCATATCCACCTTGGATTTCAGGCGGTCCATATCGTCCACAAACACCAGAATCTCTGCAACTGCTTCATACAGCTCCGGCGGAATCATGTCCCCAATCTGCAGTCTGGAAAGGGTGTCTGCAAGCTGGTTGTCCTGATAGGTGGGAACATCATTTTCTTTTGCCGTTTCTATTATTTTTTCTGCAACTTTTCCTTTACCGGTCGCAAGAATTTTCGGCGCCGCCTCGCCCGGCTCATAGGCAATTGCCACAGCCGTTTTATCTTCTGTCCCTTTTTTTACGCCGCCTTTTTGTGTTCCCCCTGTAATTTTACCAAACTGGTAAGGTTTAAAATTATTATCTGCCATATCTATGCCCTCATATCAAAGGAATACCTGTGCAGCTTTCCTGCCGACGGCTGGTCTTTTTTCAGAAAATCCTCTACAAAATTTACATGCTTTTTTTCGTTGATAACAGTTGTTTTGCAGTGATAGCCTTTTTTTGCCAGCTTTGCCTCCAGTACCGGGATATTTTTCTCGATGACGGCGTATGCCTCGTCACTTTCCAGGTAAAAGTTTGTTTCCAGGTTATGTCCCAGAAGACGCACTGACACATCCGTAGGTCCCAGGCTTTTCATATCCAGATGAAGAAATGCGCTTAATTCCCCGTCTTTTTCGGCAAGGTTTTTCTTGTTCGTATAGACATAAAGCTCCCCGCTTGCATTCTGCCCGGACATTTTAAGAGGAATCTGTACATAAGTGTAAATCTGGTTAATCTGGTTCATAAATTCCAAGTTTCCGCGGATATCAGAAGCAGCCTGTGCAAAACTGGTATTCTCATGACCTGCCGGGCCCACGGCATGCATAAGCCGCTGCATCTGGTTGTCCAGACGCTCATAAAGCTGCCGTATTTCCGGCTTTTCGGAAAGTTCCTTCGGACTGATTAACCACTGCTGCTCCATGGAATCCTTAAGCAGGGCTGCAAACTGTTTCGAGGAAAACAGTCTGTGAAGCGGTTCTCTCTCCATAAAAAAATGGTCTCCCAGAACCTGCTGCAGGTCCTTTAAAACCTCCGCTGCCCCGCTGTCCCTGCCATATGCCGTTTCCTCGATTCCCAGAAGCTTCCCGATCATCTGGTTTAATTCTTTCAGCTGCACATCATCAAAGAGCGCCCCAAGCGTATGGGGAATCTGCGGCCTTGGCAGGTTCTGCATCCGGTCCGTTTCCACTGCCGCATGTTCTGCCTGTGCACCTTTTGCAGTCTGTGCTGTTTCCGCCGCCCTGACTTCTTCTGCCGCCCCGGCTGCTTCTGCAGCTTCCGCCGCCCCTGCGGTCTCTGCCGTCACTGCTGCCTTCAGCGCATCCACAAGTGTGTCTGTTTCCCCCGGCTGCTGCGTAAACGGCTCCCGCAAAACGGCATCCCGCAAAACGGCATCCCGCAAAACGGCATCCTGCAAAGCGGCATCCTGCGGAATATCCGGAAGGTTTTCCGTCAGGATGGAAAGCACTTCCTTGCCCATCCCGCGCATCTGCCCCACCGGAAGCTCTTTGGCTGCAAGCGCCTTTGGAAGCTCCTCCATAAAGCTGTCAAGCTCCGCCGTGATTGCCTGCCGGTCTGTCAGATAATTTTCAAACTGTACGGCATTTTCCCTTGTAACCAGAATTCCCAGCTTGTTTAACTGCACAATGGTCTGCACATCAATATCAGGATTGGCGTTTACAATCCTTGCCATCTGGTTTAAGCTCCCCTTGTCAATCGGCATCTGTTCCTGCATCATGCGGTTCACCATGGAAAGGTAATCCGGTTCTGTGGGAAGCCCCGCCGCCGTAAGCGCCTGCATCAGCGTATAATTACCGCTCGTGCCGTCCAAAACAAACGGACGGATGGCAATCTGGACGCCATCGTTTGATTTCACCTGAAAAAACATGGATTCCCCCACGTTAATGGAAACCTTTCCATCCACACGCGCACTGATCTGCTGTCCGCTCGAAAGCGCGAGCGTCACCCTCCCGTTTTTCATGGAGCTGACCGTTCCCTCGAATATATTTCCTTTTGTCAGGGAACGCAGGGAGGACGCCAGATTTTCCACACCTTTTGTTCCGGTGATTTTTGCCTGTTTGCCCTGTTCCGGCGTTTTCGTCTGCCGGTACTGTCCCATCCAGTCTGAAATCTGCACAGTCATTACCCCCTTTTTATTCTGATATTTTATTGAAAATTTTTGATGAACGATCTTCTGTGAATCGGTGTCGGACCGAACTGTTTCAGCGCCTGGATATGCTCTGCACTTCCATAGCCTTTGTTGCCGGCAAAATGGTACTGCGGATAAATGTCCTCATAAGCTTCCATCATCCGGTCCCTGGTGACCTTTGCAATAATAGACGCCGCACCAATGGAAATGCTTTTTGCATCCCCTTTGATAATCGGCACCTGCTTCATGGACAGTCCCGGAATTGTTACCGCATCATTTAACAGCAAATCCGGTGTCCGGGAAAGCTTTCCAACCGCTTCGCGCATTGCCTCGTAAGTCGCCTGCAGGATATTGATTTCATCAATCCTTTCCGGTCCTGCCATACCGATTCCCGTGGAAACTGCCTGCTCCATAATGATTTCGTATAGTTCCTCCCGTTTTTTGGCGGAAAGCTTTTTGGAATCATTAATGCCTACAATCCCGCAGTCCTTCGGCAGAATCACAGCGGCAGCCACGACCGGACCCGCAAGCGGTCCCCTGCCCACTTCGTCAATTCCACATATATATGTATAATTATCGTACTCTTTTTCGTATTTCTTTAATGTTTCGGTACGCGCCTTTTCTGCAAGAAGCCTTTCATACCGCTTCCCTGCAGTTTCCACAAGCTTCTTTGCCCCTGCGCGTTCATCTTTTTCGTGGAAGCTGATAAATTCCGGAAGCTTTTCATCCGGACATTCTGACAGCTCTGCCTTAATTTCGCTTATCTTTTTTTCACTTATCATATGTCATACCCACAGCTTTACTTTATGGTCTCTCCAGTGTAATCCTCCCAAGCCTGCCGCTTCTGAAATCATCAATTAACAATGCGGCGGCTTTGCCGTAATCCAGCTCATTTCCTTTTGACACACAGTTACGGACCTTTGCTATTTCCAGAAGTATATCCGCTTCCGTGCCGTCTGTGCCAACCTGGTAACGCTCTGTGAGGGTACGCGGATACTGTTCCTTTAAAAAACCAATCAGCTGTACTGCCAGTTCATCCGTATTCAGTATTTCATCGTTCATGGAGCCGATAAACGCCAGCCGCTGCCCTACACTCTGGTCCTCAAATTTCGGCCAGAGAATACCGGGCGTATCCAGAAGCTCCACATCCTTATGCAGCCTGATCCACTGCTTTCCCTTGGTTACTCCGGGACGGTTGCCGGTTTTTGCACATGCTTTTCCGGCATAGGAATTGATAAACGTGGATTTGCCGACATTCGGAATCCCGACCACCATGGCACGGACCGGACGGTTTTTAATTCCACGTTTTTTGTCGCGCTCGATTTTTTCCCGGCATGCCTCCATAATCATGTCCGTAATGAATTTCATTCCGTTTCGTTTTCTGGCGTCCAGGCTTACCACATAATATCCCTGTTTTTTAAAGTATGACGCCCATTCATCCGTTGCCTCTTTATCCGCAAGGTCTGCTTTATTCATTAAAATCATCCGGTATTTATTTTTTCCAAGTTCGTCAATATCCGGATTCCTGCTGCTAAACGGTATTCTCGCATCCACCAGTTCGATAACAATATCAATCAGTTTGATGTCTTCCTTCATCTGGCGCTTTGCCTTCGTCATATGCCCCGGATACCACTGGTAATTCATATTTATATTCTGCCGCGGAACACACGCCGGTCCGCGGCTTATCCTTTCTTTATTTTCAGGATGCTCCCTATGTATCAATGGATAAATCCCATATCCGTAATTTTATTAAAATGGAACCATGCTTTCCCGATAATATGTTCTTTGTGGATGCTTCCGATATTTGCCATCCGGCTGTCCTCACTGTTATTGCGGTTATCACCCAGAACAAAATACTCGTTGTTTTCCAGCGTGATTTCATCTTCTGCAATTCCCGGATCCTCAATCGAAGCCACGGAAATATCCTCGTTGTATATTTCACCGTTGACATACAGCGCGCCGTCATGAATCCACACGCTGTCACCGGGACATGCCATGACACGTCTTACATAATAATGGGATTTTTCATTGCCGTTTGGCAGAAAAACGACCACATCCCCCTGCTTTGGTTCCTTCACCATATAGACAAAACTGTTTACCAGTATCTGCTCTTCGTTTTCAAGCGTTTCTGCCATGGCGTTTCCCACAACACTTGTACGCAGTCCGAAAAAACGCACCAGGGTATAGGCAATGACTACCACAATCAGGCAGGATATTACCCAGGATGCTATTTCCTTTAAAAGCGGTATATTAATTTTTTTTCTTCTTTTATTAAAATTTAAACCACTAGTTCTTCGCAAGATATCATCTCCAGTTTTAAATTTCTGATATATCAGAAAAGAACTGGTACAATGTACCAGCTCCCTGACGCAAAATTATTTTACTTTTTCTTTTACCTTGGCAGCCTTGCCGACACGGTCCCTTAAATAGAAAAGTTTTGCACGTCGAACCTTACCCATACGGACAACTTCAACCTTCTCTACATTCGGAGAATGTAACGGCCATGTTTTTTCCACGCCAACGCCGTTGGAAAGCTTGCGTACGGTAAAAGTCTCACGGTTGCTTCCGTTCTGCTTTTTAATTACAGTTCCTTCAAAAACCTGAATACGCTCGCGGTTTCCCTCCTTGATTTTACCGTAAACCTTAACGGTATCACCAACGTTAAACTTCGGCGGCTCGGCCTTTAACTGCTCTGCTTCAATGCTTCTGATAATTTCTGTTGCGTTCATTTTGTGACCTCCTAATTTATCTGACGTTCTTAATGCAGCATACGCAAAAGCGGACCGTCAACTTTTTCACACCATAATAAATTAACACAGTCCGGGCGAAAATGCAAGCCTTTTTATTCCCTTTCCAGCCAGAATACGCGCTCTTTCGCCTGACTAAGCCCTAACTTTTCCTGCAGGGCAAAAACTGCGCTGTCTTTTTCCATAAACTGGATAAACGGAACCATTCCCTGTTCCAGCATATGGTTGATAAGATATGTTTCAAGCGCCGCCGCCGCTTTGTTCCGGCGGTATTTTTCCGGTACAAACAGCATTCCCATACTGCCGTCGCTGCAGATTCCCATCGTGCCTGCCAGTTTTCCTTCCAGAAAACATCCGTAAACACAGCCTTTTTTGATCTGTTTTTCCATTTCGGGAAATTCATCCTTGAGACCGCATATTTCGGGGAGGCATGCCTCTTTTGCATCCAGCGGCCGTACTTCATACCTGCCGTCCGTTTTTCCATTTATGGAATACAGCCCCGAAACCGGAAGTTTTTCCCTGCGCGTATAAACCATCTGCCTATAGCACGCTTTGGTTGAATATGCATATTTTTCCTGCAGCATTTCTGCGATGTGCTGCTGGTGCAGCCGCAGCGGCGCCTGCGGATTCTGCGTAAACAATGCGTCAAACTCCGACGCGGAGCCTTCGCCTTTTAGATTCAGGTCTGTATGAAAATAAATTCCGCTTTCCCTGTCCTTTAATAAAATTTCCTTTTCGTTTCTGAATACGAAAACGGCGCGCCCCCTGTTTACCAGCTCGGTCATGTCCGTATGGTGCAGCTTCTTTTCCATCAGGATTTTTCTGCATTCCTCCAGTTCACTGTAACGCCGGTACAAATCCGGCCTGCGCTCTTTTGTGCGCTGTATGGCGGCATGTTTCTGCCAGATATCAATTTCCTTTTTATTCCCGGACAGAAGCACCGGAGGAACAGACTTCCCATGCCAGACTTCCGGTCTGGAATACTGGGGATATTCCAGCAGGTTTCCGTGGAACGATTCCGTCTGCGCCGACTGATGATTATTTAACACATGGGGAACCAGGCGTGCCACGGCATCCACGATGACCATTGCGGCAAGCTCCCCGCCCGTAAGTACATAATCCCCGATGGAAATAACGTCTGTTACGACCTCCTCCAGCACGCGCTCGTCAACGCCCTCATAATGCCCGCAGATTAACAGCAGGTCATCATGTTCCGCCAGCTCCTGCGCCATCTGCTGGGTAAACGGCACGCCCTGCGGGGAAACATAAATCACGCGTCTTTTCCCCTCCGGCAGTCTCTGCAGCACGCTTTTACAGGCGTCATATACCGGCTGCGCCTGCATTAACATCCCCGCGCCGCCGCCGTACGGGTAATCATCCACCCTTTTATGCTTGTCTTTTGTGTAGTCACGGATGTTTACGGCTTCGATTCCGATTTTATTCTGTTTTACCGCCCGTCCGGTGATGCTTGTCATAAGTGACTGCATAACCATTTCCGGAAAAAGTGTCAGTATGTGAAAATTCATAAATGCTCCAACTGCTGTTTATTCTTTACCTGAGAAATATATTCGCGGCAACCAGGAATATCCACAAACACGAAATAACCACCGCAATAATGGCGCACACAAGTCCTGCCGTTGCCCTTCCCCGTTTGGCAGAGGTTCTTCCCTTGTTTGCATAAATAATTGCCATAATACCAAAAAACAGTCCGAACCAGCCCATAAACCAGCTGATGGCAAGGGCAAAAATTCCAAATCCCAGTCCGAAGTTTGCATATCTTACCGTATCCACTCCCTGTACCATCACCGGCTGCTGTACCTGTCCTGCGGCTGCCTGTCCTGCGCCTGCAACCGGCTGGTGCAAAAGCTGGACCAGCTGGATAATATCGTTTTTGTATGCCTGCTTTACAACGATACCGTAAAAGCCTTCCAGGTCTTTTTCCTTACTGTATACGCCCGGAAGAATCAGGTACCTTGCCCATGCTTCCAGGTGCAGTACCCCGTTCTGGTAGTTCCATACCAGAAACTTCGGCATTTCAAACCAGCCGCCGCCTGCGCGGAATACCATCTGGCCTTTAAACTCCACATAGGAAAAGCCGTGTTTTGTCAGAAAATCATTCATCATATAACTAACAAAATCATCCGGCTGGTTTAACACTTCGTGAATTACAAATCTTGCCATTTTCCTTTTCTCCTCTTAAACTATAGTTCCTGCAGTCCCGGAAGTAAGTGGATGGTCATGACTTTCTGTTCCATATCCACATTTTTTATGCAGTCCTTGATTGCCGGGACAAGAAGGTCTTTCTTCTGTTCTTTTTTTATGATATATACGTCATTCGCCCCGGTCTGGAGTACATCAGCAATTACTCCGAGATCCTCGCCTTCATCAGATACGGCTTTCATGTCCAGAAGGTCCGCGATAAAATACTCGTCCTTTTCCAGCTTCACTGCCTGGTCCCTTGTCACCATTATTTTTGCCTGGCGCAGGTACTGCACATCATTGATATTGTCGTATTCTTTAAATTTTAAAATTACCATGTTTTTAAAGAATTTTACGCCTGCAATTTCAAGCTCTGTCTGTGTCTTTCCGGTATCCACCAGAACTTTTTTTAATTTTTTAAAACGTGCCGGGTCATCCGTTGTCGGAAATACCTTGACCTCCCCGCGCACGCCGTGCGTGGTTGTAATCACACCTGCCTGCAATAAATCATCTTTCATGTTATCCGCTTTCTGCCTTTACTTTAAATATTTCCTGATAAAAAATGTAACAGTCCGGCGCCATGCCTGACTGTTACTCTTATTATTGTATAATATCCACAATAACTTTTTTGTCTTCTTTGGATGCTGCTGCTTTTACCACGGAACGGATTGCTTTTGCAATGCGTCCCTGTTTTCCGATTACCTTGCCCATGTCGGACTGTGCAACCTGCAGCTTTAAGATAGTGGTTTTGTCATTTTCTGTTTCTGTGACAACTACCTCATCCGGAAAATCAACGAGTGATTTTGCAATTACTTCTACTAATTCTTTCATTACACACCTCGTAAATGAACATCAGCTCATTTCTTATTTTTCGATACCGGCTGACTTGAAGATTCTTGCAACAGTTTCTGTAGGCTGTGCTCCGTTGGATAACCACTTCTTTGCCAGTTCAGCATCTACATGATATTCGCTGGGATCTTTGGTTGGATCATAAGTTCCGATTTCCTCGATACATCTTCCGTCTCTTGGTGAGCGGGAGTCTGCAACCACGATTCTATAAAAAGGAGCTTTCTTCTGTCCCATTCTTCTTAATCTGATCTTTACTGCCATTTCTTTTCACCTCCTGGTTTGTTTTATTTATATCAAAGGTTCTGTTTTACAGAATCTCTGCATACTACATCGGGAAACCCTTAAACATCCCTCCGAAACCGCCGCGCCTGCCTTTTTTCTTTCCCATGCCCGGTATCTGTTTCATCATTTTTTTCGTCTGTTCAAACTGCTTGACAAGACGGTTTACTTCTGAAATGTCCACACCGGCGCCTTTTGCGATACGGTTTTTTCTGCCCGGATTCAGGAGGTTTGGATTGGCGCGCTCCTGCGGGGTCATGGAATGGATGACTGCTTCTATCCGCTTCATGCTTTTTTCTGCTTCGTCCGTATCAATTTCAGGCATCTTCGCCCCCATGCCGGGCATCATTCCCATCAGGCTGGAAAGTCCTCCCAGCTTTTTCATCTGGCTCATGGATTCCAGGTACATATCAAAATCGAACTCGTTTTTTAACATTTTCTGTTCGAGTTCTTTGGCCTTTTCCTCGTCCAGGTTTTCCTGTGCTTTTTCTATCATCGTAAGCACATCGCCCATTCCAAGGATTCTTCCCGCCATACGGTCCGGATAAAACTGTTCTAAGTCCGACAGCTTCTCGCCCATTCCGGCGTAGATTATCGGCTTTCCTGTCACGGCACGGATGGAAAGCGCCGCCCCACCCCTGGTATCGCCGTCTAACTTGGTAAGCACCACGCCGTCGATGCCGATTTTTTCATTGAACGTCGATGCGACGTTTACCGCATCCTGTCCGGTCATGGCGTCCACCACAAGAATGGTCTGGAACACATCCACCGCCTCTTTGATTTCGGCAAGCTCCTCCATCATTTCCTCGTCCACATGAAGACGTCCGGCGGTATCTATCATCAGTACATTGCAGTCGTTTTTCCTTGCATGCTCTGCGGCTGCCTTTGCAATGTCCGCAGGCCTGTTTTTATCGCCCATGGAAAATACTTCCACGCCCTGCTTTTCCCCGTTAATCTGGAGCTGTTCAATCGCTGCCGGACGATAAACATCGCAGGCGGCAAGCAGTGTTTTCTTTCCTTTTGCCTTAAGCTTTCCGGCAATCTTTGCCGTGGTCGTTGTCTTTCCGGCGCCCTGTAAGCCCGCCATCATGATAACTGTCAGTTCTTTTCCCGGACGGAAGGAAAGCTCCGTGGTTTCGGAACCCATAAGGTTTACCATTTCCTCGTTTACAATTTTGATTACCATCTGGCCGGGATTTAAGCCGTTCATGACGTCCTGTCCGATGGCGCGTTCCTGCACGTCCTTAATAAACTTTTTTACAACGCGGAAATTAACGTCCGCCTCCAAAAGAGCCATTTTGACTTCCTTTAATGCCGTTTTTACGTCATCCTCGGTCAGTCTGCCTTTGCTGCGCAGATTTTTAAATACGTTCTGCAGTTTTTCTGAAAGACTGTCAAATGCCATCCTACAGCTCCTCTAAAATCTTATTTGATATCGCGTTAATCTGTTCCACAAGCTGTCCGTTTCCCGACTGGCGGAACTCCTCGGTCAGGCAGTGGATTTCCTCTACTGCCATCTTAACTGACAGAAATTTTTTTACCAGGTGCAGCTTGTCTTCATAATCCGCAAGTTTCTTTCTGCTGCGCTTCATCATGTCTGCCACACCCTGCCTGCTGATTCCGTTCTCTGACGCAATCTCGCCCAGGGAAAGGTCGTCAAACACGATATTTTCATAAATCCGGCGCTGATGCTCGTTTAACAGTTCGCCATAAAAGTCATACAAATAAGTCTGTTCCAGCTTTTCTTCCACATCAATCACCCAGAGACAAGACTACCACAGAAAAAAAGAGGTGTCAAGTATTTTTTCTTGACACCTCAGACACTAAATAACAGTCCTTACAATCTTCGGCTTGTAATCCGCGCGTTCAAGCGCTTTCATAATCTGCTTCTTATGGCTGGTACCGAAGCATTCCAGCGTAATCCGAAGTTCCACTGCCGCATTGCGGTTGGTGGAAACAAACTGGTTATGCTCAAGCTTAATGACATTTCCCTGCTCCTTTGCCAGTGTCTGCGATACTTTTGCAAGCTCACCCGGCTTGTCCGGAAGCAGCACGGATACGGTAAAAATACGGTCGCGGAAAATCAGTCCCTGCTGTACGACTGACGACATGGTAATGACGTCCATGTTTCCGCCGCTTAAGATGGAAACCACCCGCCTGTCCTTGACATCCAGGTGCTTTAATGCGGCAACCGTTAAAAGACCGGAGTTTTCAACCACCATCTTATGGTTCTCCACCATGTCCAGAAAACTTACAATCAGCTCGTCATCGGTTACGGTAATAATATCGTCCAGGTTTTTCTGGATATACGGGAAAATACTGCTGCCCGGCGTTTTTACGGCGGTACCGTCTGCTATGGTATTCACTTCCGGCAGAGTCGTTACCTTGCCTGCGGCAAACGACGCCTGCATGCAGTTTGCCCCTGCAGGCTCCACACCGATCACCTTAATCTTTGGATTTAACAGCTTGGCAAGGGTGGATACGCCTGTGGCAAGTCCCCCTCCGCCAATCGGAACGAGAATATATTCCACAAGCGGAAGCTCCTTAAAGATTTCCATTGCAATGGTTCCCTGCCCGGTCGCCACGGCAAGGTCGTCAAACGGATGGATAAAGGTATATCCGTTCTTTTCCGCCAGTTCCATCGCCTTTGCGCATGCCTCGTCGTACACATCCCCGTGCAGCACGACTTCAGCGCCGTAGTTTTTGGTCCGGTTTACCTTGATTAACGGTGTGGTGGTAGGCATTACGATAACAGCCTTGCAGCCATAGCATTTTGCCGCGTAAGCCACGCCCTGCGCATGGTTTCCTGCGGAAGCCGTAATTAATCCCCTGCCGCGTTCCTCTTCGGACAGCGTGCTGGTTTTATAGTACGCCCCCCGGACCTTGTATGCACCGGTAAACTGCATGTTTTCCGGCTTTAAATAAACCTTGTTTCCTGTCTGTTCGCTTAAGAAATCACTGTAAACCAGCTTGGTTTCCAGTATGACCTCTTTTACCTTTTCACTTGCTTCCTCAAATTTATCCAGCGTCAGCATGATTTTCTTCCCCCTCTTTCTGTACATCAAACAGCGCATTTACAAATTCATCCGCATCAAACTTCTGTAAATCGTCAATGGTCTCTCCCACACCGATATACTTGACCGGCACATGAAGCTCCGACTGCACCGCCACAGCGATTCCACCTTTTGCCGTACCGTCCATTTTCGTCAGTACGATACCGGAAATTTTTGCAACGTCGGAAAATTCCCTCGCCTGTGCCAGTGCGTTCTGGCCCGTGGTCGCATCCAGTACCACAAGCGTTTCCCGGTAAACATCCGGATATTCCTTTTCGAGTATCCGGTTGATCTTGCCAAGCTCATTCATCAGGTTTTTCTTGTTGTGCAGGCGTCCCGCGGTATCGACAAGAAGTACATCCGCTTTTCTTGCCTTTGCTGCCGCCGCCGCATCATAAACCACTGCTCCGGGGTCCGCCCCTTCTGCACCGCCAATCATGTCCACACCGGAACGGTTTGCCCATTCCTTCAGCTGGTTTCCTGCGGCGGCACGGAAAGTGTCCGCGCCTGCAATAATTACCTTTTTTCCCTGGTCCTTCAGTTTTCCGGCAAGCTTGCCGACTGTTGTGGTCTTGCCAACGCCGTTGACGCCGATGACCAGAACCACGGATGTTTCCTTTTCAAAACGGTAGGCGGTCTGCTCCACCTGCATCTGCTCCCTGATACTGTCGATTAACAGCTGTTTGCACTCTGCGGGCTCTTTAATATGGTTTTCCTTTACTTTTTCCTTAAGCTTGTCCAGAATGGCTTCCGTGGCAGTCACGCCAAGGTCCCCCATAATTAAAATTTCTTCCAGCTCCTCATAAAATTCATCATCCAGCTTTGAAAACCCGCGGAATACGGAATCAATTCCGGATACAATATTATCCCTTGTCTTTGTCAGTCCTTCCACCAGACGGCTGAAAAATCCTTTTTTCTTTCCCTCTTCGCTCATCAGCATCACTCCTCCAAATCGTTCTCAATCAGGTTTACGGAAACCAGCGTGGATATTCCTTTTTCCTGCATGGTGATTCCGTAAAGGCGGTCTGCCGCAGTCATTGTCCCGCGTCTGTGGGTAATTACAATAAACTGGGTATTTTTTGTCAGCTTGTTCAGATATCCGGCAAAACGTGTGACATTTGAATCATCCAGCGCCGCTTCAATCTCGTCCAGAAGACAAAACGGCGACGGCTTTAATGCCTGGATGGCAAATAAAAGCGCAATGGCGGTTAATGCCTTTTCCCCGCCGGACATCTGCATCATGTTCTGGAGCTTTTTGCCCGGCGGCTGTGCAATAATCCGGATTCCGCATTCTAAGATATCCTCATCCTCCACCAGCTCCAGGGAGCCGTGTCCGCCTCCGAACAGATGCTTAAAGGACTTGTCAAATTCCCTCTGGATTTCCTTGAACTTTTCCGCAAACTGGATGCGCATGCCGTTGTCCAGGTCCTCAATGACTCCGATTAACGTCTGTTCCGCTTCCACCAGGTCGTCATGCTGTCCCTTTAAAAAGGTATAACGTTCGGATATCTCTTTGTATTCCTCAATGGCATTGACATTTACCGTGCCGAGCTTTCGGATTTCATCCTTAACGGCGGCAACAAGCTTTTTGAGTGCGGCAAGGTCGTCATATTCCTCTTTCCGCAGTTCAATTGCCGCATGCTTTGTCAGCTCGTACTCCTCCCAGAGATAGTTTTTCTGGTATTCGCCTGCCTCTTTTAGCTTTTCCCTTATGCTGTTTAAGCGGAAAATTTCTTTGTCGAGGTCATTGCACTTTGCGGAAATCTCCTCCTGCTTCTGGAAAAATCCGCGGTAATCCGCTGACATCTGTTCTTTTTTCGCAACGCTTTCTTTTAACTCGGCTTCCATTCCGCCGCGGGAATCTGCAGAAGCTGCAATGGTCTTTTGGATTTCCTCAATGTCCCTGCGCTTCTTTTCGGCGTCTTCTTTGGAATTTTTGGCATTCTCCAGAAGCTCCTTTTTCTCTGCCTCAAACTTTTCGATTTCCCCGTTAATACGCTCGATATTGACCGTTGTAAACTCTGCGCTCTGGCTGATATTCGCCTGTTCCAGCTGGATTTTTGAGAGTTCCCCGCTGGCTTTGCTTTCCAAAAGCCCCTGTTCCTCCAGCTGTTTCTGGAACTTTTCGGATTCCTCATTAATCTCCTGCTCCCGTCTGCCGGAAAATTCGATTTCGCCCTGAATCTGCTTTTTGCTGCTGTCAATTTCTGCAATCTGGTTCTCCATCTGCTCCTTTTCGCCCATAAGTCCGGAGAAAATCTCTTCACTTTTATCCCGCTGCTGCTTTGCCTGCTCCACATTCAGCCTTGCTGTATTCTGCAGAATATACTGTTCCTGCAGCTTATTCTTTACGTTTTCCAGTTCATCCGCATTTAATTCAAGCGCAGTGGTAATATCCTCCCTGCGGTCTTTTAATTCCTGAATTTCTTCGGAAATCGATAAAACCTCCTGCTCCAGCTCTTCAATCTCACGCTTTCTGGCAAGAAGGTTTGAGGAATTTTTAAATGCGCCTCCGGTCATGGCTCCGCCCGGACTTAAATATTCGCCCTCCAGCGTCACCATATGCAGGCTGTAATGGTTTTTCTTCGCAAGGGCAAGCGCATGGTCGATATCTTCCACCACAAGCACGCGTCCCAGCAGATAAGCCGCGACTTCATCATATTTTTTCTCACAGCGGACCAGCTGGTTTGCCGTTCCGATGACTCCCGGCTCATTTAATGCCGCTTCGTTTTTGGGATTTGCCCTTGCCTTTACGCTGGTCAGAGGCAAAAACGTGGCACGTCCCCCGCGGTTCTTTTTTAAGAACGCAATCATTTCCTTTGCCGTTTTTTCATCCTCGGTTACAATGTTCTGAATGTTTCCGGCAAGTGCCGTTTCGATTGCCGTTTCATATTTTTTCTCCACCTGAATCAGGTCGGATACGACGCCAAGCAGACCCGGATGGTCTTTTTTCTGCTCCATGACTTTGCGGATACTGTTTCCATAACCGTCATAACGCTCCGCAATGTTTTTTAAAGATTCCAGCCTTGACTGTTTTTTATGGTACTGCGTCTGTTTCTCTTCAAACAGCCGTCTGTTTTCCTGACGCTTAAACTTCCAGTCTTTTTCTTTTTTCAGCAGCCCGTCTTCCTGTTCCTTTAACTCTCCAATGGACTGGCTTACCCTGTTGTATTCATTCTGGTATTCCTGCAGTACGGCATTTAAATCCGACTCCTGCGTTTTTCTGTCCAGCAGGCGTTTTCCCAGTTCCGCCTTACGGATGGCAATCTGTTCGAGCATGGTATCAAAACGCTGCTGCTTTGACTGGATTTCAGCTTTGTTGTTTAACAGCTCATACAGCTCTTTCTGACCGCTTTCCATTCCGGCATTGCATTCTGCAATGGTTTTCTGGATTTCGGCAAGTTTCTCCTGCGCTGCTTCTTTTTGTTTTTCAATTTCCGTCAGCTTTTCATCCAGCTTCACCTTTTCGGCGTCATAGCCTGCTTTTTCAGCAAGACGCGCGCTTTTTTCCTGCTCGATGGCATCCAGGCGGCTCTGTAAATGCTCGTCCGTCATTTCCGCCGTATGTATCTGTTCCTGCAAAATCTGAATCTGGCTCTCCAGCTTTTCACGCATCATGGAAGTACTGTTGATGTTTTCACGGATGGAATTGATTTTTTCATCCATATCTTCCATGTCCTGTCCGAGCTTTTCATATTCTTCCTTGATTTTTTCGTGTGCCTGGTTGCTTTCTTTCAGCTGTTCGTCCGCAATCCGGAATTTCTCATCAGCTTCTTTTAATTCGCCGGCGATTCGCTCTGTTTCCAGCAGAAACATATTGATATCATATTCTTTTAATTCTTCTTTTTTCTTCAGGTAGGTTTTTGCCTTTTCAGACTGCTGCTCCAGCGGTCCCACCTGCCGTTCCAGCTCTGCAAGAATGTCGTTGACACGGACAAGGTTTTCCCTTTCGTTTTCCAGCTTTTTCTGTGCGGTCACCTTACGTTTTTTAAATTTTACGATTCCTGCCGCCTCGTCAAACAGCTCCCTGCGCTCTTCCGGCTTGCCGCTTAAAATCCGGTCAATCTGTCCCTGTCCGATAATGGAGTACCCCTCTTTTCCGATACCGGTATCGTAAAAAAGCTCTGACACCTGTTTTAAACGGCACGGGTTTCCGTTTAACAGGTACTCGCTTTCCCCGGAACGGTACAGACGCCTTGCCACCGTTACCTCTTCAAAATCAATGGCAAGCTTGTGGTCGGCATTATCCAGTGTAATGGCAACATACGCATAGCTTAACGGTTTCCGGTTTTCTGTTCCGGCAAAAATGACATCCTGCATGGAAGAACCGCGCAGCTGCTTGACCGACTGTTCACCAAGCACCCACCGCACCGCATCCGCAACATTGCTTTTTCCGCTTCCGTTTGGTCCGACGATTCCCGTGATGCCCTGGTGAAAATCAAATACTATTTTGTTTGCAAAGGACTTAAAGCCCTGTACTTCAATGCTTTTTAAATACATGCCCCGTCCCTTTCCCCTGGATCATAAGAAGCGCCTGGTATGCCGCCTCCTGCTCTGCTGCTTTTTTGGTATGGCCGGTTCCCGTTCCAAGTATTTTATCGCCGACGCACACATCCACGGTAAAGCTCTTATTATGGTCCGGTCCCGATTCCGCAGTCAGCGTATAGGTCAGCTGTTCATGTTCCCCCTGCACAACCTCCTGCAGGATAGTCTTGCTATCATAAAAGAGCTGCTTATGCTCGATATCGGTCAGGATATACTTTAACACAAACTCTTTTGCACTAGTAAAACCACCATCCAAATAAATCGCCCCGATGACTGCTTCAAGCGCATCCGATAAAATAGATTTGCGTTTTCTGCCGCCTGTCTGGTCTTCCCCTTTTCCAAGAAGAAGGAAATCCCCCAGGGACATCTCTGAGGCGCACAGTGCAAGCGTCGGTTCACAGACAATACTTGCCCGAAGCTTCGTCAGCTCCCCTTCCGGCAGCTCTGGATAGTTGTCAAATAAATAATCACTGGAAATAATCTCAAGAACCGCGTCCCCTAAAAACTCCAGCCGTTCATTGTCAGAAAGTTTTCTCATATGTTTTTCGTTTGCATAGGAACTGTGGGTCAGCGCCTGTAACAGCAGGTTCCTGTTGTCAAACTCATATCCGATTTTTTCCTGAAATGCTCTTAAATCTGTCATGTCATTTGCTCCTTTTTAAAATAAGGAGTCCGCGTACCGGACTCCTTAAAAACCCTGCCTTAATTATTCAGCGCATTTTTAATCTGTTCCACTGCATCAGAAACCGTAACAATTTTTTCTGCCTGTTCATTTGGAATCTCAATATCAAATTCTTCCTCAAGCCCCATGATAATCTGGAAAACATCCAGGGAATCAGCTCCCAGATCATCAATAAAGGTCGTGTCCATCGTAATGTCGTTCTCTTCTACATTCAGTACTTCCACAATAATTTTTTTCAGCTTTTCTAATTCCATTTTTGATTTCCTTTCTACTCCTCTTTACTTTTCCCTGAGTCAGCAATTTTTTCTTTGAAAATTTCGCCTATGTTCTCTTTCCGAAACGTCACACACTGGTAAATTGAATTTGTGATTTCCTTTTCACTGGAACTGCCGTGGCTTTTTACCACCAGCCCGTTCAGTCCCAGCAGGGGCGCCCCGCCATACTCGCTGGCATCAAATGTCTTCAGTCTGCTTTTTAATGCAGGTAAAGCAAGAAACGCACCGATCTTACTCTTTAAGGTACTGAGCATTGCCTGCTTGATTACGCCGACCAGCGTGGAGCTGAGCCCTTCATAAAGCTTTAAAATGACGTTTCCGACAAACGCCTCACAGACAATTACATCAGCACCGCCGCGCGGAATTTCCCGTGCCTCAATGCTTCCGACAAAATTGATTTCCTTACATGCGGAAAGAAGCGGAAACGTCTCCTTCACGAGGGCATTCCCTTTTTCCTCCTCCGCGCCGATATTCACAATCGCCACACGGGGATTTTTGATTCCCACAACGTTCTCCATATAGATGGAACCCATCTGGGCAAACTGCAGGAGATGCTCAGCTCTTGCATCCACATTTGCGCCGCAGTCAATTAACAGGGAAACACCCGTCTCGGTCGGAATCATCGGTGCAAGCGGCGCACGCTTGATGCCTTTAATCCGCCCGACAATTGTCTGTCCGCCCACAAGTACTGCCCCGGAACTTCCGGCGGAAACAAATGCGTCTGCTTCCTTCTGCTTTACCATATTCATGCCGATTACAATTGATGACTGCTTTTTTTTACGGACTGCCTGTACGGGCGGTTCCGCCATTTCAATGACTTCCGGAGCTTCCACAATTTCAATCTGTGCGCCCGGATACTGGTACCTGTCCAGTTCTTTCTGAATGGCGTCTGTCTGGCCAACCAGAAAAACCTTAATGTCGCTGCGGGATGAAACCGCCTCCACAGCTCCCTTTACGACGGCTGCGGGGGCATTGTCGCCGCCCATTGCATCCACTGCAACCTTTGTCAGGCCGTCCTGCTTTTTGGTATCTGCCTCCATAATTTCCTCCTCACTCATCTACTTAGAGAATATACTATATCTCTCCCTGTAAATCAATCGCTTTTTACATCTTCCCTTAAATATTGCTTTTCTATTAATATAAAAAAAGGCTTTCCAGATTGCGGAAAGCCTTAATCTTGCAAAATTAATCCTGCGGAATAATTTCTTTCTTGTTATATGATCCGCAGTTCATGCATACTCTGTGAGGAACCATTAATTCGCCACACTTGCTGCACTTGACCAGGGTCGGAACAGTCATCTTCCAGTTTGCTCTTCTCCTGTTTCTTCTACCCTTAGAAGATTTATTCTTTGGACAAATTGACATTTGTTTACACCTCCTTAAACTTGTGAAATATATCCTGGATTGCAGCCATTCTTGGATCCGGCTCAGTTTCAGGACAACTGCAGGCTCCTTTGTTCAGGTTCATCCCGCAGACTCTGCAAATTCCTTTGCAGTCATCCCTGCACAACACTTTCATCGGCCAGTTCAAAAGAATCTCATCATGAATGAGCTGGTCTGCATCAAGTTCAAATCCATGCAGGTAATCCGTTTCTTCCATCTCATCATCAATCAGCGTACATGCATCTGTTTCCCCTGCAATCCGCAGCTGTTTGTCAATGTCAAAACGAACCGGTACAAAAACCTCTTCTAAACATCTCGCACACGGAACCTTCACCGTAACCGATACAGTGCCGGATATCCGTACCACTGCATTCTCTTCATTGCTGATATGAAGCATTACCGGTGCTTTTTCTGTAATAGGAAAATTTCCCAGTCTGGAACGAAACATGTCAAGTGAAATCTCCACCTCTGCTTCGGTTTCCTCGTTTATGGACTTTGCAATCATTGAAAGGTCAATTTTCACAATTCTCTCCTATTCACACCTAAACAATTATACATACCGTGCCATCTTTTGTCAACAACTTTTTTTATACCAGTGCGACCGTCTCACGGCAGATGGCAAGCTCTTCGTTCGTCGGGATGACACAGACCGTCACCCTGGAATCCGGTGTGGAAATCACCTTTTCCTCCCCGCGCACCTGATTTGCCTCTTCGTCCATGGTAATGCCGAGATATCCCAGGTATGCCAGTATTTTTTCACGGATAAAGCTGGTATTTTCCCCGATTCCGGCAGTAAATGCAATCGCATCCACCCCGTTCATGGCGGCCACGTAGGAACCGATATATTTTGCCACACGGTAGGCAAATACCTCGCAGGCATAAACCGCGCGTTCATTTCCCTCGTTATAAGCCTTTTCAAGGTCACGGAAATCGCTTGACACGCCGGAAAGCCCCTCGACACCGGATTTTTTGTTTAATACGTTCATGACGCCCGTAATATCCAGGTTTTCTTTTTTAGCGATAAACTCCATAATGGCAGGGTCAATATCCCCGGAACGGGTTCCCATGACAAGTCCCTCAAGCGGCGTCAGTCCCATGGAGGTATCCACGCATTCACCGTTTAAAACAGCACTGATGGATGCGCCGTTGCCAAGATGTGCTACGATTACTTTTGAAGCAGAAGCATCCAGATTCAGAAACTGAATCAGTCTTTTGGATACAAAGCTGTGGCTGGTTCCGTGGAAGCCGTATCTTCTTACTTTGTATTTTTCATAATACTCATATGGAAGTCCGTAAAGGTATGCTTTTTTTGGCATCGTCTGGTGGAATGCCGTATCAAATACCCCGACCATCGGCACACCCGGCATCAGTTCCCTGCAGGCACGGATTCCAATCAGGTTTGCAGGATTATGAAGCGGCGCAAGGTCATTGCAGGCTTCAATTTCCTTTAATACTTCATCTGTCAGTACAACAGAACCGGAAAACTTTTCCCCGCCGTGTACCACACGGTGTCCGACAGCCCCGATTTCAGACAGGTCTGCCACAGCGCCGCTCTCTGGATTGTGAAGTGCGTCCAGCACCATCTGGATGGCTTCTTTATGGGTAGGCATGGCAGCCTCTGTAATTTCTTTATCCAGTCCGGCTTTCTGGTATACCAGTCTGCCGTCAATTCCGATTCTTTCACACAAGCCCTTGGCAAGTACTGCTTCTGATGCTGATTCAATCAGCTGGTACTTAAGGGAAGAGCTTCCGCAGTTAATTACTAAAACGTTCATAAATGCAATCTCCCTTTTTTTGTATTTTTTGGTAATTTTTAAATGCCCTGCATTTTATTATAAACAGAATTTATCCGGTATACAAGTAGAAATTCGGGAAAATCTGTGTTATTGTTGTAGGAATAAAGATATTCGCCAAAAGGGGGCAGACCATGAAAACCGCAGGAATCATTGCAGAATACAATCCGTTTCATAACGGACACCGTTACCAGATGGAACAGGCCAGGGAACTGACAAATGCAGACTATATGATCACTGCCATGAGCGGTGATTTTGTGCAGCGCGGCCTGCCTGCCATTTTAGACAAGCATACACGCGCAAAAGCCGCCCTTTTATCCGGCTCCGACCTTGTGATTGAGCTTCCGGTCACTGCCGCCTGCGCCTCTGCGGAATATTTTGCCGTTTCCGGCGTGGAGCTTCTGGGAAAAGCCGGGGCAGACATCATCTGCTATGGCTGCGAAACACAGAATGAAGAACTGATGGCTGCACTTGTTTTTGCACTGACTGAGGAATCCGACTGTTTTTTCCATATGGTTTCGGACGCCCTGAAAAAGGGCTGCAGTTACCCGCAGGCAAGGCAGGAGGCGCTCTGCGAGTTTTTATATACCTGGGACCGGGAGGAAATCGCAGATTTTCTCTCCAGCCCCAACAACATTCTTGCCCTGGAATACGAAAAAGCCATTGCCGTCTGGAACAAAACCCACAGCAGAAAACTGTGCGGGTGCGCCATCCCAAGGGTGGGGGCAGGCTACTACAGCACAGACGTCCATACGGAATTTATTTCAGCCACGGCTGTACGCCAGCGTGCATTTAATGTACGCGCACCGTTTCTTCTGTATCCCATGCTCTTTCGCAGGGTTCCCTACAGCAGCCTGATGTCCCTGGTAAATGCCCGGAGAAGGGGACAGCTTGCGGATATGGATGCATTTTCCGCGGTTCTTTACGAACGGCTGCTTTCACTGCAGGAATCCGGCTATGAAAAGTTTGCGGACTGTACCCCGGCACTCTCTGCAAAAATCCGGAATGAACTCTGGCAGTATCTGGGCTTCCGTTCCTTTGCCGCGCTGTTAAAAAGCAGGGATGTCACTTACACCCGTGTATGCAGGGTACTGCTGCATATCCTGCTTGGAATCACAAAAGATGACTACAAAAGGCTGCAGGGCGGAAACGGCATCTTATACCTGCGGATTCTTGGATTTAAAAAAGAAGCGTCGCCGCTTCTTTCCGCCGTCAGCAAAAAAGCACCCGTCCCCCTTGTAACCAAGGTTGCGGATGCTTCAAAAATCCTTCATCCGAACGCCCTGCAGCTGTTTGAAAAAGACCTTTATGCCGCCAGCCTTTACCGCGGTGTTATTTCCCTGCAGTGCAATGAGGTTCTGCCGAACGAATATACAACAAGTCCTGTTATAATTCCATAATGATTTCACGCGCAAGGGACTCTTCCAGCGGTTTTGCAAATACGCCCGGTGAAAATTCCACAACATCGCCGATTCCCTTCTGTAATACAAAACGCAGTTTTCCGTCGCGCACCTTTTTGTCGGTGTAAAGTTTTTTTACCAGCGCTTCGCGGTCTATGTAGTCCGGGATTGTGACCGGAAGCCCGGCACGTTCGTAAAGCGCAGTTACACGGAGCGCTTCTTCCTCTGTCATGTATCCAAGCCTTGCTGAAAGCATCACCTGCGCCGCCATGCCGATGGCAACCGCTTCACCGTGAAGCAGGCGGTAACCGCTGACGGCCTCAATGGCACGCCCTACGGTATGACCAAGGTTTAACACTTCCCGAAGACCGCTCTCCCGTTCGTCCTTCATGACAACGGCATATTTAATCTTGCAGTTGTTCTCTGCAATATATTCGCAGGCAAATCTCTTATAGCTGAAGATGTCGTCGAGGTGTTCCTCTATAAATTCAAACATGTCACGGCTGGCAAGGCATGCATGTTTCATCGTCTCCGACAGTCCGCTCGCCATCTCCCTGCGCGGAAGCGTCTTCCACGCCGCGATATCCAGATACACCTTCTGCGGCTGGTTAAACAGCCCGATCAAGTTTGTTGCAAGCGGCGTATCCACCGCGGTTTTCCCGCCAACCGACGCATCGGCTGCAGCAAGCAGTGTTGTTGCATAATTAATAAACGGAACCCCTCTTCCATAGGTACCGGCAAGAAATCCCGCAAGATCCGTTACCACGCCGCCGCCGACTGCAAGTACGGCGCAGTCCCTGCGGTAGCCCTTTTCCAGCATCGCGTCTTCTATCCGCTCCTTGGTCTGCCTGGTCTTGCTCTTTTCCCCCGCCGGAAAAACAAACATGTCAACCTTATACCCCGACTGCACCAGCCGCTCGCTTATGGGTTTGGCATACAGGTCCCTGACATTGCTGTCAGTGATTACAGACAGTTTTTTGATTTTACCGAGAAGTCCCGTTTCCAGATCCTCGATGAGACGGTTCATCAGGTCATAGCCAATTTCAATTTCATAGCTGTCATCGACCGTTTTTATTAATTCTACATTAAATATGCTCACTCCGCCACTCCCTTTTCGCTATGAATCGTCTTAAGTATTTCTTCTTTCAAATCCATTGCACGGTCCTTTGCCTGATGGGACGCTGCCGGCGCCACCAGAATGGAAGATACAAGCTTGGATGCCACATCTATTTTTCCAAGCTTATACGCCATATTGGCAAGCAGAAGGTTCATTGTGCTTTCCTCCATGCCGCACATCGGGAAGCTTTCGGATGCAACTGCCTTAACCAGTCCCTCATAGGCTTCCTCATAATACTCGGCTTCTTCTTTTTTGCAGTTTTCCACAACTTCGCCGTCTGTGATTCCCTGCTGCTCCAGCTCTTCCAGCCATCCGCGGTACAGCCAGGAAATTTTCAGGCAGGCATATGCCTTTTCGCTTGTTTTTCCTTTTTTTACCACTGTGTTGTAAAGCGCAAGCTTATAGAGGTCAATGGACTGCTCGTATGTATAGGCGTCCAGCTGTTCTTCCGAAGCATTTTCCGGAGCCTGGAATTTGCTGCATACCTCTTCCTTAATCAGCGTAATCTGTCCTTTTGTCAGATGCGGAAAATAACGGTGCATTGCGGTATATCCGCAGTTCTGGCAGGAAGACACGTCATATTTGTTCGTATCTATATTGGAAAAACGCGGACGCAGGTCAAAATCCGGCTGCAGTCTTCTGGCTTTTCCTGTTTTAACAGTGCGTGTACGGAATGATTCATCACATACCGGACAGTGCACCGTTTTAAACAGAAGAAAATCCGTTTCCTTGTATTCAGTCTTTTGTTTCGCCGCTGCTTCCTTTTCCGCCTCTTTCTTTTTCTCTAAAAGCTCCTGTGCCTTGTCATCATCCTCAAACAGACTTTCCTTATTAATTTTTCCCAAACCAAATTTCTCTAATCCTGATAAAAAACCCATAATTTTCTCCCTAATTATTTTTTATTTTTATGGCAAATCATTTGGAAATTCGCTTCACAAAATGATTTACACGGGCAGCCGGAATGAACTCTTCATTGACACGATACGGTTAAATACCGGCTGTCCCGGCATGGAATCCTTACAGTCAGCGCAGAAAAACCCTTTGCGCACAAACTGGAAGCTTTCATATGCTTTCGCCTCAAGCAGCTCCGGCTCCACAACACAGTCCGTTAATACGGTAAGCGAATCCGGATTAAGGTTTAAGCTTCCGTCTTCATTATAAACGCCAAGCTCCTCATTAATCAGATTCTCATACAGGCGAACGGTTACTTTTTTTCCATGCTCCGCTGAAACCCAGTGGATGGTTCCCTTGACCTTGCGTCCGTCCGGGCTGTTTCCCCCTCTGGACTCAGGATCATAGGTGCAGTGAATCACTGTTACTTTTCCGTTTTCATCTTTCTCGCACCCGGTACATGTCACAAAGTATGCATTCATGAGACGGACTTCATTTCCGGGAAACATACGGAAATATTTTTTCGGCGGCTCCTCCATAAAGTCTTCACGCTCGATGTAGAGTTCGCGCGTAAACGGAACCTGCCTTTGTCCCATTTCAGGATTTTCCAGATTGTTATCCACGGTAAGCTGCTCGGTCTGTCCTGCCGGATAATTGTCAATCACAACCCTGACCGGATCCAGTACTGCCATCATACGCTTCCGTTTGAGTTTTAAGTCCTCACGGATACAGTACTCAAGCATTGCATAATCCACGGAACTGTTTGCCTTGGAAACACCGCACAGCTCCACAAAATTCTGGATGGACTCCGGGGTATAACCGCGCCTTCTGAGTGCTGCAATGGAAACAAGCCTCGGATCGTCCCACCCGTCCACGATTTTTTCTTCTACCAGTTTCTTAATATAGCGTTTCCCGGTCACCACATTTGTCAGGTAAAGCTTCGCAAACTCAATCTGCTTCGGCGTCCCTTCTGTACTATTTCTGTATCCCAGCTCTGTCACCACCCAGTCGTACAGCGGTCTGTGGTCCTCAAACTCCAGGGTGCAGATGGAATGGGTAATCCCCTCTATGGCATCTTCAATCGGATGCGCAAAGTCATACATGGGATAAATGCACCATTTGTCGCCCGTATTATGGTGTGTCAGATGCGCCACACGGTAAAGCACCGGGTCACGCATATTGATATTGGAGCTGGACATATCAATCCTTGCACGCAGTACCTTGCTTCCGTCTTCAAATTCCCCGTTTTTCATGGCGGCAAACAGCAAAAGGTTTTCTTCCACGCTTCTGTCTGCTCCGGGATCCTTTTCCCCCGGCTCTGTCAGTGTACCGCGGTATTTTCTGATTTCTTCCGCAGACAGGTCGGAAACATAGGCTTTGCCTTTTTTAATCAACGTGACTGCTGCCTCGTACATCCGGTCAAAATAGTCAGATGCGTAAAAAAGGTTATCCCCCCAGTCCGCGCCAAGCCATCTGACATCGTCTTTTATGGATTCTACAAATTCTGTCTTCTCTTTGGTCGGATTCGTATCATCAAACCGGAAATGAAATTCCCCGCCGTACTTTTTTGCCAGTCCGTAATTTAAAAGAATGGACTTGGCATGCCCGATGTGAAGATAACCGTTCGGCTCTGGTGGAAACCTTGTCTTAACCGCCTCACAACGTCCTTCTGCCAAGTCCTTCTCAATAATCTGCTCAATAAAATTCCTGGAAACTGATTCATTTTCCATAATCCATACTCCTTATTTTCGTTCGTGTACCTGCCCTTTGGATACCCCCGCAGAGCGTGCATTACATTCATTATATGGACACAGCGAAAATTTGTCAACAACAGAGTAGTACACAGATTATTTTTTATCCTGCAGTACGGTAACAGCCCCGTCTGCATATCCCTTTTTCCAGACAGACGGAATCTCCTGTTCTGCCGCAACTGCCGCAAACAGTTCATGGTAATACTGCGTCCAGTCTTTCACAATGCCGATGCATTCCGCGCTGGTATCTTCCGGCATGCTGTCATGGGTTCCAACGGCGTATACCCGGTTTCCATTTTCCCGTGCACGCGCCACAACATCCAGTACCCGTTCAGACTCTGTATTGGAGCCTATCATAATACAGCCGCTGCGTACCAGCGTATCAGCAGCAGACGCTTCCGCATCCAGGTCCGTCCGCACCCCGGTAAACCGGATTTCCATGGTAACCCTGTAAAATTCCGAGCGGACTCCCCGCAGAAACTCCTGGTACTCAGTCCCGCTTCGTTCCTCATCGTATTTTGCCACGTATCCGATTTTCAGTCTGCCGTCTTCCTGGTAATTTCCTTTTGGAATTTTACCGTTTTCATGCATCTCCTTTAACTTCATTCCTGCAGTCACTCCTGCGATATAGCATGCTTCCTTTGTATCCAGCTGTGCGGTATAAAAATTCTCGCTTTCCGAAAACAGCTCAGTATCCGTGACTGCAACTGTACGAACCTGCGGGTTTTCCCCGGCAAACTCCGCCATCTCCCCTGCATGGCAGCTGCACACGGCAATCACCATGGTACAGTCTTCTTCCGCAAGCTCCTCTGCCGCCCCTTTTGCATCCCCTTCTTCCGTGCGTTCCTTCCAGACAATTTCCTCCCCTGAAATTCCTGCAGTCTGCGCGGCAGAAATAATAGCGTCCATATGCACTTTCGTATAATTTTCCGTTTCATCTGCCGGAAGAACAACCCCTAACTTAAATGGTAATTCAACTTCTTCCTCTAATCCTCCGGTTTCCTTTATTACGGGTTTAATTCTGCTGCAAAGCGCAACAAGAATAACTGCAAAAGCAACAAGAATCCCTCCGCTTATAAAATTTTTCTTCACTGCTATCCCCTTTTATCCTGATTTAATTTCATGTAATCTCCCGCTATTTTACATGCACATGGGAATACAGGTGCTCTTCACAGTATTCCCTGTTGCCGCTGCATTTGCTGCAGTAACGGAACATCATTTCCGGGTTTGTAAGCTCTGTCCTGCCGCAGACCGCGCATTTGTGCTTTGCAATTCCTGAACCCGGACGCGGCTCACGAAACTGCGCACGGAACTCTTTCTGCCGTTTTTTGTGTTTTCTGGAAATATGGATTTTTGAAAAATAAAAGAACAAAAACATATTCAGTACGGCAAGAATCATGGGAGCCGTAAAAATAAATCCGGCAATAATTCCAAATGAAAGGCTGGTTTTTCCATAGTCCGCTATTGTCATTCCAAAAATCCGTACCACCTGGTAACCCATATAAACCAGTTCAAACACCAGGAACCATTTCATTTTTACCGGCAGGACGAACCAGATACGCACCTGTCCTTCCGGCATACACATTGCCAGTGCCAGAAGCAGTGTCATCAGAATATAATACGTGGATAAAAACGGGGAAAGTCCCTGACCAAGCACCACCCTGCTGATCATATATACGATAATTCCCCCGATATCGCTGATAATAACCCCCATCCACAAAAATACGTTCAGACGGAATGTCCCAAGCATGTTTTCGAGGGAACTCCCCCATGAAAGCACGCACAGCAGGAAAATAATCCCCAGAATGTCAAGGGACTCCGCAGGCATCAGAATCCACGTGACAAGTCTCCATATCTGTCCGTGCAGAATACCGTCAACAGAAAAGGACATAAAGGACATCAGCCCCGGCGCCGCCATGTTTACCAGATAACCGATTACGGTTGCAAACACAAAATAACTGCTGAGATTCGGAACAGCATGACGTCCCCATTTCCGTTCTAATTTGTCCATCCAGTTCATAATTTTTTAATCTCTCCTAAAAATATTTCATGCCAACAGCTGATTATATTTATCCATTATACGTTTAACTGGGAAGACTTGTCAATGCAGGCTCAAAATCTTCATGTAATCTTTATAATTAGAAAATTCCGGTTCTGTGTTTATAATTTCTTAATATAATGTGCATTGTGTTTTGTCAGTTTGTGAAGTATAATGGGGGAGCAAATCACATGCTGTTTTACATGGCAGGGTGATTTGCTCCAGAAAATGATTTATATTGCATAAAAAAATAAAAGATGCATTTATTTTACGGAGGATAGATTTTATGGAGAACAAATCCTTGTATAAATTAGGAATTGATATTGGTTCTACCACAGTCAAAATCGCAGTGCTGGACCAGGAGGATTCCCTGCTTTTTTCTGATTATGAAAGACATTTTGCCAATATCCAGGAAACGCTCTCTTCACTGATGAAAAAAGCATATGATATGCTCGGCAGTATTTCCGTTGCCCCGGTGATTACCGGTTCCGGGGGACTTACGCTTGCAAAGCACCTGGACGTCCCGTTTGTACAGGAGGTTATTTCGGTATCCACCGCACTGCAGCACTATGCGCCGCAGACAGATGTTGCCATTGAGCTGGGCGGGGAAGACGCAAAAATCATCTATTTTGAAGGCGGCAACGTGGAACAGCGCATGAACGGAATCTGCGCCGGAGGAACCGGTTCCTTTATTGACCAGATGGCTTCATTAATCCAGACGGACGCCTCAGGTCTTAATAAGTATGCAAAAAATTACAAGGCGGTTTATCCGATTGCCGCCCGCTGCGGCGTATTTGCGAAGACAGACATACAGCCTTTAATTAATGAAGGGGCGACCAGGGAGGATTTGTCGGCTTCGATTTTCCAGGCGGTTGTCAACCAGACCATCAGCGGTCTCGCCTGCGGAAAACCAATCCACGGGCACGTGGCGTTTTTAGGCGGTCCTTTGCACTTTTTGTCAGAGCTTAAGGCTGCGTTTATCCGTACCTTAAATCTGGACAGCGAACATACCATCGTACCGGAAAATTCACACCTTTTTGCCGCAATCGGCTCGGCGCTGAATGCTAAGGAAGACTCTGTGACGACGCTGGATGCAGTTCTGGAAAAGCTGTCCTCCGGTATCAAAATGGAATTTGAGGTTGCAAGGCTTGACCCTCTTTTTGCCAGCCAGGAAGAATACGACAGCTTCCGCAGACGGCACGGCAGCAGCCATGTGAAAACTGCGGATTTAACATCCTATGAGGGAAACTGTTATCTGGGAATTGATGCTGGTTCCACCACGACAAAAGTCGCAGTGGTCGGTGAAGACGGAAGCCTTCTGTACTCCTTTTACAGTAACAACAACGGAAGTCCGCTTGCCACGGCAACCCGCTCGATTCAGGAAATTTATTCCCTCCTGCCGGAAAATGCCCGCATTGTCCACTCCTGCTCTACCGGTTACGGGGAAGCCCTGCTGAAAGAAGCGTTTCTTCTGGACGAGGGCGAGGTCGAAACGGTTGCACACTATTATGCCGCTGCCTTTTTTGACCCGGAGGTTGACTGTATCCTGGATATCGGCGGCCAGGATATGAAATGCATAAAGATTAAGAACCAGACCGTGGACAGCGTACAGTTAAATGAGGCATGCTCCAGCGGCTGCGGTTCTTTCATTGAAACCTTTGCCAAATCACTTAATTTTGAAGTTTCGGATTTTGCAAAAGAAGCTCTTTTTGCAAAGAATCCGATTGACCTGGGCACCCGCTGCACGGTATTTATGAATTCCAAGGTGAAGCAGGCACAGAAGGAAGGCGCAAGCGTCGCCGACATTTCCTCCGGTCTTGCCTATTCCGTCATAAAAAATGCTTTATTTAAAGTGATTAAACTTTCCGACGCCAAGGACCTGGGAGAAAACATTGTCGTGCAGGGCGGAACCTTTTACAATGACGCTGTTTTACGGAGTCTGGAAAAAATCGCAGGCGTACATGTTACCCGTCCGGATATCGCCGGAATTATGGGAGCCTTCGGCGCTGCGTTAATTGCAAGGGAACGCCATACTGCAGATTACAAAACACATATGCTTACCATTGAGCAGATTAACGCACTTTCCTACACCACAAAGCTTGCACGCTGTAAAGGCTGTACGAACCACTGCCTGCTAACCATCAATAAGTTTTCCGACAGCCGCCAGTACATCACGGGAAACCGCTGTGAACGCGGACTGGGAAAGGAGAAAAACCAGGAACATATTCCTAATCTTTTTGAATACAAAAATAAAAGGCTGTTTGACTACGAACCGCTTTCCGTCAGCGAAGCCGTCCGCGGCACGGTCGGTATTCCGCGGGTGTTAAATATGTACGAGAATTATCCGTTCTGGGCGGTATTTTTTGCAAAGCTGGGCTTTCGTGTTGTGCTCTCCCCGCAGTCCACGCGCAAAATTTACGAGCTTGGTATCGACTCCATCCCAAGTGAATCCGAATGTTATCCGGCAAAGCTTGCGCACGGGCATGTGGCATGGCTGATGCACCAGAACGTGGACTTTATCTTTTATCCGGCAATTCCCTATGAACGGAATGAGTTTCCGGATGCAAACAACCACTACAACTGTCCGATTGTGACTTCTTATTCTGAAAATATTAAAAACAATGTGGATGATATTACCAGCGGAAAGGTCCGGTTTTTAAATCCGTTTATGGCATTTACCAGTGAGGAAATCCTCTCGAAGCAGCTTGTAAAGTGTTTTAAAGAGGAATTTCACATTCCGGAAAGCGAAATCCGAAACGCCGTGTCCGACGGCTGGAAGGAAATGGCAATGATGCGCCGGGAAATGGAGGAAAAAGGCGAGGAAATTCTCCGTTACATGAAAAAAACGGGCCGCCGCGGTATCGTGCTTGCCGGAAGGCCATACCATGTGGACCCGGAAATCAACCACGGCATTCCTGAACTGATTAACTCCTACGGCATCTGCGTTCTGACCGAGGACTCCGTTTCACACCTCGGAAACCTCGAACGTCCGTTAATCGTCATGGACCAGTGGATGTACCACAGCAGACTCTATTCCGCCGCCAATTTTGTAAAAACAAGGGATGACCTGGACCTGATCCAGCTAAACTCCTTCGGATGCGGGCTGGATGCTGTAACGACAGACTGTGTAAGCGATATTTTAACAGATTCCGGCAAGATATATACCTGCTTAAAGATTGACGAGGTAAACAACCTGGGGGCTGCACGTATCCGTATCCGCTCCCTCCTTTCCGCCATCCGCGTCAGGGAAAACCGGCAGGAAAAACGACGGATAAAATCTGCAGGCTACAACCGTGTGGTATTTACGGAGGAAATGCGAAAGGAATATACCATTATCTGTCCGCAGATGTCACCAATCCACTTTGACCTGCTGCTTCCGGCTTTCCATGCCGCCGGATACAACATGGTAATTCCGGATGTTCCGGCAAGGGAATGCGTGGACATTGGCTTAAAATATGTAAACAACGACGCCTGCTATCCGTCCCTGATTGTGATCGGACAGATTATGGGAGCGATTATGTCAGGAAATTTAGATACCAGCAAAACCGCTGTCCTGATTTCACAGACCGGGGGCGGCTGCCGTGCAACAAACTACATTGGTTTTATCCGGCGCGCACTGGCAAAGGCAGGATATGCCAGTCTTCCGGTTATCTCCATTAATATGGTCGGCCTGGAGAAAAACCCGGGCTTTAAGCTGACGCCCGGCCTTCTCCAGCACGGACTTTATGCACTGGTATTCGGCGATATCTTTATGCGCTGCCTCTACCGTGTCCGTCCTTATGAAAAGGTTGCAGGCTCTGCCAATGCCCTGCACCGGAAATGGAAAAAACGCGTCATGCAGTTTGTTGGAAACACAAAAATGCTTTCCCACCGGAAATACAAATGGATGTGCCGCCAGATTATTAAGGACTTTGACAATCTGCCAATGACGGATGAAAAGAAACCGCGTGTCGGCATTGTCGGGGAAATCCTGGTTAAATTCCTTCCGGCAGCCAATAACCATATTGTGGACCTTCTGGAAGCTGAGGGCGCAGAGGCCGTCGTTCCGGACCTTACTGATTTTCTGTTATACAGCTGCTACAACCAGAATTTTAAAAGCGACAATCTGGGCGGAACAGAAAAATCAAGGCATATCAATAATATGATTATTAAATTTCTGGAATGGATGCGGAAGGATGCAAGGGATGAGCTTGCAAAAAGTAAGCATTTTGAGCCGACCGCATATATCGGCGACCTTGCAAAGCGGGCGGAACACATTGTTTCCTGCGGAAACCAGACCGGCGAGGGCTGGTTCTTAACCGGTGAAATGTTAGAGCTGATCGACCAGGGGGTTACAAACATTGTATGCGCACAGCCGTTTGCCTGCCTGCCGAACCATATTGTCGGGAAAGGCGTGATTAAGGAAATACGCAATGAATTTACGAATGCCAACATCGTTGCCATTGACTATGATCCGGGCGCATCCGAGGTCAACCAGTTAAACCGTATTAAGCTGATGCTCTCCACTGCACAGAAAAATTTAAAGAAGCAGGCATAGAAAAAGCGCCTGACAGCAAAATCCCACCGTATGTCTGTACGGCGGGATTTTTAACGCTGCTGTTTATTTTTCAGTTCTGCTTTCTTTTGATCCGGTGAAGCTGGGGACGGATGGTGATTTCCGGAACGGTCATGCCGTCCCTGAAAGATAAAATACAGCGGACGATATCTGCCACTTCTTGCGGCTCCAGATAACTTTCCGGTTCGCTTCCGCAGGTAAAATCTGCATCCCGGTACAGATTTGTGGCTGTCATGTCCGGGTGGATAGAAGTCACTTTTACCCCGTATTTCCTTGCTTCTTCAAACAGGCTGTTCCCAAAGCTGGTAAGTCCGGCTTTCGTGGCGGCATAGGCGCATCCGCGGGGACTGTTTTGTTTTGCTGTTACGGATGAGATATTAATGATGTATCCCCTGTTTTTCTTTAGTACACGCAGAAGACGATTGGTTAAGATTAAGGGAACTTCCAGATTTGTCCGGACCAGTGTCTGAATCTGTTTCACATTCAGCTCCTCATGAAGTCCGTAATATCCCACGCCTGCCGCATTGACAAGTACACATACCTCTGTCTCTTCTGCAGCCTTTTTTACCGCATCACACAGCTCCTGCGTGTTTAAAAGATCACAGACAATCTGGTGAAAACCAGCTGTCTGCTTCGCAAAAGAAACAGTTTCATCCCCCGTAAAATCCCGTCCGAATCCATATACTTCATATCCCAGTTCACACAGTACCCTGCTGACTGCCAGACCAATCCCGGAACTTGCTCCCGTTATAATGGCTGATTTATTCATGATAGATTTTCTCCCTGTCCATACGTTTTTCCAGTTCGCCGATCAAAAAATCCTCCATTTGTTCCAGCAGCCCTGGCGGGTACTGGCAGGTTCCCCCGACAGTTACAAAAGGAAACTGCACTGCTGCCTCTTCCTGCTGCAGACGTCTCAGCTTTTTCAGGTAATCTTTTGCAATCCGAAACGTCCCTACACTGACATCCGTAAAATCATTCATACAGATATCCGCTTTCTTTAATGTATCATCCAGATTTCTTAAAAGAGCATGATATTCTTCCCTCCATCCGGGCAGATACAGTATGGGGTCAAAGCACAGCCGCACAGAAAAGCCTTTTTTCACTCCGCTTACGGCACACTGTATCCTGGCTTGTTCGGACGGCGTTTTCCGCTCACACTGTTCAATCAGTTTCTGCGGCGAAAGGGTAAATGCATAAATCACGTTTTCTGTACACGGCAGTGACTCCCACATTTCCATCCTTGCACTCTTGGTTCTTATTTCCAGTTTTAACTTTTTGTTTTTTGCTGCAAATTCCGTCCATGCCTTTGTATATCCCACCAGCGGTTCCACAGCTGTCAAATCGGCGTCATAGGATACGCAAAGGTACATGGATTTTTCCATAAGAAACTGCGACAGGGCATGAAAATAATCCTCAAGGTTTACAAACACCACCATATGTCCCGAAGGGTACATCCCCTTTAAATAGCAGTAACTGCAGTCATACATGCAGTTCATGACGCAGGAACTGTAATAGAAATTGTCATTGCCAAAGCTCTGGCAGAGAGGGGAACCCTCATAAAAGAAATTGTCCTCTTTCATCCCAAGAATCAGGCTCTGGGACTTCTGCTGGATGATATGGCTCTGCCCTTTTCTGTTAAAAATATCCTTATAATGTGAAATTGTTACGACTGTGGCATGGGGCAGCCGCTTTAGAATCTCCTTGGTTCTCCAGTGCTTTCGTACCCGCTCTTCCACATAGACATGGGTAAATGCCGGATTAAAATAATCGTGATTTAAGTTCTTCAAGTATCTTTTTCCCTTCCCGCTTGTCACATGGCAGCCTTCCGCTACGGCGGTATTCATGAAATACCGTTTCATAATCGGTTCCCGTCAGTTCAAAATAGCGAAGCAGCTGGCGCAGCTCTTCGCACATCGTTTTGGAACCGTGAAATTCTTCCAGAATCCATGCCGGAGAAAGCTGCCCGGGTTTCCTGCCGCCGTCTAAAGCTGAAATTTCCCGGAGTCTGTCAAGAAATCCGGTGACACGCGCTGTCATGGTTTTCATCTGTTCCCCAAATTCCAGGGAAGATACTTTCCCTGTCACTCCGTGATCCGTTACTGCTTTTAAAAAAATCATCTGATGGGTACTGTAATAATAGCTGCCTGACTGGTAAACAGCCGCTGCTTCCATATCACATAAAACGCCTTTTGGCAGCTGTCCAAATGCCTGCGGCCGGGGAAAGCTCGTGATTTCCGCTTCCGGAAAAGGATGCCTGTAAAGAATGTCGGGATAATAAGTACGCCCGCCTGCCGCATCCACAATCTTATTACAAAGATACACTTCTTCCAGTGAAAATCCACTGCCCCCGCAGCTTCCAAAATTCACAAGAACGTCTGTTTTCCCAGGCGGATATAATGTGGAAGTCTCCGCCACTGCTGTTGCAGCAGTCCCCACACCGGTAACCACAAGCCTTATTTTCGCTTCCTCACTGGAAAATGTCTGAAAATGCCGCCGGTCGGTTTCTTTTTTGAGATGATAAATACGAATCAGCTCCTGTGCCTCCTGGTACAGGGCGCAATAAACTGTAACCATGGTATAATCTCCGGTCTTTCCTCTGTGTGCTAATATGCGAAACACGCCCGGACCGCACTGCTAATAGACCGGACGCATAAAACTGCCCTCGTCAAATGTATATTCCGGAGTAAGAAACGGGTACTCCAGTTTCTGCACATAATACCAGGGATTATCTTCATCCGCCGGATTTTTCAGTACATGGAACTGCTGTGCGGGCATATATCCCTGCCCCAGTAAAAATGCCCGGTTTCCGCTGCCGTCCTCACACACATCCAGTACAAGAACCACATGCCCCGGACTTCCGGAATACAAAAACACGTCGCCCGGCTGTACGTCTTCCAGGTCTGCGGGTTCACACTCCCTGCCCATGGAAAGGGTTCCCGCATAACTGAACAGAAATGTCAGATATTTCTCAAAAGTCTCCTGTGAATCCGATGCCGGTGCAGCGTCCGCCCAGTTTGTACTGTTTCCGTTCACACGCACACGTTTTCCTTTTCTCCACTTTTCAAAAGACAGTTCAAAACCGTTTGTCAGATGAAAGCTCATGCGCGAATACTGTTTCGTCTGGTAAAAGTATTCCGCATAAAGCCTCAGTACGGAATCCGCACACTGCTGCAGGTCCCCGTCCGCCAGTTCCATATCAAACACCGCCATATGGTCATTCTGGTTTCCCTTTTCATTTCCATTATACAGATGCACCTGTTCCCCGTCCGGCAGCAACGGATAGCTGCGCAGAAATTCCCCGAAGGAATCCTGTTTACAGTTTACCCGTGTATATCCCTCCGGCACGGCAAATCTGGTTTCCAGCGTGTTTCCGTCTGCCTGAAGAATATTCCGGGAGACAGCCGCTGCCTCACTCTGCGTTTCGGTATTTTCCGGAATCTGCTCTGTGTGTTCCAGAATCTGTTCACTTTGTCTGACCTCTGCTGCCTGTTTTTTTTCATCTGACCGGCATGCTGTAAGAAGACAAAACAGTACCGCCGTCAGTATACCCATTATTTTTTTCTTCATTTTTATTCACCCGCAGGTCCTTAAGCAGCATCTGGAAAAACTCTTCCGCCGGCATTGGTTTTGCATAGTAGTATCCCTGTACATGGTCACAACCAATAGTTTTAAGTACCTCAACCTGCTCTTTTGTTTCCACACCTTCTGCAAGAAGACCAAGTCCCAGCTTTTCAGCCATGGTCACCACCTGCTCTAAAATCAGCTTTCCGCGCTCGGACACCATCATATTTTCGATAAATTTTTTGTCCAGCTTCAGCACGTCAAACGGTGTTTCCAGCAGAATATTCAGGGAAGAATATCCGCTGCCGAAATCATCCATTAAAAGCTTAAATCCTTCCTCTTTTAATTCCAGTGCTTTCTGGCTGATCTGCTGGTCATTGACTGTTTCGGTAATTTCCAGTTCCAGCAGGCTTCTGTTAATCTTTGTTTTTTCCAGAATATGTTCCAGAACTTTCTGGCACTCATGGTCCTGCAGATGGATTCTTGATACATTCACAGAAACCGGACAGTCTGTAATCCCGGTATTCTCACACCTGCGGATAAAATTTGCCGCTTCCTCCCAGATGTAATAGTCCACCTGGCGGATAAATCCGTTTTCTTCAATCACCGGAATAAATTCATTCGGATAAATCATTCCGCGCTCCGGATGAATCCAGCGCACAAGCGCCTCTGCACCCACAATACAGTTTTGGGCAATACTATATTTGGGCTGCAGGTACATCTGGAACTGCCGCTCGGCAACTGCCGCCTTCATACTTTCTTCTATGAATTTTCTTGTATATAACAGTTCCTTGAACTGCTCCTTGTAAAACAGAATACTGGAAACCAGGTTTTTCTTGGCAGCCTTTCTTGCCATTGCCGCACGGTCCTCCATCTGCCTGAGCTCCATATCCCGGTCTTCCACGGTATATACGCCATAGACAAAGTTCAGCTCGGTATTTCTGAAACCGGAGATTTTTTTATCCACTTTCTGAATAAATGCTTCCAGTTCCTCCTGCGTGCCATACTCAGTTACAATCATAAATACATCGCTTCGCAGGTTTACAAAATACTGGTTTTCATGACAGATTTCCCCAAGTTTGTCTGTAATAAAATATAATACTTCATCACCAAAGTGTTCCCCGTAAAGATCGTTAATTACTTTAAACCCGCGGATATCAAACTGGATAAATGCAATTCTTCGCACGGAAGAATAAATCAGGCTGCCTACGTTTTTCTGGAACCGGCTCAGCTTGTTCATCCGCAATATCAATGCTGGCCTCAATCGGCTTTGGACATCTTTTTAAAATAAGTCCGGCCTGTTTGATAACCTCCCGTCCTTCCCTGGTCGCAAAATCCTGCTGCAGGATATCCCTGCAAAGGTTGCTTCCGCCCATGGCTTCTTTAAAGCGCTCCATAAATTCCCTTGTCCTGCGGTTTCCATACATTTCAAGTTCACGGTCCTGCGTGTCGTAAAAACCGAATGCCAGTCCCAGAATCATCATGGAGGCGGTTACACATCCGCAGGTTTCACCCATGCGAAGCCCCGCCCCGAAACATGTACTAAGCTTAAATGCCAGCCTGGAATCCAGTCCGAAATCCTCTGCAAACGCCCCGAACAGTGCCTGTGAACAGTGGTATTTCTGCCGCAGCAGTTCGTTTGCCTTTTCTTTGTGCGTCACATTCATCCCCCATTTCCATCTGTTAAATGTAATGCATAGACTAATATGATTGTAGCAAACTGCAGGAGAAATTACAATAAAATTACTGACAGGATATTTATCAGCCATCTACTGCGCTGCCTTCCCCCTATACTTCTCCTGGTTTAATTCCCGAAGCACCATCACCGCAGAAATCACCGCCGCAAGCCCGTCGGCAACGGGTCCCGCATAAAGAATCCCGTCCATCCCGATAAACAGCGGAAGAATCACGATAAGCGGAAGCAGAAACAGAATCTGTCTTGTCAGCGCCAGCACCATACCGGTCTTTGGTTTTCCAATTGCTGTAAACGTATTGGATGTAATCGGCTGGATAAAATTTATAAATGTAAAGAACAAAAATATCCGGAAATAGCTTACCGCAAACTCAATATATTCCGGCGAGCCTTCCCCAAACAGACGGATAATCGGCTCCGGGAATATCTGGAATACAGCAAACGCAAACAGTGAAATGACAAACCCGATTCCATTCGTCTGGAAAAATGCCTTTCTGACGCGCGGAAACTGTTTTGCCCCGTAATTATAGCTTGCAATCGGCTGCAGTCCCTGCGACAGCCCGATGATAAAGGAAAAATACACCATATTTACCTTGGCAATAATTCCTGCGCACGCAAGCGGAACAGCCTCCCCGTAAGAAGAACGGACACCGTAATAGGTCAGGGATTTATTCATGACAAGCTGGACAATCATCATGGCAAGCTGGTTGCTGCACGGCGCAGTTCCAAGTGTCATTACCCTGGTAATGTATTCCTTCTGCGGCCGCAGATGCTGTCTTTTTAAGGTAACGGTTTTACAGTGCATCAGGTAACCGATTACCAGCAGAACAGAAATAAACTGTCCGATAATCGTTGCATATGCCGCGCCTGCCATTCCCCACTGAAAACCAAATACAAACAGCGCATCCAGTACGGTATTCACCACAGCGCCCACGATATTGCAGAGCATGGAAAAATTCGGACTGCTGTCCGCACGGATTAAATGCGCCCCTGTGCTGGTAAGTATTAACGCCGGAAAACCAATGGAAGTAATCCTTACATATGTCATGGCATAATCCATGATATTGTCCGGCGCGCCAAACAAATGCAGCATCGGTGTTAAAAACAGCTGGCTGACAATTAGCAGCAGAATTCCCAGTGACACGGAACCGAAAATAGCGTTTCCCATGTAATGGGCAGCGTCCTCGTCCTCCCCCTCTCCTTTTGCCAGGTTAAATGCAGCCGCACCGCCGATTCCAAATAAAAGCGCAATGGCAATGCAGCAGGTCGTCAGCGGAAACGCAATATTTGTTGCAGCATTTCCCAGCTCCCCCACACTGTTTCCGATAAAGTACTGGTCCACCATATTATACAGTGCGCTCGTCAGCATTGCGATAATGCTTGGAACAGAAAACTTAAGCAGTAATTTCGGTACCGGCAGCGTTCCAAGCGGATTTTTGTTTTGTTGTTGTTTCATCCTTTGTTCCATATGATTAACTCCATTTCTGAACATCAGTCCTGAATCATGTTCTCACGGAATGCGCAGCTAGTGCGCATTCCTGACCCGTGAATCGTAACGCAAAATTTACTGCCTGCCATGCATCAGAGATACACTGCAGGCAGCAAATAAATTGTATATTATTTATTTTACCACAAACGCCCAGAAAATTGTAAGTTAATTTTATTTTTCCTTATCCCATGCTGTTTGCCAGCCGGCCTGTTTTTTTACCGGCGGTGTTTATGGTATCCCCCGCATATTTATCCTTACGGAACAGCATGTAGATAAAAAATACAACTGCTGCAGCCGCAAGCACTGTCCAGAAGCTGAATCCGCAGTCCCCTGTAAAAAGTCCCGCAATCCGGTAAACCACAAAGGATGCAAGATATGCCAGGCCGCACTGGTATCCAATCGCAAACCAGAACCATTTTTTATTGTTCATTTCACGCTTGATGGCGCCCATGGCTGCAAAACACGGCGCGCATAACAGGTTAAAAACAAGAAAGCCGTATCCGGCAGCAGGATTGAAGGCTGCGCCAAGCGCCTGCCATGCGCCCTGCTCCCCGCCGCCATAGAGGATGCCCATTGTTCCGACAATGTTTTCCTTTGCCACCAGTCCGGTAATGGACGCAACCGCCGCCTGCCAGTTTCCCCATCCTTGCGGAATAAAGAGCCACGCAGCGGCGCCGCCGATTTTTGCGAGAATGCTTGCATCAATCTGGTCTTCCGCCAGCATCGTAAACTTTCCGTCCACAAAACCAAAATATGTGGTAAACCAGATGACAATCGTGGAAAGTAAAATAATGGTTCCTGCCTTTTTAATAAACGACCAGCCGCGCTCCCACATGCTGCGCAGCACAGAGCCTGCTTTCGGCCAGTGGTATGCCGGAAGCTCCATCACGAACGGAGCCGGATCCCCGGCAAACATTTTTGTTTTTTTCAACATAATACCGGAAACAATAACCGCAAATATTCCTACAAAATATGCACTTGTCGCCACCCACGGGGAGCCTCCGAAAATCGCTCCTGCAATCATTGCGATAAACGGTACCTTTGCCCCGCACGGGATAAATGTCGTTGTCATAATTGTCATGCGGCGGTCTTTTTCACTTTCGATGGTACGGCTTGCCATTACGCCCGGAACCCCGCAGCCCATGCCGATTAACATCGGGATAAAGGATTTTCCGGAAAGGCCGAAACGGCGGAATACCCGGTCTAATATAAAGGCGATTCTTGCCATATATCCGCAGTACTCCAGAAACGCAAGCAGGATAAACAGTACCAGCATCTGCGGCACGAATCCAAGCACCGCACCCACTCCTGCAACAATACCGTCAATGATTAATCTCTGCAGCCAGTCTGCACAGTGAATGGCATTTAACCCGTTCTCCGCAAGTACCGGAATGCCGCAAATCCAGACGCCGTACTCCGCCGGGTCCACAGATGCGTAATCATACGCCTCATAAACTGATACGGCATCCGTCAGGTCCTGGTACTCTGCTTTTTCATCCAGCATTTCCAGTGTTTCCTCATCCTCCACCCGATACTCTGCCACAGAGGAGGAATCAAACATTCCCACCAGACTGGCGAGCGCAGTCTTTGCAGTCGATGCGTCAAAATCTTCGGATTCTTCATCCAGCGCCTCGGCAATTCCTGTCACATCCATGCCCTGTGCATCCGCATACTCGATAAAACCGTTTACCACTTCGGCTGCACCGGCAAATTCTTCCGCTTTTTCATTGTATTCGGAAGAACCGATTCCAAACAGATGGAAACCGTCGCCAAAGAGATTGTCATTGGTCCAGTCCGTTGCTGACGCACCGACTGTTGACATCGCAAGATAATAAACCAGCCACATTACGGCGACAAAAATCGGCAGTGCAAGAATCCGGTTTGTCACTACTTTGTCAATCTTATCGGAAACGGAAAGCGCATTTTTTCCCTTTGCTTTTTTCACACAGTCTTTGATGATGGAGCTGATATAAACATAACGCTCGTTTGTGATAATACTTTCTATGTCGTCATCAAATTTTTCCTCTAGCTTTGCAGTCTGCGCACTGACATCCGGCACCGCAGACACTGCTTCCTGAATCTTTTTATCACGCTCTAAAAGCTTTATGGCAAAGAAACGCTTCTGTTCCTTACTGATACTGTTCCCTAATAAATCTTCGGTTTCTGCAATGACTTCCTCCACGAAATCATCAAACTTATGTACCCTCTCCACTGCCTTTTTTGTATGTGCTGCCGCAACTGCTTTTTCAGCCGCCTTTACAACACCGGTTCCTTTTACGGCAGAGATTTCCACGACCTCGCACCCAAGCTTTTCCCCAAGTGCCTTAATATCAATTTTGTCACCGCTCTTAACCACAAGGTCCATCATGTTGACCGCCACAATAACCGGAATACCAAGCTCGATAATCTGGGTAGTCAGGTACAGATTCCGTTCAATATTGGTGCCGTCAATAATATTGATGACGGCGTCCGGCTTTTCCCCGGTCAGGTAGTTTCTTGCAACCACTTCCTCCAGGGTATACGGAGAAAGGGAATAAATCCCCGGCAAATCCATAATCACCACATCCTTGTGTTTTTTTAATTTCCCTTCTTTTTTTTCCACTGTTACGCCCGGCCAGTTGCCGACGTACTGGTTTGCACCTGTCAGTGCATTAAATAATGTTGTTTTCCCGCAGTTCGGATTTCCTGCGAGTGCAATTTTAACCGACATTTTCTTCCTCCTTCTTGATAAAATACTTCCACATGGCAACTCCACACCTTTTGCCAGATGATTCTTTTGGCACGACCAGAAGATTTCAGTTCCTAACAGTTGTAATTTTATACTTGCTTAAATTAGTATAAACTAACCAATAAGCAGAAAAAATCACAATATTTCTATCATTTCCGCATCCGCCCTGCGCAATGACAGCTCATATCCGCGCACTGTCACTTCCACTGGATCTCCCAGCGGTGCAACCTTGCGCACATATACTTCGGCACCCTTCGTAATACCCATGTCCATAATTCTTCTTTTGACCGGACCTTCCCCTGTGAGTTTTTTCACCTGGAATGTCTGGCCGACTTTTGCATCTTTTAATGTCATTGTCTGATTCCCTCCATCCTGCTTTTTTTAATTTATTCTGTTTTGCATCAAACAAAAATATGGTTTGCCAGTTCCCTGCCTACAGCAATTCTCGCCCCCTTCACATTAATAATCATGTTACCAGCAGCCTCCGTCACAACTGTTACAAAACCTCCTGCCACAAATCCAAGTTCCTCCAGATGTCTGCGTACTTCATCTTTTCCGCTGATTTTTTTAATTTCCACTTCCTGGCCTTTTGGTGACATTGTAAGCGGCATAAGCATACCTCCTTTAATTAGTTCTTCCTTATACTGGTTAGTATATACTAATAATTGTCAGTTGTCAATAATTATGTGCAGGTTTTTATTATGGATGGCAAACGAAAATCCGCCATAAAAACACTTGATATGACAGTGCATGCACTTATTTCAAAACATCCCTTTCTGCCGTTGCATGACGGATGAAAGATGACTATAATAGATAGAATTAATATATGAAGCACAGCTTTATCAGGGGGATTTTTATGGCAGAAAAAAATACAGCTGATGATTTCCAGAAAACCGCAAACCGGGTAAGTGCCGTGAGTATCGTGGGAAATATCCTTCTCTCCCTGTTTAAACTTGCGGCGGGGTTGATTGCATCTTCCACGGCAATGATTTCTGACGCCATCCACTCGGCGTCCGATGTCTTTTCAAGTATTGTGGTGATTATCGGCATTCACCTTTCTTCCAAAGAATCCGATGAGGAACATCCTTACGGACATGAGCGTCTGGAATGCGTGGCTGCCATTATTCTTTCCGCGATTTTATTCGTTACCGGTATTTCCATTGGTATTTCCGCCCTGCAGACAATCGCCGGGGGACATTATGAAGACCTGAAGGTTCCGGGTATTCTTGCGGGCGTTGCCGCAGTTGTATCCATTATTGTAAAGGAAGCCATGTTCTGGTACACGAAAAAAAATGCCCAGAGAATTGATTCTGCTGCGTTAATGGCGGATGCATGGCACCACCGTTCGGACGCGCTCTCTTCCATCGGCGCATTCATCGGTATTGCCGGTGCAAGGGCAGGTTTTCCGGTGCTTGATTCCGTTGCCGGGGTTGTCATCTGCCTGTTCATTACAAAAGCTGCCTATGATATTTTTAAGGATGCCGTGGACAAAATGGTGGATCATTCATGCGATGCTGAAACACTGAAAAACCTGAATGATTTTATCAGAACTATTGACGGGGTAATGGCAATTGACGACCTGCGCACCCGTGAATTCGGGAATAAAATTTATGTGGATGTGGAAATTGCAGTGGACGGGAACCTGCCGCTTTACCAGGCACATGAAATCGCCGAGCATGTGCATGATTATATTGAGTTCCGGTTTTCAAAGGTCAAACATATTATGGTACATGTGAATCCGTACCAGATGAAGAAAGAATGAACCGCCTTTAAAACCGGGGGGATTTTTATGCTAATCATGCAATTGCAAAAGAATTTCCGTTGGGGTATATACAGGAATACCAAAGCCTTCAAATTCTCTTTTGTTTCGGGTGACAATATAACCGCAATGTATAGATTTGGCGCAGGTGGCAACAAGGCAATCCTCGAAATCCTTTGCCTTTTTCTGAAATGCAATAAGAATATCATTGTTCGTAACACTGCATACTTTGACAATCTCCAAAAGTTTTCCGACCGCCTGATATGCCAGATCAGTACTATGGGTATATTTTCTTACAAGATAATAGATATCAGTAACAGAAGATGCTGATACAAAACCGTCTATTCTGCGTTCTTCACAAAGCTTCAGAACCTTGTAAGAATCCTCTGTAAAAGGTTCTCTTTCCAATAATACATCAATGATTATGTTCGTATCACACATTATTTTCATATTTTGACAGACGCTCCTCCCGTAAAGAATCCGTATCTATATCAGCAGAAACACCGCCAAGCATTCCGCGCAGGGAATCCACGGCAGAAATCTGGGGATTTACAACTTTAGCAACTGTTTTCCCATTACGAGTAATAAAGATATCTTCCGTTGCAATTAATTCAAGGTACTTTCCGAAATTAGCTTTAAATTCCGTTGCTGTAACAACCATGATGAAATCCTCCTTTTGTTTGGGCTGTTTTTATTATATGCGATTTCAGGAAGAAAATCAATGAAATCGTGCGAAACTAAAGAAAATGATATTAAAAATCGTTCGATAAACTGTAATATCCAGAAGGGATACTGCCTGCGCAAACCGTTTCGCGAAGCGAACTCAAATACAGTCTGCTCCATTATAGAGGAATTTGCAGCGGAACCCGCTACAAATTAAAACCTCCGTTATATCAGCCGCGCCACATACACCCCGCTTGCCGATGCATGCGACAGGGAATGCGTCACGCCGCTTCCGTCCCCAATCACATAAAGTCCCGGATACCTGCACTGCAGGTTTTCATCCAGCTCCACTTCCATATTATAAAACTTGACCTCCACACCATATAAAAGGGTATCGTCATTTGCTGTGCCGGGTGCTATTTTATCCAGCGCATAAATCATCTCCATGATACCGTCCAGAATACGCTTTGGCAGCACAAGGCTTAAATCGCCCGGCGTGGCTGCAAGCGTCGGGGTGACAAGGCCTTCTTTGATGCGTTTTTCGTTACTTCTGCGCCCGCGCACCAGGTCCCCGAACCTCTGGACGATGACGCCGCCTCCCAGCATATTGGACAGACGCGCAATGCTTTCGCCGTATCCGTTGCTGTCCTTGAACGGCTCGGAAAAATGCTTGGCAACAAGCAGTGCAAAATTCGTGTTTTCCGTGCGCAGCTTATCGCTGTCATAGCTGTGCCCATTTACAGTGACAATGCCGTTTGTATTTTCATTGACAACCATGCCGTACGGATTCATGCAGAAGGTCCGCACATTGTCCTCGAACTTTTCAGTACGGTAGACAATCTTGCTTTCATACAGTTCATCTGTCAGATGGGAAAAAATCACTGCCGGAAGCTCCACCCTTACCCCGATATCCACACGGTTGGATTTCGTTGGGATTTCCAGCTTGCTGCATACTTTTTCCATCCATTTGCTGCCGCTCCTGCCAACGGAAATAATGCACTTTGCAGCATCAAAGGAAGCGTCTTTTGTAATAATCCTGTAGCCGTCTTTTAAAATTTCGATGCTTTCCACCGGAGTGTCAAAGAAAAATTCAATATGGTCCTTCATTTCTGCGTAAAGATTCTCCAGCACCACATAATTAATATCCGTTCCCAGATGGCGCACAGAGGCATCCAGAAGCTTTAATTTATTCTGCAGGCAGAGCTTTTTCAAGTCTGTGCCTGCCGTGGAGTACATTTTTGTCCCCTCTCCCCCGTGGGACATGTTGATATGATCCACATACTTCATTAAATCAAACGCCTGCTGTCTGCCGATATACTCGTAAAGCGTCCCGCCAAAGTCGTTCGTGATATTGTATTTTCCGTCGGAAAACGCTCCCGCACCACCGAAACCGTTCATAATGGCACAGCTTTTGCAGCGGATACAGCTTTTCACTTTTTTTCCGTCAATCGGGCATTTTCTCTCCTTTAATGTATGTCCCGCTTCAAAAACCGCCACCTTTAATTCCGGCTTTTTTTTCATCAGCTCATAGGCGGAAAAAATTCCGCCCGGACCTGCCCCGATAATGATTACATCATACATGTATATACCTCCTGTATTGGAACGCCAGCCCCTGCTTCTTCCTGCCATGTATAAAAATATGCGAAAAGTCTGTCGCACATTAAAATGTACGACAAACATTCATCAGGATGTACGGCAGGCATCCCGGTACTGCAGCGGCGTCATTTCAAACGTCTTTTTAAAGGTACGGTTGAAATGCTCCACGTTCTGGTATCCGACCGCAAACGAAATATTTTCAACCGTCATATTGCCGTTCTTTAACAGCGCTTTTGCACGCTTCATACGGATATGCGCCACATGTTCCCCGAATGTTTTACCGGATTTATCCTTGATATATTTAGATATATACGGCTCTGAAAGATGAAAATGCAGCGCCATGCTTTCCAGGGTGATTTCCTGGTAATTATTCTGGATATAGTTAAGCATGGCTGTCAGGCGTTCATCCTGCCCTTCTTCTTTTTCCTCAATCTGCGGCAGCTTGTTGACGGCAACCACAAGCGCATGGACGGACGCGGTAATAATATCCTCATCCATCCCGGCGCCCCAGTATTTCTTTCCCCCGCAGGTGATGCCGACATAGGCAATCGCCTTTGAGGACGAACCATGGGAAAGTGCATGTTCCTCATAGGTGGAAAGTTCATAGCTGATTCCGAAATACTGTTTTAAGGTGTTGCTGACAGCATCCAGGCGTCCGTTTCCGTTTGCATCAACCACCGTTTTCTTTCCGCCGCAGAGAATCTCCGTCTCCGCCATGATTCCGTCGTTCTGCTTGAAATGGCAGGACTCCACGGTAAAATAAGGCATTCTCTGAATATAATTCTGCTCAAAAATATCATAAACCCACTGCGGGGAAAGCTCTTTATGCTCTTCGTCCGATACCTGTTTTACAGCATAGCCGACTTCCTCGCGCATCGCAGCCGGCAGGGAAATGGAGAAATTCTGCTTTAAGATATAGCTGATTCCGCCCTTGCCGGACTGACTGTTGATGCGGATGACATCTGCATCATAGGTTCTTCCCACATCCACCGGGTCAATCGGAAGATACGGAACCGTCCAGGTCTTAAGATTCTTTTCCTCCCGCCATGCCATGCCTTTTGCAATGGCATCCTGGTGGGAACCGGAAAAGGCGGTAAATACCAGATCCCCGGCATACGGGGTACGGTCGCCCACATGCATTCCCGTCAGTCTTTCATAAGTTTCCCGGATGCGCGGCATATCCGCAAAATCAAGCAGCGGATCAATCCCGTAGGAAAACATATTCATGGCAATCGTTACAATATCCACATTTCCGGTACGTTCCCCGTTTCCAAACAGCGTACCCTCAATCCGGTCTGCCCCGGCAAGGATTCCAAGCTCTGCATCGCAGACGCCGCAGCCCCTGTCATTATGCGGATGAAGGCTTAAAATGACGTTTTCCCTGTATTTCATGTGTTTGCTTAAGTACTCAATCTGAGTCGCAAATACATGCGGCATTGCCGTCTCCACGGTCGCCGGAATATTAATAATCGCTTTGTGCATTTCATCCGGCTGCCATATATCCAGTACGGCATTGCAGACGTCAAGGGCGTATTCCACTTCTGTTCCATGAAAACTCTCAGGACTGTATTCAAAGGAAAAATCACCGTCCGTTTCTGAGGCAAGCTTCTTTAAAAGCTGCGCGCCGTTTACGGCAAGTTTCTTTATCTGCTCTTTGTCTTTTTTAAATACCTGCTCACGCTGCGCAACGGAGGTGGAATTGTAAAGGTGGATGACCGCATGCGGCGCACCCTTTACGGCTTCAAACGTCTTTTTAATAATATGCTCCCTCGCCTGTGTCAGCACCTGTACGGTCACGTCATCCGGTATCATGTCCCGCTCAATTAACGTCCGCATAAAGATAAACTCCGTCTCGGATGCCGCCGGAAATCCCACCTCGATTTCCTTAAACCCGATATCCACAAGCATCTGGAAAAATTCAAGCTTTTCATCCAGGCTCATCGGCTCGATTAACGCCTGATTTCCGTCCCTTAAATCCACGGAACACCAGACAGGCGGTTTGTCAAAATAATCCTTTTTCACCCAGTCGCAGGTATACTCCGGCGGTAAAAAATACTGTCTTTCATATTTGTCAAAATTTTTCATTCCTTGTACTCCTTTTCTGTACATGCCATTAAATTTCATCAACCTTAATGATGAAATTTTAACACAACAGAAGACTTTTTCCCATGATATAATTTAATCAATTTTCTTGATTTATTTTAAGAACCCACTTACAATGCGTTCTTCTGCTTCCTGTTCCGTCAGTCCGAGCGTCATCAGCTTTAACAGCTGCTCGCCCGCAATTTTTCCGATTGCAGCCTCATGAATCAGGCTGGCGTCCACGTCTGCCGCCGTCAGGTTCGGGCTGGCAGAAACCTTCGCGCTGTCCATAATAATGGAGTCGCATTCCGTATGCCCGGAGCATGGCGCATTTCCTGCAAGGGTGCTGCTGAAATGCTGGGTGCTTCTGCCTTTTGCAACCGTCCGGCTGACAATATTGCAGCTGCTGTCCGCCCCGTTTAATTCCGCCGTAAACTCGGATACTGCATTCTGTTCTCCGGTGGTAAGTACCTTTTCCTGCACCTCAAGGTTTGCATTTCCTGCAAGTACTGCGGTGGTTTTGCGCACGGTATCATCAATACCGGAAATCTGCGTAGCCTCCAGCCGCATGGATGCGCCCTCTTCCAGATGAATTTCCGTTGTCGGATTCATTACCCGTTTGCCGCGGCCCTCACCCTCTCCGTAATGTTTTTCCACATAACGCACCTTTGCATTTTTTCCGACAAAAAAGCGGTGTACGCCGTCATGGCTGCTTTCTTCATCGCCGCAGTTGTGAATCCCGCATCCGGCGACAATGGTGATATCGCAGTTTTCCCCCACATAAAAATCATTATACACGGTCTCTGTCAGCCCGCTCTGGGAAAGCACGACCGGAATATGCACGCTCTCATTTTTTGTTTCCGGTTTTATGATAATATCAATGCCGGATTTGTCTTCTTTTGTTACAATGTCAATATTAGCAGTGGTGTTCCGCTCACTGCTTGTTCCGTTGACGCGGATATTATAGGCGCCAACGGGAAGCGCATCCAGCTCCGCCACTTCTTTTAACAGATTCTTTCCAATTTCGTCTAACATGTTTAATCCTCCATCTTGTCCATCAGTATATCGCAGCCCTCCCTGGATGCACCCATCAGTGTCGGCAGAATTTCCTCTTTTGTGCCGTAACGCTCCACCAGACCGTCTTTGATATAGATAATTTTATCGGCGATATTTAATATCCGCTCCTGGTGGCTGATAATTAAAACGGTGCCGTTGTTCTCACTGCGCATTTTTTCAAATACATGAATCAGGCTCTTAAAGCTCCAGAGGTCAATGCCTGCCTCCGGCTCGTCAAAAACTGCAAACTTTGCACCGCGGGCAAGGACAGATGCAATTTCAATCCGCTTCATTTCCCCGCCGGACAGGCTCGCATTCAGTTCCCTGTCAATATAATCCTTGGCGCACAATCCGACTTCGGACAGGTATTTGCAGGCTTCATTGACGGAAAGGTTCTTACCTGCCGCAATGGTAATCAGGTCACGCACCGTAATCCCCTTAAAGCGCACCGGCTGCTGGAACGCAAGGGAGATTCCCGCCTTTGCACGCTCAGTTACGGAAAAATCGGTAATGTCCGTCCCATCCAGAAAAATTTTACCTTCTGTCGGCTTTACCAGCCCTGCAATCACCTTGGCAAGCGTGGATTTACCGCCGCCGTTCGGACCGGTAATGACTACAATATTATCATCTATCTTCAGGCTGACGTCACGGAGAATTTCTTTTTCCTCACCGTCTTCCACCTGGTATCCCACATTTTTCAACTCAAGCATTTACTATACCATACCGCAGGCTCTGTATCCTTTGTGACGCTTTGCGGCACAAAAAAGGAGGAAATTCCTGCAGCTTATCCTTTCTTTATATGTAATATCCCTGCCACGCAGGAATATTACATATTATACCAGATTTTTCCCATTTTCAATACGTCTATTCTGTACTTTTTTTAAACCATAGCTTTATGCTCAAACAAAAAAACAAAGACCAAAAGACTGGCATTGTGGAAATGTGCATAACAGGCTATGGAATCCCTCTCACACCTATATCTTTTTTGAATATCACAAACAAGATAGATATAAAGATAGCGGAATGATATAATCTGAATGTACATTTTTCCTTATATTTCGTCAAATCCCGTTCAGAACTATACTATCGGCAGAGTTAAAAGCCCTGTTTTATCCAACTCTACCGTTAGCAGGTGTTCATATACAATTGATTTGATTACAGAATACCAAAAACTTCAGAAAATGTTGATTATTTTTAAAAATATGGTATTATAATATTAGTGGTGAGTCCTACCGCAAAGTGGACTGCTAAAAGCGTTAGCAGCTCTAATGGAGTTACTACACAAATGGCTATGCAAAAACGCATAGCCATTTTTCACTTTATAGAAAATTGCAACAGCGTAGACCATTTTGGAAGAATGCATGCCATTTGTAAAGTGGCTTTGCATTTTCATAATGTGTCGCTTCCTAGCGACACTATTTTCACGGAGAAATATATGCAGACGGATTTAAAATTATACAAAGTGGATATGAAATATATCCGAAATCTACATAATATAATACTGCATACCACTTTCATCGCCGAAAGAAAAGCATAAGAATATGAAAAACTCTATGGATTTTTCCAAAATTGAAGTAAATAGTGAAGTGATTTGCAATAAAGCCAATGTACTGTATAAAAAATACATATCTAACGAACCATTTGCAGGCAGAAATCGTTGTCTGAATTTCCCCAAATTAGAATCGGAATGTAAAAAATATAATTCAACAAAAAAGAGCGGTACAAAATAAACCTCTCTTTAACAAGGAGGACAAAACAGTGAACAAAGAATGGAAAAGGTTATATGAAGAAGCAATGAGCGTTTTGAATCCCCATGATGTTTCAAATAAAATGTGGGTAGGGAGTGTGGCATCTGCCGTACTCACAAAAAGAGGCAATATTTATAAGGGTATATGCATTGATACGGACGGCTCTATAGGGATGTGCGCGGAAAGAAATGCTTTATCAACAATGCTTACATATGGCGAAAGTGAGATTACAAAAGTGGTTTCAGTATATAAAGATGGAAATATAATTCCATCTTGTGGTATTTGCAGAGAATTTATGATGCATTTAGGCGGAGATGTGGAAAATATTGAAATTCTATTGGATAAAGAAGGGCGGACAACAAGATTGATTGATTTGATGCCTGAATATCCACGACATAAATAAATTCCCTCTCCCGTTTGGCAAATCCGCAGGCTGTCCGTGAGGGGCGGGCAAAAAGACTTCTTTTAATTCTTTATCTCACATGAGCAAACACACAGTTCATGCAGCCCAGTCTGTCAGCGTACAGACAGACTGTTTAGAAAGATTTTAGAATTACCGCAACTCCCTATTTTATCGCATTCTTTCGGGTATTGTTAGCACTCAACCTTGTAGAGTGCTAATTTTTTATTGACTTTTCCCATATACAGTACTATCATCTGTAATAGGGCAAAACACCTTACGGGGTGTTTGAAATTATAAAATCTGAACATAAAGGAGATACGGAAAATGGAAAATAAACACGGTTCTTTATCAATTGACAGCGAAAATCTCTTTCCTATTATTAAGAAATGGCTGTATTCAGACCACGATATTTTTTACCGCGAGCTGATTTCCAATGGCTGCGACGCCATTACCAAATTAAAAAAACTGGACATGATGGGCGAATATTCCCTTCCGGCTGATTACAAGCCAAAAATCCAGGTCATTGTCAGTCCGGAGGATAAAACCTTAAAGTTCATTGACAACGGTCTTGGAATGACTGCGGAGGAAGTTGAGGAATACATTAACCAGATTGCTTTTTCCGGAGCTGCTGATTTTATTGAAAAATACAAGGACAAATCAAACGATGACCAGATTATCGGTCACTTCGGTCTTGGTTTCTATTCTGCATTTATGGTTGCGGATGAGGTGACCATTGACACCCTTTCCTATCAGGAAGGAGCCACAGCGGTTCACTGGTCCTGCGACGGCGGAACGGAATTTGACATGGTGGACGGCGACATGGACCAGGTTGGAACGGAAATCACCCTTTACCTGAATGAGGACTGCCTGGAGTTTGCCAACGAATACCGTGCAAGGGAGGTTATTGAAAAATACTGCTCTTTCATGCCGACCGAAATCTATCTGAAAAAGGCAAATGCGCCGGAAGAATACGAAACCATTGATAAAGAGGACCGCCGTGAAACGGATACGGTCATTGAGGAAATCCACGAAGAAGCAAAAACCGAGGAAAAGGAGAACGAAAACGGCGAAAAGGAAATCGTTGAGATTTCTCCTGCAAAGGATAAGTTAAAAATTGTAAAGCGCCCGGTTCCGTTAAATGATATTACTCCTCTCTGGACAAAGAACCCAAGCGAATGCAGCGATGACGATTACAGGGCATTTTACCGCAAGGTATTTCTGGATTACAAGGAGCCGCTGTTCTGGATTCACCTGAACATGGACTATCCGTTTAACCTGAAGGGAATTTTGTATTTCCCGAAAATCAACACGGAGTATGATTCCATTGAAGGAACCATCAAGCTGTACAATAACCAGGTATTTATCGCGGATAATATTAAGGAAGTCATTCCGGAATTTTTAATGCTCTTAAAGGGTGTTATCGACTGTCCGGACCTGCCGCTCAACGTTTCCCGTTCTGCCCTGCAGAATGACGGATTCGTGAAAAAGATTTCCGAATACATTACAAAAAAAGTAGCTGACAAACTGACCGGTATGTGCAAGACAGAAAAGGAATCCTATGAGAAATACTGGGATGATATCAGTCCGTTTATCAAGTACGGCTGCTTAAAGGATGAAAAATTCTGCGACAAGATGAATGACTACATCCTGTTTAAGGATATCAACGACAAGTACCAGACCCTTCCGGAACTGCTTGTGCCGGTTGAGGAGGAAAAGACCGAAGAAAACGGTGAAGACACAACACCATCCGACAGCACGGATACAAACGGTACCGCTGAAGCTGCTGGCAGCGAAACTGATGCCGAGGAAAAAGAACCGGAACGCGCAACCATTTACTATGTTACCGATAGAATCCAGCAGGGACAGTATATTGCGATGTTTCAGGAACAGGGCATGAATGCAGTCATTCTTGACCACAACATTGACACCTCGTTCATCACGCAGCTGGAGCAGCGCAACGAGCATTACCAGTTTATGCGTATTGATGCAGATGTCACGGACGCATTAAAAGATGAATCCGCGGATTTGTCCGATGCTACTGCCACCCTTACAGAAATTTTCAAGTCTGCATTAAACAACGACAAGCTTACGGTTAAGGCAGAGGCACTGAAAAACGAAGAACTGGCTTCCGTCCTTACCCTCTCCGAGCAGGGAAGACGTATGCAGGATATGATGAAAATGTACTCCATGGGCGCGCCGATGGATCCGAATATGTTTGCGGCAGATCAGACGCTGACGTTAAATGCAAACAATGCGCTTGTGAAATTTATTCTGGAAAACAAGGACTCCGAGCATGTGCCAATGTTTGCCGAGCAGCTTTATGACCTTGCGCTGATCAGCAACCAGCCGCTGGCACCGGAGGCGATGACGAAGTTTGTGAAACGGAGTAATGAGATTATGCTGATGCTGGCGAAATAATCAGAATGATTGATGTAAATGCTGTATATGTACAAGGCGGACCCAAATGGTCCGCCTTGTATTTCTTTTCAGGAAATCTCATAGGGCTGAATTTCTTTTTGCCGCTGATGGCTTTCACTTTTATTTTTTTGTCCAGCCCCGCTTTACGGAACAGTTTTTTGTATTTTTTCAGGCAGCTTTTCGGGACTTTTATTACGGTGTTTTTGTTGAGTCCTGAGAATGCTCCTTTATAAATGTGGTTTAGGTTTTTGGACTTAATGGTAATTACTTTTAATTTTTTACAGTCCTGAAAAATTCCATTATTAGTATACCTGTCCTTTCCTTTATAAAAACTTGTTACATTTTTCGGTATTTCAATTCTGGTTATTCCAGCCCCGGAAAATATACCTGTTTTTAACTTTTTTACCGAATCTGGCATCTCTACCTTTGACAGATTTTTACAGTCACGAAATATTCCTTCTTCAATTATCTCTATTCTTTTTGGTAACTGAACATATTTTAGATTCGCACAACCATCAAATGCAAATGCTCCAATTTTAGTTACCGTATCAGGAATTTTTATTTCCTTAATACTCATACATCTGCAAAATGCCCACTCACCAATACTGGTTACCTTTTCTGGAATCCAGACATTTTTCCAGCTATAACAGTCTGAAAAAGCCAAGTCTCCTATGAAAGTAATATTTTCTGACATTTTAATAGTTTCTATTTCTACGCAACCATCAAAAACACAGTTTCCTATATATGTTACAGTATCCGGCAGTTCAACCGTTTTCAACTTATAGAAATCAGAAAATTCCTCCCCTGGCAGACCAGTAATTCCATTTTCAATTACAAGATGTTCAGCTTCATCATTCCAGCACCACCACCCGGGCTCCGGGCTGTGCCCGTCAAGCTCAAATTCTTCCAAATCCGTTGTTCCTGAAAAGGTCAGCGTCTTTGTTTCCCTGTCATAAACCCATGTGTTCCCGTTTCCATCCTGCCCGCTCAGGGGTTTCGCTTTTGCAGACAGAGAATTACCACCCGGAAAAACCATACTGACTGCTGCCAAAAAACATAAAGCTGTCTTTATCATCCGCTTTCCACATCCCATACTGATGTCACCGCCCTGATATCCGGACCGGGGCTTTTGTTACCGGACAGTCTTCTGATATAATGGGACCGAATTTCTTTTTGCCGCTGATGGCTTTCACTTTTACCTTTTTGTCCAGCCCCGCTTTACGGAACATCTTTTTGTATTTTTTCAGGCAGCTTTTCGGGACTTTTATTACAGTGTTTTTGTTGAGTCCTGAGAATGCATCTTTATAAATGTGGTTTAGGTTTTTGGACTTTATGGTAATTACCTTTAAGTTTTTACATTTCTGAAATATTCCATTAGTGTCATATTCATACATTCCTTTTCCCTTATAAAAACTTATCACATTTTCCGGTATTTCCATACTTGTAATTCCAGAACCTAAAAAAGCAGCTATTTGAATTTTTTTCACTGAAGTCGGCAGTATCACTTTCAAAAGTTTTTTACAATTGCGAAACAATCCCTCTTCAATTACCGTTAAATCTTTCGGTAACTTTATGACTTCAAGATTCTCACATTCAGCAAATGCTAACGCCCCAATTTTAGTTACTTTTTCTGGTATTTCTATTTTTTTTATATTCTTACACCCGCAAAATGCTCCCTCACCAATAGTAGTCACTTTTTCCGGTATCGAGATATCTTGTAAATTATGGCAGCTAATAAATGCATTATTACCAATAGAAATAATGTTTTTTGGCATATTAATTGTTTTCAATTCTCTGCAATTATCGAAAACGCAATGCCCAATATATGTTACAGTATCCGGCAGTTCAACCGTTTTCAATTTATAGAAATCTAAAAACTCTTCTCCTGGCAGACCTGTAATACCGGATTCAATCACAAGGTGTTCAGCTTCATCATTCCAGCACCACCACTTGGGTTCCGGGCTGTGCCCGTCAAGCTCAAATTCTTCTAAATCCGTTGTTCCTGAAAAGGTCAGCGTCTTTGTTTCCCTGTCATAAACCCATCTATTTCCGTTGTAATCCTCTCCGGATATTGGTTTTTGTTTTGCCTGTGGCATATTAATATTTAAAAAAACCAAACTGCCAAATAGCAGAAAAACCATGATTATTTTTCTGCATATCTGCTCCTTCAATTCATCACCCCATACTATTTCCATTGCTCAACCACCTTTTTTACTTTTGCATTACTGGCATTATTTACGACTTCCTTAAGCTTTTTATTATCACCAGGTTTTAAATATTCTGAGAGTTTTATTATACCATAAGAGTTAATTACATATTTCTTCTTTTGTGCATCTTCCTTATATTTTTTTACTGTGGAACATTTCTTGTAATATTTGATTTCCGTAAAAACATCCTTTGTACCTGCTTTATGCTTATTTATCGAAGTAGCAATTATTTTATCGCACACACGCTTTGCACTGGTCCATCTGTTTTTGATACAGCCCGGATTATCGGCAAAATCCGTTTCAGGATATGGCTTGCCGGTTTTTGGATCTTTGGGACCATGTGTCAGACGTTTCCAGCTGGAACATAAAGTGTTCAGGCTCTTTTTCTCCAAATTCTTTCTTTGGTCTTTCATTCCTTTTATACCTGCCGTACTGTGTGCAAAAATATCTGCAACTGTATGAAGTGACATCCCATACAGAAAAAGCCCCTTTTCTTCCTTCCTGGTGCATTTGTATTCATGAAATCCCCCATACTTTTCCGTTGTATCTACCAGCTGTTTTAACAGTTTCTTTTCATCCTTATCCGCACAGTCTTTTTCAGCAATCCACTCCCCATCTTTATACATTTTTGTTGCTGCCTTTGATATAAATCGGTATGCTTTCACATAATTATAATCGGAATAACCGTGAAAGGCAGGATTATCATGCCCGTTTACTTTTGGTTTCTTTTTATCCGGCCAGAGAGTTCCTTCCCGTATCTTTTCCATTTTCTTTGATGTAATTTCATGCTGGTTCTTTTTCCAGTATCCCTCCACCGTCTCCTCATCCAGACACAGCAGCGCATCCATATTACTGTCAATCTCATACTCTTCCACAGCCGCCTCCGGCGCATGGTACTGCTGTTCAAACTCATGGTAGTTCTGCAGTGCATACTCACAGTCAATCAGCCCGTACCCGTATTTCTCCCTGCTTCCAAGGCTCCTTGCAGTCACATCAATTAACTTCCGGATAAAGTCACTGTTTTTTGACAGGTCCTGCTGCCACAGCACTGCCGCCAGTGCCGCCACCTGCGGCGCCGCCATGCTCGAACCGGAAAAGCTTGTCAGCATTCCGAACGGTCCGTAGGAGGTGACGTCCTGTCCCGGTGCGACCACTTCCAGCTCTTTCCCGGTGGAGCATGATTTTGCACCGGTTCCGCTGCAGGTGACGGCTCCGACTGCCATGACCTCCTCATATTTTGCCGGATACTGGATGTTTCCGCCGTTTCCGGCTGCTGCAACCAGCAGGATTCCCCTGTCATACGCTTTCTTTACCGCACTGTGCAGCTTTGCAGAACCGGAATTCACGCC
>CAJUND010000001.1 GCA_910587655.1 uncultured Agathobacter sp. | reverse complement strand
TCAGCCCATCCCCATCCGTATCCTTCAAATTCGGGTCAGTATATATCACCCGTCCATTCGGCAGCTTCATTCCGGCTTTTTCGTAAACATCATACAGCCCGTCACCGTCACTGTCTGTCGGATCCACTTTATTTACCGTATCACCCTGGATGTTTTCCAGCAAACCGGCTAAATCATTTGCCGAAGCCCCGAAATAATACTGTCCATTCGTCTGCTCCGCCATCTTCTGCAAATCAGCATTTGACCACCGGTATTCAACATTCACTGCATATATCTGTATTTCATTTTCGATACACCGGTCAATGGTAGACTGGTAATAATTCACATCACCGTCGCAAATCAAAACAATGACTTTTTTCTTATCTGTCTTATGACTGTCAAAAATCTCCAGCACCTTTAACAGTCCGCTGTTTACGTTCGTACCGCCGCTAGCATCCAACGAATTTATTTTATCGTTCAGTTCATTTTTGTCATTTGTAAAATCCGATACGAGGTCTGCATCAAAATCAAACGAAATAACGGCTGCTTCATCTTCAAATGCCATGTCACCCACAAATCCATTTAATGCTGTTTTTGCATTCTGCAGTCTCTCACCCGCCATGCTGACCGACACGTCTACGACAAAGGCAATATCAAAGGACTGAACGTCATTATCCCCGCCGCCATCTGTTCTGTAGTCAATATTCTCACGCCATGCATTATACCAGGCGCTTTTATCTACCAGCATATATGTGGAAAAATGGGTGGTTACATATGACACGGTATGATTCTTTATATCAACAATGCTGTCCTCATCCAGAATCTGATACCAGTGATTGTCTTCATCATACCATAAAACCGCCAGATCCTCTTCTTTCGTATCCCCTAACGCTGTTTCATCATATGTAAACTTAATCGTGGCAGTATCAAATGATACATCGCTCCTGATTTCCACCGGCACGCCAACCAGTCCCACAACATCCCTGGACAGACAGTCCAGGTCATAAATATTAATGATCCCAACCTCGTTTTCGATATTTCCGCTGGTGTTCATTGAAACTTCAACCCTGGTTATCCCCCTTCCGTCCTGAAGCGGAAAATCGTTTACTGCGGTCTGGTCCAGTTTTTCATCCGGGTCTAAAATTCCGTTCCCGTCCGTGTCCTGAAGAAGCGGACTGAAACCTAACACAACATCATCATAATCGTCCAGTCCGTCCCCGTCCGTATCTTCCACTAACGGGTCTGACTGATACTCAAGTATCTCTTCCCCGTCTGTTAAATTATCTCCATCTGTATCCGCGCACGCAGGATGTGTCCCATACGTTATCTCCTCTATATTGCTCAGTCCGTCCCCGTCCAAATCTTCATCGGCATCACTAACCCCGTTGCCGTCCGTATCCTTTTTCAGCGGATCCGTCCATGTCATATACACTTCCTGATAATCAGATAACCCATCCCCGTCTGTGTCCGCTTTCTTGTAGTCTAATCCATACTCTTTTTCCAGGCTGTCTGAAAGACCGTCCCCGTCTGTATCCAAATCCCCGGATTCACTGTCCTCTAGATCATAACTTTTTATTACAATATTTTCCGGTACATCCAGTAAGGTTCCTTCTTCCCCGGAAAAACCAATTGTAATTGTCTCTTTCTTACGGATATTGGCATTGTACCCTGCATTTTTAATCACATAATGACTGCCTTCGTGGGATTCTGTCACGCCATTCCAGATATTTGTGATATTCCTGTCATAATCAAATTCTAATACCCAGTCCTCCAAAACCTTTTCGGTATTGTTGGTAATTGTTATTTCTGCATGAAAGCCGCTGCCCCAGTCATTCACAACGGTATAATCAACGCTGTAATCATCCTCACCAAGATCATTAAGCTGTCCGGGCATCCTGTATTCCTTTGGATATCCGGCAAAATCGCCCTTACCGCTAAATCCAAATTCCACACTCCTGCCTGGAGCAATATCCTGATTCCATTCGGCATTTTTTACAACATATTCCGGCTGTTCTGAAGAAACAATCACAGCATTCCATACATTCGCAATCTCTCCCTGATAATTAAAGCCAAGCGCCCAGTTCTCAATGGTTTTGTCACTGGTATTTTCAATCTTTACGTTTGCATTAAATCCGCCATTCCAGTAATCCTGAAGTTTAAACACTACCTGGAACCCGTTTCCCTCAAATACGTCTTCCTTCGTGCTGCCATCCCAGCCCTCACTGTTTTGCATGTCGTCATCTGACGAAACAGCTTCTGTTTATGTATCCTCTGTTCCGTTTTTGCTGCTTTCTGCAAATATCTCAGGATTTGTTCCTCCTAAAAGCATCCCAAGAGATAACAGTGCTGCCAGTATCCTTTTCGCTCCCTTTTTTAGCATCTCTTCTCCTCCGTTTTCCCAGAATATAGTCTGTCTGATTTATTTTATTTTCATTGTATATGATTCAATATATAATATCAAGGTTTTTTATGAAAATCCAATATTTTTTGTCTTATCTGCTTTGGAAATCTGTCGTAATGAGCAAAAAAAATCCCGCGCATACGATAGTGGATGCGCGAGAATCTTTGTGCACTATGTAATAATTGTTATGTTATCTTTAATATGTAGAAACTGTCATGTTCTTCCCCATGCCGGCATTTTTTAAAAGCTTCATATAATCCGCTTTTTTCTTTTTTGGCACCTGTATATTCGCCCTGCCGTACACGCCCTTTAACGTGTTCTTTCCGATGCTGGCAACACTGCTTCCAAGCGTGATTTTTTTCAGGTTCCCGCACCCGCGGAAAGAGGAAGCCCCGATGGACTTCACATTCTTTCCGACATGGATGCTTTTGACTTTCGTGTTCTTTAATGCTTTCCCCGCAATTTTCGTTACCTGATACGTTTTTCCCTTATAGGAAACCGTATCAGGAATCACTAAATCCACGGCTTTGTTTTTCTGCATACCAAGGAATGTCACTTTGTTTTTTCCGGATACCATATAGTTGCAGCCGCCAGACGTCAGCTTCTGCGCCAGAAATTCCATGGAGCAGTAGCCGTTATAGGTTTTCCATGTTACATGCGCCCAGGTTCCGTCCCCGCTGGAAACCTTTACCTCGCTCCCTTTCGGAATCCGTGTTATTACATCAAATCCCGTGCCGTGTCCGGTGCGCATGGTAAGCGGACTCTCTGACGTCGCTACGATATAAGTGCCTGCGTAAGATTTTTTGCATTTGCAGACGTCCTTTACAGGCTCCGGCTCCGGTTTCGGATCCGGCTCTGGAACAGGCTGCGGGGACGGCAGGTTCCCGCTGTAATTCGGACGGACATAAATCCGCCTTACTGTCCCGCTTTTTACCGTATGGCCGTTCATGTCCGCATACTGGTCGTCCACATAGGATACTCTGTTGCTGAAATTCCCTTCTATGGAGCGGGATTCATTCAGCATAATTCCGACATGCACCCACGGAACAGTTTCCCTGGCACAGTAATAAAAGACCAGATCGCCCCGCTGCGGCACGGCTGTTTCCACACCTCCGGCTTTTATAACCGACTGGTACAGCACGGCTGTGGAACTGCGTCCCGGAATGGCATTTTCCACTCCTGCAAGCTTTGCACAGTCTGATACAAAATAGCTGCACCAGGCGGTGGTGTAACCTAAATCCGCCTGTTTTTTGCCAATCTGCGCCTCGGCAACCGCAATCAGGTTTTCAACCGGATCATTTCCAAGCGTGTAATCCGGACCGAATGCAGCCAGCGCAATATCCGGCGCAGCTGCTGCCAGTGCAAAAATCAGTATCCAGCATATAAGGCTTTTTTTCTGGTATTTTTTCATGTGTTTTCTCCATAAACTGCACCCTGCAGGCTTTCAGTTTCCCTTGCTGCTGAGCGGGTTGCTCCGTGTTTCAAAAAACTGGTTGTTGTCCACCCTTGCACGGTCATGATCGTTATACAGACTTTTCTGTCTGATTACCGGAACCTCGTCATTCTGTTCCGAAAAGTTTTTCGGTCCTGCCGTAAACGGGTCTGCATCCGTTCCTTTCAGTACCGCCGGGTTTTTGTATACACCTTTTTCGCTCATAATTACCTCCTGAATATTTTTTGTCATCCGTCCCTGTTTCGGGTTTTGCAAAATATTACATGTGATATTATGTGCGATTTTTTTTAATAAATGTAATGTTTTAATTCTAACCTAACAGTATTTCCTGTAATTTTTCTGCAACATAATCCAGCTCTTCCACCGTCAGCTGGGTGCTGCATGGTATATTGATGATGCGGCTGCTGTAATCCTTCGCCCGCTCAATCCGGTAAGCGCTGCAGTCCCTGTACGGTTTCTGCTCATGAATCAGTCCCCAGACCGGACGCGTCTGTATGCCCTGGTCCTGCAGCTTCTGAATCACACCATGCAAATCCGGCTCATCACCGGAACTTCCGATTACCAGCGCATAAAACCAGTGGTTGGACTCCGTATGTTCCCGGAACGGCAACAGTTCTGCCGCGGAAAAATCCTTTAATTTTTCCTGGTACCGTTTATAATTTTTCTGTTTCCGCCTGATAAACTCCGGCAGTTCTTCCAGCTGGGCCACGCCAAGCGCCGCCTGCAGATTTGTCATGCGGTAATTATAGCCTGTCTCATTGTGAATGTAAAACAGCGCGTCATCCTTCGCCTGCGTGGAAAGGTATTTCATATGCTGTAATTCCTGCGGGTCAGAAGCTGTCAGCGCGCCGCCGCCGCCCGTGGTAATAATCTTGTTGCCGTTAAAGGAATATGCGCCGAAATCACCGATGGTTCCTGCCATTTTTCCGGCATATTTTCCCGTCAGGTATTTCGAGCCGAGCGCTTCCGTGGCGTCCTCTATCACGCGCAGATGGTAGGTTTCTGCAATTTCCATAATGGCTTCCATATCGGCAAGATTACCAAATACGTGAACCACGACAACCGCTTTCACGTGTTTGTTCGTTTTCTTCCAGAATAATTTTTCATTTTCTACAACACATTCTTCCTCACAGAAACGGCGCAGCTTCACCGGATCCATGCAGAGACTGTCGTCACAGTCCATGAACACCGGCTCTGCAAACTGGTAACGCACCGGTCCAACTGCTGCAATAAAAGTCAGTGTCGGCACAATCACTGCATCTTCCGGTCCCACACCGCATTCCACAAGGGAAAGGTGCAGCGCTGATGTGCCGCTCTGGCAGGCAGCGACTGCCGGAACATCCAGATACTGTGCAAGCTGCTCCTCCAGTCTGGTGATATATGCGCCGCCCGTGGACACCCATCCCTGTTTTACGGCGTCCGCTGCATATTCTTCTTCATTCCCCTCAAAATTCGGGACAGAAAGAGGGATAAATTTTTCCATAATCGTCTGTTTCCTCTTTATACGTTGTAAATATCCGTTTTGTATGCGCCAAGGTTCTCACGCATCCATGCAATTGTTTCCTTAATTCCATCGGCAAATGTATATTTCTGCTGCCAGTCTGTTAAGCGCTTAATTTTTTCATTGGAGCCGAGCAGGCGGTTGACCTCGCTTTTCTCCGGCCGCAGACGCTGTTCGTCGCACACGATTTTAGCATCCGGATTAATCTGGGAAATTATTTCGTTTGCCAGGTCCCCGATGGAAATCTCCTGCTGGGTCGCAATATTGATTTCCTCGCCGATGGTTTGATCTGATTCCGCAATGGCGATAAAGCCTGCCGCAGTATCCTTAACATAGTTGAAATCCCTGGTAGGTGTCAGGGACCCAAGCCTGATTTCCTCTTTTCCAGCAAGAAGCTGGGAAATAATGGTCGGGATAACTGCCCTTGCGGACTGCCTTGGCCCGAATGTATTAAACGGCCTTACAATTGACACCGGAAGTCCGAAGCTCCGGTAAAAGCTCTCCGCAAGCCGGTCTGCACCGATTTTGGTCGCCGAATACGGGGACTGCCCCTGGTACGGATGCTTTTCATCAATCGGAACATAAACCGCTGTTCCGTATACCTCGGAAGTGGAGGTGACCAGTACGCGCTCCGTTTCCAGCTGGCGCGCTGCCTGCAGGACGTTTAATGTTCCCTTGATATTGGTATCCACATAGGAATCCGGCGAATGGTAGCTGAACGGAATCGCAATTAACGCCGCCAGGTGAAACACCGCGTCCGCATGCTCCATTGCGGTACGCACCCCGTTCGGGTCACGGATATCGCCGGTAAAAACTTCAATTTCATTTAACTTGTCTTTGGGAAGGGTGTCGAGCCAGCCCCATGTGTTAAATGAATTGTACAGTGCAAACGCCTTTACATCATATCCTTTTTCCAGCAGGCTCTCTGTCAGGTGGCTTCCGATAAAACCGTCCGCCCCCGTCACCAGTACTTTTTTCATAAGAATTTATTCCTCCTCTATTCCGACTTTAAATTCAGTTTTTTCTCCATGCGGTGCATTTCTTCAAATTCACCCATATCCAGAAACGAGTCTTCACTCACTGGATACATTCCGACCTTGCGGTGTTCCGCCAGCAGATGTTCTGTCAGATCTGTCATATGGTAAAAGGTATCCTTCGGAATTTCTTTTAATAAATCAGGATTTAATATATACATTCCAGTATTGACAAAATAGGACAGTTTCGGTTTTTCCTCCATCGACTCAATCGCGCCGTTTTCACTGGAATGAACCACGCCGTACGGCACGACGATATTTTTGAGTGCCGTCACAAGGGTAAGCTCGTTTCCCGATTCGTTATGGTAACGGTAAATATCCGCATAATCCGCATGGACTAAAATATCACAGTTTGTCACAATAAACGGCCTGGTATATTCCTGTTTAATTAACTGCAGGCTGCCTGCCGTGCCAAGGGGCCTGTCCTCTTCCACGTACTCCAGCCGGTAATCCTTTGTTATATCCGCAAAATAGGACTTTATCATGCTTTTGCGGTAATTCACGGTTACGGTAAAATCACGGATTCCATAGTCCCGGAAATGGTCGATGATGCGCTCCATAATCGGGATGTCCCCAATGGGAATCAGCGGCTTCGGCAGCACCTTTGTGTAGGGATACAGCCTTGTCCCCTTTCCTCCTGCCATGATGACCACCGGCACCTGCTCTAAGTCTTTTTTCCGTTCCGTTACGCTCTTTTTTTCGGTTTCCCGGAACAGAATATCCGAAACAACGCCCTTCGCATTGATTACCGGCAGTGCCGTGATGGAATGACGAATCATAAACGCCTGGGCGTCAGCGATTTCTTTGCGGTAAATTACCTTGGGGCTTGGGTTCATAAAACAGCTGACCTGCCCCTGCAGTTCTCCTGTCTTAATCAGCCAGCGTCTGATATCCCCGTCCGTCACAACCCCCGCCAGACGGCGGTTTTCATCCGTAACAAATAAAATACCTTTTGCATTGGCGTCTATTTTCTGAAGGGCTTCCACAACGGTTCCCTCCGGCGATATCAAATACTGCATAAGCTGCTCTGTCTTCATTCAGCAACCTCCCTGGTTTTTGCCTGCGCATCCGCTTATCGTTCAGATGCTGCCTTTCATGCGCCCCACACATATAGTATATCGGACACTTTACGAAAAAGTAAAGTTATACCCCATTGCCGCCTCTGCCATGCAGAAATCAAATGCATCGTCAATGTCTATGGAATGGCTTTTCTCCATAATATATGCATATGATTTTTCCCCGTACAGGTTCCCCTTCTGCATCAGCAGTGAGGTTTTCTGGATATAGACCGCCCCGTTAATCCGGTAATAATCCCCCATTGCCTGTCTGCGTACATCGGTGGTAAAATCAAAAAATCCGTTCAGGGAATCCTGCTCCCCCAGATGGTTCATCAGCCGGGGCGCATGTTCGGCAGGGCATACGCTGACGACCGAATCCGCCTGTCTGTCCTCAAATATCTGATATGCCTTTTGGATATCTCCGGCGTCCCGCAGTGGAGAAGTCGGCTGCAAAAGGGCTGCGGTTTCAAAATTCCGTCCCCGTTTTTTATACTCCTCCATGACAAAACGGGCGGCATCCCATGTATCGGCAGTATCCCCCGCATAGGTATCATCCCTTAAAAACGGAACGTCAGCCCCGTGTTTCCTGGCAATTTCAGCATATTGGGCGCTGTCCGTGGATACATGCACGCAGTCGAAAAGACCTGACCCAAGGGCGGCTTCCAGTGTGTAAACGAGAAGCGGTTTTCCCTTCAGCAGTCTGATATTTTTATCCTTTAGCCCCTTTGAACCGCTTCGCGCGGGGATAATTGCAATGTTTCCCATATGCTCTCCTTAAACAGCGGCAGGTTTTCCTGCCCTGGTATGATGTTTTTTATACCTGCAAATCATAAAATTCTTTTTTTGTGTCCTGGTGCTCGCCGTCCAGAAATTTACGAATAATTCTGGTAATCTGTTCTGACGCGGTACCGTCGCCGTACGGGCTGCGGTAACCGCTGCATTTCATATGAAGCGCTTTTTCAACCGCCGCTTTCATGGAATCGTACTCCGGCATGCAGGATATGATACTTTCCGCCATTATCCTGCCCCTCTGTCTGTCCCCGATATTTACCGTGGGAACTCCAAGGGACGGCACTTCTATCATTCCGCTGGACGAATTGCCAAGCACAAACCGCGCGTGGCTGACCGCGCTTAAATAGCGTTTCATTCCGAGTGATGCAACCACCATGATATTGGAGGATTTCTCCGCTTCCTGCTCCATGTATTGGTTAATCAGCCTGCCCCCTGCGTCCGCGTTTGCTTTTGTAACCAGAAAGAATAGATCTGTTTTTTCCCGCATCACGCGGCACAGCTGTTCCACCTGGCTGCGCGGATTCCCTTCCAGCGTCACGGGATGGAAGGTGACAACTGCATAATCGCCTGTTTCCGGCATCCCCACACTCTGCGCGAGCTGTTTTCTGTCCAGCAGCTCTTCCTGCAGAATGTTTTCGACGCCCAGCGCGCCCACATTAAACACGCGCGCCGGATGTTCCCCAAGCTGGATAATTCTTTTTCTGTATTCCTCTGCTGCCGCAAAATGCAGGTAACTCATCTTGCTCACCGCATGCCGGATGCTGTCGTCCACTGCACCATATGTCAGTTCCCCGCCATGGATATGCGCTATTGGTATCCGTTCGTTTAACGCTGCCGCACAAATGGCAAGAAGTTCTGTCCTGTCTCCCAGTACAATAAGCAGATCCGGTTTCTCCTGCTCAAAATATTCCGCAAACCCGCGCAGTGCGTTTGCCATCATCATGGAAACCGCACGCGGGCTGTCGCCTTTTTCATAAATCGGTATTTTTCTGTAAATCGGAAACCGGTCTTCTTCTATTTCCCAGACCGTACTGCCAAGCTCCTCCACAAGATGGGTCCCGGTCACGACAAGCTGCAGCTGCCAGCCGGTCTCTGCAAAGAGCCGCCTGATTAACGGCTTTAAAATCCCGTATTCCGCCCTCGTTGCTGTTACAATGCATATTTTTTTCTTACTCAACCGGCTCGTCCTCCGCAAAATCCCGCTTAGCCTGTTTTCCTATCATCTCATGCCAGCGCATGGGGGAAATGCCGTTCCCCGGGCGCTTCACCGTCAGGTTCTCTTCGGTAAAGGCATCTCCCTTTTTGATGCTGCATTTTGCCACAATGCTTTTGCGCACAATGGAAATATTCCCCCGCTCGGAAGGGGAGGGCTCTTTTCTTCCATTTCCCAGTGCCTGTTCCACGTTCCGGACCGCCTGCACCATTGCCTTTAATTCCTCCGGTTCAAGGCTCGCTTTGTGGTCCGGTCCTTCCATACTCCGGTCAAGGGTAAAATGCTTCTCAATGACCTGCGCGTTCATTGCAACTGCTGCAACCGGTATTTCTATGCCCTTTGTATGGTCGGAATAACCCACGGGCAGATGCAGCTCCTTTTCCAGCGTCTGCATTGCCCTTAAGTTTACATCCTGCATGGGCGTCGGGTACTGGGTATTGCAGTGAAGCAGTGTAATTTCCTCTGTACCAGCTTTTCTCAATGCTTCTACGGCATCTTTTACCTCCTGCAGACTGCTCATTCCCGTGGACATAACCACCGGCTTTTTTGTCCGGCCGATTTTTTCTAGATAGGGAAGATTGGTAATTTCACCGGAAGGAAGCTTCCAGAAATCCATGTTGAATGAATTTAAAAAATCAATACTGTCCAGTTCAAACGGCGTGGACAGAAAACCTGTCTGTTTTTCCCTGCAGTAACGGTTCAGTTCGATAAAATCGTTCTGTGTTAATGCAAGCTTTTCCAGCATTTCCAGCTGGCTTTCCCCGCTTCCGGTGGTTTCTTTCTGGTAGTCTGCTTTTTCGGCAAACTTTGATACCAGCTTTTTGGGAATAAAGGTCTGGAATTTGATATAGTCAGCCCCCGCTTCTTTGGCGGCGTCCACCATCTGCTTTGCAAGCTCCAGGCTTCCATTGTGGTTGACTCCCGCTTCCGCTATTATTTTTACTGCCATAAATCCGCCTCCGTGCAATCATATTTATGATAAAAATACTCTAAATCCCCAGCGGGCAGAATAATTTTTTCTCCCACCGGCAGAAATTCTGCTGCTGCTATGTTTCCTGGCATCCTTTTATCTGCTTTGCAGGAATGCCTGCCGCGGTAATCCCGTCCGGCAGGTTTTTTATTACCACTGCCCCTGCGCCGGCTGTCACGTTTTTTCCAATTGAAATTCCCTGTATGACTTTTGCACCAAGTCCGAAACAACAGCCTTCACCGGCTGTCACGTTTCCTGCAAGGGTAACGTCCGGTCCCAGGGTTGTATAGCTGCCGACAGTTCCGTCATGACAGATTTTTGCGCCGGTGTTCAGAAATACGAAATCTCCAAGTCTGACATTCGTGGATATCCGGCAGTCCATGGAAATGATGCAGCCCTGCCCCATGACAAGGTCATCACATGTTTTTGCTGAATCAATACAGATGCAGGGAAATTTCAAATTTTGATTTAATAAAAGTTTTTTCACTATCTTCTGCCTGAGCCATGGTTCCCCCACACACATCATAACATTTGTATCCTCTGTTTTTGCCAGAAGAAAATCATCATCCCCCAGATAAGGGCAGATCTGTTCTCCCACAGTAACATCTCCCGTGTCCGGCTGTTTGTCCACATAGCCCAGGACATTCCACGTCGGGATTTCTTTGTTCAGTTCCTGTATCTGCCAGAGCAGCTCACGCATACAGCCGCCCGAACCAATTAAGATAATATCCTGCATTCCGCTACTCTCCTGCTGCCCTCATCCGTTTTCCTGCAGGCTTTTTATTCCCTGCCACAGTTCATCTTTTTCTGACAGTGTAACCCTTGTGCCGTCTTCCATCCGGTAGCTGTTCGCGGATGCCGTTCCCTGGTATGCTCCGGTTATCTGCGGCCAGACAATCCCGATATCCGGGTCGTTCCATGCAATCCCGCTTTCATCCCCCGGATGCCAGAAATCAGTCACCTTGTAACAGAACTCTGCCACATCGCTTAATACCAGATAACCGTGCGCGAATCCTTCGGAAATATAAAACTGTTTCTTGTTTTCTTCTGTCAGCTCAATACCATACCACTGTCCATAGGTTTCGCTGCCGCTTCTTATATCCACTGCCACATCAAAAACCGAACCTCTGATTACCCAGACCAGTTTTCCCTGCGGATGTGTTTTCTGGAAATGCAGTCCCCGCAGCACGCCTTTTGTGCTTCTGCTCTGGTTATCCTGCACAAAATGCATCGTAAGTCCTGCTTCGTGCATTTCACGCTGGTTGTAAGTCTCCATAAAATAACCACGCGAATCTGTATGTACCGTGGGTTCAATCACATATAGCCCTTTCATCGGTGTTTCAGTCACCTTTATCTGTCCCATCCGTCTTATTCCCTCTTTCCCAGTTTATTAAATCTTCTTTTCATTTTTGCAAATGACAGGGCATTTGACTTCTGCCAGACACCGCCCCAGCGCATCCTTCCAGTCCGGCAGCGGACAAAATCCGTTTTCCGCCAGTTTACTTTTATCCAGTCTGCTGTTTAACGGCCGTTTTGCCTTAGACTGTCCGTACTCTTCTGTCGTCACAGGAATTACCTTTGTTTCATATCCTGCCTGCCTGAAAATCTCACATACAAATTCGTACCAGGATATATATCCGCCCTCATTTGTCACATGGTAACAGCCATACTGATTAGTTTCTGCCATATCAGCCAGAAGCCCTGCAAGGTCACGGGTATAGGTGGGCGTCCCGGTCTGGTCCGCCACTACTTTAACCTCATTATGCGTCTTTGCAAGTCTTAGCATTGTTTTCACAAAGTTATTTCCATTTGCCCCGAATACCCATGCGATTCTTACTATAAAATATTTTTCCAGAAGCTGTTTCACCGCCTGCTCGCCTTCCAGTTTCGTCTGCCCGTAGACATTCAGCGGATGATACTCTTCACCGTCCGTTTTCCACGGCTCATCGCCCTGTCCGTCAAATACATAATCCGTGGAAATGTATATCATTTTACAGTCTGCTTTTTTACATGCCCTGGCGATATGTTCCGTGCCCTGAACATTCACTGCGCGGACCGTTTTTTCATTTGTTTCTTCTTCCGCCGCATCCACGGCTGTCCATGCAGCGCAGTGAATCACGGCATCCGGGTGCTCTTTCGTAATTACCTGCTCCACAGCTGCCGCATCTGTAATATCCATCTGTACATACTTCATTCCCGCCAAACCGTCCACAGTTTCTGCCGTCCCACTTCCAGTTACCGCGTATCCGCGTTCCAGAGCTTCTTTTACCACATCCTGACCCAGCTGTCCGCAGGCTCCGGTAACAAATATTTTCATGGATTGTTTCGTTAATGTGCTCTTTTCCATTTAATTCACCGGTTTTCGTACATTTTTTTATAGTAGTTCTGGTATTCCCCCGAAATGATATCTTCCCACCATTTACGGTTATCCAGATACCACTGGATGGTTTTTTTAATGCCGTCTGCAAATTTCGTTTCCGGAAGCCAGCCAAGTTCCTTATGAATTTTTGCCGGGTCAATGGCGTAACGCATGTCATGGCCCTTGCGGTCCGTAACATAAGTAATCAGACTTTCCGGTTTGTTTAACTCTTTACATATCATTTTTACGATTTCGATATTCGGCATCTCATTATGACCGCCGACATTATAAACCTCTCCGATACGGCCCCTGTGGATAATCAGGTCAATCGCCCTGCAGTGGTCCTCCACATAAAGCCAGTCCCGGACATTTTCCCCTTTTCCATATACCGGAAGCGGCTTATCGGCAAGTGCGTTTGCAATCATAAGCGGAATCAGTTTCTCCGGAAAATGGTACGGTCCGTAATTATTGGAACAGCGGCTGATGGTGACCGGAAGCCCGTAGGTCCTGTGGTAGGCAAGCACCAGCAGGTCTGCGCCTGCCTTGGAGCTGCTGTAAGGACTGCTGGCAGAAACAGGTGTTTCCTCGGTAAAAAACAAATCCGGTTCATCCAGCGGCAGGTCTCCGTAAACCTCATCCGTTGACACCTGATGGTAACGGATATTTCCATACTTTCGGCAGGCATCCATCATTACCGCGGTTCCCATAATGTTTGTTTCCAGAAATACCTCCGGATTTTCTATGGAGCGGTCCACATGGGACTCTGCTGCAAAATTCACGACAATATCCGGCTCTTCCTCTTCAAATAACCGGTACACGGCCTCCCTGTCACAGATATCGGTTTTTGTAAAACGGAAATTCGGGTTGTCCATCACCGGGGCAAGTGTTTTAAGATTTCCGGCATAGGTCAGCTTATCCAGACAGACAATCCGGTAATCCCTGTACTTGTCCAGCATATAAAATATAAAATTGCTCCCAATAAACCCGGCGCCGCCGGTTACAAATATATTCATGAATACCTCCCGTGGGGCAAACCACACGATTATCTGCTTCACAAAGTGATTTGCCAGGTCATATCCATTGGATACGACAGTTTCAGGGTCGTATTCCTGGCGGAACACGACAGTTTCAGGGTCATATCCCTTCGGGATACGACAGTTTCCGGGTCATATCCCTTCGGGATACGACAGTTAATGCAGCGGATCAATGTATTTGCCGCTTAGTACGTCCAGAAGATACTGTCCATACTGGTTCTTTTTATAGGTTTCATAGACAGCCAGCACATCTTCCCTTGAAATCCATCCATTTAAATATGCAATTTCTTCCAGGCAGGCGATCTTTCGGTGCTGGTGCGTTTCTACTGTTTTTACAAATTCCGTGGCTTCCACCAGGCTTTCATGGGTTCCCGTATCCAGCCAGGTAAATCCCTGTCCGAGGATTTCCACATTCAGCGTCCCTTTTTCCAGATAGATACGGTTTAAATCCGTAATTTCCAGTTCGTTTCTGGCGGACGGCTTTAAACCTTTTGCATATTCCACTACATGGCTGTCATAAAAATACAGACCGGTGACGCAGTAATTGCTTTTGGGGTTATCCGGTTTTTCCTCAATGGAAACTGCTTTGCCCTTTTCATCAAACTCTACAATACCAAAACGCTCCGGATCATCCACATAATATCCAAAAACGGTTGCCCCCTGTCCGGCTTCGGCCTTGTCTGCCGCCTTTTTCAGCCGTCTGTTCAGACCATTTCCTGCAAATATATTATCCCCCAGAACCATGGCAACCGGATTCCCGTCAATAAACTCCTCACCAATAAGAAATGCCTGTGCCAGTCCGTCCGGCGACGGCTGCACTGCATAGGATAAATGCAGGCCAAATTCACGGCCGTCCCCAAGAAGGGACTGAAATCTCGGGGTATCCTCTGGTGTGGAAATTATCAGAATATCACGGATACCGGCATTCATCAGTACCGACATGGGATAATATATCATTGGCTTGTCATAAATTGGAAGAAGCTGCTTTGATGTAACCTTTGTCAGTGGAAACAGCCGCGTGCCAGACCCCCCGGCTAAAATAATTCCCTTCACCACTCTACCTCTTTTGCTTATTATCTGTTAAACTATTTTCTGTTAATATGTTCAGATTTTTATACTGTTTTATTTTATCACGGAAAATGATATTTCGCAAATTTTAATTAGCAAAAAACATATAGACAAACCGTTAAATTCATGTTAGTATTTGCTATGTAGCTATTTTAAGCCTATAGTTGCAAATTTTTATTCTAATGTTCACTTTCACAATATCGAAGGAGGTTCTCTTATGTCATTAACAAATGAAGACTTACAAGCCATTGCAGGGCTTTTACAGCCTATAAATAAAGATGTTCAGTCACTGAAACAGAATCAGTTACGGATGCAGGAAGAACTGACAGCGCTGACAGCACAAATGAAACAGACAGAGCAGAATCTGAGAGGCGAGTTCCAGGTGCAGATCCAGCAGTCAGAACAGAATTTAAGAACAGAGTTCCAGCAGTCGGAACAGAATCTCAGAACGGAGCTTCAGGAGCAGATCCAGCAGTCGGAACAGAATCTTAGAACAGAGCTTCAGACGCAGATCCAGCAGTCGGAACAGAATTTAAGAAAAGAACTTCATTCCGAAGTGCAGATTTTAAGAGATGAGTTTAAGGCTCAGATTAAACAGTCCGAACTCAACCTGAAGGATGAGTTCAAATCCCGGATTCAGCAGTCCGAACTCAACCTGAGAGATGAATTCAAATCTCAGATTAAACAGTCCGAACTCAACCTGAGAGATGAGTTCAAATCCCAGATTAAACAGTCCGAACTGAATCTGAGAAAAGAAATCCGCTCCAGCGAAAATCTGATACTTGAAGAAGTATCTCGGGTTCACCATATTTTGGAAAGACATATGAACGACAAAACAAGACACTCTGCGTAAATATGTCTCCTGCCTGTTCAGACGGCAGGCAGCGTGTTCTGAAACGATTCTTTCCATATTTCTGCCAGACGCTCCACTGAGTACGCAGCGTTTGCCGGACTGGTAGAGGGAAGTTTTACAATTTCACGCTGTGTTACCGGATATATATATTTTCGGTACAAATCATGGGCTTTTGCGCCATTTGCAAATATTTTCTGTATATCTGCCGTTTTCAGTATCCGCGAAATATCGTTCGGCCGGACATCACGTATGCTCGCATCCGACGACCCTTCAATGGAACAGCTTGCTATTACATCCCATACTGCAATCTGGTGCATAAGAAGCATTTCCTTTTTCTCTGAAACAGTCTGAGGAACCGGACAGCCGAACACCTCTGCAAGCACACGCCAGAAACGGTTCTGCGGATGCCCGTAAAAAAACTGCTGTTCCCTGGATTTCACTGATGGAAATGAACCAAGAATCAGAACTTTCGATTTATCATTATAAACAGGTTCGATATTATGTACCGGCATAGTTTCTCCTTTATTTCTTATTCCAGCCGGCTTTTTCCCGTTGCGTAATCAAGGGTAATCCCAGGCTGCACATTATAGACGAATACGTGAAAACACACTCCTTCCCCGTCATCCTCCACGGAATATGCCTCCATCCGGACTCCTTCTGCCAGAAGATTATCACCTTCAAATACGGGGGTAACTCGGTAAAGCACATGATTTCCCGTTTCATTTATGTAATCCGCCGTTTTATTTTCGAAAGGAATCATATTCTGGTTCATGTAACGGGTTCCTGTAATAAGGTTCCGTTTATTTGAATTCTCTGCCGTCAGCTGGTACCCAATCAGATGGCAGCGGTTATATAGATACTTCCCTTCCACAGTGTCATATTTGACAGTATGCCATCCGCTCGGCTTGATATGGCCGATATTTCCCCTTTCCTCATCAGGCATAAGCTCCTGTCCAATGCAGGAAAAAGCCGCTCCGCATCTGCCAAGGGAATCCAGTTCACTGTAGGTTTCAAAGGCTTCCTCTGTCATATCAGATTTTGTGAAATTTGGTTTATTTTCTTCCAGGAAAATATATGATTTCCCGGAATATTCAGGAACAGAAGATACCTGAACTTCTATTTCCGCCGAACTTTCTGATGCAGGATTTTCCGGAGCGGGATTTACTGTTTCATCCGGCCGCCCAGTCAAAAGCCTCGCAATAAAACATATACAGAATACAAAAAAAGCAATATATGTTTTTACAAATCTTTTCCGGTGTTTCTGGAAATCTTTACCAGACGTTTTCCTCATTTCTTCCTCCATAAATGCGGTGCTTAAAGACAGCTATCCCCGGCCTTCAATCGTACCGCCGCAGAGTATATAATCTGCCTGGTAAAAAACCGCCGCCTGTCCTGGCGTCATTGCACGCTGTGCTTCATCAAATTCTGCCATCAGCGTCCCGTCCGGCTGCGGATGGAGTGTACATAAAGCCCCGGCATGGGAATAACGTATTTTGCCAGTTGCACGGACAGATTCGTGAATCGACGGCTCTGCCATAAAGTTTACATTTCCTACCCTGCACACCCTTCCAAACAGTCCCTCAGCCTTGCAAAGCACCACTTCGTTTGTCTTCGGGCGGAGTTCTTTGACAAAAAACGGAGTTTCAGCCGAAATCCCAAGTCCCCTGCGCTGTCCAATTGTATAGTGAATCATTCCCCGATGCTGTCCCAGAATATTTCCAGACTCATCCACAAAATTTCCCGGTTCACTGTTTTTCCCGGTCTGTCTGGTTATAAATGCAGCATAATCGTGATCGGGCACAAAACAGATGTCCTGGCTGTCCTGCTTTGCAGCAACATGAACCCCGATTTTTTCAGCAAGCATGCGAATCTGCTGCTTATCATATTCCCCGACGGGCATCAGGGTATGTGCCAGCTGGTCCTGGGTCAGATTATAAAGCGCATAGGTCTGGTCCTTTGCTGCCGTAACAGAATTCTGAATACTGAAACGCCCGTTTGCAAGCCTGACAATACGGGCGTAATGTCCTGTCGCAATGTAATCCGCGCCCGTTTCCATGGCGCGGTGAAGCAGGGATTCCCATTTTACATAACGGTTGCAGGCAATACACGGATTTGGTGTACGCCCCTTCTGATACTCAGACACAAAATAATCAATGACAGATTTCTTAAAATCCGCCTTGAAATTCATGACATAATAGGGAATATCCAGACATTCCGCCACCCGTCTGGCATCCTCAACAGCAGAAAGTCCGCAGCATCCGTCCTCTTTTTCCTTTTTGAATATATCTTCATCCTGCCAGATCTGCATGGTAACGCCCGTCACATCATATCCCTGTTCTTTCAGCAGATATGCCGCCACGGAAGAATCCACCCCTCCGGACATTCCGACTACTACCTTTTTCTTCATATCATGCCGCCCCTAAATCACGTAATTTCCATCTTTTTCACGCTGCCAGTCCACCAGATCCTGCAGTGTCGTATGATCCACAACATTACTGACCGATTCATAAATCTTTTTCCACAGAATCATCGTTACACAGGATTCCTGACGGTCACACCCGGTTTCTGCCGTCTCCTCCACACACGTAACAGGGGAAAGCGAACCTTCGGTCAGACGCAATATCATCCCTGCTGTAATATCCTGCGGCCGTCTGCGTAACAAATAGCCGCCCTGCGCGCCCCGGATACTTTTTACATATCCGGCACGGTTTAATATAGAAATAATCTGTTCAAGATATTTATCCGAAATCCCCTGCCTTTGTGCCACGCTTTTCAGGCTTACCGGTTCTTCCGATGCATTCACTGCCAGATCCAGCATCAGCCGCAGTGCATATCTGCCTTTTGTTGATATCTTCATTTGTCCATCCATCTCTCTGTTTAATTCCTATTAAACCAATATACATTCGCAAACCATGTTTGTCAAGCATCCGTTGAGTTCTGCAAAAAGCTGTGCTATACTATTCATGCAGCCGTTTTATGGCAGGATTCAGCAGAACGTCTGCGCAAAAATATTCAAATACAGAAAAGAGGAATAATATTATGGCAAGGGGAAGTATTGGAAAAAATAACTGGGCACTGTTAATTATGATTCTGGCGGGCGTAGTACTGGGCGGTCTGATTGGCCAGCTCGCATCCGGCGTGTCTGCCTTAAGCTGGCTGAATTACGGCCAGACCTTCGGACTGTCCAATCCGCTTGTGCTGGATTTCGGCATTCTGGTTCTGACCTTCGGTCTGACAATCAAGATAACAATTGCAGGAATCCTTGGAATCGTTCTTGCAATCCTTATCTACCACTTTATATAATTAAATCAGGGATTAATTATATAAAAACCCCTTTAATTTCTCCAGTTTCTCCTCCATTGTTTCGCGTCCCATATAATAAGCATTTAAAAGCCTCGTACGGCTTCTTTCCACGGAATCCACCGCAATCGCTTTCGGCGGACGAATGACAAACAGTTCGCCGGATGCTTCACGCTCCAGAATATAGCGAATATTGTCATTATACCGCATATGCCGGTTATTCATCGCTTCAATCATTTTCGGATATTTACGGAGAACAATTTTGGCAAACGGCATTATCTGGTATTTCTGTTTCACATATCCTTCCGGTCTTGTAAGAATTACCACGTTACGGTCATAGCCCAGGTTTTCCATGTACTTTACCGGAACTGAATCCCCAATTCCGCCATCAAGCATCTCATATCCGTCCACACATACTATTTTGGATACCAGCGGAATTGACGCGGATGCTTTCATCCAGAGCAGACCTTTCTTATCGCAGGCATCCACACGTTTGTACAGTGGTTCTCCTGTATTGACATCCGTTGTCACCACATAAAATTCCATCGGATTCGTCCGGAATTCCTCATAATCAAACGGATCCAGTTTATCCGGAACGTCATGGTAACAGAACTGCTCGCCGAAAATATCCCCTGACAGCACCAGCGAACGGAATCCCGCATAGGTCGGCTTATTGCAGTACGCACAGTTGTAGCGGATTACACGTCCCGGCTGTCTTGCCTTGTAGTTACAGCCAAACACTGCTCCCGCGGACACACCGATTGCACCATCAAATTCCACTCTGTGTTCCATCATGACATCCACGACGCCGGCAGTAAACATCCCGCGCATCGCTCCGCCTTCCATAATCAGTCCTCTTTTCATCTCAATAATAATATCCTTTCAATCCAGGTTTCATGTTATATGCATTATCATTAAACTGTATAAATCTTCCTTTATACATATCATTGCCAGTTGCCGGCACACTTATTATATTAAATTTCTTTCTGTGGGATTTCAAGAGTTTAAAAAAACTTTTCAGAAAACCGGAGACAGATACCGGAGACTTTTCCCGGTATCTGTTGCCGCTACTTCATTACAACACTTTCTGTATTCTTCAGTTCAAACGGTACAAGTTCGTGCACTGCCTGCTGGTTCAAGTCAATCATACTTAAAAGAATTTCAACACTCCGCCTTGCAATCTGTTCATATCCCTGACGGATGGTAACAATTTTGGGATTGTAGTAATCAGAAAGCTGCGTCCCGTCAAATCCGATAATGGATATATCCTCCGGTACACGCAGACCTGCATCAAGTATTGCCCGTACAGCGCCAATCGCCATCACATCACTCATGGCAAACACTGCTGTTACAGGCAGCTTCTGTTCCAGCAGACGGTTCATCGCCTGATATGCACTGTCATAGGAGAAACGCGCAGTGGCATAGTATTTTTCTTCAAATGTATATCCGTATTTCTCAAAACTTTTCTTACATCCCATCTTACGGTGCCGGCTTGGAGTGGACATCTTCATATCTCCGCCGATTACCCCGATATGTCTGTGTCCATGTTCAAAAAGGTAATCCACGGCTTTTTCCGCTGCCGCCACATCATCCGTGGAAACGGAAGAAAGATTGGAAAAACCAAGTTCGTCTCCTTTTCCTGTCACAAGCACACATGGTACGTGTACCTGCCCAAATTCTTTCATAAAGTACTCATCATTATTTCCAAGAAACAGAATTCCCAGCGGTTTATGTTCCCGGCACATCCGCAGTGCCTCCAGCACCTCATTGGAATTCTCATCCAGATAATGCACGCGGATGGTATAATCCGAATCGCCAACCGTTTCCTGCACCGCCTCAATCAGGTTTGTAAAGAGCATGTTGGAGGTACCTTTCACCAGTATCAGAATACTCTGGCTGACGGTCTGTTTCAGGTGCTTTGCGTTATTGTTTGGCACAAACTGCCGTGCCTCTACAATCCCCATGATTTTTTCCCGTGTTTCCTGGCTGACATCCCTCCGCCCGTTTAATACACGTGAAACTGTACTGACAGAATAACCTGCCTCCTTTGCAATATCCACTATTGTCATCCCTTTACTGCTCCTTCATCCTTGTTATGCCTGCCAGATATTCCCTTTTGTGTTACATTTTACACCAAAAACCAAAAATAATAAACTAAAATTTTTATTTTAATTTAAAATTTACAGTATCTCTTCTTCCATACTCTGGTATTTGGAAAGTTCATTGACCAGTTCCTGTACCCTGCCAAGAAGTTCTTTTGCCTGTCCGGCTTCCGTCTGGTTCTGCAGACTGAGTTCCTCCACGGCTCTTGCGCTTTCAGAAACAGCCTCACCGCCTGCTGATATCAGACCGATGTTTTCAATAATAGTATTATTGGAATCCACCAGGTTTTTGATTTTACTTTCAATGTCCCCGGCACTCAGGGCAAGCATGTCAATATTATTCCGAATTTCACCAAATCCCCCGGAAGCATCCTCCACCATCCTGTTCTGCTGGTTCATCGCGTTAATGGAAGACTGGACAATCTCTGTCGCATTATATGCATTCGTATTAAGCTCCTGCACGATGCTGGCGATTTTTTCAGTTAATGCCCTTGTTTCCTCTGACAGCTTCCGTATCTCCTCTGCCACAACTGCAAATCCCCTTCCGGCCTCTCCCGCCCGTGCACTTTCAATGGAAGCATTCAGTGCAAGCAGATTGGTCTGGCTGGAAATCGAAAAGATGGTCTCTGTAATCTGCTGTACTTCTTTTGCTTTCTTCTGCAGTTCCTCCATGGATTCCATTACATTGACATTGGTAGAACTGATGACGTCTGCACCATCGCGAATCTGATGGATGATATTCATATTTTCTTCCACCATTTGTGCGGAACTGGCTGTTGATTCCACCATGCTTCTGATATTCACTGCAGTTTCCTGGATGGAACCGCTGATCATCTCTGTCATTTCCATCTGTTTCTGTATCCCGTCCGCTGTTGTTACTGTATTTACTGTAATTTCCTCAATTGAGCTGTGCACTTTATTGGAGGAATCATTCAGTCCGTCCATAAGAAGACTGGTTTTATCAACCTCGCTCTTTATATTTTCTGAAATACGGAAAATATCCTGTACCATCTCACCCTGCAGGTCCCTTTCGCCTTTTATGGCTTCTATCATGTCATAGTTAAACTTCTGGGAAAAATCTGCTATTTTATGTACGATAATGATTACTTCAAAATTTATAACCGTACTGATTAATACAACCTCGTTACCATTCAGCAGTTCGCCCTTACAAGCCAGGATAATTGTACGAAGGATATTAAACGTCATTACCGTAGCAAACATAATTTTTTCAAACTTCTCATCAAAGTACAGAACTGACGCAAGCAGCAGCGGATATATATAAAAAGGAATCAGTACATTTTTTCCCGTAAGAACCAGATAAATCCATCCAACCAGGAAACTGCTTATAATTATATATCTGAGTTTTTCACTTTCTTTGTTCCTGTTGTAGGAAATCCAGTTTGCAAACACACCTGCAATGATAACCAGAATCGGAATAATCCCCATCTTTCCATAGGATGATTTAACTACAAAAGCCTGTACTGCCAGACCAAAAACCAGAATAACTTCAATAAATGTAATACTGATAATCGTCGTCTGGTTTACTTTTTTTGTCCGGTTTTTGTGGCGTGAGTATTTATGCGCATCCTTATTAATTACTCCTCCCATTTTTTCCATATGTATTCCTCCACCGAGTGCTTTCACTCTATAATCGGTATTTTTATCTTACAGGAAAGCCAGATTATGTTCCTTTGCCATAATAAGGTCTTTCCTGTAAAATAAAAACAAGGAAATCCCCGTCTTTCTGCTGCAGAATTAAGTAACAATGAACTGTAATGCTCCATACATAATCCACAAAAACATCAAAGAAGGAGATTCCCCATGTTTAATCCTACATTTTCTGTTACATCATCTGAGTAAATCAGCCTTTCACAGCTCCTGCCAGCACACCTTCAATAATGTATTTCTGACAGATAATGTAAAAGATGACAATTGGTAAAATTGAAAGTACCAGAACCGCCATCATGGCACCCCAGTCTACCTGACCGTGGCTCTGCTTTAAAAACTGTACCGCAATCGGAATTGTCTTGTATTTATTAATATTCAGCACAAGACTCGGAAGAAGATAATCGTTCCATACCCACATTGCCTCCAGAATTGCCACTGTTACCGTGGTAGGCTTTAAAATCGGAAATACCACCCGAAAATACGTCTGAATTGGATTACATCCGTCAATCATTGCCGCTTCTTCTATTTCCAGCGAAATACTCTTTACAAACCCGGTAAACATGAATACCGCAAGTCCTGCACCAAATCCCAGATAAACCAGAAGGATTCCGACCGGATTGGAAAGCTTCAGCATATTTGCGAATTTGGACAGTGTAAACATGACCATCTGGAATGGCACAATCATGGAAAACAGACATAAGGTATACATAATCTTGGTCGTTCTGTTATTCACACGCACAATGTACCATGCACACATGGAACAGCAGAGGATAATCAGCAGCACGGAACCAACCGTAATAAATAAGGAGTTTCCGAAGCATGACCAGAAATTCGTCTGTTTCAGTCCGTTGGTATAGTTAAGCGTTCCGCAGAAAATTGTTTTTGCGCCCTGTATAAATGCATCCCAGCCTTCGGAAATACTCTTGGAGCTGAATCCGAACGGATAACGGAAAATAAATGCCTTCCTCTTAAAAGAGTTCAAAAGTACAACAAGCATCGGGGAAATCCAGAGCAGACAGATGATTCCAAAAACTGCTGAAAGTATTCCTCCGTGTTTTGCCTGCCTGACTGTGCTTACTTCCGGTTTGTCTTTTACCTTTTTCTTTTTTTCCATCAGCCCTGCACCTCCTTACTTGTTGTCAGCTTATTCTGCGCTATCGCAATAAACGCAACTAAAATAAAGAATATAACCGCTTTTGCCTGACCAACACCCTGCCATCCGGTTGTTCCATACATGGTGTCATAAATGTTTAAAGCAAGCAGCTGTGACATCTTACCCGGATTTCCGCCGGTAAGGGCCAGGTTCTGGTCAAATAATTTAAATCCGTTCGTAAGTGTTAAGAAGGAGCAGATTGTAATGGTAGGCATCAGCATTGGAAGCGTTACGCTTTTTAACAGCTGCCATGAATTTGCACCGTCAATCTTTGCCGCCTCAATCAGCTCTCCCGGAATATTCTGAATACCTGCCACATAGATAATCATCATATATCCAATCTGCTGCCAGCATACTACAATAACCATTCCCCAGAACGCCGTCCACTGTGAGGTTACAATTGTCTTGGAAAAGTTCTGTAATATTGCGTTAAAAATCATCAGCCAGATATAACTTAATACAATTCCGCCAATCAGGTTCGGCAGGAAAAATACGGTACGGAATAAGTTGGTTCCACGGATTCCCTTTGTCAGCGCCATACCGATGGCAAACGCCACAACGTTGATAACTATCATTGAAACAACGGTAAACAGCGCTGTATACCAGATGGAATGCAGAAATGATGTATCCAGCTTTCCGTCTATCACAAAAATCTTTGTATAATTCTCCAGCCCCTTCCATTTCCAGTCAACTACCGTCGTAAACTTACAGAAGGAAAGAAAAATACCGTAAAGAAATGGTACGATGAATCCAATTGCAAATGCAATCATTGTTGGAAGTGCAAACAGTGGGAAATATCGTTTTATCGCCTTTTCCATAATTTATCCCTTTCTCTTTAACCTTTTTGAAACAAAAAGGGCGAGCATAGCTGTACTCACCCTTTTTTTAAACTGTCTGTTACTGCCTTTTACTGCTCGTTCTGCTGTTTCCAGTATTTAGCCCAGTTGTCAACGAATGCAGTCTTTACATCATCCCATGAACCGTCACGCTCTGTATACTCTGTAAGCGGTGCAATGAAATCTGCTCTCCAGTCATCTACTGCAGGAGTAGCGTTAAAGCTCCATGCAACAGAAGTCTTGCCTGCTGCAGCATACTCATTTGCCTTTGCAGCAAATCCGTTCTTGGACTCGTAATCACCAGTAAATGTATCGAACGGTGCACTCAGACCCATTTTGTTTACGATTGCGTCACGTCCTTCATCAGAAGAGATAACCCATGATAAGAAATCAAGTGTTGCATCAATGTCTTCCTGTGAAGCCTTTGCATTAACTGCCCAGTGGTTCTCTGTACCAACTGCCAGACCCTGGTTCTCATCATCAACACCAAAGTAAATCGGCATCATGTCAAGGTCGTCTGTTGTTACGGTATAACCGTTCTCATTATCCGGAGCAAATGCAGAAAACTCCCAGTCACCATTCTGATAGAAAACGGCTTCTCCAAGTCCAAGCTCCTGCTCAGCATTTAAAGAACCGGAATCCAGTGTCTTCTTGTCTGCTGCGGATGTATTTACATACATATCCCAGACATTCTTGAAGTTATCCATGTATTTACCGGTAACAGTTTCCTGTCCGGCTGTCAGGTCACATCCTGCATCCTTGAAATCATAGTAAAGTGCAATACCTGCAAGGTGTCCGGAGAATCTCCAGTTGGAACCGGAATCCAGACCTGCTGAAGCAAATGCCTCTGTCAGTGAACTTCCGCATGCCTCATTTACTTCATCAATGCGGCTGTTGATATCAGTTGCAACTGCATTTAAAGTTTCAAAATTATTAATTTCTTCAATGGAAGAAGCCTTTGCACCGTCCATCTGGCAGTACTTCTCAAGAATTGTCTTATTGTAGATAATTCCGTAACACTCATAGCAGTTTGCCACTGCTGCAATCTTTCCGTCATACTCAAGGGCAAGGGATTTATCTGTCAGATGATTGTAAATGTCGCTGTCCTTTAGGTCATAAATATAATCTGCATATTCTGCACAGTCAGCAGTTGCCCCGATATTGAAGATGGTAGGAGCTTCTGACTTTGCAAGCTCAGACTGTAATGTAGCCTTGTACTGTCCGTCTGCTGCAGTCATAACATTCACTGTTACACCAGTCTGCTCTGTGTATGTAGCAGCCAGGTCCTGCCATGGGCCGTCTGACTCCGGCTTGAAATTAAGCAGGTAAACCGTTCCGCTTCCGCCTTCTGTTTTCTGGCTTTCCTTTGAAGGATTCTGAGTACCAGAAGTTGTGCCTTCATCATCTGTACCGCAGCCTGCAAACATACCGGCAACCATTGTGGTAGCCAATAATGCTGATAACAATTTCTTTTTTATTTTTACCCTCCTTAAAAGTAAATCATCAACTTGTTTGGTAACGTTACCGAAAACGCTCTCGGTAACGTTATTGTTAAAATGAGTATGCACCCGTTTCGAAACATTTCGCAAGTCCCTTTTTACTTTTTGTATACTCTCCCAAATTTGTCCCGGAATTTTTGTGCAGAAATGCCAAAAACTGTAGCTGAAAGCAGAAAACAGGCAGAAGCCCGAAAGCCCCTGCCTGATAATAAGTCAAAGCAGATTCAGTCATGCAGTGCCTGAACCTGCCAGCCGTCTCCCCTGTATGACGCCCGGCAAATAACTGTACGGCTATTTCCGAGACGCCAAGGCTAATATCTGCCTGTTACAAAACGCAGGAAGGATACCGGCTTGCGTCCACAACCCTTTGTCCGTTTTACATAGTCCTTATAATACTGAACCATCTGGGCAAAGGACATGGTTGGATCGATTGTATGCATTTCGATACACCTCCTTAATACATACAGGTAATACTTCTGGTATTACCATCGCACACTGCCTCCGCTGTACGGCTTTTGCAGTATGCCCCATTTATACATATCCTAACCAGCAGCTGTGAAGACTGTACGGGAAAATGCCTGACGGCAATACAGTCAGCACACTTTGGCATGTGCGGGGCAGATTCTGCCTCCGGATGCCACTAAGTAAGATATGCAGATGCAATGAAACTGTGCTGAAATGATTTATTCATTTCGTTATATAGTATAGCATATTTTGTGGTAATTTTCAACAAAAAATGTACCTAGCTTTTGTACATAATATATAATATGTTTGTAAAATGTACTGGTTTATGCTTTAGCACGTTAATTCAGCATTGCGCAATTTGACAATATTTCAATATATTTCCAATCATATATTTGGATAATTTTTACACCTTCATACGCCAGCCTGTCCACATGTTTATCCAGATTTTACGGTAAATCCCAGATGCTCGCGCATGATTTCCTGGTACAGTTTTTCAGCGCTCCAGAATACATTATCGGCTGTAACCACTGCCTTTAAACCGATGGGCGCAAGCCCGGTTTTTTTATACTCATCCAGAAAAGCATCCACCTGTGCAGAATTCATTCCGGAAAAAACAAGCATTTCCGCCGGAAACTCCGGCCCGGTGTATTTTTTCCCGTCCTTTTTGAAACCCGTTATTCCCGCGAGCGCACCAAGCTTCTGCCCGTAATCCGCACGTCCTATGCTGGTATCCGTAATTTTAAGCCTCTTACATATATCCTGTACTGCCTTATGCCTGTCCCGGTCCAGCCGGAACTCTAAAATTGTCTGTGCCATTGTGTGTCCTCCCCCGTTCTGGTGTCTTTTGCTTATTCTACCACTTACCCCCGGAGTCTGTCACCCGTCTGCAGAATATCTCTTTCCGCTTCATCAAATATTTCTTCTATATCTTGTGCGGAATTTGCCAGTACCCTGATACAAATTCCTTCCGCCGCCTTTGTTTTCCCCATCAGAACCGGCACCGGCTTTGCATAAGACAATAACCTTTCCTGCTTTTCCTTTGTTCCATAAAAATATAAAGTTCCCTGATGGGTATAGCCATCCCAGAATACCATTTCCTCCAGATTCATCTTTTCCGGTTCCAGACAGCAGTGGTCTATCCAGACCATCCTGTCATCTACCATAACACAGACATAATTCCGGTAATGGGAAAATGCAAATTTTTCCCCCATTCCTATCCTTCCCGCTGACAATATATCTGAATAAAGGAACTCACTCCGGGATGAAAGCCTTACGTTCATGCTGCTGCTATAACAACTTCCACCAAAAGGAATCACTGCGCCCGGCCGGTAAAAAAGAGACGCATGATCTTCCAGTTCAATTTCCATATGCTTTTTCGCACCGTCTTTTCCTGTATCAAATATTTTTGTATAGGACTGCTCCGTTATCGTTGTGCGTGTATCTTTCCTGCAGGTAATTTCGTAAGAAAAATTATCTCCCTTTAATATGCCTGCCGAAGCCATCATAAAAACCAGGTGCAGCCGGTCATCCTGCTCCTTTGGTGTTCCAGTTTTCAGCGGACTGGTAAAATACTGGAATGCCACACCCGTCCTTCCTCTCCAGTTTTCTATCCTGAGTTTTAGTTTTGTATCCATATAAAATCCCCGGCTTTTTATACTCCTTCAAACAGCACATTCTTTTTAATCCAGCCAATAACTGTATCTGCGCTGTCTTTTTGCATAAGACTGGTAAAAAGATAATCTTTCCCTTTTCGCATCCTTTCAGAATCTTCTGCCATAACTGAAAGATCCGCCCCCACCATGGGCGCTAAATCTGTTTTATTAATCACAAGAAGGTCCGAGCGCGTTACACCCGGTCCTCCCTTTCTGGGAATCTTTTCCCCCTGCGCCACATCAATGACATAAATCGTTGCATCTGCAAGATCGGGACTAAAAGTCGCAGACAGATTGTCTCCCCCGCTTTCTATAAAGATGATTTCCACATCCGGAAATTTTTCCGCCATTTCCTCCACTGCCTCCAGATTCATACTGCAGTCTTCACGAATTGCGGTATGGGGACATCCGCCTGTTTCCACTCCCATAATACGTTCTTTGGGCAGTGCAGAATTTTTAATCAGAAATTCAGCATCCTCTTTCGTGTAAATATCATTTGTGATGACACATATGGAATAATCCTTTGACATTTTTCTTGTCAGCCGCTCAATCAGGGCGGTTTTTCCCGAACCTACCGGTCCCCCCACTCCTATTTTTACAAATGACATCTTATCCTCCTTTTTGTTCTACGACATGTATTGCCTTGAATACAAATATTCATGATTCATACAATGAATTTCAAAGGCACTTCCTGATACTCCAAGTTCTTCCATGGCCACATTCCCTGCCCGTTCCACTGCCTTTTCCAGTCCTTCCAGCATTTGAAACAAAACCTTTTGTCCCTCCATCTGGCTTAACGGAACCAGCTTTACTCCATTATTTACAATTGCAGATATTACGCTGTATCCGTACATGGACAGCATTTCTTCTATTTCCATCCCCATGGAGGACGCATAAATTCCTATTGCAATGGGATGAAATCCAGCAGCCTCTTTATTCTTTATTTTTTCTCTGTACCATTTTAATTTCCCGCCGCAGTCAGACATTGCTTCCCTTGCCTTTAGATAGCGGCTGCACATACGGATACATCCGGTTCTTACTTCCCTGGCACATTTGATGGCATTTGCCAGTTCATCCAGCCTAAGAAGCATATTCCTGTCTTTTCCATACCGGTATGCAAGCGCTGCTATTCCCAGATCCTGATAAGGGAATACCTGCAGAAATCCCTCCAGATATTCCCTTAATCCCTCTATAGAATGAATTTTTTCCACTATCACATAATCTTCCAGACCATTTGATAATGTAAAAGCCCCAACCGGGAAAAAAGCATCTACTGACTGCATCATTTTTAAAAGACTTATTTTCTGCATTTTTCGTTAATGTCCGTGGGCATGGCAAACCGTAAAATCACGGAACTTTCCTTCCTTTCTTTCCGGACGAAAACCCAGCCTTTCCAGATAAAGAAAAGTTGGCTCGTCATACGGGATTGTTACCTGCCGGTCTTCTATGGCAAGGGAAAGATGACGGTTTCCCAGCTCAAAACACAAATGCCCCATTTCTTTCATGGTATTTACCCTGACCACTGTCAGCTCGCAGGGCAACAGTTCCACCGCTACTATTCTGCTGTTATCGGCATAAAGAATATCCCCTTCCCTGGGAGGATGTTTCAGACGGATTCCTATTTCTTCCCCCGAGTCTGTTGTTTTTTTTAACAGCTTCTTTTCCAGCTCATACCATTCCAGCCCTATTTTGTCTGTTTTCCGGCCGTTTATTTCGTAATCTTTTATATTTCCAAGTATTTTTTCTGCTACCATATTCGCACGCTTTCTAAAATAAATAATATCTCTGGGCAAGCGGAAGTTCGCCCGCTGCCTCACAGGAAATCTTTTCTCCGTTTACCCGCACTTCATAATTCTCAGGGTTTACCTGTATATCTGCAAGTACGTCATTATTTTTCATATTCTTTTTTCCAATACTTCTGCAGTTTCCCACCGGAAGTACCTGACGCTGTAAGGATAATTTTTCTTTAATCCCCGCATGAAAAGCAGCTTCTGACACAAATGTAATGCAGGTATTTTTTCGTGCAAGTCCATACGCGCCAAACATTCTGGTATATACCACGGGCTGCGGGGTCGGAATAGAAGCATTGGCATCGCCCATTCTGGATGCTATAATAAATCCTCCTTTAACAATCATTTCCGGTTTTACTCCAAACAATGCCGGCTTCCACAATACCAGGTCCGCCATTTTTCCCGTTTCCACAGAACCGATATAGCCGAATACCCCGTGCGTGATAGCAGGATTTATTGTATATTTTGCAATATAACGTTTTACCCGGAAGTTATCGTTATATGCGCTGTCCTCCGGCAGTATTCCGCGCTGCTTTTTCATTTTGTCTGCTGTCTGCCATGTACGTGTAATCACCTCCCCCACACGCCCCATTGCCTGGGAATCCGAACTCATCATGGAAAAAATCCCCATATCATGCAGTACATCTTCCGCGGCAATGGTTTCCGGCCGGATTCTGGAATCAGCAAAAGCGATGTCCTCCGGCACCTTTTGATCCAGGTGATGGCATACCATCAGCATGTCCAGATGTTCATCCAGCGTATTTACTGTATACGGCATTGTGGGATTTGTGGAAGAAGGAAGCACATTGGGAAATGCCGCAGCACGAATAATATCAGGTGCATGTCCCCCGCCCGCACCCTCGGTATGATAAGTATGAATCGTCCTTCCTTTAAATGCTGCCAGTGTATCTTCCACAAATCCGGCTTCATTCAGGGTGTCCGTATGAATCGATGCCTGTACATCATATTCATCACAAACATTAAGACAGTTATTAATTGCTGCCGGAGTAGAGCCCCAGTCTTCATGAAGCTTTAATCCGCATGCTCCTGCTTCAATCTGCTCTGCCAGCGTATAGCGGTCAGATGAATTTCCTTTTCCAAGATAACCCAGATTCACCGGAAGTTCTTCCGAAGCTTCCAACATTTTTTCAATATTAAAACGCCCCGGCGTACAGGTTGTGGCATTCGTGCCGTCAGAAGGACCGGTTCCGCCTCCTATCATGGTGGTAATCCCACTATACAATGCAGTTTCCGCCTGGGTCGGACTGATAAAATGAATATGTGTATCCAGTCCGCCAGCGGTTACAATAAGCCCTTCCCCGGCAATGATTTCCGTTCCTGCACCTATAACCAGGTTTTTGTCCACCCCGTCCATAATATCGGGATTGCCGGCTTTTCCAATTCCGCATATCTTTCCATCTTTTATTCCAATATCCGCTTTTACAATTCCCCAGTAATCTATAATAACTGCACTGGTGATGACGGTATCCGGACAGTCTTTGTCCCTAATCCTGCAGGACTGCCCCATTCCGTCACGAATGGACTTTCCACCGCCGAATTTTGCTTCTTCCCCATATACAGCATAATCTTTTTCTATTTCAATAAGTAAAGATGTGTCCGCCAGGCGTATCCGGTCGCCCGTTGTAGTTCCGTACATATCTGCATATTTTGCCCTGCTCATCTTATACATCGGTTCCAGCCCCCTTAAATTCTTTTTCTTCAACCGCCCTAAAAGCCGCTTTTCGGATACCGGCATCATCCATTTTGCCTTCTGTCAGACCATTGAGCCCATGGCCTGTTCTGTCTCCGCCGATTTCTACCAGACTGACACGCCGGGTCTCTCCCGGTTCAAAACGCACAGCCGTTCCCGCCGGAATATCCAGGCGCATTCCGTAAGCACGCTCCCTCTGGAACTTAAGCGCTTTATTGGCTTCAAAAAAATGAAAATGGGAACCTACCTGGACGGGACGGTCAGCAGTGTTCATAACCTGTATCTGTGCAGTATCCTTCCCTGCATTTAACTCAATTTCCCCCTCTTTTGGCATAAGGTCACCCGGTACTTCTTTACCATTTCCCATAATCGGATTATGTACAGTCACAAGCTTTGTTCCGTCCGGAAACGTCGCTTCCAGTTGTATCTCATGAATCATTGCCGGGACACCATCCATTACATCATCCTCTGAAAGCATCCTGGCGCCCATACTCATGAGTTCCGTTACACTGTGTCCGTCTCTTGCCAGTTCCAGCAGTTCTGAACTGATGTAGGCAATGGCTTCCGGGTAATTCAGCTTTAACCCCCGTTCTTTCCGTTCCTTTGCAACCATTCCGGCAAGATGAAGCATTAATTTATCGGTTTCTCTTGGCGTTAAATGCATTACAATACCTCCTGGCCATACCACCCCGGCGCACCCGGAGTCAGATTTATATTTATCTGTTTCACTTCCTGGTACTCTTCCAGTCCGTGCTTACCAAGCTCCCTGCCAATCCCGCTCATTTTATAACCTCCCCATGGAGCTTCAGAAAATGCCGGATTATAACAGTTAATCCATGTAATACCCGCACGGATTTCCCTGATTACACGCATTGCCCGCGTAATATCATTCGTAAATACTGCTCCTGCCAGACCATAAACGGTATCGTTTGCAAGTGAAACTGCCTCATCTTCCGTTTCAAAAGTCTGTATCGTTACCACCGGTCCAAAAATTTCTTCCCTTACAATCCGCATATCAGCAGTGCACTCATCAAAAATCGCAGGACGCACAAAATATCCGTTTGCGCAGTCACCTTCTGTATAACGACAGCCTCCGCACACAAGCCTCGCTCCCTCTTTCTTTCCGGTTTCAACATATGACAGCACCTCCTGCATATGCTTTTCAGAAACCAGAGGTCCCATATCCGGGTTATCAACAGGATTTCCAAGTGTCATTTTCTCCGCACGTTCTGCAAGCCGTTTTACAAATTCATCTTTTATGGAGCTTTCTATAATAATTCTGGAACCCGCACAGCAGACCTCTCCCTGATTGAAAAAAATCCCTATCATTGCCCACTCCACTGCCGATTCCAAATCGGTATCCGCAAAAATAATATTCGGGGATTTCCCGCCAAGCTCTAAACCGATTTTTTTAACATTTCCTGCCGCCGCTCGCATAATACTTTGTCCTGCCGCAGTGCTTCCGGTAAACGACACCATATCTACATCCCTGCTTTCCGCCAGATAATTTCCTACCATGCTTCCAGGTCCGATTACCAGATTTACAGTTCCTTCCGGCAGTCCCGCTTTTTCAAATATTTCAAACAGCTTTATAACAGACAGCACCGTTTCCGAACTTGGTTTAAAGATAATACTGTTTCCCGCAGCCAAAGCCGGGGCAAGTTTCCATACCCCCATTAAAAACGGAAAATTCCAGGGGGTTATCAGGGCACACACTCCTGCCGGTTCATACACTTCATAGGAATGCATCCTTCCAAAATTACTGTTCACGCCATAAACTCCCCCCTGCGGAGTGCGAATCAAACCTGCATAATAGCGAAAACAGTGAACGGCATCATCCACATCCGCTTCTGCCTCCCTCAGTGGTTTTCCGTTATCCATGGATTCCGTTTTTGCAATTTCTTCTGATTTTTCTTCCACCATATCTGCAATTTTAAGCAAAATATCACTCCGGCTCTGGGTGTCCATATCCCGCCACTCTCTTGTGATATAAAAAGAATGTTTTGCAGCTTCAATTGCTTTTTTTACATCTTCTATGCCATTTTCCTTTATCTCAGCCAAAACCTCTCCTGTTGCCGGATTAACAGACTGTAAGGTTTTCTTTGATGTTCCATTTATCCATTTTCCATTTATGTATGTCTTTTTCTGTTCCATCTGCATTCGTATATCCCGCCCTATTAAAAAGTGACCGGATTTCTCCTTTCTCCCAGATTCTGTTTGCAGATAACTATAAGTGTTTTTTTGTCTTATGAAGCGCCTGCCTGATCACACCTTTTGAATCCACTGCCAAAAACATAATCAGCCAAATCAATAACCCCAGTGCAATAACGGACATGCCGAGAAAAAAACCATTCAGCATTTCTGCCGGTGAAGGGATAAAATATTCTGTCTTCTTTTCCGCAAACCCGAAAACAGCATCCACAAACCACATAATCGAAGCTCCCCAGTACATTAATGCCAAACTACCGGTTTTCATATGGTTTCTTCCGTCTTTGAAATACCAGATGACAGTTGTAATGATTGCCGCAAAAACAGCCGTCAGCAATGTCATTGTACCCCTCCTCTGTCAGGCTGCATTATCTGCTTCAAACGTTTTTCGATGACATTTGTTACTGCAACCATTCCTGCCCAGACTGCTGTCACCAGTGCCGCCATTGAAACGCCAACTGTAGACATTTCATGTAACATCTCTATTACTTTATCCGGACTGCCGGCCGCCGTAAGGAACGGAAACCACGGCACTAACTCGCCATGCCATATATGCTCAAAGGCAAGAAGGCAGGAACCTCCCCATAACATGGAGTTCAGCCATTTCAGCTTATGTGAAAACGGTAGTATTTTTTCTTCTTCAATTAACATTTCTCCAGTTTCTGCAGTATTATGCCTCTTTTTCTCTTTTGCCTGCACTGCTTTTGTCACCATAGAAGAAACGACAGCTTCGGTTACAGGTACTAAAAAACATGACATATTCAAAGCCCTCCTTTAATCATATAATGCTTTCATATACAAATCCTTAATTCCCAAACGGCTAAAGGTAACCGGATGGCAGGAAATCCCCGCCGCCGACACCTTCATGCAGTTTTCTGTCATCCAGTCCACATCCTCTGGTCTGATTCCAAGTTCGCCCAGAGTAGTTGTAAGCTGCAATTTATCCAGAAATTCACGAATCCTTTCCGTGCAGTCATTCTCATCTTTCCCACCCAGACACTGGGATATTTTTGCGAATTTTTCAGGACATCCATGAATACTTTCTTCCATGACCACCGGTGTAATTGCCGCGAGCCCCCTTCCATGCACAATGTCCCGAAGGCCGCTTGCGGGATGTTCCATTCCATGCGGAAGTGTTACCCCCGCTGTATTTATCACCATCCCCCCGATTGTACTCGCAAGGCTGACTGCATCCCATGCCTCAGGATCATTTTCCCCCTCATACAGTAAAGGCAGACACCTTCCTAACTGCTCCATTCCGTAAATACTCATCATATCGGTAAAGGGCTGTCCGATTTTACTGATATACGCCTCCATGCAATGGCAGAATGCATCAAAGCCTACACTTGCCAGAATTCCTTTGGGCATGGTCATCATACATTCAGAATCAATAATGGATGCTTTTGCTATGATTGCATTGCAGCGTAACGATTTCTTATCACCGTTTTCAGGATTGGTCAGAACTGCAAAACCATTTCCTTCGCTTCCGGTTCCGCAGGTCGTTGGAACCAGTATGACTGGTAATGCAGTATCGCTCTCTAAACGATTAAATATGTAATCACTGATATCACCGTCATTTACCGCCAGAAATGCTGCTGCTTTCGCACAGTCCATAATGCTTCCTCCGCCTAAGCCGATTACCATATCACATCTTTGTGCTTTTGCCAGTCTGGCAGCATCCTCCGCCGTGGTCGTAAGCGGATTTTGTCTTACCTTGTTAAATACAGTACTGTCTATCCCTTCTTTCTCTAAATATTTAATCACCCTGTCTAATAATCCTGATTTTTTTGTACTGCTTTGTCCTGTAACGAGCAGTGCCTTTTTCCCATATTTGGAGACAACCGCTCCAATCTTACCCACACTTCCCCTTCCAAATACCAGATTAACAGGTAAATAATAATGAAACTCCATCATGCTGCCCCCTGTTTCTTCATCTGCTTCCGGGTATCTTTAAATGCCTCTTCAAAAATATCCAATCCTTTTTCCAGTTGTTCTTTTGTGATACAAAGCGGCGCCAGAAAACGGATTACATTTCCGTAAGAACCAGCGTTTTCCAGCATCAGTCCCCTTTGCAGTGCATTCTGGATCATTTGGGAAACAAATTCCGGATATGGCTCTTTGCCTGCCTTTGTCTTTACAAATTCTATTCCAATCATGGAGCCGAGACCGCGGACATCTCCCACCTCTTCATACTTTTCTTTTAATTCATTGCAGCGCTTCATGACCATATTCCCGATTTCCAGTGCTTTACCGGCATAATTTTCTGCCTTCATGATTTCCATGACTTTTAATGCTGCCGCACATGCAAGAGGATTTCCACAATAAGTACCGCCAATCGTTCCTGCAGGGACTGCATCCATAATCTCTGCACTTGCCGTAATCGCGCTGATTGGTACTCCCGCTCCCATAGATTTCGCAGTTGTAATAATATCCGGCGCTGCGTCCGCATCTTTCCAGTACTCTGAAGCAAAATATTTCCCACTGCGGCAGTTCCCGCACTGTACCTCATCTGCAATCAGCAGAATTCCGTTTTCATCACAGATTTTCCGGACTGCCTTTACCCATTCTATTGGCGCAGGAACAAATCCGCCCTCTCCCTGAACCGGTTCCACTAAAATTGCAGCAATCTCTTTCGCCGGAGACGCCTCATCAAATATTTTTTCCAATTTATCAATATAATACTGCACGGCCTCTTTTTCGCTGTATCCCTTTGGAGCACGGTACAGGTAGGGAAATTCCGCACGGTAAATATCAGATGGAAACGGTCCCATTCCCAGTGCATAAGACTTCTTTGCAGTGAGTGCCATGGTGAGATTTGTTCTTCCATGAAATGCTCCTGAAAAACAAATCACACCCTTCCGCCCGGTATAGGCTTTTGCAACTTTAATCGCATTTTCATCTGCTTCCGCCCCGCTGTTTGCAAAAAAAGTCTTTTTCTTTTCCCCGCGGCACGGCATAAGCTCATCAAACTTTTCTGCCAGTTCAATATATCCTTCATGTGCTACTACATTAAAGATGCAGTGAAAATATTTTTCCGCCTGTTTTTTTACCGCTTCCACTACCTCAGGCCTGGAATAACCAATATTCAAAACACCGACGCCGCCTATGAAATCAAGATATTTATTTCCATCTATATCTTCTAAAACGGCCCCCTCCCCACGCTTAATGCAGATCGGATAGGTATATCCGCATAATGCCTTTGGCAATGCCCCGTCCCTTTTCTTTAATAGTGCCTCTGCTTTTGGTCCCGGAACCTGTCCTGTAATAATCTCTGGTAATTCCTCTCTTAACATATGAAACTCTTCCTTTCTTCTCTCCTGATTTATTCATACATCTTTTCATATAAAGACTCCAGTATCTGTATACTCACTTCCCTCGGATTATCCGGTGTGGATGCATCTGTATATGCAGACTCTGCCAGCGCCTTAAAGTCCTCTTTTTTTACCCCGATTTCCACAAGCGTCTGCGGAAGTTTTGCCTCTGTATTGAACTTTCGGATTCTGTCCACACAGCATTTTACTGCTGCCTTTTCATCTAAGGTCACATCAAACCCAGGCTCAAACGCTCTGGCCAGTTCCTTTATTTTTTCCATACAGGAATCTGCATTAAACTCTAAAACATAAGGAAGAATCAATGCATTCGCAACACCATGCGCTACATCATAAAATGCACTTAACGGATGTGCCATAGAATGAACGATTCCAAGTCCCACATTGGTAAAACTCATTCCTGCCAGATACTGTGCAATGGCAAGCTCTTTTCGCACTTCATAATTATCCGGCTCTTTTAATACTTTCAGAAAATTTTCTGAAATAAGATTTACTGCCTTTAAAGAAAGCATTTCAGAAAAGGAAAATGCTCCTAATGATAAGTATGATTCTACTGCATGCGTCAATGCGTCCATAGCTGTTGCCGCAGTCAGTTTCACTGGCAGGGATGCCATAATTTCGGTATCCAGAATAGCTGCTGCCGGAACCACCCTGGAATCCATACATGCCATTTTGCGCTTTTCTTTTGTATTGGTAATAACAAAATCCATTGTGGTTTCCGAACCGGTTCCTGCAGTTGTAGGCACTGCAATAACAGGAACCGCCGGATTTCTGCTCTTATCCATGCCTTCTAACGATACCACATCGGCATTCTCCGGGTTACTGGCAATCACTGCAACCGCCTTTGCCGTATCAATTACTGAGCCGCCGCCAACTGCAAGAATAAAATCGCATCCGCTCTTTTTATAAAGCTTCAGACCATCAATCACATTCTCGATGGTCGGATTGGGCTTTACTTGTGTATCTGTTTCGTATGGCGTCTGGTTTTCTTTTAAAACCTTTTCAATCTTTTCTACAATTCTGCATTTCATTAACTCCTTGTCCGAGATTAAAAATGCTTTCTTCCAGTGGTGTTTATTGATTTCTGTTTTTATTTCATTTCTTGCAAACTCTCCAAAATAAGAGGTTCCCGTATATACCATTCTGTTTATACTCATTTTCTTCCTTCTTTCTACATTGCATAAGTACGGATATTCTCCTGAAAGCAGGCTTCTTCCTTCTGCTCCTCTGTCTGCGAGCCAAATCCTTTGCGTTTTTCTTTGGATAATATCTGCTGCAAATCTGCAATTAGATATGCTTCCTCTTCCGCTGTACCTGCTTCTATCGTATTTCCCATGCAGTCCGTAATCATGGAATGCCCCGCAAGCTCCTGTTCGCCGCTCTTTCCAATCCGGTTGGCAGCGATTATAGGAATATCATTATCAAAGCTCCTTCCGCAAACAGCCAGTTCCCACTGCCGTTCATATGCTCTTTCCCATGCCGCACTTACTATCAGAAAGTCTGCCCCGGCTCTGACATATGTCTCCGCCGTTTTTGCAAAAGCACTGTCCCAGCAGATTAGAAAACCTGCCTTCCCAAAATCCGTACTGCAAACTCCGTAAGCATCTCCTGGTACGAACACGCTTCTTTCCATCTCAATCAGATGTATCTTGGAATATACATGCTGTACTTTTCCTCTTGTATTCAAATAATATAAAGCATTTTCCAGTCCCTTCTTTCCATAATAAGGAGCTCCGGCTACCGCATTTATTTGTAAACTTTTACACTTTTGCGCAATTCTGTTTAGACAACTCTCTATTTCATTCTGTCCGTATTTTTGGGATATTTCATACAGTCTCTCATATCCATAAAGAACCATCTCCGGAAATACCGCCAGAATAAGCTCCGGTTCTTCCTTTTTCATTTTTTCCAGAAGACCAATGACATGTTCTGTATTTTCTTTTAGGTCTCCGGTAATACAATCCATTTGAACTGCTGCCGCATATTTAGCCATTTATTCTTCCTCTGTATTTGTATTAGCGGAATACAGCAAATCATTGATTCCTTTTCTTATTTTGATAAACTCCGCTGCATCCTTTAAGTCCAGATTCCTTTTGTGGGAAAGGTATACGTTTACTTCTTTGATGATCCTTCCAGGTCTTGCTGACATAACATATATTTTATTTGCAAGAAATACCGCTTCATCTATATCATGGGTAATGAATACCACAGTGGGATGTTCTGTTTCCCAAATCTCCCTCATCAGAAGCTGCATCATGGATTTTGTATGCGGATCCAGCGCCCCAAAAGGTTCATCCATCAGTAATACTTCAGGCTGGTTTGCAAGCGCCCTTGCAATTGCCACCCTCTGCTTCATTCCGCCTGACAGTTCTTTGGGATATGCCCCTGCAAACTTTTTCAGTCCTATGATATCCAGATAGCGGTCCGCAATTTTCTGCTGCTCGTCTTTTGGCATTTTCTTCAGCTTCAGTCCGAATTTGATATTTTCCTCCACCGTCATCCATGGAAATAAGGTATATGTCTGAAATACCATTCCCCTGTCCGGTCCTGGTCCGGTTACTTTTCTGTCATTTACAATGATTTCCCCGTCTGTCGGAAAATCCAGCCCGGCCAGCATACGAAGCAGGGTGGATTTTCCGCATCCTGAAGGTCCCACGATACATACAAAATCATTATCCTGAATATCTATTGATGCATCCTCAATCGCCTTTGTCGATTTTTTCCCGGAAACATATACCTTGTCAATATGTTCCGCAAGTATCTTACTGCTTGCCACATGGGCAGTAAGCGGAGAACCGGTTGATTCTTTTTTTATTTTCTTTCCTGCCATTTTACTTCCTCCTATTCTGCCCACGGAAACATCTTCCTGATCGCAACTGCGAATAACCGGTCTGTAATCAGACCCAGTGCCCCGATTACAAGAATGCCTGAAAATATACTTTCTGTATGTAAGAATCTCTGTGCTTTCAAAATGGAATAGCCCAGACCGGAACTGGAGGCAACCAGCTCCGCCACTGTCAGATAGGTCCAGCCCCAGCCAATCATCATTCTTAACGTCAGCATCATTTTTGGCGCCATTGCAGGTATCAGTACCTTGGTAATTGTGGTCCATCTGTTCGTTCCAAGCGTATAACTGGATGACAGCAGGTCATCCGGTACGCTTCTGGCATCATCTGCAATCATCAGCACCATCTGAAAGAAGCACCCTAAAAATACAATGGTAATCTTGGCTCCTTCCCCAATTCCACACCACACCATAACAAGCGGTACAAACGCCGGAACCGGCATGTAACGGATAAATTCGCAGATTGGTGCAATCACTGCCTCCACGGGCCGAAAACTTCCTGCCAGAATTCCAAGCGGCACACCTATTGCCGTTGATATGATAAATCCCATCGTAATGCGGAAAATACTATATCCCATGTTTATCCAAAGGGAACCGTCTTTTGCACACGATACAATATCATTTACCACTTTCGCGGGAGACGGCAGAAATAATTCTTTTACGCTTCCACTGGCACAAAGCACCGTCCACACTGCAAAAATCACAGCAAATGTAATTACCGCAGACAAGACATAGCGTTTTTGTGTGATTTCTTTTCTTAACCGGAAATCTCCTCTGTTCTTTTTCATTTTTCTCGCCTTTCTTAAGGTTATATATGCCTAGATTAAGGCATCTTCTCCTTTTTCTCCCGTATGAATACGAATGCTTTCCTCTACCGGAAGCACAAAAATCTTTCCATCGCCTTCTGCCCCATGGCTGTTTACAGAAAGAACAAGATCAATTACGGTCTGTACCGCTTCATCCACCACGGTCATCTCAATCATCTTTTTCGCTACCAGTGCATTTTCATATACCTGCTCTGCAATGCTCATACCGGAGCCTTCACCTGCCTTAAAATTCACAGTTGCTTTTCCCCTTCCCAGTACTTCCTTGGTGCTCATTGCAAAAAAGCGGTTTTCACTTAATAGCTGTTTTGTCTTAAAATAACAGCCCGGTCTTAAAATTATTATAATCTGTTTCATCAGACAGCCTCCTATAATTCATTTTTTCCTGAGCTTATGGTGATAGCCGTTTCTACCGGAAGAATAAATATTTTCCCGTCACCGAAGGCTCCTTCATCACTTGTTCTGGATGTTTTCAGGATAATATCTGCCGCCTTATCCACATCCTGGTCTTCCACGACTAACATCAGCATCTCTTTCGGGATTTCATCATAGTAAACGTCATCCACTTTCAGGCCTCTCTGCTTTCCCCTGCCAAGAATTCCAAATCTGGTTACGGCCCGGTATCCCGCCTCGCATAAGCCGTTTAATACTTCATCACATTTTTCCGGTCTTACAATCACTTTAATCATTTTCATATCTTTTCTTCCTTTCCCTGTGAAACAAAAAAACGCCAGAACAACCGTTCTGACGCCTTCGTCAATGCATTTTTTACTTTACACACTTATTATATTGAATTTGTTTTACCGATTCAATGGCACCATCTTATAATCATAATTGTGCTTAATGCACAAACATGTCAGCTCTCTCTGTTATCCCGGTATCTTTTTATTGCAAATGCAAGCTTCAGCTCTAAAAATACAGACATATCATCCAGATTCTCCCCAAGGATATGTTTAATCTTGTCCATGCGGTAACGCATCGTATTTCTGTGAATAAAAAGCGCTTCAGCGGCTGCATTTGCATTGCAGTTATTTTCCAGATAAGTTTCCAGTGTCCTGCATAATTCGCCCTCCTGCATCTGGTCTGCCTTAACCAGCCTGCCAATCCTGCTTTCAATATAATCATCCAGAAATTTCCCATTGGAAATCTGGGCAATCAGAGAATAAATGCCCAGGTTCTCATAAAAATATACATTTCGCTCATTGCCGGCTATCCGGGAAATCGCCAGTGCATTTTTTGCTTCCTGGTAACTTTTCCTGAAATCTGTAATATATTCATAAGCAGTTCCAACTCCTCCTTTCATGAAAATATGATATCTTTGCCCACCCTTTTCCATAATTTTCATGAGAATTGCAATTAAAAGATCGCGGCTGAACAAATCGGAAGGAAGCAGGATTACCAGCGCATTCATCTGCGATAAAAGCATCAGATGCCTTACCCCGTAGGAACGGAATTCCGCTTCCACATTCTTTTTTATGTTTTCGCACATTTCTGCCATATATCCTTCATCGGCTGCTTTCCCCTCATTTGAACTCCCACCATGTCCATTCATTTGGAGGACTACAATACGGTGCTTTCCTGACAGATTAACTTTAAAATAATTTGCCTGCTCCAATATTTCCTCTGGATTCAGATTTTCAGAATGAAGAATAGAGGAAAAAATCCGTTCCCTGGAAGACATGTTAGTTTCTTCTTCTACCAATGCTTTACAAATAATTTGTGACAGGTCAACCAGGTGCAGTTCAACGGACAGTTCATACAAAGGCAGTTCAATTTCATTACAGTAATCAATTACCCGCTGCGAAATCTGGCCTTCATTAATTGCAAATCCGGCAATATTTTTAGAAAACATTACACGAATCATATCAATAATCCGGTCATCATCGCCTGTCAGGCTTTCATTGGTTACGATTACCAGTTCTTCCCCGTGTATTAACTGGGTCAGATTGAAATCCTCCTTTAAGCACTGGACACAGTCCGCAAAATAAATCCAGCGGATATTACGGCTGATTCCTTTCTCTCCTGCGACCAGCTTCATACCATCACGAATTGGTTTCATATTCATTAAATCTTCGCAATTCATAAAATCCTTCTTCCGTATAACAAAAAACATCATTCATATTTACCTGCATTATAATCTGAAAGCAGAAAGCCCGTCAAGATTATCCAGAAATTCCCAGACACAAAAGCATTTGAAGACCATATTTTTTTATTCTGGTCTTCAAATGCTTCTTTCTTTTATTTCACAAGCCCTTGTACGAAACCTGCATCAATCATATCCCCACAATCCGCATCCTTGCTGTCCAGGACGCCTAATTCGTACATAAAATTACGGACTGTATTCTGTGTATATCCCCAGTATGTATAATCCTCTGCTTCCGTAAATGCTGTTACTACATCTTCTTTGGAAGGAATCAGCAGGCCAGCCATCTGCGCCGCAAATTCATCCGCCGTTACACCAAGCTGTTTTCCCATAATTTCATTTGCCTCATCCGGATTTTCTTTCCAGTAATCCACTGCTTCAAAAAAGCTTTTTATTACTGCCGTTACGGCTTTGGGATTGTCTTTACAGACAGATTTTGAAGCTCCTAATACGTCTGTAATCAAATCCGGATCATCGGCAGAAGAAAATAATTCTGTCCCGCCTGCATCTTTTGCCTGGGAAAAATACGGATCCCAGATACATGCTGCATCACACTGTCCTGCAATAAACGCATTTCCGGACTCCTGAATGGACATATCCACAATATTAATGTCTTTTTCTGTCATGCCGTTTTCATCTAGCAACGTGAGCAAAAACATATGGTCCACACTATATAACTGTGTTGCTACTGTCTTTCCTTTTAAATCCCCAATGTTTTTAATATCAGAGGTTGCCACCAGTCCTTCACATCCATTTGACTTATCTGTTTCAAGCACAATGGAAAAATCGCCTCCCTGTATAAACGGGGAAATCGTTTCAGAAGATGCAAACGTGCAAAAATCAAGTTTTCCGCCTATAAATGCATTCGTGCTTTCCGTAGTGGAAGCAAAGTCCTGAATTGCAACTTCCACACCATTTTTCTCAAAAATCCCTTTTTCCTTTGCCAGATAGAAAAACATATTGGTAGGCCATGAGGTTGTTCCAAGTGTTACCTCTGTTTTCTCTTCTGATACTTCACTGTTCCCTCCGCTGCCCCCGTTGTTTCCGCTGTCGCCGCAGGCATACATGGAAACCGTCATTGCCAGTACCATCATTAAAGCATAAATTTTCTTTTTCATCGTTAGTTCCTCCTTTTATTTAACTGGTTTACTTTTATTTACTGTACATAAGGTACATTAAATCCTGTGCAATGGTTGCGGCTGCAAGTGCTGTAATTTCACTGTGGTCATATGCCGGAAGCACTTCTACCAGATCTGCCGCTACCACATTCAACCCTTTTAACGAATATAAAAGTTTGCGAACCTGCGCGGAAGACGGTCCGCCTGTAACCGGTGTTCCGGTTCCCGGAGCATAAGCCGGATCCAGACTGTCAATATCAAATGTAAGGTATACCGGCATATCTCCAATTACCGCCTTAATCTTTTCAGCAAGTTCTTCCATATCCATAAATACTGCTTCCTGCGCATAAAAAATATGATAACCGCATTCCGTCATCTCTGTACGGATAAATACCTGCGCGGAATGGGAAGGATCAATACAGCCTTCCGCCTGCAAATCATAGGCAAAATTAGCATGTGATACATTCCCGTCCACTGTCGGTGTACTATCCTGATGGGAATCGAAATGTAAAAGCGCCAGCTTTCCAAACTTCTCACTCGCTGCCCTCACCATTCCATACGGAATGGTATGGTCTCCGCCAAGTGTCAGAAGCTTACATCCTGCATCCAGAATCTTTTTTGCATGTCTATGTGTCTCTTCCAGCATAACCTTTGTGGTATCAGCACCCACATAATATCCCACATCGCCATAGTCAATAATTCTGGCTTTCCCGCCAAGCTTATCATCCCATGGATATGCAAAGCAGCTGGTGAGCTGACTCATATTGCGGATTGCCCGTGGTCCAAGTCTTGCTCCCGGCCTGTTCGTTACTCCGCTGTCAAACGGCACTCCCATAATCGCAATATCCACATCTTTCAGTTCCCTTGTCACAGGATACAGATTAAAACTCGGTATTCCTGCATAATGCAGGTGTTTCTGTACTTCGTATTCCATAATTAACTCCTCCTAATTTTTTCTTGCTTTTCCGGTTATATGCTGTATTTCAATTTCATAAACCGCTGTCCTGACTGCTGCTCTTTCCAGGTAAAGTACTCCTTTATCCAAATATTGCCGGCAATATTTTTCAAGGAGTTTTTTCAGTATGTTTTCTTTTTTCCTTCCCGCTTCTTTTGCCCTTCCAAAAATTACCACACTTTCGTATTTTGCAGAAAACTTAGAAGCTAATACTTCTGTCTTTCCTACAACAGTAAAACATACCTGATTTTCATTCTCTATATTTTTTAATTTATGTCCTGTATCCTTTGCACAGTGAAAATAAATTCTGCCATCATCGTATACAAAACTAAGAGGCACCGCATACGGGGTATTATCTTCACTGACCGTTGCCAGTATGCCATATTCAGCATTTTTTAAAATACCTTCAATTTCTTCTTTATCAATTTGTCTTTCTTTTTTTCTCATTTCTTTATATACCATGACAACATTTCCTTTCCGCCAGTCTCCCACCGCAACCTAATTCTTATTTTTCTACAATTCTACAGCTATTGCACGCACTGGCGAACCATCTTTTCTTTTTCATCTTCATCCCAAAACTCCTTTCATACAAAAAGGCGCCTGAATGATTAAATCATTTAAGCACCTTTGCCTTGTCTTATGGTAGAAATACTACCTTATTCCCTTGTTTCTGTAAATGTTATCCCTGAACACTCTTTGTTGTGCATAAAACACAAAAACCATTCTACTTGATTTCCCCCTGCTTTTCCGATATGATAATATTTGTTTTCCGGTAACGGTTTAGATTTGAGCAAATATCACATAAGGAGAAATCCATGAAATATTATCTTGCCCCTATGGAAGGAATTACGACCTATATCTACAGAAATGCATACCAGAAGCATTTTGGCGGTATTGACAAATATTTTACCCCGTTTATCGCCAGCAGAAAAATGAACCGGAGGGAAATTAATGAAATTCTTCCCGAACATAATAAAAACCTGAATGTGGTTCCGCAGATTCTGACAAACCGTGCGGATGAATTTCTGCAGATTACAAACAAAATTGCAGAATACGGGTATCCAACGGTAAATTTAAACCTCGGCTGTCCATCCGGCACTGTCACGGCAAGAAAACGCGGCGCGGGTTTTTTAAGCGTTCCTGATGAGCTTGACCATTTTTTATATGAAATATTTCATAAATCACCGCTTAAAATTTCCATTAAAACAAGAATCGGCGTGGAATCAGTGGATGAATGGACAGATATTCTTGAAATATATAAAAAATATCCGCTTGAGGAACTGATTATTCATCCCCGGCTGCAAAAAGAATTTTATAAATTCGCACCCCACCAGGAAGCGTTTCTGGCGGCAGTGAACACTCTTACGGATATTCCTCTCTGCTACAACGGGGATATTGCGGCTGTCCAGGACTGTAACAGGCTTTTAAGCCATATCCCACAGACAGACTGTATTATGGCAGGACGCGGAATCCTGAAAAACCCTGCACTGATTTTACAGCTGAAGCACGCTGGCACGGCAGATATTTTCACAAAGGAAAACCTGAAAGACTTTCATGACGAGATTTTTGAAAACTATGCCGCCATTATGGATGGGGAAAAACCGGTTCTGTTTAAAATGAAGGATTTATGGACTTACATGGTTTCATGTTTCGAAAAACCGGAAAAGCATCTGAAAAAAATCCGTAAAGCGGCTGGATTTACAGAATACCAGGCGGCTGTCAGCCTTCTGTTTCTGGAATGCGCGCTGGCTGAATTGTAAATAAATGGGAATTTCGGGTTATTCGGAAGAATGCAGAACATTCTTCCGAAGTGGGTGAGAAGAGGCCAATCGTATGGAGAAAACATTCTCGTCTCCTTTACTCGGACCCATGTTCATTATATCAGATTTCCGCCCGGTACCCGTCTCCGTTTCTTCGCAAAAAAGTCTAAAATTTCGCAAACAGCATAATATGAAACATACCGTTCTCACAGTAACAGCCTGTATTTCCGCCAATTTTATCCGAAAACGCCTGTACCCCCTGCATTCCCAGTCCATGATCCCTCCCTTTCAGGCTTTTGGGCAGACCCGTGGAAGAATCGAAAATAATCTCTTTTTCATATTCATTTGCCATGTGTACCAGCAGATGGTTCCCTTCACAGCGGATAATTACATCCACAGATTTCTTTTTCCGGTCCAGGTCTCTGATACAGTCCAGTGCATTTTCAAAAAGGTTTGCAATAACCATCGCAAACTCATAGCTGTTGAACGGAATTTTTTCCGGAACAGTAATATCCGGGTGAATTTGTGCCTTCATTGCCTGCGCCCGCTCCATCATGTTGGAAAGCACTGTGTTCACCACCAGGTTTTCACAGTATTTTGTCACCGTATTCCCGTCTGTTACCGTATTAATGTGCGCAGCCACCTTTTTAATCTCGTCATATTCCCCCTGGTCGAGCAGGGATTCTATCACTGCTGAATAATGCCGCATATCATGCCGCAGTATTTTCAGGTTTCTTTCAGACTGCTGCACCAGACTGTACTGGTCCTCCAGCCCCCTGATATGGGATTCAAAAAGTACGTTTTTCCAGTAGATATTTGTACGTTGCGACTCGCTTGCCACATACCGGAACACAACCAGATATGATATAAACATGGTAATGATAAAAACAGACACCCCGACAATATTTTCAGGATAATCCTCAAGGGACACCGGAAAAAATGCCAGGGAAGAAAATCCACAGTAAAAAAATACGGGAATCAGACAAAGCTCCCACCAGCTTTCCGCAAATTTACTTTTCTGGAAAGACTGCCAGATTTTCCGCATCCTGCTGTACAGAACCACCAGAATTACTGTATGTACGGCAATGCTTCCCAGCATGGAAACCAGAAGGTTTTTTGTCTGGATATACAGGCTGACTGCCGCAACGCTTCCGGCTATCACATAATTGGAAGCGCTTAATCCCACAAACAGCGCTTTGCTGTCCCTGTGTTCTGCAATAAACAATCCGGTAAACTGCGTAATGATAATCTGAAAAACCGTTACTGCAAAATATGCCGGACTGCTTTGCGGAAAAACGACCAGTTTCAGGGAATCCAGAATGCACAGGGCAAAAAAAGCAGCGGCACAGATTCCCGCTGTTTTCACCTTTGAAAAGCGTTGGACAATGAAAAGATACATAAATATCATAAGAAAGACATGACTTATCATATATGCAATACTTCTATAATCCATTTCACCTGCCTCCCTGACTGTACTGTCCAGAGACAAACATAAGGTACTCTTTTTTGACCTCCGCTGTTCTTGCCCTGCTGACCGGAATATTCTTCCCGCTTTCCATGATGATGCCGCCCTGCACCAGTCTGTTCACATGATTCATATTAATAATAAACGATTTGTGTACCTGAATAAACCTGTTATCTTCCAGAACAGGTTTTGTTTCTTCATTAAATGATTTTCTTATATAAATACTCTTTATCTTTTTTCCGTCTGTCATACAGACATTTATTACCCTGGAATAATTTTCGATATATTCAATCCGCGAAAACGGGACAGCAACCTGTCCCTCCTTTGTTTTTACCTGATATGAATTTTCCGGATTTTTCTCTGGAACGCTGTCAAATGCATAGTCAACCGCCTCATAAAACTGCTCCTTTCCGACCGGCTTTAACAGATACCGCACCGCATGAACACCATACGCCTCCAGTGCAAAATCATCAGAGGCTGTAATGTAAATGATTACGCTTTTACCATCTGTACTCCGTATCAGGTTTCCAAGATCTATTCCGGTTTTTTCAGACATAATCATATCCAGTATATATATGTCTCCCGGATTTCCATCCAGAATCCTGCGGTAAAGCATGTCTGAATCTGTAAAGCATTCCACTTCAAACTCTGCACCTGCATGTTCTGTTTTGTATTTATTCAGCAGTCCGTCTATCTTTTTCAGATCTTCCTTGCTGTCGTCACAGACCACAATTTTCATTCTTTCGGCCTTTCCCTTCCGGAATATGTACTGGTCGGTATGAATTCCGCAGTCAGAATTCCTCCGGTCTGACATTTGTACGTACAAGCCTGAAACCTTCCGCCGCTGTTCCTTTAATCACGCTGATTCCGCCGTTATGCAGCTTTGTTTTTCCGGTACCCACCTCATGACCGGACAGTCCTGCCAGAAGGACGTTAATTGCCGCCCCGTGGGAGACTGCCGCAACTGCCGCAAATCCGGCACGTTCCATCAGCACAAGCGCCTGCTGCATCCGCACAAGTACATTGTCAAACGGCTCCATTCCTGATACGCCTGCACCAGCAGCCACTGTAAAGTATTCCTGTTTATCTTTTACCATCTGTCCGGAATATGGACCCAGATCCCTTTCAATCAGCTCCTTCATGGGATAAACGTCTTCCGCCCGCAGTCCTGCCTGCACTGCAATCTCCTGCGCTGTCCGCAATGCACGCTGGAGAGGGCTCGTATAAACCGCTTCTATCCCCGTATGCCGGAGCACGTTCCCAGTCAGCTTCGCCTGGTTTATTCCATCGGCATTCAGCGGAATATCTTCCCTTCCCTGAAAACGGTGTACCTGGTTCCAGTCCGTTTCCCCATGGCGAATCAGATATAATTTCATTTCATAATTTCCTCCCAGACCTGTAATTTCCTGTACTATGCACTTCTTTGCGCCAGATATTCATTTATGCTCGGTTTCAGCTCAAAAAAAGCATTTACAATTTGAGGGTCAAACTGTTTTCCGGACTCCGACTCTATAATATCATATGCACTCTGCAGGGAATAAGCCTCCTTGTAACAGCGTACAGAAGTGAGAGCGTCAAATACATCCGCCACACTCATAATCCGGGCGCACAACGGAATGTCTCTACCGGACAGACCGTACGGATAGCCGCTTCCATCCCATTTTTCATGATGGTATGTTGCAATATCCGATGCAATTTTTACGCGCTCAGGCGTTTCTATATCCGACAGAATCTGACCGACAATCCTTCCGCCCTCCACGGTATGCACTTTCATGCGCTCAAATTCGTCCTTTGTAAGTCTGGCAGGTTTTAACAGTATGGTATCTGATACGACTATTTTACCCACGTCATGAAGCGGGGCATAACGCTTGAGGTATTCAATGTATTCCGGTGTAAGAATATCCGTGTAAATTCCCATCCTGACAAGCTGTTCCGCGATAAGTTCCACGTAATACGCGGTACGTTTAACATGTTCTCCCGTCTCCCCGTCACGGCTCTCAACCAGCTCAGCCATGCCTTCAATTGTTTTATGCTGCATCCGGATAATATCATCCTCATGCTGTTTCTGTTCCTCATTGTAACTGATAATGATGTTATCTGAAAATTTCGTAAACAGTACGAGAAGTCCGGCAATCGTTGAAACTGAGAATATCGCGGCAAATACAACCGCCACATTTGTTATATGGTTCGACCGGTTCAGGTTGTTCCGTATTACTTCTATTTTTTCCTGCGCGTAACTGCTGATATCTTTTAAATCTTCATTAATATCTGACAGCTGCCGTTTCATTACGGTGTTAATATAATAATTTGCGGTTTCACGCGACGACTTCAGGTTAATTTCTGACAGCATGCCCTGCTGCGATATATATCTGATATAATCCGAGTATACCTCATGAAAAAGATCCTTTTCATCATCATCAATAAGATTTTCCGAATGATAGGAAAATGTTTCACGTATGTCACGGTCCAGTTCCTTAATATCCTCCGCCATGGACGCTATAATTTCATCATCCGTTGAAAACAGCTGCGACAGCGACAGCGCCTGGATTCTGTAAATGGATTCACTCAGGCGAAGTACATCCTCTTCACTAACAATATACTGGTTCAGTATTTTTTCATAATTCCTGCGCGTCTGGTACAGATTCCATAAAAAACATGAAACAAGTAAAATATTTATTACGCAGACAACCAGCATTACCTTCAGCAGCCTTTTAATTTTTCCCTTCATAAATATACTCCACCTCCCTTCCCAAAATATGCCGGGATTATATTTTACTGAACTTTTTCTATCTTTTCAACTGTTTCATCCAGAAGTTCCTGGAGATCCCTGTTATCCTGGTTTCCGGACGCCACATATGTTCCAAAAACAGACATCGGCTCCCAGTATGTATCCAGCACATTCTGGACCTTTGCATACTTATTCTGTTCCCCAAGCGCCACAATTGCAGCCGATTTCTTAACCTCAGCGGATGCTGCCGCCTCCACGTTTGCAGGCGCATCCCCGACTTTTTCATAACGGATCAGCTGGTTGTCATAATCTGTCAGGTATTCTGTCAGCTTCATTGCCCATTCCGGATGTTTGCTGTGGGAGTTGACCCCGAAATATTTATAACCGGCAAAGCTGCCCATCTGGACCTGGTCACCGGCAATCGTATAGGTCGGAAGCTTTACCGCTGCACAGTCGTCTCCCCAGACTTCTGCAAACATGGCGGCGTTCCATGTGCCGTTTACTGCAGCAATGATTTCACCCTGCTGGATTTCCTCCTTGATATTGTCGGCAACAACATTTTTGAATGCAGGATTTGCAGCAATGTCAAGCATTGCATCCACCACCTGCTTACCCGTGTATTTACCATCCACAGAGTTAAAATTGCATTCATTATGTGTCCCGTCCTCCGAAATCTTCACATCCATGCCGGCACCGGAAAAAAATGAATACAGATACCATCCGCTGGACCAGTCCATGCTGACATATTTCCCATTTGCAGCTGCAGCAGACAGCATCCCGTCCAGTGTCTTTACATCCTCATCCGAAAAATATGCGCTGTTATAATACATGAAATATCCGTTACTGGAAGACGACGGATACGCAAAAAGCTTTCCGTCCTCCATCACTGCACTGACCACCGGCGCATCTTCGCCGCCGCAGTTATTCATCACTTCCTCTTTGTTAAGTGTAATTTCCTGCAATGCCCCTGCCGCATACAAATCCGTAAACTGGTCACTGGCAAAGTTGTAAATATCCGCTGCCGAATCCAGGTCTGCCAGTACAGTCTGCTTCAGATTTTCCAGATTTTCCTCATGAACTGTGATATCCAGATCCGCTTCTTTTTTGTGCTGCTCCGTAAATTCATCCACTGCCTGCTGCACAATCTCGCGGTCATCCGTCGATGCCCAGAGCGTCAGCTGTATGTGTTCTTTTTTCCCGCATCCCGTATCAAAAACGGATACTGTCATTACCACAAGGAGCAGGATGGCAATTCTTGATTTTTTGTTCGTTTTCATCCGGTTTCCTCCATTCCCAGAGCCTTGTTCCGTACAATTCACACAAAATTATCATACATACATTATTATTTTACCACAATTTAGACAAAGGGACAATCTTCTATTTGTAAAATTATTGTCTGTTGACAAAATAGGTTTAACGTGTTAAACTTCAAGTAAGGTCTAATGCATTAAACCTCATATGGTGCGGACTGGAGTTCAGGAGGAGAAAACATATGGGAAATACACCAAAAATTTTTGAAAGTGAATACCGCTTTCTGCAGGTTTTATGGGAGCATGAGCCCGTAGGCAGCACACAGCTGGTAAAGCTCTGCCGCGAAACCCTGGAATGGAGCAAGGCGACTACCTATACCGTCATCCGGCGGCTGTCCGAACGCGGGGTGGTCAAAAATGAAAACGCCACGGTAACCTCGCTGGTATCAAAAGACGAGGTGCAGGAAGCGGAAATTGACGAACTGGTGGAACGTACCTTTGGCGGCTCCATCCCACAGTTTGTCGCCGCCTTTACCAGAAAGGAAAATTTAAGCACGGAGGATATTGCGCAAATCCGCCGGATGCTGGACGCATATGACAAGGGAGGTGAAAAACCATGACAGAAACTGTATTTTCTGCACTGCTTGACATGAGCATTCCTGCGGGAGTCTTTATTCTGGCAGTCATGCTGCTGCATAAACTGAAAGTTTGGCACCGCATTTTTGTTATTCTGTGGCTGGTTCTGGGACTGCGCCTGCTGGTTCCGGTAAATCTGGAGAGTCCGTTCAGTTTTTACGGCTTTGCGGAAAGATACCAGACAGCCGAAAAGCAGGCGGTGTCTGTATCAGGAAAACTCCCGGCAGGTTTGTCTGTCAGGATTTTGACAGACAATACAGCCAGTCCCCAAAAAGGCAGTGTCCCTGTTTTCGACCGCATTCCTGCAGGCAGCACAGAAGAAACCATTTTCCCGGCAGACCATCCGGCACGGGGACTGCAGACAGCAGGCCGGATCTGGCTGTGCGGAATGATTCTGATGCTTGCGTGGGGCGCTGCCGGTTATATCAGGCTCCGGATTAAGGTCCGGGACGCTGTCAGGCTTAAAAATATCCCGCTGACGGAAAACGTCTGGCAGTGCGACTGGATTTCCTCCCCGTTTCTCTTCGGCGTGATTCGCCCGCGGATTTACGTTCCTTTTCATATGGATGAAGAGGTACTCCGCCATGTTCTTGCACATGAATCCACGCATATGAAAAACAGGGACCATATTGTAAAATTTTTGTGGTTTATTATAACCGCAGTGTACTGGTTTCATCCGCTGGTCTGGGCTGCATATATCCTTCTGGACCGGGACATGGAACTGTCCTGCGACGAGCAGGTCATCCGCGGAATGGATTCCCGCGAAAAAACGCGCTATGCAGGCGCGCTGCTTCAGGTAAGCACAAACTGCAGGACTATGTCCGTTTATCCTATTGCTTTTGGAAAGGCAGGTGTTAAAATGAGAATTAAACACGTACTAAATTACAAAAAACCGGCGGTCTATCTTATCCCGCTGTGCATCATTGCCGGAGCCGTCCTGGCTTTCGGACTGCTGACAGCCCCTTCCTCCGCCGCAGAAACACAGACTGCGACTGACTTGCAGGAAAAAAATGACACGCAGGCAGCATCTGCCGTACAGGGAAAAAATGACACGCAGGCATCGAAGGATTCCACTTCTGCAAAAGAAAGCCCTGTGGACATAATCACAAAGGTATCCTTCGGCGCGGAAAACAAAATTGATTTAAACGGGGACGGCGTGGCGGAAACCGTATCGGCAGAACTGAAAAAAGAAAATGGGTATGATCCCATGCCGGAGCTGACGGTTTCCGGAAAGACTTTTGACAGCGCATATATGCGCGATCAGCTTTCCTTTTTTACCACCGAACCGGAAACCAGCCACTATTACTTTCTGGATCTGGACACCTCGGATTCCTATGTGGAAATTGCCTTTTTTGAATATGGTCCAAGCGATGACCCATATACCTATGTACTCCGTTATACTGGGGATAACCTGCTGTTACTTGGCGGTTTCACCGCCTCCCCGGAGGATTCTTCCACCACAATTGCAGGAGACGGAACCGTAAACGCACGCACACGGTGCGATATCATCCAGACCGACTGGACCATGGGGACATGGACGCTTGCCGGGGACACACTGCAGGAACCGGAACTCGAAGAAGGGGAATTTCTTGCATACCATGAGCGTTACGGCAGTGATTATCCGGTGACGGCAAAGCAGGATTTCCATGCATTTTTTGCTGATCCGCTGAAATCCTCCATTGCAACCGTTAAAAAAGGTACGGAAGTTGCCATACAGGGCTTTATGAAGGCAAAAGACAGTAATACCGTTACCATCCGTTTTTATTACGAGGATGAAAACGGAGAGAAACAGCATGCCTGCTTTGATATGGAAGAAGGCGACCCTTACAAGGTACTTCTGCCGGTATCGCAGGGTACGGAAGGCGGCTGGGAATTGACGGAAACCACTTCCCTGGAACTGTTTGAAGGTCTGAGTTTTGCAGGATAGGAACCAGAACATGAAATACTATTCACTGAACCAGTATCTGCTGGATACCTTTGGGGAAAAAGTCTATAAACTCGCACTGAATGCAGGATTTACATGCCCGAACCGCGACGGTACGCTTGATACCAGGGGCTGTATTTTCTGCTCCGGCGCAGGTTCCGGGGATTTTGCGGAATGCAGGAACCTTTCTGTCGCCGAACAGATTGCACGGGGCAAAAAACGTGTGGAAAAGAAAATGAAAAACGGCAAATACATCGCGTACTTTCAGGCATTTACGAATACCTATGCCCCTGTGGAAAGGCTGCGTAAGCTGTATGAGGAAGCACTTGCGCAGCCGGATGTTGCGGCACTGTCAATAGCCACACGTCCGGACTGTCTGCCGGAAGACGTCATATGCCTGCTTGCCACGCTGAACCGGATAAAACCGGTCTGGGTGGAACTCGGACTGCAGACCATCCACGAAAAAACTGCTGAATATATCCGGAGAGGTTATCCGCTTGCGGTATATGATGACGCTGTAAAGCGGCTGAAAGATGCCGGGCTAACGGTGATTACGCATATCATTCTTGGTCTTCCGGGTGAAACAACGGAAGAAATGAAACAGTCCGTTTCCTATGTCGGCGCAGGCGGCTCGGATGGAATCAAGCTGCAGCTTCTGCATGTCATCCGCGGCACGGATTTGGAAAAAGAATACCTTGCCGGAAAATTCAGGACGCTGGAGCTGGATGAATATGTGAAGCTTGTGGCAGACTGCCTGGAGCTGCTGCCGGATGATATGGTAATCCACCGTATGACCGGGGACGGGGACAAAAGGACGCTTGTTGCGCCGATGTGGAGTGCGGATAAGAAGAGGGTGCTGAATGCGCTTATGGTGGAAATTCGGGGGAGGTAACCTTTATTATAGAAGGGTAAAGCTCATCTCATGCCATGCCTCACCGCCCCATGCCGAATTGGCAGTTCCCCTGTCCTGGAATCCGAATTTTTCATACATCTGTACTTTTGAATCCAGGCAGGTAAGAACAAGCATCTGTCTGCCTTTCTCCTGTTCTCTTTGTATATACTGAAAGACAAGCTCCCTGCCAAGTCCCTGTCCCCGGTAATCAGGCAGTACATCCAGCCCCACCAGCATTACGTTTTTTCCTTTTGGATGATACAAGCTGATATTCGTGAAAAACTCATCCCTGAAAGCAGTTTCATCTGTAGCAAGTCCGTTTAAAAATCCGACAAGCTTTCCGGTTTCTTTGTCTGCTGCAACCAGAAACAGTTCCGGCGCTGCTGCAATTCTTTCCCTCATGCTTTTCTCTGAGCATGCTTCATGGGGCGGAAAACAAATCTGCTCGATTGCCACTGCCTGTTCGGTTTCGTCCGGTTTTATGTTTCTGAATTCAAATTTTTCCTGAAGGTTTTTATTTTCCAATTTTGCGGTCCTTTCTTTTCACATTTACAAAGCTTTTCGTTCTTTCGGAAATCCCCCGTTCCTTTTCAGACCGGAACTTCAATTTGTTAATACGGCAGAATATATTTACTGCTTTTTCCCTTGCCATACTGCACCAGCAATCCTTTTTCTACCATTCTTCTCAGCATACGCGATGCAGAGGAAGCGCTGATTCCAAATTCCACCTCCACATCAACCCTTGTAATACTACTGTTTTTTTGGACAAAATCAATAATCCTTCCCTCATGGCTGACAACAGAATCTGTTGGTTTTTGCTCTACATTATAGTTGATATTTGGCAGTGTAATTTTGAATGCATGATTCGTTGTTTGAATCACCAGCATTTTACCAGTACCTTCATAAGCTTTCAGAATCTTGCCGATTCCGGTACCATATGCTTCAATTAATCCTAAACGATAAAACACATTTGCCAGATTCTGATTCCTGCACACCGACAGACCGACCATCACATCTTCCAAATCAATTCCCGGAAGCAGACCCCCGACAGAAACAAATTCCATACGGTCAGCAAAAATACTAATCAGGGCACTTGCACTGATCCCATAATCACGATGCACCAGTACATTCAACAATGTTTCACGCACAGCAACCTCCGGATAATCCCTGGTATCCACACGTCTTAGTTTATCAAAGGTTGCATAGGTCTGATTACGCAAATCAATATAGGAATAAACATCATTTAACTGTTGCATCAGTGACCCTGTAAATTCATGCCGATCCTTAAAAATACTCTGGTCCGTATCCTGAAAAACTGCAACTTTGATTGTATGCATACATTGTTCCGATAAAAGCAGGGCGAGATTTGTATAAATACCATCCAGATTTAATAATTGTAATGTCTGCATTTGTTTAGAACCAAAAGGAATCTCCCGTATGGAAAATTCCTTCTCTGTTATCTGAAAGGTTAATTCCTGAACCAGAGACCGCATTTTTTCGTAACGATCACCATCTGTTTCTTTAATCATTTGTCGGATTACTGTGTCTGTTGCCGGCACTGAGGAATAACCCTGACGCACATATACCCCTTCCGGTCGAAGTCCTTTTTTTGCAATATAATATGGCCTTTCAGTTCCTCTCTGAATATCAATAACAACCATATGCTTTCCTTCAATTTCCAATGTATCATAGTGAAGAAACATTGTCAGGTCGGGTTTAATGGCATCACGAACCATATTACTAATCTGCAGAGCAGTTTCATCAGCATTTTTTACACCCACGACAGTACCATCATCCTGTACACCAATATACAGTTTTCCACCGTCACTGTTTGCAAAGGCAGTAATTTCTTTTTTGATACTGTCCACGACCATTGCTTTTAACTCAACATTTTCGCTTTCCTGAAATGTCATGCTACATAACTCCTCACTGAATTTTCTGGTCATATTATAGCCTTTCTCGTCAATCTCGTCAATTGGTATGACGAGATTGACGAGAAAATTCTTTTTAGAAAAACGAAACTCTTTATAATGTTACGGATTTTATCACCAGATCAACAATTTTTTTCACGGTATTATTTATTTCGCTGCCTTCCCAGCCCAACTTCCACTCCTCTTCCGTCAAAACGTCCGATATGATATAAATTCCTGTCGCCCGGCAGTTTCTGTAATTTGCAACTGTAAAAAGACCAACTCCCTCCATCTCGACACAGAGCGCACCCTTTTTGCGGTAATCCAGCACCTGGCCCCAGGTCTCCCGGTAACCTGCATCTGTTGTCCAGTGAATGCCTCTGCGGTATGGAATGTTTACCCCTGCATTCTTTATCATTTTTTCCATTTCGTCAGTTAAGGCAGAAGAAGCGTTTATTTTTTCAAAATCAAATCCATATAATCTGGCAACCGCCGTATCGTTAAACGCCCCATCCGTTAAAACAACCTCACCGGGATTCAGGTCCGTCTGCAGCCCTCCTGCAAACCCAATATGAACCAGTTCTTTTGCACCTCCTGCAATTAAATCCTCTGCCTGGGTTGCAATTGCAGGGGAACACATATGGCCTTTTACAAATCCCACCTCATTGTTTTCATGAAACACATAAAGTCTGCCGCCCAGCGGGAATTTGTATTCCCCCACGTTTCTTGCCGTCATTTCATCATAAATGCTGTCGGCAAGAAGATAGATTCTTTGGGGGATTTTTATTTTGTCGGGGTCAAAACCTTTATTTTTTAATTCTGTCTGGACTAATTTTACGGGGTCTGTCAGGGTATCGTTTCGGTTCATTTTTCTTTCTCCTTTATATATCTCCTGCGGTAGTATTCCATAGTGCGGTATTCCAGAATATCTTTCATATGACGTTTAAACGCTTCGTTTTCTGTAATTTCTTCCAAATCATCCCTGAGTGCAAGCGCATATCCATCTTTATCAATAAAAAAACCTTTTCCAGAGGCTTTTAAGAATTTGACGGGCATATTTTTTGCCTTACCCAGATGCTGTTTATCTGTCATTGCCTGATAATCAGCATAAGTGATATCCGCTGCAAAATCTTTCCAGTTTGTTCCGCTATCAAAAAAATTTTTCCAGGCAGCCAGTATCTCATCGTCTGTGACTGCCAGCCGTATATTGCCGCCATTATAAAAACTGTATAAAACCGGCATCTTATAAACCTTCTGCATATCGGTTGTCTCAAGCATTGCAAGAAACTCTCTTCCAATTCCGGAATAAACCTCTTCCTCTGCCGCAGACAATTCATGGATTTCGTTTAAAAATTCCATGTATTTTCGGAAGGGATTTTGGTCGGCATGTTTGACACAATACTGGTAAATGTCATCATCCATGTATGTAAACAACTCCACCCGTGAAGGAGTTTTCTCATCCAACAGTTCCTTCACCCGGTAAAATTCCCGCTTCAACCGCTCTTTTGCAGATAACGATTTCTTATCCAGCTCCCGGAATAAATCGATCAGCCGCATGTCAAAATCTATCAGGCAATCGTCCGGATATTCAATATCATGGCAGCCATAAACCGCACGTTCTGCAGACATCTTTCCGCCGCTTAAAAGAAACCGCGTCCTGCCTGCCTTTTCATAATTCCCAATAAAGTCCAGAACATTCAGATATTCTTTCCCTTTACTGGTACGAAGCCCCCTGCCCAACTGCTGCAGAAATACAACCGGAGACTCCGTTGGTCTTAAAAACATAACCATATCAAGAGCAGCAATATCCACGCCTTCATTAAACATATCAACTGAAAAAATCACTTTTATTTTCTGGTTCTTCAGCCCTGCAATCGCCTTGTCCCTGTCTTCCGAAAACCCACCATCTGCATTACTGTATACGGCAACAGACTCTATTCCCCTTTTGCAGAATTCTTTTGCCATTTCCTCTGCATGCTGTCTGGAGCAGCAAAATCCGAGTGCTCTTTTGGAATGGTATTTCATATAATACTTGTAAATTAAATCATACCGCTTCACATTTCCAATATAAGTCTCATTCAGTTCCTTTTCATCATAGCGGCCTTTTACAAGATGCAGGGAAGAATAGTCCGTGTCATCGTAAATCCCATAATAATGAAACGGAACCAAAGCGCCTTTGTTAATAGCGTCTTTTAATGAAATTTGATATGGCACATTATAATCGCAGATTTCGTAGATATTTTTACCATCCATTCTTTCAGGCGTAGCCGTAAGTCCCAGTAAAAACTGCGGTTTAAAATAATTCACTATTTTTTGGTACTGTTCATTGACAGCATGGTGAAATTCATCTATGACCAGATAGTCAAAATAATCCGGTGCAAAAAATTCATTTGTAAGATATTCGTTTCTGCCAAGTGTTGCAACTGATGCAAAAATAACAGATTTATCCGTATTTTTATGCTTTCCATTGAAAAACCCGTAGTCGTCCGAATTTCTTACATTTTGAAAGGAGACTGCTGCCTGCTTTAATATTTCCTCCCTGTGAGCCACAAATAATACCCGCTTATATCCGGCTGAATCAAACGCCGCCAGATATGTTTTACCAACGCCGGTAGCCGCCTGCACCAGTCCTTTTGCAGCGCCTTCTTTCCGGCTGGCTTCCAGCGCATATAGAGCCTCTATCTGTGCTCCCCTTGGCTGAAAGAATGTTTCCACCCTGGTATCCGTATCATCTTCCAGGTTATCATATTTTGCCAGATCTTTTGAAACTGCCGGCTTATGCCAGTTTTTGGAATACCTTGCCAGTTCTTCATCGTCAATTATAATTGAATGATTTTCAAATAAATCTACAAATGTTTCATAAAATAAGTTAAAATTTATTTTGTCGTCCAGACTGCTAAAACGATAATTCCATTCTATTCCGGAAGTCAGTGCGCTCCTTGAAATGTTGGAAGAACCGATATAGATTTCACCCGTATTTTTATAATGGAACATGTAAGATTTCGGATGAAATGCCCGTGCCTTGTCATGATAAAAACGTAAATCCACCCGATTACCTAATTCTTTTTTTATCAGGTATAATGCAGAGGGCTGGGTAATACCCAGATAATTTCCAGTAAGAATTCTCACCTGCACGCCGCGGTCCAAAGCTGTCTTTAAATCATTAAGAAGCATTCTGACGCCGGACTCCATAAGGAATGAAACAATTATATCAATCCTGTCCGCTTTTAACATACTCATTTTTAACTGGTAATATAAAAAACGGTTTCTGTTTCTGTCACCGGTCATCACAGCCGTGGATTCTATTTGCAATTCCGTAATCCCTGTCTTTTCCGCAAAATCAGATTGAGCCATTTCTCTTCACCTCTTCCCGGCCGTGCATCCGAAGTTATCCACTGTTCTTCCACTTCTAAATTTTCTATTTTTCCTAAAAACCCTGCAAAAGTTTCCTCTGTCATATCCGTAAAAAACCGCCCGTTTCTTTCCCCTGCAAAGGTTCCGTATTTGAAAGAGGTATAAATAATTCCATTCGCTTTTAATGCAGCTGCCATCTTTTGCATGACTTTTTCAAGCTCATCCGTCGGCAGATGCAATATGGAAGAACATGCCCAGATGCCGTCATACCTGTCCACTTCTGCCAAATCCTGAAAGAACATTTTCTTCACTTTAATTCCTGCGTGTTCGCCAGCCAGCCTGCATAACTCCGCAGAGCCGTCCACTGCATCAACGCGGCAGCCCTGCTCCAGAAAATACTTTGTGTCACGTCCGGAACCGCAGCCAAAATCAAGTATATGGGAGCCTTTTTTCAGTTTTGACAGAAAACGGTTTTGTATTGTTGTAAATTCGATGTTTATGGTGCTGGTGTAAAATTCACTGGCGTGGGTGTTGTAGTAGTTTAGGGTGTTGGTGTTATTATTTGTCATATTGGTTCTTTCCCTTATTGTTTTTGAATGTACTCATGTTGCTGTTTGTTGTCCATCTGCGGAACCGAGTTGCTAACTTTTATTGCTTAGTCTGTAACTTCCCAGTAACCGTTTTTATTTGCCCCATGCCGTATGATTCGTCCCTCAGCCTTTAGCTTAGCCAGGATACGCTGTGCCTGCCGCCCTGTAATCCCCATGGATAAAGACAGCATACTGGCTGACATTCTGCCATCCTGTCTTAACAGGGCGATTATTTTTTCCTCATTTGTTACGACATTTATTGCGACATTTGTTACGACATTTGTTTTACCTATTTCCTTGAGGGCATTGCGAATCATGTCAAGCATAAACTCAACAAACAAAGTGGAATCTCCGGCATAATCAGCCTGCTGCAATACCTTATAATACCTCTCCTGATTTTCATACACGAGTGTTTCTACCGGAATCCATGTAAAAACCTTGTTCCATTTCTGTAAAATCAATGACTGCCACAATCTGCCCATTCGACCATTGCCATCAGCAAAAGGATGGATAAATTCAAATTCATAATGAAAAATGCACGATTTTACGAGCGGATGATAGTTCGACTGTTTCAACCATATGAAAAGCTGCCTCATCAGTTCTGGCACATATCTCGCAGGTGTTCCGGCATGAACCAGTTCTGTCCCGGCATAAACACCAACATTCCCGCTTCGAAAACTCCCCGCTTCTTTTACCAGACCTTCCATCATAATCTTATGTGCCAGCAAAAGATTTTTCATACTATATGGGTCAAGCGCAGATATTCTTTCATAAGCCTCATATGCATTCTTTACTTCGCGGATATCCTGTGGAGGTCCTAATATTCGCTTTCCGTTTATCACATCCGTAACCTGCTCCAGTGTAAGAGTATTCTGCTCTATCGCCAGAGATGAGTGTATTGTCTTAATCCGGTTTTCCCTGCGGAGAACCGGATTCGGGCGTATAGCCTCGTAGGTTGTGATTGTACCAACATATTCGCCTATTTCTACTATTAAATTTGTTATCTCCTCGTTCATTGTAAAAGGAGGGTGGTAATTTTCACACATGCTGTTCTCCAGTCTCTTGCCTTCCGGCATTATGTGCCATTGCAATCATCTATAGCGTTTACCTTAATTTTCATATGCCAAAATTCCAAGTTTACAAATAGTGCCCACTCAGGTATAATAACTCTTGTATTGCATAAGGCAATTAAGCGCTGATGAATCGGTGTCTATATCATAGGCGCTTTAGTTCTAAGGTGCTAAACCAATTATAAAAAGGGCTTTCTGTACGGTGTCTGCTTTGCAGGTGCTTTAGTCAGGAAGTTCTTTTTCAGTTTAAAACCAAATAAAACCTATTCATTCAAAAGATTATTTTGTCTCAAATACCCAATAAAAGCATCTATAATTTCTTTTTTTCGTTCTACTATATCCTTCTCTGTAAAATCCTCTTTCTCCTTTGCCATTTCCAGAAGTTCAAAATTACGTGTTCCAGCCTTATCCTTTCCCTTATCATTTTTGAATCCCTGATAATACTTTTTCTTATCATCAAAACGATAATCCGATGCACGTATATTGACATTCTTCTCTAATAAAGCCTTGTTGCCTAATGATTCCAAACTATTTTTATCCGTAAGGCTTCCCTCATTTTCCTGACGTTTACGAGAAAATATATGCTCTATCTCAAGTGACACATCCAGCGGAATCAGCTTCTGGTTTTCGTTATTGTATGCCCACCATGCAAGCATGGATTTTGTAATTGGCCTTCCATTTGTGAAGACATAATTCTCAATAACATTATGTACGGCGTCTGCATCAAACTTATACTCCTCAAAATCAACCGTGCGATTATTAACAATTTCAATCATTTCCGGATATGATGGGCTTCTAAGTGCATTTACACCAGGGCGCATAAAGGCATATGCCCAGATAAATGCCGTAATTTTGTTTAAGAATTCATAAAACGCCTTTTCCTCCAGTAAATCACCTGCATCTTTATACTGCATAAAATATACAGAAACAAGATATGTCCACATTCCGTTTGGAGCATAATTTAAAACTGCCAGTCTGCGAAGTATCCTCTCTGAAAATATGGCATCGTCCTGTCTTAAAACATTCCTCCAAAATGCCGCTAATTTTTCCAGGTTGCTTAATGTCTCTTCCCTCTTTAAAAGTACGTACTGGTCTTTCTCATAAAATTTACGCAATGCTTCTGTTGTCGTAAACTTTATTCCCTGTTTTGCCCTCTCATAATACATGTACCTTGTAAACAGCTCATCCATCGGAGAACCGACGGTGCATCAAATATATCTTCACACAGTACTTCAAGTTCTTTCCAGCGTGTGATAAATTCTTCCTTTCTTCCCTGGTCAGAATAATACTTGTAAAACTGTGCTTTAAAAATATCCGTATCAGAAAGAGGTTTCCCCCTGTCATTCAATGTTGAAAATATCCTTAAGGCTGTATCCTGCGATTCTGCTTCAATTGGTAATAAAATACAGTTGTTCAAAATTCTTGTTGGCAAATATGCAAAATAAGACGGATATTCCTGAAGAAAAATATTAATTTTTTCCTGAAAAAACCGGTATGTTTTTGCATATCTGCTTTTTTGCGCTGCGCTGACATTTCCGGATTTCAAAATAGAGAGAAATTCTTCCTTGTCTTCATCCGTAGATACTTCTGAATCAATCTTTAATCTGTTCTTATCCGGATTTCCAAATTCATCCGTTTTCCAGATACATTTTGCAATATCATCGCTTGTACTAATTGCATTGGCATCTTTCATATTGCCAAACTTTGAATAAAATGCCCGCAGCAATAACATAAGTGTCGTTAATCTCTGCTGCCCGTCAATAATTTCCAGTTTTCCCTCACCATTTTTAAAAGTAACTATAGGTCCGAGGAAATACTCATCCTCGTCGCTTTTAAATCGTGAATAATCATTCTCAGGAAATGCAAATATAAAAATATCATCCCATAATGTCTGACACTCTTCTTCTCCCCATGCATATGGTCTCTGGTAATCCGGTATCAGAAAATCGGAGCGTTTGTTTGAAAATAATTCTTTAATTGTCTGCTGGTCTATATTGAGTTTTGACATTTTTTCTCCTTTGCAATTTTATGCAATTATTCCACTCCCAACGCCTTAAATACTGCATCCTCTGCACTCTGATAAAATATCAAATTAAAACTGCTCATCAAATCCGGCGGCACAGTTCCAAGATCGACCGCCGATATCTGTGGCAACAGTACCCTTTTCGCTCCGCTATCAAGGCATACCTGTAATGTATCCGCAAGATTCTCTACTTTTATCATTGTACCACTGATACTGATTTCTCCAAGCACTGCAAGAGAACTTTGCACCGGCTTTCCCAAAGCAATTGAGCAAAGAGCAATTAAGGTGGGAAGCGCAAGCGCACTCGTCATACCAAGTCCCTGTAAATCCTGATAATTGATAACATAATCTTTTGTGCCCACGCTAATCGCCCCGCTGATTCGTCCGCCATTTGCTTTCAGATAACTATATGCCGTATTGGTTGCCTCTTTACAATCCCTGTCTGAACCAAGCCCTATGCGGTCAAATTTCCCATTGCCGGGAAGCATCTGGGACTCTAGCCGGAACACACCTATCATCCCCGACTTGCCATGCGATACTGTATAAACTTGTCCCGGGTTCGTCATTCCTTCTGGTATCAGTTTACTTCCACCCTGCTCCGGCACTGATACATAATGTTCCTCAAAAGTATCATTGTCAATGTAGGAAAAATTAACATCATAAAACTCCATACCGCCAAGCTTTTTGAGCTGCTCTTTTACCCTGCGCCGCATTTCAAGTGAAATTTGCAATATTTCTTCCAATTCTTCTTTTGTATGGTCTCCATTTGGATAAATCAGTTTAACCAAGCCTCCGACCAGCTTGCGGACTGCGATTGTATCCCGCTGATTCAGATTCTTTCCCAAATGGAAATACTTGTCAATGGCATCTCCATGTTGTTCCTTGCGGAGTTCTCTGATAAACTCGGCAAGATAATCGGTAATGAAACCATAATCGTTTGTAAAATGCTCCGGTCTGAATTTGGGTATTTCCCACCCCGGCACATAACAATGCATACGATCCAAAAAAGCAGTATCCGTCCCCATTTCAGGCGGAAACGGGTCAAATAAACTACTTGTTTTCAGCAGGACATCCACACTCTGATTAATATTTCCAACAAATACCATAGAAGCAGATGCCGCCTTTTCCTCTTTTCCCCGGGCAAAAGAACCAGATGCCATATAATCTTTCATAATCTGTATGCCGTCTTTATCCTTGAAATGTATGCCTGCCACCTCGTCAAATGCTACACAATCCCACAAACCAACGAGTCCCATGGCGTGCCTGCCCATATTGTAAAAAAGATTCGCCACCGTAGTCTGTCCACCGGATACAAGGATACTGTTCGGCGATACTTCCTTGTAGATATGTGATTTACCGGTACTTCGTGGTCCAAGTTCACATAAATTAAAATTATTTTCCACAAGCGGAACCAACCGAATCAACAAAAGCCACTTTTCCCTTTCTGTAAGCCTGTCAGGTTCCATACCGATAGAACGAAGCATGATATTCATCCATTCCTCTTTGCTAAACGCTTTTCGCCCTTCTTTCAATTCATTAATGTCAACAGATGGCATTTGAATAGGTTTCAAGTTTTTTATAACAATCAGCGGAACATCCTTTCTTTTCTTGGACTTAACTTCTGCACCAAATCCTATTGGATTTCCTGCGTCATCCTGATTATATTCAAGCTGGATAATACACCAGATTCCGCCACATAAAAGCCGGTCAAACTTCTCCGGATATTCCTCCGAAATAGGTACGCCGCCCAATCCGAGATTAGAGAACTGTGCCTCATATTCATCATAGCGAAGATTAAGACTTACCGTTACTCGGTCGATAATGCTCATAGTTCCCCTCTGCCGAAGCCTGGAAAGCACCTTTTCCGACTCATCCGGACGCACAAAATTATCGGCAAGAATACGCTTCACACTCTCTACACCCGATGCGATAATCTCCTCATCTTCTGAGTTACAATACTGTCCCAAAAGATACTCCAACACATATACGGGCACATTTGCCCCTTCCTTTATATGCTTTGTCAAATCCTTCCGAACAATCTTTCCATCATACCCGAGTCTAAGTTTGCGATTAATAACTGCATTTGATTCTTCTATATCCATCTCACCAATTTTGCTTTCTAAAGACTCCCTCATCAACTCTGCGTCCATAGCTTCTCCTTAAAATCCAAAGTCATCCGCAAATGTGATATCTACTATCACAGGATGTCTGAACTGTTCTATCCCTGTTTTATCATCTGTTACCACCAGATAATATTGCTTATTCTTATCATATCTCTGGTTCTTAAAGTGAAAACGCATGCGAAACATCCTCTTGGCAGAATCCGGTTCACGGCTATCTGCCACATAAATATTCTCGTTTGAAATACGTTCCCCCTCCTCAGACAGAAATACCATTCGATAAGTCGTCGCCTTCGCTGTGTCACCCACCGGCTGAGCCTGAATAAAATCCATGCCTGTAATCAGGTTTGTAACTTTCTGCACCATGCTCACAAGATTTATTTGTACAGGCTTTGTTTCCATATGACCGCGTTCCATCTTTACATCCAGAACCGGCACAATCATTTCCTGCGGAGAAGAACCGCCATGCACAAAATTCTGCCCGCCTCCTGTAACCTTGAATACATTGCTGCTGACTGGAAACGTTACTTTTTTGTCATCTTCATACCCAAGAATGTATCCAAGACCAATATTCTGTACACCATCATCCATAATTGCTTCTTTAGAAACAATGAACCGCCGATTCATCCACGCATCCTTCCTTTTTATGCCGCCTATCTTGTCACTCTCAGCAAGCTTATCTCTCTTGTAGATAAATCCATGATCTGCCGTCACAATGAAACGATACGTATTCGCATTCGTCGAAATCCTATGTATCACTTCCATCACTTCACAGATTGCATCTTCACAAGCATCAAACACTTCATCTTCTGTATTCGGTTTATCACCTCTGGCATCTATCTGATTATGATAGATATATACCACCTGCCTGCCCGTAAATATTTCCCTGAGCGCTGCAATCTTTAGCTTCCTGATATCATCAAGCTGCACACACACCGAATCCTTACAATGATTTTGCAGTACAGTCTGCCTCCCAGCCAAATCATTACAAAGAATATCGTCTGCATAAATCTCATAATCGTCCTTCATTACCAGGGATTTATGCGGCAGCAAAGCAGCCATTCCAAGTCTTGTGTAAGACGGCAGCGTGCTCATCATTGCCGATAGCTTCGCAGAACATCTTGGATCGTCTTTCAATCGCAAAAACAATTCCCGTCCGACCTCATACCGCATGGCATCTGAAATAATAACAACAATTCGCTCCTTTGCCTGATTCACAAAACTATTATAAAAATTTCTCTGAAGCGGCAGAACCGAAAGACTGTCCTCGCCCATAAATGTCCGATTCCATACTGGTAAAAGATTATTCAAATATTCATTTGTATAAATATTTTCTATTAAAGTCTGTAACTGCTCATACCCTACTGTATCCTCTATTTTATCATAATAATAATAAAACTTCCGATACCCCCAGTCTATCATGCAGTCACGTTCCAAATACTGTTTCACAATATCTTTTAGCTGATCTCCGCTGTCATAATTTGCAACACAGATAACAGAAAACGCATTTTGGATCATGAAATATTGATTTTTATACCTTTCACCAAAATGCATCTTTGAGCGCATATCGCAGAGCTGCAAAATCGTCATTTCATCAAGCTTTGCACCAACATCCTCTGATATGAGCCTTTCAGCCATCCATTTTAAGATGATATCATCAAAATATGTAAAAGTATCACAATGTATAAGGTCTTCCGGATCATATTCCGCAAGATGATTCTCCAACTTTAGTCCACATGCCACATGAGCGGACAATCTATCATAATCTTCCCTATATATGACATTGTTCATCAAATTATCAAGAAACGCGATACTATTGCCCTGCTTCATGGAAACAAAGCTTCGCCATTCTTTGGGAACGCCTCCCTGTATATAACGGTCTGTATATGTCACAAATAAGGTCACTATCAGTTTTTCTAATGTTGGTTCTGCATCTACATATCCAAACTGTTGCTCGCAAAGCTTCCAAAATGCTCCCAGAAGTTCATACTTCTCCATTTCTTCAAGATATTTATTTTCTTCAATCGTATTCTCTGAAATAACAATCCTTAAAACTTCTTCAAATGAACATGTTCTTGTCCTACAGATTGCACTGAGCAAGCCAACCAAAATGTTTTCTTCATTGAAATTCTCGATTTCCAAATCATAAAAACGTTGTGTTCTCTCTTTATTGGCAAAAAACCTAATGTGTTTTTCTATAATCGGTTTGTATCTTTCTTCAATTCCCAGATCAACAGATAGCAGTGATGCTCTATCTGCAAAAAATCTCTTGGAATACAGCATTGTATCTTCTAAATGGTTATCTTTTACCTCCGGCTTGGGAAACGGCGCATAAATCAGATAATTTGTCACCATATCAACCCGCTCTAAAAAATACTTGGTGTAGAACTGGTTATCCGGCTCCAAATGGTATACTTTCGCATTTTGAAGTTCCACAGACTCCATATCTCCAGCAAACTCCGCCTTATCATCATACCAAAAGATAAGTTTGCGTGTCTCACCTGTAAACTCAGCATTCAGCCTATCTATAATCTGCCTCAGATTTAGTTCCGCCATATATTTCGTATCTCCTCATCAAAAAGCTAAACACCGTTTCGCTTTTTCGTTCTATATCTTCCTAACAGCCTTCTTCAAACATAAATCATTTCCGTCTTGTCTCAGTTAAATAACCTTCTATTTCAAAACGTCACTTATAATCCTAAGCTCATTTGCACTGGTTCTTTTAACGCTTTCTCAACAAGACTTTCATCGCCAATATTATTATAATGTTCCTCCAATTTATCCTTTAACCCAAACAATTTAATTTTTGCAGTGTCTACAAGAGTTCCATATGTTACCACATCAACCAATCCACTATCTAATTTTCTATGGGGATCAATATCACCAATCTTTGCACCCACTACAAATGCGTGTATAAACGACTCCTTATGTAAAACTCCTGATTTCTTAATCTGACGAACATAGTTTTCCGCTTGAGCAACCTCAACCGCTCCAATTTCAAACCCTCCTCTTTTTAGTTCAATAATGAGAATCTGATCCGGTTTCATTATTTCTCCAGCTTCAATATCTCTTCTTTCCGTACACACCGTCCTCAAAGTAGAACGGTTTAGACAAACAATATCCGGACGTTTTCTTGGATTAGCTATTGCTTCCAAATCATATTCACTTTCTTTAAACAAACTTTTCACGACTGTATTTAATGCTCTGTTTGAGACAAACATTGGCGAATCAAATTCTGCACCAAATAGCCATTTTGCATTTAAAACAAGCGGATGTAATGTGTGAAGTTCATCTGTGTTCTTATTCTCATACACTCGTGATATTGCTTCAACTACAAGTATTCTCCTGTCAATTTCGTCAATAACATTTATGACATCATTAATGTCCCATGCCTTTAATAAATCAGACAGGCTATCTAGTTCTTCTGGACTCATTGCACTTAATTGGGATAGCAATTCTGTTCCTTTCTTAGCCTGCTGAATCTGCATCAACGCTTCTACAGATGTCTCCAAAAACTCAGTTGCAATCATTGGATTCTTTTTTGTTACCATATCCATAAAAGAAGAAATTTCCCGCTTTTCTGATATAGAAAGAGTTTCTAAATCCCTCCGTTTTTCATCAATAACATCTCTTTTAAGATCCGTAACCTGCTCTTCCATCACCTCACTTACAAGTTCTGTGATAACCTTGTTTACCTCGCCGTATACATTATCCATTTTGACTGTATCATAAAACCCAGTCCAATCAGGAAGTACATCATCAATAATATCCTCCGTCTGCACGATAATAGTATATCTTTTTGCAATTTTGTATCTTGCGTCCAAGAACTGCCATCTACGATACGACCACGATGGATTTCCAACAAGTCTCCCTCCTACCCAAAATGCAACACCATGTCGTCTGGAAATATGGGCGGTTTTGGTTGAATCCACTATTGATATGTCTAACTTTGCTCCATCCTTAGTTACCACTTCAATGTTTTGTACATCATCATCGCCCGAAGACAGCGTCAGTTCCTCTCCATTAACCCTTAAAATAAATTGCGGATCATATATAAATCTTGCTGATAGAATATCCTTAATACTATCAATGTCAGGATTGTTTCTGGAGACATAAGCACTAATTGTTGTACCATGCCCTACTTTTTTGATTTGGTCTTTTGATAAAATCGAAAATGGCTCGTCACCGGAAGTCACTCCGATGACAAATCTCATACCCACGCCATCACGCCATGTTTCGACAGAATATCTGTCAGAAAAACAAAGCATTCCATGCCTTCCTACACCATTTCTTCCATATGCAATCCTTTTCTTATTTTCTATTTGCATATCTGGCGGAAATGTCACTTCCTTTCCTTGATGTTTCGTTCTATTATAATTTAAAGTCATCCAGCGTTCCATAAATTCATCTTCCGACATTCCACATCCATCATCGGTTATACTGATATAAGATTCATCCTCAATCGGTATAGTTATATCTACTGCCAAGGCACCAGCATCCCATGCATTTGCAACAAGTTCTGTCAATGCAATATCAGGTGAAGAGGTAATCGATCTATTGTTTCTGAAAATATAATCTTCCTCAAATTTTATACTGCTCATTATCTCATCTCCCCTACTGAACTGCTTACTTTATCTAAAATAGAAAACACCTTTTTCACAGCCTCATTCACATCATCCACCAAAACAAGACCTATCTCATCGAACACAATTGATAACTGAGGATTTCTATCTTTTGTTACTTCTGCAGCAATGTCTATTGCCTTCTTAAAAATATCTTTTATGTGCTTTTCATATGTATAAACATCTGATACATACACAACTTGTCCATAAGCCACTTCCATATTTATCGGCATACGCCACGGATAATTTTTTCTACAGTATTCTAACAAATAATCCTGTAGCCATTCATACCTTGTGTGGCACATACCATTATTGTCTCGCCAAAAAGTTTTTTCTGGCATCCGCCTCCAAAAATTATCCACATGCCAATTATAATATGAAACTCCCATAGAATTTAGGGGTTGAAAATTTATTCTCGAAGAAAACGGACAATTTTCGCAATTTCTCTTACATCCATATATGCTGTACTGGTTTTGCACAAAATTATTATTCATAGCTCATTAGCCTTTCTGTTTTGATTTATTTAATGCCTATAGCTTTGCCAACACCTGATATTTCTTTCCATCTTTCGCAGTCTGCACTTTTTCATAGTTTCTCTTGATTTATAAAAATCATATACTCCTCCAACAAATCTTTTGCCAAATAGTCATCGCTCATACAATGAAGGTCTGATACACCGTCTCGAATCAGTTCACGCTCTGTAGAACAATAGAAAAATCCCATCGCTTCTTTCACGGTTATGTCTGCAAGTTCAGCAAATTTGATAATCACTCGTCCATATTTCATTTGCAGTAAAGTAGCGCTTGCCTTCATATATGGTAACTCCTCTCGAATTTCAAATGTTCATCCAAAATCTCCTGTCTGCGAAAACAAATCTGCATATTGGGTTTTTCCATCGCCAGTCTGCCGACCGCCTCTGCGCGGCTGAGCAAATTTTCAAAATATAATTCTATCGTATCAAATACACGGTCATTCGCCACACCGCCCATTACAATATCGTAATCAGACAAATCCTGCCCCGAGCGGCACTGCGAAATGAAATCCAGCCACTCATCCGAATAGGTCTCAAATTTTTTGGTATGATATTTTTCAAATGCGGTTTCATCAACATGATACACAGAAACAATTCCCCGTTTCCCCTTCCGGATAAACTTCTTGCACCAGTTCTTTGCCTGTTCCTCAAGCGGCGTCGTATAGAAACCGGCTCCAAAATCAACTTCTTTCCTTGAATGCAAAATATCCGGTCTCACTATTTCTCTGTCGGATCCGTGAAAAATAATCATAACGCAACTCCTTTTTCCTGCATCAAATCAATCAAATCATTCACAATATATTCTTTCCCTTGCGTATGAAGTATATCATAGCAAGGAATGATATAGCTGTCTAAAATATCACTTTTTTGAGTAAATATATGATAGATTACGGAAGCGTCCACTTTCAAGTATAATGCCACGTTTTCAATGCAGAATATTGCAAATTCTGTTTCTTCTTTTGTGTAATCTTTTGACGAAGCATTTTCCATTACATTCCTCCCATTTTATTTTTCTTTTGCCATAATGCTTTTGGAATCCGCAAGCACCTCATAAAATCTGCCATCTCTCGCCGTCTGTACTTTCCTATAATTTACCTTGACACCATCATCCAAATCAAGCTCTATTCGGGATAATGCCAAATGTCCAATCTTTTCATCATAATCACGGCACTCTTTTAGCTGTTTTTGCAATTTTTCCCTTCGCTTCGTTGCTGCCCCTACCTCTCGGCTATTTGTGCTGTGGTCTATCATGTCTTGCATACGATTGATTTCTGATTCATAAATCCTTTGCATACGATGCAGATAATCAACACGCAGATTTCCAATGGTATCCGCATTATATCTATGTAGATAGATTAATGCTTTAAATCCGTTCTGCTTTCCACTGTCAAAGAGCCAATATATAGGTCGCTTACCCGAACCTGTCACTGAATAAGTTGCGCAATGATCCTTAAAGAAATCATTAACAAAATAATTCCGAATGATTTCTCTGGATGTACTTCCTTTGTTGCTAAGTGCAGAAGCTATAAAATCCAAGTTCTGTTCCAAAGTATCTTTTCCATACACCTTCTTTAGCCAACTACAGAACAAGCCAAAAATATCATCTTCAAAATATTCTTCATCCGTAATGGGAATGATATTGTCCTTGTCGGGAATAAATGTGCTATATTTGCTATCATCCCAGTCCCCACCAGCATAAGCAAGCCCCTCTACATCAAGGGAATAACGACCAAACATGCAGCCGACCGCATAGGAAATTAAGCTCTTAATATCTCTCTGTAAATCTGCCTTGCGGACTGTTACATCTTTGTCCTCGACTTCTGGTGTGAGTTCATCCTGCAAGCCATATATGTCAATAAAGATGCGATTCAGTTCCTCCTCGTTTGCTTTTAACCGATTGAATCGCATAAAACACTCATTTTGCCAATTTATAAAAACATCTTCAATATAATTCATGTCTTTGATATGCTTTTTCTCATCTTCTCTCATTTTTTCCATAGAAAATGATGAATAACGAATAAGCGGATGTTGTATAAAATCCCATGACTGTTCAAAGTCATCCCAATCAGATTTGGCATTGAGAATACATTCTTCCACAATATTATCCACAATATTCATTACACCTTCGTCAATTTTTATCGGAATTCGACTAACTGGTCCCTCGTGGAAATCAAGCGTAGGTGCCAAAACTTCTAGAAATTTTTTTGATGTTTTAGTATTCATAACTCCTAATAAATATTTCAACATCTTGTTGTCATTAGGAAAGCACATTGATCCTTTTGATTCAAATAAAAATCCCTCATCTGAAAATCTCACGCCAAAGTTATTTCCTAATGATGACCATGTCATTCCTTTCTTAAAATAATATTCTGGATTACGAATAACTGAACCTTTCTCTTGCTTCATTAAGCTTCCATCATTTTCCCAATTTGCTACAATTAAATTATTTCCATACCATTTTCTATAAGCGCCACCTTTATTACACGGATACCACTTAGTTCCAATCTTCATAGCACTTATTTCATACCAAATTCTTAGATATTTATCGTTATTCCCCGTTGCAAATCCTTGTTTGGTACATGCAAAATCAAACAATTTTTTCCCCTCAAAACAATTTGTAACCACATTGCTAAGCCAATATCCCAATGACTTCCCTGGAATTTTACACAGTTCTGAAATACTTTGATCATATTCATGTTCTTTCTGTAGAAAAGCTCTTTCTTTACTAGTTTCCCCAACTTCTTCAATAATTTTATAATATCTAGCCAAATATCTAGAACAACATTGGTTGTTAATCATAACAAAAGTTGTTGTCTGTACTACTTCTCCACTAATTTCATCGAAAGCTCTAGCTCCAAGATGAACCATATTACAAATAAAACTGTCTTTCAAAATAAATTCTCGTAATGCAGAAAAACTTCCTAAAAACATCCATGACTGTTGGGTAATCATAGCTTGCAGTCCATTTATAGCCAGCATATCTCTGCATCTTTCTATAAAAACAGAATACAAATCCGTCTTACTTCTAGAATAATGTTTCTTACAATATTCGCTTAATTTACCATTCATTCCATTGCCACCCATATATGGCGGATTCGTCATAACCACCTCATATTTCCTAGCCATTACCTCCCCAATATCAATCAACGTCCGCAGTTTTTCTTTCGTCTGCTCCAATCCCACCGTATCAAACGTCATTTGCCCATCAACATCAACATTTTCTACATATCTTCTCAGCAACTCCCAATCATAATCTGGGACATTCAAAATAGAACCATACTCTTTTGCATCCTTGAATGCGCCAAGCAGTCCACCCATCTGATTCAACGCATCACTTTTCTCCACATCATTGAAACCCACACCAAAATATGTGAGCTGGTTTCTATTGATATGATTGCTCTCCTGTATAGAATATACATGGCAAGCGGTTTCTGCTGAAAGAATCCGGCGATTATATTGTCTCGCTTTCATCATCACCGCAAAATACGCCATCTGATATGCCCTGTCGTCAATGTCCAAACCATAGAGATTATGTTCCAAGATACTCTTCGCAGCATCCCTCTGAGAATATCCAACAGACTCATAAATCTGCATCAACACATCAAAAGCATAGACAAGGATATGTCCGCTGCCCATACAGGGATCAATAAAATGAATATCTTCCGGATTCAGCCTCGCATACTCTTTATGTATCTCATCAAGCTTCTCCTGCACCTCCGGTTCCTGCTCCGCCTCCTCAAGATAGTATTTCCACTTGGATTTCAACAGATCATTGGGATGCCCTCCCACCCACAAACGGCCGAGGCTATTCTCCACCATATAGCGCACGATCCAGTCCGGCGTAAAAAGCTGCGTTACCGCAGGAATCTCTTCTTTTGTAATCTTTCCGCTCTTTGCAAAGGCTTCATTTTTGGGCTCCGTATTGTAATACTGGTACAGCCAGCCAATAATTTCAACCTGTCCGCCTTTTTCGATATTAAAATCATCCTCTGCTATATCATTTACCAGATGATAGACAACACCTTCCTTATCAATCACGGAAATATTCAGCAAAAGCTCGGTGTAATCCGCTGTCTTTTCAAAAAGCGCCGGAAGTATTTCATTTAGCGCGTTACATTGTTTCATGAATAACCGCCGGAAACACTCGTCCAGATTGTTTTCATTCTTTAACCGTACAATCTCCTGCTTCTCCTTCTCTGTAAATGCCAAATCCGCATCAAAAGGCGTTGTCACAAGATCCGGCTCCATCTTGCCGCTGTCAGAAGACAGTACGCGAATATGGGATGGCAGATAGTCGTTAATCTCCATAAAGCGAATCGCAATCAGGCGGTTAAACCAAGTATATGCCACGCCTTCCATAATGTACTTATAGGCAGTCTGATAGTTTGTCTCATCTGTTTTCTGGTTGATAACATCCGCAAGACTTCTGCGCTGTTTCACAGCCTCTCCCGTAATGGCATACGGCTCTGACGTTCCAATGTCATAGAACTCTGTCTCTTTCGTAGACTGTGGCAAAGCAGAATGTATCCCATCAGCTGTGATACCCATAAGTCCTGCTTTATACTGTATATCTGCAATCAGCTTATTTCTTGCCCAGACTGCAAAGTTTTTGATAGCACTTTTGTTCATATGCCATTATACTCCATTCCTAAAATTCAACATTTACCACATCGTTTTCATTCAGTTCATCCATCAATGACTTCCGAAGCTGATTTACACACTTCTCAACATCCTCCGCACTCTCTATGCGCCATGACGAAGTATGGGTAACATTCTTAATTGTAACATTCTTGGTCTTCTTAACCGGTACTTTTATAATCAAATCAACAGATTCGCTATCTGGATTCTGCTTTTTCTTTTCCTCTTCTGCTTTTTTCTTTGCAATATCTGCATCAATAGCATCCATTTCATTCAACAGGCGGATTTTTAACGCTTCTGCTTTATCCGCATAGCTTCTGAGAACAGAGACATTATTACACCTTTCAGCGCCACCTCTGATTTCCATAAAAAGTTCAATATATTTCTGCTTCTTTTCTGATGCATACACCTTGGTATCAACAACTTCCACTACTCTGCTCTTTGCCTCCTCAATTGACTGCATGACTGGAGCAGATGCGGTTTCCAGAATCTTTGAATAGGCATCCATAAATTTCTTGCGAAGTTCGGGAAGCTGCGGAATATCCCTATACGGCTTATCCATCTTTACGATTGCCCTCATTTGAGCGACAATATTTTCAAGTTTTCCATCTACAATATAAGTCTTACTGTCATCATATATTTCGAGCATATCCAATGCTCTCATAAAAATCTGCTGCTGTTCTCCGCCAAAGAACATTTTAACGGGTTCATAGTCCTCGGCGTAATCCATAAAATCATCTTGATGCTTTGAGACATACTCATAAAATTCCTTTGATTCAGAAAGCTGTACCACGGAGAGCAGTAATTTCTTTCCTTCCTCTATCACTTTCTTTCCCGGATACGCATAATGCTGATAATTGATTCGCAAGCTTTCCATTTCATCTATGCGTTTCTGTGAATAGTTCTGAAAATTTTGCATACCGGTATCTTCATCTTCCGATACCAAAGAAGTTCCAAACAATTCTTTAATGACCTTCTGTACTGCCTTTTTATCCTTTTCGGTTACACGGGTTCTCACTTCCATCAAAAGCTTATCTGCATACTGCTTCTTGATAATAATATCTACAATCTCATCTCCTGATTTATTCATCAATGTCACGATTATCCCATTTACAGTAAAAGTCAGGTCACCACGCCTGAACAATCTCGCTATAAGCCAATAGATATCATCTTCAACAAAACCATAGGGCGCACTCATAAAACGGTCTTTTATCGTTTTCATGGAAGTCTTAATATGAATGTCTGTATTGCCCTTGATATAGTTCAGTACATCATCAAGTGCATGAGCATTAGGCTCTGTTCCTTCGTCAAGATTTAAGCTTATTTGATTGTTCGTCTTAAACATCTTACGGACAGCCATTTCATCCATCGCAACATCAATATATGATAACTTGTGATAAACCGTCTGTACCAGCCTTCCAAGCGCTTCATTGATGCGACCGTTCACTTCCTTCGCAGACAAATGAGCCACATCACCATTTACATAGATAGTTGCTTCTTTCAATCCCTCCGTCAGATAAAGCTTTGCATTCGCATTGCGTTCCCGCATTTCCACACGCTTTGCCTCTTTGATCGTCTCATACTTTGTCAATTGTGACGAGGTATTCAGCCGGAGAAACTTCTCAATCTTCAGATACGTCATCAACTCATCAAGAAACGCAGAATCATTTGGCAGAAGCACAAGTACCTCTCTTCCTGTTCCTGACATCATACGAAGCGTTGCATCATCATTGCCACCCTCGTACCACGGTGTCAATATGTGCAGTCCCACATCATAATTCTGATTTGATTTATATGGTCTGTCATCTACTACCTGATTAAATGGAAACGTATAGCGCCCATTAAACGCTGCATTACCTACTGGTGCAGGATAACGATACCTCTTATCCACAAAGATATCTTCAAAAATCATCTCTGATACTTTATTGATAACCTCCGCCATCTCCACATTCTGGCTATTAATCTCACGGTTAATTTCCTGTTCTTCGTCTGTCAGAAACACATAAATACTGCCATTTTTTTGTACAAGCATCTGCTGCTGAAGCGTTTTTAATGCACCTTCAACTTCGTCCTTTAAAACAATACGGTCATCGTCAATATCACTAATCATAAGGCTTGTAATGTTGTCCACATTCGCCTCAATCTCAAGTACGTACTTTACCATAAATAGTGTTTTCAGCACATTAATCGCAAATACATCCGAAGTCTTTTTCTCCGGATTAATCTTGCTATTGTCATAAGCACGGATAATAACACCTCTGTGGCTATGATCAAGAAAATTCTCTAACGCATCATAAAACCGATGAAATGGTACAATTGCTCCCTCCGACTCATTCATTATTTTAACAGCCGACTCCTTAAACAGCGCAAGCATAGAGCGTTCTCCCTCAGACAAATGCTTGCCGGAAGCTCCATGCGTGCGAATAGATGTCAGCACACTTGCAAGAAGATTGAACTGATATGGCACAAATGGATAACACAATGAGAAATCATTCTCATCTGCATAGAGTTTCTTTTCTACTCCATCATTGAAAACAATAAGGTTCTTAATCACTGTCTCTTTTTGCTCATAGAGAAGCCTAAGCGTCTGTGCGCCGGTATCATTCTTCTCTAATATCCTCTTTTTGATTACCTCATCCACATTTGCAGAAGAAAGCGCAAGCCTTGTCGCAAACCGCCCCTGAATCTTAGAGAAATCATTTCCCTTTACTTTCATAACAGAATCAACATCCTGCTGGCTTGTAACGATAACCCACGCTTTCCCTTTGCACTCCTTGGAAAGTTCCTCCCTTACCGTCTGCAGATTTAACATCAGATTAGAATCATCGCCAATATACTGACCCACCTCATCCACCATGAATACAACATGATGATTATTGCCTTTCTTATTTATGTACGCTTTCACACGTTTTGCAAAATCCTCAATACTGATACGGTAGTTTTCCGTTGCCTTTTCACACCAATTTCTTGCAGCCACTTCGCTCATAAAACCAATCTTTACAAGTGCTTCAACGACATCATCTTGAATAAAATCAAACTTGTGACGTGAATCTTCCCATCCAGAGCCATATTCATCTTCAAAGGCTTCCTTAAACGCCTCATACTTGGCCACATCCATAAGCTGACTTTCCAAATCCGCAAGATGAGGCAAACTTCCACACAATCCCCTCATCTCGTTAAATACTTTCAAGAAAACATTGACAATCGCATCCTTATTCTGCTTACTGTTGCTATCACTTTTAGAATCAATGTTAAAAAGCACCACATCCGTAGGCGTTTCCGCCGCCAGTTTCATATCTGCCAAAACCATCGCATCAGATATTTTGTGATCCTTTTCAAAAAAATCAATTGCCTTTTTTCCGTCAATTTCCTTATTGTCGAGAATATAGGACAAAATCTTCAAAAAATGAGATTTACCACTGCCAAAAAAACCTGATATCCATACGCCAATTTCATTTGTGTTTCCTATAATGCCCTTCTTATATGCTTCAAAAAAATCTGCAAAATGTTTCTGCAATTCTCTGGTAACCACATACTCCTCAAGTTCCTGCGAAACATTTGTTTCCTCACCTTGACCAACGATAATGACTCCCTGAATCTCCCGATTAATCGGTTTCGCAAACATTTCCCTTATCTGCATTATGAATCCTCCTACTTAACCAGCTTAAACGCTCTGTAATAATTATCGTCCTTTATCTCGCCAAACAATATCAATTCCTGCTCATTATATATTCCCGGAAAAAACATCACTACCGGAACGCTCACAAATGCCTGATGCAAATTATTTAGCACCTTATGAGAACGTAAAATAGGAAAGCATTTCCCAATTCCTACCAAAAAAACTATGGCATTTTCCGGCGTATTTTCCTTGATATACTGTACAATGTAACTATCATCATCATTTATCTTCATGGAATTGCTGACTGCTTTGCCAATGCGCTCTAAGCCCTTTTTCTTTTCAAATTTGTAACACTCTTCCAAGAAATTATTTTTGTCGAGGAAATCAATAATGATATCATACAAATCAAACACCTTCAGGTCAAACTCCTCTCCACCCTTGGCATTCTTATTCTGCATATACTTAATCCGCTCACGAACTTCCAGTTCTCTATCTGGTGGATAATCGAATATCCAATAATTCACTTCATTTGCCCGACCATTACTTTGCCTGAATGAGGGCTTACGAACTGCATCCTCCATTTTATCCAGACGTTCATTCAAATCAGCCATTATCTGACTCCCTCCAATGCTTTGGCTATCTGTCCATATCCATAATCTTCTAACCAATGCTTCAATATTGGATCAAGAATCGGCTTTAATATTTTGCGTTCCGCCGTTCTTTCCTTTTCATCCAGGATACCTGCCTCGTAAAGTTGTGACTTATAACTTCTTCCTAATCTCTGCAGCGTCTGGTCTGTCCACTTTGCTACGACTTCATCTTGTGCCTGCTTATTCTTAAAAAATATACGAACATCTGCATCTGCAAGTATACTCGTTCCAATAATCATTTTTTCCCTGACAACTTCGTACATAAAATCAAAAAATAAAGTATCATGAGCAAAGCTTCCTGTTAGTGCATATAATTTCTGTGTTGCTACATCACTGTTCAGAAAAAGTGGATAAAAACTCGAATCAAGATTCTTTATCCTTGCAGTTATAGTAGATTGAATCATAGCTGCCCTTGCCGGTGTTGATGCCCCAAATATATTCTCTGTAGAGCTAAGTTCCTTTATTTCGTCAAATGACCTTCCCTGTTCCAGAAGCCACACCGCCTTGCGGAATTCCATAAACCACAAAGCAAGCTTTACAGCTCCTGCACTATATCTATTTCTTTTCAAGCAGTTATTCCTCGTCTTTCTATAAAATCCTTGTTTTCACCACCATATATTTTCCCATTCCAGATAATCCTATTAATAATAAGAATACCATTTCCCCAATCCCAATTCAAGAAAATCATTTCTCCAATCCAGTGCCGCTTCCTTCACCCCGCAACCACCCTGCACCTCTTCTTATAACAAGCAATCCCATACCTGTAAATCGTCTTCACCCCATCATCCCTGAGCACCTCTTCATAATCCCTGTCCTTTATCTGCCCCAGTGCCTTCCGGCATGCGTCATCAAACGCACCATCCTCTGCATATTTCACCTCAATCACAATACCCGTATCCTCCGCCTCATCCTCAACAATAATATCACAGTACCCCTCACCGGACTCAGCATTTGACGAAACAATCCAGCCATCCATATACCCGAAAAGCCCCAGCAGAATACCATGATAAAAGTTCTCTTTCATTTCCTTTTTCCCGTATGTATCCCTTATACTGATTGTCTGTTTCAGGTAAGAGGTAAACCCCTCCTCAATAGCTGAAACATCATTTTCCATAAATGCCCTGCAGAAGCGTTCCAGCCTGCCGCTGTCTTTTGCAGTTTCTTCTTTAAACCACTCATGTATCTGCCAGGCAAAAATCCAGCGGATTTCCTTATTTGGAATCACAAGCTCTGTCCGTCCACCATCATCTTCTCCACACTGTGTCAGGTATCCTGTCGTAAACAGAATGCTCCAGAGATTATCAATGCCGGAATCCAGATCCCTGTAAGTCAGATCCTGCCGTATTTCCTTTTTAATGCTGCCGCCATCCATCAGCAGTTCTATTTCCTTTTTAGTTATGGAATTTGCTTTATTTATAAATCTCCTTATAATATTATTACTGCTAGTATTCATCCAGTAGTTCTGAGGTTTCGCGGACGGATTAAGCTTCAGGTCAAAACAGTAATTAATAACATCCCACGGACAGTATATATCCAGATTTCCAAACCGGTATCCGTCATACCATTCCTTAACCGTATCGTACAATACGTTCCAGTCATAAAATGCCAGAAGCTTTTGGACTTCTTCATCTGTAAACCCAAAATACTCCTTACAATGTACATCCTTTACGGAAAAACTTTAAAATTATTTAAACCCGTAAAAATACTTTCCGTTGACACTCTGAGACATCCGGTTAGAACTGCAAGAAACAGACTGTCATTTGTTTTCAGCGCCTGTCCGAATATCCCCCGGAGCAAATCCACCATTTCATCATAATATCCTGCCGCAAATGCCTTATCAAGCGGCACATCGTATTCATCAATCAGTATAACTGCCTTCCTGCCATAATGCTTTTCCAGAAGCTGTGATAAAGTCAGAAGACTTTTCTTTAACAGCACTTCCGACATCGCAAATTCGCCTCTGTCATTCAACTCAGTAAGCTTCTTATACTGTAAATGTTCCATCTCGTTCAGATTATCGCTCTGCTGCAAAAAAGAAAATTTAAGTGCCTCTGTTCCGATAATCATACAAAGCATTCTTTTCGCCGCGTCAAAGTTTCTGCCATCCACATCCTTTAAACTGATGGAAATAACGGGGAACTTTCCCATATATTTATCACAAATTTCTTTTTCCCCTGAAATGGCAAGACCTTCAAAAAGTTCCTCATTTCCCTCCGTCCCGAAAAAGTACTTCAGCATACTCATATTCAAGGTTTTTCCAAATCTTCTTGGACGCGTAAACAGACTGACCTTCCCCGGATTTTCCAGAAGCTCTTTGATCAGTCCTGTTTTATCTATATAATAAAATCCTTCCGTGCGTATTTCCGCAAAATTTTCTATACCTACCGGAAGTTTCGTTTTTATCCTCATAAGATGCTCCTTTCCAGATTATCCTGTTAACTAAAAGAATACCATTCAACCGACCAAAATTCAAGAATATCCCTGATTTACCTCCCATTCGCCGGATTATCAATCACCCTCCCCTCCTCCGAAAACCTCGACCCATGGCACGCACAGTCCCACGTCCGCTCCGCCTCATTCCACTTAAGCGCACACCCCATATGCGGACACCGCCTCGGAACCGGCGTAAGCAGGTTTTTAACAGCTTCAAACATATTCACAAACAGCTGCGGTTTCACCATATTTCTGGACGGGGAAAACACTTCTGCAAACTGGTTGTCGCTGTCCGTCAGCAGATCCCGCAGAAGCTGCGCTGAAACCATCGCGCCCGTCATTCCCCATTTATTGAATCCTGTTGCCACATAAAGCCTCTGCGTCCGCCCAGAATAACGCCCGATATAAGGCACATCATCCACCGTCATGCAGTCCTGCGCCGCCCAGGCGCACACCTCTTTTGCCTGCGGATAATACTGCCCTGCAATCTGTCTTAATTCCTCCCAGTTTCCGCCCTTTTTCCCAGTGCGGTGTGAACCGCCGCCAAGCAGCAGGATATCTCCGTAATTACGGAAAGACAGTCCCTTTTTATTCTCATCCACATACATGCCGTCAACCTGCAGGCTCCCCGCATTTCCGCTTTTAAGCGCCAGCACGTAGGAGCGGTGCTGGTACATTTTTAAGAAATAACTTCCGTGCTTATTAATAAATGGAAAATGCGTTGTTACGATTACATAATCCGCCTTTATTTTTCCATTATCCGTAACGGCAGTATTCCCCGCCATTTCACGTACAAAGGTATGCTCATAAACCGTCAAATCCTTTGCAATATACGATAAAAATTTCAGCGGCTGAAACTGCGCCTGCGACGGGCAGCACACCGCGCCCGCAGTTTGAAACGGCAGCAGAGGGGTATCCGCAAACCGTGCATCGTAACCAAGCTTATGGAGCGCATCCAGTTCCTGTTCCAGTTTCCGTTTGTCATCCATGGAATATACAAAACTGTCCTTCCGTTCAAAATTGCAGTCCGCGTTTTTACAGATATGGGCAAACTGTTCCACTGCCTGCTTATTTGCCTGCAGGTACTGCAATGCTTTTTCCCTGCCAAAGGAATCCATAAGCTTATGGTAAACCAGTCCGTGCTGCATCGTAATTTTTGCCGTTGTATGTCCGCTTGTCCCGCTGCAGAGCCGGTTCTTTTCCACCAGCACACAGTCGATTCCCGTCTGCTGTAAAAAATACGCTGTAAGTATTCCGGCAATTCCGCCGCCGATAATTAATACATCCGTTTTTATATCCTTTTTCAGTGCCGGAAATTCCGGCATTTTCACTTCATTTTCCCAGATAGATTTCATAGTTTTTACAAGTCCCCTTATACCATTTTTGTTATTAAGATTATTCCCTTAATCACTGGCATAATTCCTGAAACTGTGATAAGCTTTTTAATATCCATAGAAATAGGGAATAAACATCACCAGGTCTCACACAATAATCAGGAAAGGAAGTATATACTATGAGTTATCAGGAAATTGCCAAAAATATGATAGACCGACTGCCAGAAGACAAACTGATATTTGTAATTAATATTCTGGAAAATATCGGAGAAATGTCTGGACTTGCAGTTCATCCGGAATTTATGCCTAACGAGGAAACGAAGACCGCCATAGCAGAAGTTGATGAAATGATCAACGCTGGAACAGGAGAACATTTCTCAGGATCTACTGCAGATTTTTTTGCAGCTCTTGAGGAGGAATAATTATGCTGAATTTAAACCACTCGGGAAAATTCAAAAAAGATTATAATCTATGCAGAAAAAGGGGTTATGACCTAAATTTATTACAGTCCGTAGTAAACACTCTGCGTATCCCAGCTCCCTTACCGCCAAAAAACAAAGACCATTCTCTTTCCGGCAACTATACGGGTAAGCGGGAATGCCACATTCTTCCGGACTGGGTGCTAATTTATCAAATAAACGGCAACGAGCTGTATCTCATCCGAACCGGCACTCATTCAGATTTATTCGGATTGTAACACAGAAAGGACAGATTACCATGGGACAGACAAATACCTACATTGCCATCCCGGCATTTTTAAAAGTAGAAAGCCGCGCGCTTGAAAAAATAGGAACTTATTTAAAAGAAAATAACATCAAAAAAGTTGTCATTTTTTTTGGAAACGGATTAATTGACATGTTCGGAAACACCGTCATGGAATCCCTGCGTGAAGCAGAAATAGAAGTACTGGAATACCAGGAACTGGATACTGTGCGGCTGGAAGATATCACCGCGCTTGCTTTTTCCCTGCCAAACAAAACCCAGGCGGTCATCGGACTTGGCGGCGGCAAAGTCATAGATGCGGCAAAATACTGCGGATTCCTGCGGAAGCTTCCTTTTGTCAGTATCCCGACTTCCGCATCCAGCGACGGGTTTTCGAGCGCAAGCGCCTCCCTTTTAATTGACGGCAGAAGAAACTCCGTTCCTGCGCGGATGCCGTTTGGAATTATTGTGGATACCGCAGTTATTAAAAGTGCGCCGGGACGTTTTCTCTATTCCGGTATCGGGGACATGGTTTCCAAAATTACCGCTTTATATGACTGGCTGTATGAAGAATATAACGGTTACACGAAAGTAAACGATTTTGCCATGATGATAGCAAAAAAGGCAGTCAACAGCTTTGTTCGGACGCCTTTTTCAAGTATTCAGGATGATTTATTTATAAAAGAATTATTAGACTCCCTCGCGATGAGCGGGGTGGCAAACGAAATTGCCGGAAGCAGCGCGCCTACCAGCGGCAGCGAACATTTAATTTCCCATTCACTGGATAAAATACTTGAGATTCCACAATTGCACGGAATCCAGGTCGGCATTGCCACTTATCTGATGAGCCTTGTGCAGGACCACCGCTTTCAAAGGGTGCATACCATTTTTACGGATACCGGATTTTTTGACTTTGCAGAAACACTCGGCTTAAACGCCGCAGACTATGAGAAAGCCATTGACCTTGCACCTTCCATCAAACCGTTCCGCCATACTTACCTGCACGAGGAGAAATATCGAAAAAAGGCAAAAGAGATTCTTTACTGCGATTCTGAACTGAAACGGATATTCCACTTATAAATCATGGTCATATCATGAAACGGCAGGAAAGTCTGCAGGCTTCCTGCCGCCAAAACGTTTAATATCAGTATTTATTGAATATTATCCATCACCTTTTCTGCAATCGCATAGGAAATGTTAAACGTCCGCAGTGTCATTTCACCCGCATGTTCGTTTACCCTGTTTATATACGGCTCCATTTCTTCTGCAGTACATCCGTCAAGGGCAGGCGCCGCATCAGCGGACAAATGTCCGATATAGGAATAATCCTGCCTTGCCGTATTATATTTCGCAATCCAGTAATCCGGATGTGAAAATGTAAATCCCAGGACAAAAACCGTAACCGCCACAATGGTATACTTAAAAAGCGGAAACCGGTTTTTATAAATCTGGAACGTGATTCCTGCAAGAAGTATACCGATTAGTCCCAGCATCCATAGAACAAATATCCGAAGAAACGTCAGGTTGTAATTTTTTATATACATGCACATCCGAAGCGCCGATGACGCCAGCATAATATAAGTACATAATGAAATCACTGTCAGCAGGATTTTTTTCAGCCGGTCTTCCCGGAAACATCCCATAAAGAAAAGGACAAGTCCCACATTAATCATGCAGACAAACAGTAACTGGAAGAATCCTTCCCTTGCATATTCTGCATAGGTATACCCATCCGGCAGCTGCATGTTTCCCCAGAACAGATACAGAATCTGGATTGCGGAAAATAAAAGGTAAACAAAAGAGACCAGCGCCAGGACTGTATTTGCAATGACAGGCTCAAGCTTTCTGTAATCTTTACTTTCAGATGAAATCGTTCCTTTTTTCAGATAGCGGATTCCGCAGTATGATGCAAACAGGGCATATAAGAACATCAGACTGGCCGGCACAAAACCGTTTACTGCAGGCTCCAGCTCAAATACCGAACTGACCAGGTCTGCAAATACAGCATCCGCACAGTATAACAGTGCAACCACAACAAGCAGTACCGGAATCGAAACCAGTATGCCCCAGAAAATATATCCCGCCCTGGAATCCTTTTTCCGCTCACGTTTTTTCTGGAAACAGGAAAAATCACTGAACGGGTCGCCGATACATCCGATGGCGCCGCATATGGCAGTTACAATTGCAGAAAATCCTTTTGCAATCGTCCAGTTTTTTGTATGGCAGCACTGAAACAGAAGCATACATACCAGCAGAAGAAAGATTCCGGCAAGGTCCATAAAAACCAGCGGCGCGCTCCCCGTACAAGCTGCAGATACCGCCAGTAAAAACATCCCGGCTATACAGAAAATACTAAACGGTTTCATCTTCTGCTGTTCTTTTGCCAGCACCGTTTTACAGTACCAGAGCGTCGCCAGCACAAAAACCGGCGTCATAATGCTGTGCGAATTTTTATACAGGCAGAACGTATATAAAACCGCATAAATTACAGTCGGAAGCGCCATTAATTTAAATATATCCACACGTCTTTGTTTCTGCTCCTCTGTTTCGCCATAATATACAGGAGGCTGGGGATATGGGGGATACATCCCGTTACGGGATATTTCATTCTGAATGATTTCTTTGCTCTGATTATCCATAAAACACCTCTTTCTTTTTATTTCCATCGGGAAATTGCATCACATTTTTTCTCTGCCTCCAGATAAAGAAATTACACAATTACTCACTTTCATCAGGTACATATTCAAGTAAATCACCAGGCTGGCAGTCCAGTATTCTGCAGAGTCTGTTTAAAGTTTCCACCTTAACCGCCTTCGCCTTTCCGTTTTTTAAAATCGAAACATTTGCCATGGTAATTCCAAGCTGCTCCGACAGTTCCGTCACACTCATTTTGCGTCTGGCGAGCATGACGTCAATATTTACAATTATCGCCATACCATCACCCCTAAATCGTTAAATCATTTTCCCGTTTGACGTCATAGGCGTACTGCACCAGCCGGGATAAAGCCTCACACAGCAGAAGAAACATGGCAGCCAGTATCATCTTCACCACAACCTCAAGAACACTTACCGGCTCTGCCAGTCCGGTTACCCCAAGCCAGACCAGCCTTCCGGCTTCCCCGATGATTTCTGCGACTGCACACAGCCCCATGACATGGAACGCCCTTGCATTTTCCATGGAAAAAGAATTATCCTTTCCAATTTCCGTGCACACCTTCCAGAACTGCAAAAGAACCAGATAGCACAGTACCGCCGTGTACCATGTAAAAAAGATAAACTGCCACTGTGCGCTTTCCGGCATTTCTTTCTTTATGGTAGATGCATACCATGTCAGACCGCCCAGACCCAGAAGTCCCATAATACCCAGCACAACTGTCATGCCTTTTAACCAGTATGATATTTTTGTCTGTTTCATAAGATTCGCCCCTCCTTTAAAAGCAGTATACTCCTGAAAACATCAAAAGGCAAGATAAATTTATCGAAATACGATAAATTTATCTTGCCTTACATAAAATATCCAAATGTCAGCCAGTCCCCGGCCCTAGTTTAGTCCAGCTTTGTACTGGTCCTGTAATACGTAAACTCCGCCGTGGCAAGCAGCTTTCCATTATCATCCGTAATCCTGGCTTCATAAAGCCCGATTCTGCCGCCCTGCCTGACTGCCTGGGTCTCACAGTAAACATACTCCGTATCTTTCATGGGAAAAAGATAATTCATTTTCCCATCAATCGTTGTAACACAGTTTCCGTATGTGGATGCTGCGATTCCGGCAAGTGTGTCGGCAAGTGCATAACTGCAGCCGCCGTGCATTCCGTTGTAGATATTTGTATGCTTTTCCTCCAGACGGATACGGCCGCTGGCAAAACCCTCCCTGATTTCCAGAAGTTCCATGCCCATCAGCTTCACAAATCCATTGTTTTTCAGAATTTCATCTGCTTCTTTTTTATCAATCATGCCTTATCCACCTGCCTTTCCAAATCACAGCCTGCGTCGTCCCTACCTGGAATTTGCCGGCTCCACGTTTACTGACTTTCCTTTTATTTTAACATTTTTCATGGCTTTTAATACATCCCTGCCGTATTCTTCCGGAACCTCAACAAACGTGTAGTTATCATACATGTCAATTGCACCTACGAGTTTGCCCGGAATGTTTGCCTCTCCGGCAACCGCGCCTAAAATATCGCCCGGCTTGATGCGCTGGGATTTTCCGATATTAACGAAAAGACGTACCATGCCTTCCTCTGCCCCGGTATCCCCGGCAAGCGCGGCATCCATGTCCTTATCCTCCCTGGAAAGTTCCACGCCGCCGATTGCCTGCTTTAAAAATGCAGCCGCAATGTCCATTGCCGTGTAGTCAGAATTATTGACCTGCTGCTCGATAATGTCTATCATATCGCGAAGCTTTCCGTCCTCGATAATCATGCCGATTTCGTCCATGATTTTTTCTGCTTTGATTGCCGCCACATCATCCGTGGAAGGAATCGGCTGCGCCTTAATCTTTGTCTTGCAGTAACGCTGGATTTCCTTTAATTTGTATACTTCCTTGCCTTTCACAAAGTTAAAGGCACGTCCGGTTCTTCCGGCACGTCCGGTACGCCCGATCCGGTGTACATAGTATTCGTTGTCCTGTGGAAGGTCAAAATTAAATACTGCCTCCACGTCATCCACATCAATTCCGCGCGCTGCCACGTCCGTGGCAATCAGGATATCCGTCCTGCCGTTGCGGAAGCTCTTCATCACACGGTCCCTCTGCTGCTGCTTCATATCGCCGTGGATTCCCTCTGCCGCATAGCCGCGTCCCTGAAGCTCTGACGCAAGCTCGTCCACCATACGCTTGGTGTTGCAGAATACAAGGGAAAGCTTCGGATTATGGTAATCCAGCAGCCTTGTCAGTACGTCCACCTTATTGTTGCGGCGCACATCATAGTAATACTGGTCGATATTCGGTACGGTCAGTTCCTTTTTGGTAATCGTAATCCGTTCCACGTCTTTTTTCTGAAATTTCTTTGTAATTTCCAGAATCGGCTTCGGCATGGTTGCAGAAAAAAGCACGGTCTGGCGTTCCTCATTCGGTATGTACGATAAAATCGTCTCAATATCCTCGCGGAATCCCATGTTCAGCATTTCATCCGCCTCGTCAAGAACAATGGTTTCCACAAAATCAAACCGGATGGTTTTCCGGCGCAGGTGGTCCATCACACGTCCCGGCGTACCGATAATAATGGTTGCACCGCCCTTTAATGCCTTAATCTGTCTGGTAATATCCTGTCCACCGTATACCGGAAGCACCTTTACCCCGTGCATGTATTTGGAAAGCTTGCGGATTTCCTCTGCACTCTGGATGGCAAGCTCCCTTGTCGGTGATAGTACGATTGCCTGCGTTTTCTTATTGTTCGGGTCAACCTTCATCAGAAGCGGAATACCAAACGAAGCTGTCTTGCCTGTTCCGGTCTGCGCCTGTCCGATCACATCCGCCCCGCTCATCACGACCGGAATCGCCTGCGACTGAATCGGGGTTGCCTCTTCAAATCCCATCTCCTTAACTGCCCGCATAATCTGCGGGGATAAACCTAATTCTTCAAATTTAACTGTTTCCATAAAATTTCCTTTTCTGTGCTTGGTTAATCAATATCATCAAAAAAGTACCTCCCTGACAATATAGAGAGGCACCCTTTGATTATAGTAAAAAAATGGTATAAAGTCAAATAGGTTTTCTTTTTATTCTAAAGTTTCCATTGACATCTCCGGCAGATAGTCCTTCGGATTCACCGCTTCCCCGTCCTTTTCGAGGGCAAAGTAGACATTGCTTCCTTCTGTCACGTAATATTTGGTCGGCTCGTTTACATATCCAATCGTCTGTCCCTGCTCCACCATATCTCCTTTTGCGAAGTTCAGCTCTTTTAACTGTCCGTAAACTGCCGTGTAACCGTCACCCAGGTCCTGTTTAACGGTACATCCGGTCACTTCGTTTTCACTGATATCTATAATCTTTCCCTTTGCCATGGAAATTACTTTGTCATTGACTGCACCGCCGATTACCATTGCGGGATTATAGCGGTAAACTTCCAGGGTAGGGAAAAATATTGTGGCGTCCATGCTGTAGTCCAGAAGGATTTCCCCTTCTATCGGCCATGCCGTTTTTGTTTTGTCAAAATGTAAGGTATCCGCTTTTGCGGTAGGAACTGTTTCCTCAGGCTTCTGATCCTCTTTTGCAGTTTCTTCCTTTTCTTTTTCTTCTTCCTTTTCCTTTGCTGTGTCTTCTTCAGCAGTTCTCTGCTCCTGCACTTTCTGCGCTGCCTTTGCCTGCTGGGTTACAGGATTCACGCTGGTCTTCGGTTTCACCTCATTGGACGCCGGAGAGGTCTGCTGCGTCTCCTGCTGCCGGGCGGCATGTTTGCGTTCCTGGCCTTTTTCCGTTGCATACACACTTGCGAATCCGATTGCACCCGCCACAAGACAGGCCACTGCTGCTATATACTGTTGTTTTTTCATTGGGCTTTCCTCCATCATCATTTTGTCTTTGATGACAGTATTACCACCCCAAAAGTTTTTATTCAATATTCTGTCTGTCAAAAATTAGGTTACTGAGTCTGGCGAACTGTTCCAGGGAAAGCGCCTCCCCACGGACATTTACCGGAACGCCAAGCTCTTCAATGCACGACTGCAGGGCTTCTTTTCCTATGGAAAATGCGCCGAAATTATTCAGTCCGTTTGCCAGTGTTTTTCTCCTCTGGTTAAAGGATGCACGAATCACCTGGAACAGCAGTTTTTCGCTCCTGACGTCCACCGGCGGTTTTTCATGCCGCGTCAGACGGATGACCGAACTGCCGACCTTCGGCTGCGGTATAAAACTGTCCGGTGAAACATCCGCAACAATTTCAGGCTGTGCATAATACTGTACGGCAAGGGACAGCGCCCCGTATTCCTTGTTTCCCGGTCCCTGCTGCATCCGCTCCGCCACTTCCTTCTGCACCATGACTGTAATGCTCTCAATCGGCGCATGGCTTTCAAAAAGCTGCATAATAATCGGCGTTGTAATATAATACGGCAGGTTTGCCACTACTTTTATCGGTTTTCCGCCATTTTTTTCCCTGACAAATTCTGCAAGATTAATTTTTAAAATATCTTCGTTAATCACTTCCACATTATCATATGCAGACAGTGTTTCCTTTAAAATCGGAATCAGGCTGGTATCTATTTCCACTGCTGCAACTTCCCTGGCGGATTCACAGAGAACCTGTGTCAACGTACCAATTCCAGGACCGATTTCCAGAACAAAATCATCTTTTGTAATCTGCGCCGCTTCTATAATTTCCTCCAGAATTCCCATATTTATCAAAAAATTCTGTCCGTATTTTTTTTGAAAATTAAAACGGTACTTTTTCAGTACTGCAATGGTATTTCCGGGATTCCCCAAAGCTGCCATATATTGTTCTCCTGTTATGTATTATCTGGTCCGGAAGAAATTCAGGTCATTTTCCAGACGGTTTGCCATTTCCTTGAGTTCACCGGATGCGCCCACCAGATTCTCAATATTCTGGTTAAACTCTGTCATGGATGCCGTCGTCTCCTGCGTGGATGCCGCATTCTGCTCAGAAATTGCAGATAAACCTGTAATAATTTCCTCCACGTTCCTTCTCGCCTCGTCACAGATTCTGGTCTGCTCTTTTATAACATCTGTTTCCTTGCCCGAATCCTCAATGCCGTGCTCCAGAACCTCAAAATGCTCCTGTGTCTGCGCCAGCTTCTGCTGCTGGGTTTCCACTATTTCCGTCACCTCATCCACAACCTTCACGGTAAGGTCCGCCTCACGCGCCAGCTCCTCTATAATCTGCTTAATGATATCCGCGGATTCACTGGACTGCACAGCCAGATTCTGAATCTCGGTTGCCACCACGGCAAATCCCCTGCCTGCCTCGCCCGCACGCGCCGCCTCAATACTTGCATTTAAGGACAGCAGGTTGGTCTGGTCGGCAATTGAAGTAATCAGCTCGGCTGCCTCACGGATTTTCTGCACAGACTGGTTGGTGGTATGCGTCTGTCTGGACACCTGTGAAAATACTTCCACTGTTTTCCGGTTCGTCTGTCCAAGCTCCTCCATAAACCGGGCGGATTCGCTGCTGACCTCATGCATCTGGTCTGCCATTTCGCCCAAATGCCGGATGCTCTGTACAATTCCTTCAAAAGCAATTCCCATCTGCTGAATCTGTCCTGACGCACTGTCAGTTTCGCCCGCCTGCGTTGTGGCTCCGCTGGAAATTCCTTCCACTGCCATACCGATTTCCATGGATGTCTGGTTGCTGTTTTCCGCCATAGTATCCAGTTTTTCGCCGGACTGCTTGACTGCACATGAAATATTCTGCGCTGAGGATATTACTTCCGACAGTCTGTCCAGAAAGTCATTGACGTATTTACCAAATACGGAAAACTCATCCCTGCCCCGGATTTCCGCCCTTACTGCAAGGTTTCCTTCCGTCATTTCGGAAAGCGTGTCTTTAAAGATATGGATACTGCTGTTCATTGTTCTGCTGATATACAGTGTCAGAACCATAAGAACCGCCGCACTGGCAAGTAAAATTACCGCAATAATCACAATCAGGTTACGCTGCGTTTTTGATGTATTTTTTTCCACATTACCGCGCACCTCGGCAGTAAGTGATGACAACTGGGCGGACAGCTCGTTATTTTTCTTTTTCAGCTCATAAATCTGTCCGTCCTCTGCCGCCATATCCTCAAATGTCTTCAGTTTGTCCTCTGTCAGTTTTGCAAGCTGCTGTTTCTGGGCGTCATCCACAACATAATCATCCAGGTTTTTACTGATTTCCGTAAACAGACCACGAATCGCATCCGCTTTCTCTGACGTATCGCTGCCTTCCACAACGCTCTTGCTGTATGAGGCAAAATCGCTGTTTAACTTCTCCAGGGATGTGCCAAAGCCGTATTTATCAGATAATGCAAACTCTGTGGATAACACGCGGCAGTTTCCCTCTTCAAAATACATATCATAAGAAACGGAGGTATAATTCTGCATGTCATAGGACGCAGCCGGCATCTTTACTGAAATCTCTTTCCATCCGTCGTCCCCGGCAGAAATAAATTCAGTGTCTATCACCAGACTGTCTTTTCCTGCCGCCTTGCCCATGGACAGTCCCTTAAGTCCGTCACCGTAGGAACCGGAAAGGTCGTCCGCCGTGACGGCAGACAGGTCAAATTCCTGATCCTCCCCGCTGCCGTGGAATACGATATTATTAATATAAACCGTTCCGCTGTAATCCACGCCGTTTCCGCCGATTCTTGGAATAAAATAATCCCTTTTGCCATTCTGCGGAAGAGGATTTGAATATGGCAGATGCAGGAAACTTTTTCCATCAATATCCACCGTTTCCGTCGCTGTGGAAACATCCACCCACTGCGCATCCAGCCATGACTTATCATCCGCCACTGCCTGGAAGCCGGTTTTCAGTTCTTCATCAGACGCCAGAAACTTCTGGTAACTTCCGGCTTCACTGGTAAAGCCGCGTTCCGCGCTTAACTGACGGATTGTCACATAATTATCCCTGCACTCCTCCAGCGCACTCTGCATGGATGAAATTTCTTTTCCTGCCGTGCCGGAACCGGCGGCGCTTTTTGCAGACACAGCGCTCTGTTCCATGTCATCCAGATTTGTGACTATGTTTTCCAGATAGGAATCTTCCAGAAAATAAAGATAAGAAGTTTCCAGGCTCTGGTTTTCAGACTGACGGACGTTAATTTCATTCATTTCAGTCAGCACACGGTTGTTATTACTGTTTTTATTCAGTGCAAGAATTCCAACCGCACCAAGAATTACCAGTGCCACAAGCGCTGTAATCCCCATTACAAGTATTTTACCCATAATACTCTGAAAAAAACCTGCATTTGATGTCCCTTTCACCGGACCTGCCGAATTGTCTTTCCTGAAACTGCTCTGCTTTTTTCCATACTGTTTTCCTTCTTTTCTACATTATCCGTAGTTTTATGTGCTTAAATAATAATATAACATCTCCCCGCCGTTTTTTCAATGCTGCATTCATAAACTTCCGACCGACTGTCCCGGTATCAGAACCCCTTCTATTGTAATTTTTTCCACAGCCGTCGACCGCGGTTTCTCGATAGCACGGATTAACTGTTCCGCCGCTTCTTTTCCTATCTGCTCTGTGTTCTGCCGGATGGTGGTAAGCCTGGGATGGAGCATCTGGGATATGCGCGTCCCGTCATATCCGGCAACTGATATATCTTCCGGAATAGAAAGTCCCATCTCTGTAATAACATTTCTTCCTCCTATCAGGGAAATATCATCAGGATACAGAATACAGGTCGGCGCATCTTTAAGCCCAAGAAGCTCCCTGGTCCGCTCCGCCGCACCGCTGGCTGTAAGGTAATCCGCTGTAAGGATATATTCATCCTTTATCTCCAGGCCAAGTTTTTCCGCCGCCCGGTAAAAACCTGTCAGACGCTCACGGGTAACGAGCGAGCCTTCCTGACCATGGATATATGCAATTTTGCGGTGCCCCAATTCATAGATATATTTCACGAGGTCTTCCATTCCCTTGATATTATTGGAGCAGACAGCCGTACAGTTTGGGTGAACATAATCAATTGTCACCACCGGCAGGTCACTGTTCATCAGTTCCGCAACATCTTTTTCCGCAAAATCCGCACAGACAATTACCACACCCTCCAGGTCCCGGTATCTGCAGTGCTCATAATAAGAGGTCCTTCTGTTTTCAAAAAATGTATTAAGAAACGTAATGTCATACCCTCTCTTCTCTACATTTTTCTTAAACTCATCCAGAACACCGGAAAAGTATTCATGTGTCAGTCCCCTTCCCGCTTCTTCTTCAAAAAGAACCCCGACCGTATAGGAACGGCGTGTTTTCAATGCGCGCGCTGCAGCATTCGGGAAATAGCCGAGTTCTTCCGCAGCTTTCTTAATCCGGCTCCTTGTTTCCTCGCCAATATCCTTTTGTCCGTTCAGCGCTTTGCTTACAGTTGCTGTTGAAACGCCGCATGTTTCTGCAATCGTTTTTAAAGATACCATGCCATCCTCCCGGTGTCTGGAATTTCACTTAATATATCTTTACACTTTACTATACACCTTTTGGGGGAATTTAACAGTATTTACTTTTTATTTTTTCTGAAACGAGAAATCCCGCCGGATTTTGCTTGAATGATTCGCTTCGGCGGTGTATGATTAAATTACAGAAAATAAACCGGGATGATATTCAAAACGGAGGGGTATTATGACAGTTGCACATCAGAAGTTTTATACCGTTGATGATATCTATGCGCTGCCGGAAGGACAGCGGGCGGAACTGATTGACGGGCGGATTTATGACATGGCGCCGCCGGCGCGGATTCACCAGAAGCTTGTTTCCGAACTGACACAGGCAATCGGACAGTATATCAAATCAAAAAAGGGAAACTGCGAGGTCTATCCCCCTCCATTCGCAGTATTTTTAAACAGGGATAACCGTAATTATGTTGAACCGGATATTTCTGTTATCTGTGACAGAAACAAGCTGGATGACAAGGGCTGCAACGGTGCGCCGGACTGGGTGATTGAAGTTGTTTCCCCAGGCAGTGAAAAGACCGACTACGGAATCAAGACCTATAAATACCACTCTGCCGGTGTGCGGGAATACTGGATTATCAATCCGCGCACACGGATAGTCAATGTCTATGACTTTGAACATGAAGAAAAAACCAGGCAGTACAGTTTTGATGATGTGATTCCGGTATGTATTTATGAAAACCTGGAAATTAAGATGGAGGATATGGCGGAATGACATACCGCTGCTTCCTCCTTATGGGGAAATCTGCAGTTATATCATTTTCTGTTACAGAGGCAGCTTCCAATACAGTTCCCGTTTCCGGAACCGGCTTTCTTTCCTGTGTGATGCAGCATGATAAAGCAGCATTCCCACGACCAGCATTCTTGTTTTTACAGTTATTCCTTTCATCTTTATCCTCCTTAAGTTGAATATTAGTTTATTATTAACCTGGTTTTCTTTGGACTGCCGTTTTTATCGTGGTGAGTTCACGGGGGCACCCATCCCTGCTTTTTTCATCTTCCTTGTTTCCACAGCGGCACTGTTTTCCTCCATATTATCCTTTAACCTGCTGGTCTTTGTCTGTTTCATAAAAAATATCGGAAATAATTAGACAAAAACCCTGCCCGGAAAAAGTCTTTCATATAAATTATAGGGATGTATTATCTCCGACGTCTCCATAGCCGACCTCATCCGAAAGAATTCTACCATCTTTCATTTTATATACCATATCACACAGGGACTGGATATCCTCTTTGTAATGGGAAGCAACAAGAACCAGTTTCCCACGCTCTTTTTCTTTTAAAATCAGTTCCCTTGCGCTGCTTACCGAGCTTTCATCCAGTGCGCTCAGCGGCTCATCCAGAACCAGCACTGCCGGGTCTTCCATAAAAGCCATGGCAAGGGCAAGCTTCTGCTTCATTCCAAGGGAGTATTTCCCCACCGGCTTTTTGCTGCCCGCATCCAGACCGAACATGGAAAGCACTTCCCGTATCCTTTCCCCGTCCGCCTTTTTACGGATTCCTGCAAGGACAGAAAGATTTTTGTACGCACTGTAGTACGGAATATACTCTGGTCTTTCAATAATAAATCCGACATCCTGCAGTAAATCCTTAAGTTCTGTCCCATCCACAGTAACTGTACCTGATGTTTTTTTCATAAGTCCGAGCAGCATCTTAAAAAGTACCGTCTTTCCTGCCCCATTGTCACCCACAAATCCATAGATATTCCCTGATTCCAGTTCCAGACTGACATCTGATATAAGTGAAATTCCATTGACAGTTTTACATACATTATTCATCCTGATCTGCATCTCCCAAATCCCCTTTCTGGTAATAAACCCATATCCCCGCGCCTGTAAGGACGCTTAATCCCAGTCCGGCAAGAATGCCGTACCTTATCCAGTACGTGAAATCATCCCCGATACTCCGGAATGAAAAAAACGGAACCAGCGTTGCCTTTATAAGGTCAACCTTTACGAGAACATCCGTAATCGGACGTGAGCCATCGTAATATTCAAGATATGCACCAAAAAAATGGTAATAAAGAAACAGTGTCACGGCAAGAAGAATAACCGTAATCCCCACTCCATATTTTACTTTTTTTGTAAACATTGTTACAAGGCTGGCCAGCAGCCCGAGAAAAATAAATCCCAGTGTGCTCCGCAGCAGCACCAGTGCAAGCGCTACGGGTACCGAATAATCCGTACATCCCTTTGGCAGCATAAACAGTGACATATTAAACCGGTCGCCCGGAGAAACCTGCTTTATTACAATATCCACAAAATGCGGCCATTCCAGTGAAAAATTATGGATCCGAACTCCTGATATGACAACAGTCAGAAACACAAACCACACCACATACAGAAACGAAAAAAACACGATCCTTGCCAGCGCGGCAAACGCCGCCCGTTTCCTTGAACCGCCTGCCAGCACAGACTGTTTTTCCGTATATTCGTTCCTGACAATATCCGGTATCAGCAGGATAAAACCAACCAGAAGGACCTCCACGTAAAAGTAAAGGTAGTTAAAAACATGCAGCAGCATGACAAAAACCGTAACCTCACCCTTCCTGCCGTAGCTGTCCGCAAACGGCACCAGTATGTCCACCTGCTCCATCAGCCAGGGAATAAACAGAAGCGTTACCAGTAAGAACTTAATCCTTACCGACGGTTTCCGCAATACCATGGTCACCTGGTCCCTAACCATTTTTCATTCCCCCTTCCATATACCTGCATTCCGTCCTGTCCCGGAGTATGCCTGACAGAAAAACCAGAACCAGAAAGAAAAAAAACAGAAGGCAGTAATGGTACAGATTTCCAAATTCCGTCATGCGTCCGCGCAGGTAAAATTTATCAATTACAGTTGCCGCCCGCGAAAAAGGTTCCGTAAACCGGTCAAACATATACACAAGCCCGTCCCACAGAAACAGTGCCAGAACCGGACCTGCATACACCAGCACCCGGTTATCCGAACCAAAGGCGATGATACCTGCAAGGAGTCCATAAGATGCCCCCATTACAAAATACTTAATTCCGCCTGCCAGAAAATTCCACACCCACGGGTGCCCATCCAGAAAAACATAGTCCCGGCAGCCGCTCCAGCCAATACCATAGTTACTGTGCTGTCCAGACTGGAAAATCTGTCTGAAGGTTTCCGCATTATAATCCACGGCTTCCCGGAAAAAGGGCAGGTAATCTATGAGTACCAATGAAAGCAGGCAGAGTGATACCATACAAAGCGCACCAAGGATTCCGCCCAGTATTCCGCTGGCTGCAAGCTTTCCCCTGTAATAAGCTGCAAACCCCATTCTCTGTATCTGCTGCATACAGTAACCCTGCCGTCTGTCATCCATAATTACCCATGCAAAAGCAGCTGCCCCGACAAAAGGGAAAAAATCAACAAACAGTACCAGCCCGTTTAAAACCTCCACTTCATACCGCGCCACATGTCCTGGCACCGGATAATACTTATAGCTTTGCAGTCCGCCATTATAATACTGGGTCAGCGGGCGAACCCAGTCCAGCACAATGCAGAAAAAAAATAAAAAGGAAAAAATACCGAGCACTGCCCAGAACCTTTTGTCTTGCAACCCCCGCCTTATATCCAGATACAGGTTTCTACATATGGAATTATTCATTAATTCCGCCCCCTTAAATTCACTTTATCCGCCTTTAGATACCGGGCAGCCGCAAAGCCCGGGTATGGCGTGCGGCTGCCGGACTTTTCCCTTTAATTCAATCCATTATAATAGAAACTTCCATCAATGGATTCCTTTCCAGTGATTTTGTCTGTGTAGAAACCAACACAGATATTCTGCCCAGGATACTGGTGTGCCGTGTTAAAAGTATATCCGCCGGAAACACTGCAGCTATTTTTTACATTAATCTGACTATGTGATGCATCAAAAATACCTATACTCACAGGCGAACATGAGGAATGATTCACATTAACATAGGCTTTATTTGATTTATTTTCCGCTGAGCTGGAATATGCCCATACCCCACGGTACAGCGTCAGATCAAATGAAATATACCTTGATGCATCCCTCGCAACAGCAGTCTCCTCCGCCTCTGCAGCTGCAACGCTTACCGGAATGCCGAATGCCAGCAGCATGGCGACTGCGAGAGCCAGATGGGAAATGTGTTTCCTTGTTTTCTTTATCATAATCAATTCTCCTTTCGTGAATCCATGTCCGTCTGGATTTGCCGAATTATACATCTAAAAGGTATGACAAACAGACTGACTATTAACCGGCACATGTGATATCACACAGTTTTCCTGGTTCTCTTGTTTTCCTCTGCCCATTCCCTTACCCTGGCAGATTCCTCCGGCTGGAACTTATCCCACGGGGATGCCTTGCAAACGGCATTTTCCGCCGCCTTTTCCGCAACCCTAACTATCAGTTCCGCTGCTTTTTCTTTCAGCATGAGCATACACCTCCTTCCCAGTTATCATTGATATAACAATTTCTGTCATATTAACCCAGAAAACACATGCCATTCTCCGGTCAAATGTCCAGAAAATTATTATCACAAGAAGTGCCGCTGCCATATAAGCCAAGGAACGTTTACGGTTTTTTCTGCATGTTTCCCTGCCCAGTTTTTTATTTGGATGCTCTGCCGGAGCCAGCCGGAATACACAAAAGAAATAAAATATGTACGACACGGCAACAGTCCCGGCAGAAACCCTGTTCCATACCATATCCGATATCCATATGCAGAGAAAACACGTGGCAGCAGTAAGCAGGAGACACCCTGTCCGCGTATGTGCATGGTATCCTCCCATAACACGGACAAACAGGAAATGGCTGACAATATAAACCAGTGTTTCCGGCAGATGGTGTGACGCCCAGCCAGCCACCAGCAGAAACAGACATGCCGCCAGCCCGGAATATATTACCTCCATTCCATAAGCAACCACTTCAGGATCATGCTTCTTTCCGGATACCTGAATCAGATTTTGAACCAATGACGTCCCCCCCTTAAGATTTTTTATTAATATAAAACACGCCTTTATGGAAATCAATCATTTGGCAGATTTAACCTGTTTTTGGCAGATTTTGCACTTTTTTTGTCAAAAGGATGTTGTATAATAGGTTATTATCAGGAAACGGGAGGACGCCATGTACCGGATTGTCGTATGTGATGATGAAGAAATTTTCTGCCGCCAGATCCATGAATTTGTTTTGAAGTATACAAAAGAACTGGGGGAGGACACGGAAATCGAAAGCTATACCGGAAGCGGTGAATTTCTGAAAAATATTGACCAGCGTGCCGACCTTTACTTTCTTGACATTAAAATGCCGGGAAACACCGGGATGGAATTGGCAGAAACCATCCATGGAATTTATCCGGATGCTTCCGTGGTTTTTGTCAGCAGCCTGCACGATGCCGTTTACGAGTCCATCCGGTATGCCCCGTTCCGTTTTATCCGGAAGGAATATCTGGATACGGAAATCAGGGAAGCTGTCATGGCATTTTTTACTGCCCGCCAGAAAAGGGATGCTGTTATCAGACTGCACACCTCCGCAGAGGATATTTTTCTTCCCATGATTACAATTGATTATGTGGAAACCGCCGGACATTACCTGAAATTCCACACCTGCCGCCAGGTCTGCACTGTAAGGGGAAAGCTTTCCGATTATGCTGCTTTTTTATCCGGCCATTCCATCATACAGGTGAACCAGAGTTTTCTGGTCAGCCTGAGGTATGTCAGTTCATACCGTAACCATAAAATTACGCTGGGAAACGGCTGCGAAATTACCATCAGCCGTTCCTGCCGGAACCTCTTCCGTGAAGCGTACCTGAATTACCAAAGGAGCCATTACCATGTCACTGTTTTATAAAGCTGCTGAAATTCTGGCGTGTCTGCCATATTATATTTACAGCGTGTATGTCCTGGGAATTTTTTTCAAAAAATCCGCTTTTTACCGGGGCTGGATTCTTATTGCATTTGGAATTATTTACCTTCCGCTGACAGCCACCCCGTACCAGCACATATCCAACGCAGTCATGTCAATTGTCTGTATGCTGGTTATTTTTATTGTATCCTTCATCTGCTTCGAGGGAAATCCGGTCAGAAAAGCAGTGACCATTATTGTCTATAATATTTTTGACATCCTGCTCGGAAATATTTTATTTTATTTCGTTTCCGGAATTACAAAAACACCCATATCCAGGCTGACATCCGGCATGGGCAGTACAAGGATATATCTTCTGTGCACCGGCTTTTTTATTGAATTTTTCATCCTTTTTTTACTGAAGGAAATCCATGGTTCCTCCCAGCGCCTGCACAGGACGGAAGCTGCCATTTCACTTATTTTTTTCCTCTGTGATTTTACAGTCTGCTTTATGACCTATTATGTTTTATTCTATCTGACACGGGAAAAAACCGTGCTGCGTTTCTGCCTTGTGCTGAGCGTGCTGATGCTGACTGCCACGCTGCTGGTTCTCTGGCTGCTTGGGCAGCTGCAGAAAAAAACACAAAACGACTTTGAAAACAAAATGCTGTCCATGCAGCTCCGGGAACAGAAAGCCCTGCTTGCGCGGACGCAGGAGGGCATGGAAAAAATACTGGAAATCCGGCATGACATGAAAAACTACCTGTTACAGTACAAATTACTTCTGGAAAAGGGGAAATCCTCCGAGGTGCTGGAGGATCTGGAAAGAATGCTGGGACAGCGGATTTCGGCAGAGGATATTTCCTACACAAAGCACCCGCTGGTTAATTCCTTGTTAAAGCACAAATACGAAACGGCAAAAAAACTCCATATCCCGTTCCATGTGCGTGTGCAGATTCATCCGGAATACCAGAACCTGGATCTTATGGTCGCGATTTCAAACCTGGTTGACAACGCCATAGAAGCAGAATCCGCCATTCCGGAGCAGTTCCGCGCAATATCGGTGGAAATGATAGAACGGGACGGTCACCTGAGTATTCTGGTGCAGAACAGAATCACCGCCTCTGTCCTTTCCGTAAATCCTGACCTGAAAAGCAGCAAGCCAGGCGGCATCCATGGAATCGGACTGAACAGTGTAAGGCGGATTGTTGAATCGCAGGACGGATTAATTGATATTTTTGAGGAAAATGAAAAGTTCTGCGTTCACATTTTTTATCCCTGTATGCAAAGCCAGTAAGTGCATTTGTCTGCATCCCATTCATCCTGAATACCATTGTACTCTTAGTATTTGCGTTTTTATCCCCAAAATTTTTACTTTTCTATTGCATTTCTGCCCACAGGAGTATATACTTTTATTTAGTAAAAAGTTACTTAAACGTTTTCGTAAATGTAACGCATGAACGAAGGATTTCCTGAAATATATCAGAAATCCCAAACCAGCAAATCATGTATTGGAGGATGCACACATGAAATTTGGCTATTTTGATGATGCAAACAAGGAGTATGTCATTACATCTCCGAAAACACCGCTTCCATGGATTAACTATCTCGGATCTGAAAACTTCTTTTCCCTGATTTCCAACACCTGCGGAGGCTACAGCTTTTACAAGGACGCAAAGCTGCTGCGCCTGACAAGATACCGTTACAACAATGTCCCATATGACAGTAACGGCCACTACTATTACATCAAAGAAGGGGACAGCATCTGGAATCCGGGCTGGATGCCGGCCAAGAGAGACCTTGATTCCTATGAATGCCGCCACGGCATGGGCTACACCACATTTAAGAGCAGCAAAAACAGCCTGCACGCCGAACTGACCGCTTTCGTTCCAGTTGGCAGAAACTGCGAAATTAACGAGCTGACCCTGACCAACAACGGTACAGACACCAAAGAGTTTTCCGTTTTTTCCTATGTAGAGTTCTGCCTGTGGAATGCCATGGATGACATGACAAATTTCCAGCGTAACTTCTCCACCGGCGAAGTGGAAATTCATGGTTCTGCCATTTACCACAAGACCGAGTACCGGGAACGCCGCAACCACTATGCGCTCTATACAGTAAATGCAGAGGTTGAAGGCTTTGATACAGACCGTGATTCCTTCCTTGGCGCATATGGCGAAAATTCCGCGCCGGAAGTTGTTGTTACCGGAAAATCCAAAAATTCCGCTGCAAGCGGCTGGGCGCCGGTTGGTTCCCACCACTTAAAGGTTTCGCTTGCACCAGGTGAGTCAAAAACTTTTGTATTTATGCTTGCATATATAGAAAATCGGGCAGAAGAGAAATGGATCGGCGACCCGAAGGACGGCAATATCAACCGCGCGCCAGCCGAAAGTCTGATGAAGGATTTTGACACGAAAGAAAAGGCTGATGCCGCCCTTGCAGAATTAAAAGCCTACTGGGATCAGCTGCTGTCACACTTTACCGTTTCCTCTTCCGAGGAAAAGCTGGACCGCATGGTAAATATCTGGCACCAGTACCAGTGTATGGTAACCTTTAACATGAGCCGTTCCGCATCCTACTTTGAGTCCGGTATCGGGCGCGGCATGGGATTTCGGGATTCCTGCCAGGACCTGCTCGGCTTCGTGCATCTGATTCCGGACCGTGCAAGGGAACGTATTTTAGATATCGCAGCCACACAGTTTGAAGACGGAAGCGCATACCACCAGTACCAGCCGCTCACCAAAAAAGGAAATTCCGATATCGGAAGCGGTTTCAATGACGATCCGCTCTGGCTGATTGCCGGTACCGCTGCATATATCAAGGAAACCGGGGATTACAGCATTCTGGACGAAATGACGCCATACGACAGCGATGCCTCCAAGGCAACGGACTTTATGGAACACTTAAGACGTTCCTTCCACTACACCATTGACCACCTCGGGCCGCATAAACTGCCGTTAATCGGCCGTGCAGACTGGAACGACTGTCTGAACTTAAACTGCTTCTCCACAGAGCCGGGAGAATCCTTCCAGACATTCGGACCTTCCGAAGGACCGAATGCAGAGTCTGTATTTATTGCGGGAATGTTTGTCCGCTATGGAAAGGACTACGTGCAAATCTGCCGCCACAAGGGGCTTGATGAGGAAGCTGCTTTTGCAGAAAAAGCAATTGCAGACATGGAAAAAACAGTTCTTGACGCCGGATGGGACGGCGAATGGTTCTTACGCGCCTATGACGACAATAAACACAAAATCGGTTCAAAGGAATGCGAGGAAGGACAGATTTTCATTGAGCCGCAGGGCTTCTGTGTCATGGCGGAAATCGGACTGAAAGAGGGAAACTGCTTAAAAGCCATGGAATCCGTGGAGAAGCACCTGGATACCCAGTACGGCATTGTACTGCTCCAGCCGCCATACCGCAGATATCATGTGGAGCTTGGTGAAATTTCCTCCTATCCGCCGGGATACAAGGAAAATGCAGGTATTTTCTGCCACAACAACCCGTGGATTTCGATTGCGGAAACCGTTGTCGGACGCGGCAGCCGCGCTTGGCAGGTATATACCCGCACATGTCCTGCATATATTGAGGATATCAGTGAAATCCACCGCACGGAACCTTATGTGTATTCACAGATGATTGCCGGAAAAGACGCAAAAAACTTTGGCGAAGCCAAGAACAGCTGGCTGACCGGTACCGCTGCATGGACGTTTTTGGATGTATCCCAGTTTATTCTTGGTATCCGTCCGGACTATGACGGACTTGTGGTGGACCCGTGCATCCCGTCTTCCATGGACGGCTTTACAGCAAAACGTGATTTCCGCGGCGTGGCATACCATATCACAGTCAAAAACCCGGAACATGTGGAAAAGGGAGTTGCTTCCATGACTGTTGACGGTGTTTCCGTAGATGGTAACACCATTCCTCTTCCTGATGGAAAATCATCTGTGAATGTGGAAGTTATTATGGGCTAATTTTCTTATATATTTCGTTTTCTCCATAAAAAGGCGGCGGACCGTACTGGTCCGCCGCTTGTATTTATATTTTAGGAAAGTTAGACAAACCAGAATATGTGCTTAAAATAAATTTCCATGCCTCACCGGAATTATGAAATATTTTTACCTTTTCTCCAAAAGAATTTAACTCCCGCAACAGGTTCTTTTTCATATCATTAAATTCAAAAACCCATTTAATATTATACTTCAAAAAAGTTAAAGTCGGCTTTGTATTATATGGCTCTTTCCCAGTTCTTTGTTTTATCCACCGTTTAAATACCCTGAACAGTCTTACAGAAGTTTTCTCATCCAAAACCACTATATAATCACAACAGACAAAGCTTTCCTTAAGGCATTTTCTTGGAGAACCTTCTACAATCCAGTCATCGCCGCTGATAATCCTGTTAAAAAATGAATCCCGTTCATCAGATGTTCTTTTTCTGTCTCCGCTTGGAGTTCTTTCCCAGACAACATTATCCTTTTCATAATATGGCACTTTATATTTCTGCGATATTTTTCTTGCCAGCGTTGTTTTTCCACTTGCCACGGAACCTATAATGTCTATTTTCATTACAACAGCACCACCTTTTTACACTTTTATCTGTATTATATAAATTACGATACAGTACCAGCCTTGTATAATTTAGTACTATCCGCCACAAATCGTCAATACCATATTTCTTAAAAATAGTCAACTTGCCATTTAAAGGAATATGTGTTATAATAAGGATAATCATAAAGTCCATTTTTATTTAAAGGGGTGATTCATATGGCAATAAACACAAACCAGAGTTTTTTCGGCGGAAATTCTAATTTTTTCTCGGACTGGGCCAGCCTTAAAAATGGCAGCTATGCCAAGCTGACGAAGGCATATTATGGGAATCAGAATTCCACCTCCTCTACAACCAAAGCCGGTGCAGGCAAAACCAGCTATGTCATTGACAGGCTTATTGAAGAGAGGAAAAATCCGACGGTTTCCAAACAGGCGCAGGAGGCAAATTCAAAGCTGACAGCAGGGATTGGATCGTTGAAAAGTTCTGTTGCAACATTACAGAAAAAAGACACCTATACTGCAGAAGAAGGCAAAACAGCGTCCGATAAGGTAGTTTCTGCACTGAAAAATTATGTCTCAAACTATAATGACGTAGTGAGTGCGGCAAAGAAATCCACGCTGTCCAATAAGACTTCACTGATTGCAAGTGCAATGAAAAGCACTACCGCAAATAAGGATAAGCTTGCGGAAATCGGCATCACGGTTAATAAAAACGGTACGCTTCAGTTCAATGAAGGGAAAGCGAAAAGCGCAGATATTACAAAAGTACAGGACCTGTTTTCATCGGATAATCTCCTGAGCTATGGTTCGACGGTTGCGTCCCGGCTTCAGTTTGCCGGCGGTATTTCTACCAGCACTGCAGCCGGCACAAAAAAAGAAGAAGACACCGGTTCCTCTTCTGTTTCTTATGCAGCTGGCTTAAAGACAGACAGCGAGGCTCTTGCATCAGATCAGTTGTATAAAAAGATAAAAGGCACAGATGGCAAAGAAGAATACAATCTTGACAAAATTCTTGCCACTGTAAAGAGTTTTGCAGGCAATTACAACAATATGTTTGAAGCAGCCAAAACCAGCAAAAATGCCGGTGTAGTGACAAACTTATCCTATATCCAGAGTAAAACAGAGAAAAATAAAGATGCCCTGAAGCAGTTTGGAATTACTTTGGACAAAAATAATAAAATGAAGGTTGACGAAGACACCTTGAAAAAGTCCGATATGCCTGCATTACAGAAGTTTTTCAAAAACTATGGGCCATCCATCAATACGTACGCTTCACTCGTAGATCATTATTCAAAGTCCAATGCAAATAATGCCAATGGGTATACGGCTACGGGAACATATAATGTACAGGGGATTTCCCAGTTCTCCGATTTCGTATAGCCCGTACCAAAAGCGGCAACACGCCTTAATCTAAAAGCCACGATACATTTCATACAGTTTGACGAATGTATCGCGGCTTTTTTACTATCCCTTTTTCACCACCGGAAGCACAACATGGAATATATTTTTCCCTCCTGCGCTTTCCACATGGATTTTCCCATGATGCTTTGTAATAATACTTTTTGCAATGGACAGCCCCAGTCCCAGATGTTCTGACGTGCTTTCCCTTGCTTCATCCTGACGGTAAAACCGTTCAAACAGCTTATCCTTAAGTTCCGCCGGAATCGGCTCTCCGGTATTGGCAACTGTAAGGTGAAATTTTCTGGAATGAACTTCTGCCCCTATGTCAATACTTCCCCCTTTGGGCGTATAACTGATTGCATTATCCAGAAGTATGGACACCATACTCTGCAGCTGCTCTTCATCACCCGTAAACCACATCTGTTCCCCAACCCGGATATCCATGCTGATTCCCTTTTCAAAAGCCACACTTTCCATGGGGTAAATCACATTTAAAAGAGCTTCATCCAGACGGAACTTCTGAAACTTCGGTTTCGTGTAATGCGCATCCAGACGAACCAGCGTCAGCATTTTATTTACAAGGGAAACCATACGCTCCGTCTCCATTCCGATATACTGCAAATGCTTGTTCTCCCCGATTTCATCCGATAACAGTTCGATATTGGTCCGAATCACCGTCAGCGGGGTTTTTAATTCATGGCTTGCATTGGACATAAATTTTTTCTCGGACTGAATGGATTCTTCCACAGGACGTACCAGCCAGCCGGACAGGTATTTTATTGCCATAACCAGCATAAACATCCCTGCCCCCGCAACAAACAGGCTGACTGCCGCCAGCTTCAATTCTGTCCTCACTGCCGGTTTTGTACTGATTAAAACCAGACATCTGCCGTACTTCTTTTTAAATTTGCTGATATGCGTAATCCTTGAAAATCCGTCGTCCAGCTTCCAGTTATTCTCCCTTTGCTGCACAATATATTCTTTCAGAAGCTCTTCCGGTATGCTGGGAAAATGGTTTGCACGTACAGACACTGTTCCATCTTTTTTCAGCTGCACAACACAGTACTCCAGACCTTCAAAGTCAAATGCCTCATCCTCGCCGCCGGTCCTTAAAAATCTGTTCCAGCCCGACTCCTTGATTTCTGAACGCACACTGGAACGCAGCTCTTTGAGCTGTGCCTTGTAATTTGTCCAGTTAAAAAGCACAATAATCAGAATCCAGATTGCTCCCAGCAGACTTGCAAATATAATGCTTATTTTTTTTCGAAGTGATTTTATCATATGGTTTCCTCAAAAATATATCCAATCCCGCGCACCGCCCGGATTCCCACATTAACATGTAAATTTTTAAACTTTTTTCTTAAAAACGATACATAAACTTCCACGTTATTATATTCAGCACTGGACTCATATCCCCATATTTTTGTCGCAATCTGTTCCTTTTCCAGCACCTGGTTCTGGTTCAGCAGAAAAAACTCCAGAAGCTGCATTTCCTTTCCGGCAATCTGCATGGCTCTGCCGCTTTCACTGTTTTTCATTTCACAAGCCATCGTATTTAATTCCAGGTTTCCTGCCCGGAGGGAAATGATTTCCTGCGGACTCCGCCTTCGGACAATCGCCTGTATCCGCATCAGAAGCTCCCGCATTTCAAACGGCTTCGTCACATAGTCGTCAGCGCCAAGCGTAAAACCTTCCACCTTGTCCTCAAGCTCGGTTTTCGCTGTTAAAATCAGAACCGGAACTTCCTGCCCGTCCCTGCGGACAGCAGACAGCACCTCATATCCGTTCATCGTGGGAAGCATTAAATCCAGTATTACGATATCATAAATCCCGCTTACCGCGTTTTCGTACCCGTCCCGTCCGTCATTTACAACATCAACGGTATAGCCTGCCTTTGACAGTGCCTCTGACAGTGTGTCAGCCAGCCGCAGCGAATCCTCCACAACCAAAATTCTCAAAACCGTTTCCCCATTTCCAGCAATTTTTCAGTATATATTCTGCCCCAAAACCAGTTTCTGTAAAATCTGCTCTTTATATTTCAAACATTATAACCAAAAAAAAATATTTTTCAATCTTTTTTCAAGAAATCTTTTTTATGATAACATCAATCACTACTGAAACAGACAATAGGAGAACAACATGACCCATTTGGAAAAACTTGAAGCGGAAGCAGTTTATATTATGCGCGAAGTTGCAGCGGAATGTGAAAAGCCGGTAATGCTTTACTCTGTTGGCAAGGACTCCTCCGTCATGCTGCATCTTGCCTTGAAAGCGTTTTATCCGGAAAAACCGCCATTTCCATTTCTTCATGTAAACACTACGTGGAAGTTTAAGGAAATGATTTCCTTCCGGGATGAAACTGCAGAAAAATACGGCATCCAGATGCTAGAATATATTAACGAAGAAGGACTGCGGCAGGGCATTAATCCGTTTGACCACGGCAGCGCCTATACCGATATCATGAAAACACAGGCGCTAAAACAGGCGCTGGATTTATATGGTTTTACGGCGGCATTTGGCGGCGGCAGACGTGACGAGGAAAAAAGCCGTGCCAAAGAGAGAATCTTTTCTTTCCGGAATCCGAACCATGCATGGGACCCGAAAAACCAGCGTCCGGAAATGTGGAAACTCTACAACACCGAAATCAATAAAGGAGAAAGCATCCGTGTTTTCCCAATTTCCAACTGGACGGAAAGCGATATCTGGCAGTACATCCGGCAGGAACACATAGATATTGTCCCGCTGTATTTCGCCGCCATGCGCCCCGTTGTTGAAAGGGATGGAAACCTAATTATGGTTGATGACGACAGGATGCGGCTGCTTCCGGGTGAAACCCCGGTAATGAAAAAAGTCCGTTTCCGCACACTGGGCTGTTATCCGCTCTCCGGCGGTATCGAATCAGATGCTGACACGATTGACGCCGTTATAGAGGAAACTCTGAGTGCAGTTTCATCTGAACGGACCAGCCGAATCATTGACAGTGACGGCGGCAGCGCCAGCATGGAAAAACGGAAACGGGAGGGATATTTTTAACATGCACACACTATTAAAATTCATTACCTGCGGCAGTGTGGATGATGGAAAATCCACGCTCATCGGCCATATGCTCTATGACGCCAAGCTGCTTTTTGCAGACCAGGAAAAAGCGCTGGAACTTGATTCACAGATTGGCTCCGCGGGCGGCGCCATGGATTACAGCCTTCTTCTGGACGGACTGATGGCGGAACGGGAGCAGGGAATCACCATAGATGTGGCATACCGCTATTTTACGACAGACGCACGCTCCTTTATTGTGGCAGACACGCCGGGACACGAAGAATACACACGCAATATGGCTGTCGGCGCTTCTTTTGCCGACCTCGCCGTTATCCTGGCTGATGCCGGCAAAGGCATCCTGGCACAGACCAAAAGACACACCCGCATCTGCGCCCTTATGGGAATCCGGCACTTTGTTTTTGCCGTTAATAAAATGGACCTGGTGGAATATTCCCAGGAGTGTTTTCTGGAAATACAAAACGACATCCGAATTCTGACAAAAGAGTTTGACTGTGACAGCATAGCACTGATTCCGGTATCGGCGTCCTGCGGGGATAATATAACCAGACGCTCTGCCCGTATGCCGTGGTATCCGGGCATGCCATTACTGGCTTACCTGGAAAACATTGACATCAGCCGGGAACCGGAAGGAACCGGATTTACCATGCCCGTACAGCGTGTATGCCGCCCCGACCGGAATTTCCGCGGATTTCAGGGGCAGATTGAAAGCGGCGCGGTTTCCGTCGGGGATGCCGTAACAGTACTTCCAAGCACTGAAACCGCAAAAGTAACTGGCATTTTACAGGGTAACCAGCCCGTGGAAACTTCGTCTGCAGGACATGCCGTTACCATTTCACTCGATACAGAAATTGACATTTCCCGTGGCTGCGTGCTGCAAAAAGACAATCAGCTTTTTGTCAGCCAGACATTTACAGTCACATTACTCTGGATGGATAACTCAGGGCTTACTGCCGGAAAGAGTTATTTAATCAAAACAGGCACACAGAGGATTCCTTGCACGGTGCTTCATATTCACCACAAAGTGGATACGGGTACCGGGCAGGAAGTGCCTGCTAAAGAAATAATAAAAAACGAAATCGCCTGCTGCGATTTGATGACGAATACAGAGATTGTATTTGACACGTTTTTACATAATAAGGCATTGGGATCTTTCATTCTCATTGACCGCGTGACCCATATGACTGCCGCCTGCGGAACGATTACACATTCCCTGGCGCAGGACAACAGCCATCTGACATGGCAGAACACGGACATTACACGCACATTCCGCGAAAACCTGCTTGGACAGAAAGCCTGCACCATCTGGTTTACGGGATTATCCGGCTCCGGCAAGTCCACGCTTGCAAATGCACTTGAAAAATATCTGGCAGGAGTAAATAAACATACCATGCTTCTGGACGGCGACAATATCCGCATGGGCTTAAACAGGAATTTGGGCTTTGGCGAATCAGACCGGATTGAGAATATCCGCCGTGTGGCAGAAGTGGCAAAACTGTTAAATGACGCGGGACTGATTGTCCTTACCTCGTTTATCTCCCCGTTTGCCGCCGACCGCAGACGCGCAAAGAAAATTATCGGGGAAGGATTTTTTGAAGTGTATGTCAGCACTCCGCTGGAAGAATGTATCAGACGGGATGTTAAAGGTCTTTATGCCGATGCCAAGTCCGGCAGAATCGAAGACTTTACCGGACTTGGCAGCCCTTATGAAGTTCCGGAGCATGCAGACCTTACAATCGATACAACCGGAAAAACCATTGACGAATGTGTACAGACACTTGTACAGAAGCTTAATTTATAGAGAAAGGTCATTACATGAAAACCTTGTATTTACATATCGGTACACCGAAAACAGCCACCTCTTCTATCCAGGAGTTTTTACATACCAACCGTAAAACACTGGAAAAACACGGCTACTGCTTTCCAAAACTGCCGCACAAATATCCCTATGTCTGCTCCAACCGAAACGCACATTTTATGGTGGAAAATCTTTATTACGAGGACGGAACAAGGGATTTCCCGCTGGAAATGGAATTTCTGCGGGAAGGACTGGACCATATGGCTGAATGCATGAAAGAATTTGACAATGTCATTCTTTCCGAGGAAAATCTCTGGCGCGTATCCGGTTATTCCCACAAAGATCTTTTTCCATATCTGAAACAGGAATCCAGGCAGCAGGGCTACCAGATAAAAATAATCGTTTACCTGCGCCGTCAGGACCAGTTTCTGGTTTCCAACTGGAACCAGTGTGTCAAGCAGGGGAAGACCAGCTGCACACAGCCGCTGGAAAGCTATATCAAAACCATACAAAAAAAGTATAAGCTGGTACTGGACTATGCATCCAAACTGGACCGGATGGCGGAACTGTTTGGAAAAGAAAACCTGATTGTCCGCAGATTTGAGCCGGGAAGCTGGGTACACCACTCCATCATCCATGATTTCATGGACTGCATCGGACTGGAACTGACTGAGGAATTTACGCTTCCGTCCCGGATGGTAAACCCCGGACTTTCTGGAAATAATGCAGAAATCAAACGCATAATTAACCGGGAATCTTCTTTTTCCAAAGAGGAAAATACTTTTCTTACCGGATTTTTAAAAGAACTATCCCCGGAATCCGGTGAACGCTATCCGTGCAGCATGCTTTCCGGGGAAGAAACACGTACCCTGTTAAACAAATATGCCGCAGGAAATGCCAGGGTTGCATCCGAGTATATAAAAGACAGGCGTCCCCTGTTTAGCGAAGATATTTCAGATTTACCCAGATGGGAAAAAGATAATCCGTACATGACGGAAGACATCATCCGGTTTTTTTCCTCGGTGTCCATCAGTTTACGCCGTGAAAACGAAAGTCTCAGGCAGGAAATTCAGGAACTGCGCCAGACCATTAAGGATGACCAGAAAAATTTCCGGATGTTTAAGAGCAGGCTGAAACATCCGTTCCGTACTATCTGGAACCGGATGTTTCATCATGGATAATATCCTTCATGCTTTGAATCCAGCATCTGAAACACAAATTTAATACGAAAGAGGACTTACACTTATGAACAAAAGAAAACTCTCCAGACTTGCTGCTGCCGTACTTGCATGCACTGCACTGGCTGCCTGCGGCTCTGACGGTGGTACAGAAAACACACAAAGCAGCACACAAAATACTGTGGAAATCACCAATGTTTCCTATGACCCGACACGGGAACTGTACGCTGCATATAACGAAATTTTCCAGAAACACTGGAAGGAACAGACCGGACAGGAAGTAACGGTTCCCCAGTCCCATGGCGGCTCCGGCAAACAGGCACTGGAGGTTGCAAACGGTCTGCCGGCAGATGTTGTGACGCTTGCACTGGAGGGGGATGTGGATGCAGTCAAAAACGCCGGACTGATTGATGACGGTTATGTAAAAGAATTTCCGCTGGACAGCTCTCCTTATACCTCCTGTATCGTTTTTCTGGTCCGGAAAGATAATCCCAAAAATATTTCCGACTGGGATGACCTGCTGTCTGACGACGTGGGCATCATAACGCCAAACCCGAAGACTTCCGGCGGCGCAAGATGGAATTATCTTGCGGCATGGTATTATTTTGAAAAACAGGGATTGAATGAAGCCGAAATCACCGAAAAAATAAAAACCATCTTTCAGCATGTCATTGTGCTGGATTCCGGCGCAAGAGGTTCCACCACATCATTTGTGGAAAACGGGCAGGGCGATGTGCTTCTTGCGTGGGAAAACGAGGCATTTCTTTCCCTGGCAGAACATCCGGGAGAATACGAAATTGTTGTACCGTCCGTATCCATTCTCTGCCAGCCGACCGTTGCAGTTGTTGACAAGGTTGCAGATAAAAACGGAACCAGGGAAGTCTGTACGGAATATCTAAACTATCTGTATTCAAACGAGGCCCAGAGGCTGGAAGCAGACTGGTACTACCGACCGTCCAGTGAGGAAATTTTAAACGAGTACGTCTACGAGGGAAATAATAACACGATTACAGAGCTTCCAGACGACCATAAGTGGATTATTTCTGATATCGACCTGACGGATATCGGTCATTTCGGCGGATGGACAAAAACAACGGAAAAACATTTTTCCGACCATGGAATCTTTGACTCCATTTATGAAAAATAGCAGAAGGGCGGCAGAACAATGAAGAAAAAGAAACGAGTGATTCCCGGATTTTCCCTGTCATTTGGAATTGTTACCGCCATTCTTGGTCTGGGCGTTGTGATTCCCCTTTGTTCACTTGCCGTTTTTTCTCTGAAGCTGTCCCCGTCTGAGTTTATCGAAACAGTGACAAATCCACGGGTGCTGGCAAGCTACAGGGTCAGTATTTTAACCGCTTTGACCGCTTCGCTGATTAACGCCTTAATGGGGCTTGTCATTGCATGGGTGCTGGTACGCTACAGCTTTCCGGGGAAACGCCTGATGGATGGTATCATAGAGCTTCCATTCGCCCTTCCAACGGCAGTCGCAGGAATTTCACTGACACATCTTACCGTACCGGAAGGATGGATTGGAAGTCTGTTTGCAAAGGACAAAATACAGATTGCCTACACCAGAATCGGCATTACAGCCGCGCTGGTTTTTATCGGAATCCCGTTTGTCGTGCGAAGCATCCAGCCGGTTCTGGAAAAACTGGAGCCGGAATACGAAGAAGCCGCCGCCATGCTTGGCGCTTCCCGTGCGCAGGCATTTTTCCAGGTGATTCTGCCGGAGATTTTTCCGGCACTGACCGCAGGCTTTACCATGGCTTTTGCCAGGTGTATCGGCGAATATGGAAGCGTTGTATTTATTGCCGGGAATACACCGTACGAAACTGAAATCACGCCGCTGATTATCATGGCAAAGCTTCAGGAGTTTGATTATGAAAGCGCAACGGCAATCGCACTGGTTATGCTGCTTTTTTCGTTTACTATCCTGTTTGTAAATGCCATTGTGCAAAACCGCGCCGGCAAACGGTAAAAACGCTTTACAGAAGTAATGGAACCAGGGAGGAGAACGCTTTATGCAGATACGCAGTGATAAAGGAATCGTAAAATGGATGTTAATTGGAATCAGCGCCCTTTTTTTAATCACCATGCTGGTTCTTCCGCTTGTGTATGTTGTTATTACAGCGCTGCGTGACGGACTGGCAGCCTACCGGAATGCGGTCACAGATTCATATGCATTAAAAGCCATTGGTCTGACTGTCAAAGTAACCGTTATTACTGTAATTATCAATTCCGTTTTTGGTCTTTTTGCCGCATGGCTGGTTACCCGTTTCCAGTTCCGCGGGAAGAAAATTATTTCCACTATCATGGACCTGCCGCTTTCCATTTCACCAGTAATTGCGGGGCTGGTTTTTCTTCTGACATTCGGACGGCAGAGCATCCTTTATCCGTTCCTGGAATCACATGATATCCAGATTATCTTTGCACAGCCGGGTATCATTCTTGCGACAGTTTTTGTCACGCTTCCTTTTATTTCGCGGGAGTTAATTCCGGTTCTTACGGTCGTCGGAAATGAAGAGGAGGAAGCCGCAGCGCTGATGGGTGCAAACGGCTTCCAGATTTTTACACAGATTACATTCCCTCACATCCGCTGGGCGTACCTGTACGGGGTTGTGCTCTGCTCTGCCAGGGCGATGGGCGAATTTGGCGCCGTTTCTGTTTTGTCCGGGCATCTGCGCGGACTCACCAACACCATGCCGCTGCATATCGAACTGCTGTACCAGGGATTCGATTTTACCGGGGCGTTTGCCATGTCTTCCCTTTTAATTGTCATGGCTGTAATTATTCTGATACTCCGCAACCTGCTTGAATACCGCGGAAAAAAAGAGCTTGAAAACTAGGAGGAAACCTGCCATGACAGATGATACACAGACTTACGTGGAACTTAAGCATATCAGCAAAACATTTAAAAATTTCAGGGCGGCGGATGACATCAGTTTTTCTGTGGAAAAAGGGAAATTAATCGGGCTTTTGGGTCCAAGCGGAAGCGGAAAGACCACAATACTGCGGATTCTTGCCGGTCTGGAAAATGCGGATTCGGGAGAAATATATATTGATGGAAAACCCATCAGCCAGATTCCGGCGGGAAAACGCGGCATCGGGTTTGTTTTTCAGAATTATGCCCTTTTCCGTCACAAAACAGTTTTTGACAATATTGCATTTGGGTTAAAAATCAACCGCTGGAAAAAGGGGGATATCCAGTACCGCGTGGATGAATTAATGGAACTGACCGGATTAACCGGACTGGAAGACCGCTACCCGAAACAGCTTTCCGGCGGCCAGAGACAGCGCGTCGCCTTTGCACGGGCACTTGCCGTCCAGCCGCAGCTTCTGCTGCTGGACGAGCCTTTTGCCGCAATTGATGCGAAAGTAAGAAAAGAACTGCGGGAATGGCTGCGGGAGTTAATAAACCAGGTGGGAATTACCAGCATCTTTGTCACCCACGACCAGGACGAGGCCGTGGAAGTCGCAGACAAAATTATTATTACAAACCATGGCAGAATTGAGCAGACCGGTTCCCCGGTGGAAGTTTACAATCATCCGAAAACCCCGTTTGTCGTGCAGTTTCTTGGTAATCCGATTTCCATAGACCATACCCGCTTTAAAGGCTTCCGGGATACCACGGCAGATGCTTCGGCGATTATCCGTCCGGAATACATTACGGTGCGTAAAAAGAACGAACCCTGTCCTCACCCTGCTACCACGGAAGAAGGTATCGTGGAACGTGTCGCATTCCGGGGAAACGTTATGGAGCTGGCGGTCCGTGTGCATGGCGAACTCCTGACCGCCTACCGCCAGCTGGGGCAGGAAATGATTTATGAAGGAGAACATGTGGGCGTTTTTCTGCAGAGAATTTACCTTATTGGCGATGACGGGGATAGCGTGACGATTGCGGTGGATGAGTCGCTGCGGAGGGAGAACGGATAACAGTACAAACAAAATAATAATAGTTAATTTCCTCTACAGGTGGTATACTATATAAAAGCAGATTAACGTTTCATGTGGGAAAGGAGGACTGCTATGTCAATTTTGGAAAAAACGATAAATCTTATTAGTGATTTACCAGAAAGCAAAATAGAAACGATATACAGCTTTGTACAGTTTCTCAAATCACAGCAAACGCTGGAAACCGCCAGCGATGAAAAACCCCTGGATGACATTTTTGAAAATATTGTCGGCATCCTGCCAGATACCGGAAAGACACTGGAGGAATACAGGGCGGAAAGGATGGAAGAACGTTATGAAACTATTAATTGACACCAACGTAATTCTTGATATGGTTTTCAAAAGGAATCAATACGACATTGCCATGGAACTGTTCAGACGAGTCAGGAAAACCAGAACCAGTGCATATATAACAGCTTCTTCTGTCACGGATCTTTTTTATATTATTCACAAAGAAACACACGATACAGTACGAACATATAATATTATGGAAAATATTTTCGATTTGGTAGCGGTTTTTTCCGTAACAGAAAAGGATATATTTGATGCGTTCGGACAAACGTGGAAGGACTTTGAAGACTGTGTACAGTACATGACAGGAGTAAATAACAGGGCAGATTATCTCATCACAATGAATCAAAAAGATTACGAATCTACTGCCCTGCCAGTCCTGACACCAGATGCATGGTTAAACCTGTCTGCCAGAAATTAAATATAAGCCATTACCACTTTATGCAACCTGGTGTCTCCGGAATCCCATACCTGCAAACGGCAGCATAACCACCGTAATCATTGCATACAAAATCGCCTTTACCGAAAACGCATCCATTACCACACCGCCAAACTGGTATGAAATATATTTTCCTATTTCAGGCATTGCCGCCCGGTACGGCAGTAAAAACAGTGCCAGGTTATAAGCTCCTGCAGTTCCGTCCGGAGTCAGGAACACCGGAATAAAAAGAACCGGAACAAGTACAACCAGCACCGGATACGGCGATTTCATTACTGACGACAGAAGAAGCGTCAGGCTCATCATGGCAAACAGTATCAGATAAATAATACCCGTATTTACAAGTGCCGTCTGTAAAAATGTAAACGGATACGGTATTACGGTATTTGCCGCCTGCACGGGAAGCTTCCAGCCGTCTGTGCCAAAGGCTGCAAGCGGCAGCCCGAATGCCACGGCGATATGCAGTGTAAATGCAAGAAGTCCGAACAGATATGACGCCATGATTTTTGCTTTTATGAGTTTTGTTTTCCCATACCTGCCGGATAAAATTACGGCATCCGTTCCTGACTGGTATTCCCCGGAAAACACCGGAGCAAGCGCAATGCAGACCGCCAGTACGGCAAACATGAAAAGCTCAAAGCTGCTTATGATTATCTCCCATCCCTTATAATATCCGTATTGCAGGGGCGTGTGAACTTTTCCTGCCATGCGGCTCCAGTATGCTTTCTGCTTTTCTGATAATTCGCGGGACGGGGTATCCAGCAGCTTTTCTATTTTGGATTTCCGGGCCTCATAAAATTTTGCACCGTCTGTCATATCTAAATCAGGAAGCTTATTGTATCCTGAGCTTTCATTCGGACTGTCATAGGTTTTTGCTATCATATTCAGCATATTTTCCCTCGGCGCAATTTCATTCCAGTAAGCATCCCCAATTAGAAATTTCTCATTCCCATCGTAACCGACATGATCCGGGTTGTCAAAAAGCTTCTGTACACCAAGAATGGTTTCCGTAACAACATCCTCCGTCAGGGTAACCGCTGCACACTGTTCTTTATCATAAGCAATACCCTCTCTTCCTTTTATCACACCATCCTGGTTATATGTCTGGTACTGCACCACGGGCAGACCGAATAAAAACGCGGTTAAAACCAGACTGACCGCCATGATAATTAACGTGGATTTTTTGCGAATAATTTTTAAAAACTCGTATTTTATTAACATGATTTGTACCATGCCGCAGGCGTGGTGCTATTTGTGACGCGCTTTTCTGCGGCACAAATAAAGATTGAAAAATCACCTGCAACCTTTTTCCTTTCTTTCATCTTATTATTTTTCAATCTTTTTCCTCCTTTGCATCATGCTCCTGCCCTCCAAAATGATACAGAAATAAATCCTCCAGTCCCGGCTCCACGGAAACGGCGTCTGTCGACGGCGGAGTTTCATTTACAATCCGCAGACGCACCATATTGTTTTCATGATGCAGACTGACCACAGAAAACCGCCTGCTGTATTCCGCCGCCTCACGCTCGCCAGCCAGCAGTTCCCACACCTTTCCCCTGATGCGGTCCGTAACCGTATTCATTGGCTCCTGCAGTAAAAACCTGCCGTTTTTCATCATCAGAATGGTATCAGCGGTACAGGAAACATCAGATACGATATGTGTTGACAAAATCACGATTTTTTCCTTTGCAAAACCGGAAATCAGATTGCGGAAACGCACCCTTTCCTTCGGGTCAAGCCCGGCGGTCGGCTCATCAAGTATCAGTACAGCCGGATGGTTCAGCTCAGCCTGTGCAATTCCCAGCCGCTGCTTCATGCCGCCCGAATACGACCTGATTTTTTTATCTGCCGCTTCCTGCAGATTCACCATGGAAAGAAGTTCCTCCGTCCGGGATTTTGCACTTTTTTTGTCCAGACCTTTTACCGCCGCCATATAAAGCATAAATTCACGGCCGGTAAAATCAGGATAAAAACCAAAATCCTGCGGCATATAGCCCAGCCGGGAATAATAGCGTTCCCCCAGCTCCTGCATTGTTTTCCCGTTCATGCGGATATCCCCGGCAGTGGCTTTTAATACGCCGCATATCATCCGCATCAGGGTTGTTTTTCCTGCGCCGTTTGGACCGAGCAGACCATAGACCCCCGGCGTAAGGGCGGCATTTATATGGTCAACCGCTCGTTTCCTGCCAAACTGTCTGCTTAGATTCTGTAACTGTAATTCCATATGAAAACCTCCAGATAAAATATAAAACAGATGACCTGTGCTTTACAGCATAAATCATCTGTCTTAGGCCGGACTTTTCTGTATCTTAAGTTTGCATTAAATTTATTGATTTTAAAAAGAAGCAAATTATCATTTATTGTTGACACGTAATTAATTATGTATTAATATCTGTTTATAAGGAGGAATCCTGTACATGAAAAGCTATTCATCAAGAGAAATTCTTGAAATACTTAAGAAAGACGGATGGTATGAGGTTGGCTGTGACGGAGACCATCATCAGTTCAAACATCCTTCCAAAAAAGGCAAAGTTACAATCACACATCCAAAAAAAGATATTCCCGCCGGAACACTTAAGAGTATTTCAAAGCAATCGGGAATCATATTTCCATAAAAATTTACAGGAGGAATTTTAATGATAAAAGACAGGTATTCATATGTTGCAGTATTTTCTTATGACACTGATGGTATATGCATTGAATTTCCGGATTTACCAGGCTGCTGTCCCTGTGCTGATGCCGGTGATACTGATATGGCACTGAAAAATGCCAGGGAAGCCATGGGACTTCATATCTGGGGTATGGAGCAGGACAATGAAGAGCTGCCTGTTCCAACACCGATTACCAGTATTACCCTTTCCCCTAATCAGGTACCCGTGCTTATTGATGTATTTATGCCTCCCGTCAGGGAACGCATCAACAGTAAATTTGTGAAGAAAACGCTCTCTCTTCCCGCATGGCTTGCTGCAAAAGCTGAGGAAGACGGTGTAAACTGCTCGAAAGTATTTCAGAATGCTCTTATGGAATATCTGCATGTAAAACAAGGATAGTTCCATCATCAGACTTGCCGCATACTTTTGGAAAAACGGACGTAACAAAAACTCCCATGGGACACCTCTAAACGGTATGTCCCATAGGAGCGCTTTTTAGAAAATCCAACATTTCATCTCCGTCCCCTCCCCACTGCTCGTCACCCGAATATCCCCTCCGTGAAGTGTAATTATCTGCTTCGCAATCGCAAGCCCCAAACCGCTGCCTTCCGGTTTTTCCTTTGTACTTGTCCCTCTGTAATACCGGGTAAACAGCTCTGCCGCTTCTTCACTGTCCATCCCCGCCCCGTTATCTTTCACGATAACAGACACGTTTCCTTCCGGTTTTGTACTTACAGTCACCGTCACCTTTGTTTCCGGCGGATTGTGGGTAAGGGCATTTACGATCAGGTTTTCCATGGCACGGCGGAACAGATCTGCATCAATACTTACGGTAATTTCCTCCGTATCACTGTAAAATTCTATCCTGCGGCAGGAAAACGCCGGGTCGTTCACAATATCAATTACCACCTCCCGGAGAAAACGGACAAATGGTATCTCTTTCGGGTGAAACGGTATGACGCCTGCTTCGAGCTGGTATGTCAGTTTTAAATCGTTTATCAGGCTCTCGGCATGACTGATATTTTTTAAAATGATTTTCCCATATTCCCGCACTGTTTCACTGTCCAGTGCAGAAGCGTCTGAAAGCAGCTCTGCATAACCTTTTACCGGGGAAAGCGGAGTCTTTAAATCATGCGTGATACCTGTAATCCATTCCTGCCGCGTCCGCTCAGTATCTTTTTGCACTTTATCACTGTTACAGATTTCTGTATTCATTTTATTTAGTTCCGAAAATACTTCGCGGAATATTCCTTTTTCCGGAACCGGTGAGTAGGAGCGGCGCAGGATACCGCCAATCCCCCTGGTAATCTGTGTGAAACGTCCCGTAAGCCAGAACCCATATGCAAAAACAAAGATTATGACCGCACCGGATAATACATATAATCCCATGCAAAAAACAGAAAAAAGGCGTGTCACATGTTTCCCGTTATAATAAAGCATATATTTTCCTATGGGATAAGGAAATCCAATCAGATAGCTCCATTTATCAAAACTGCCCGCGAAAACCGTATTACCGTTCTCATAAGGCTTTTCTGAAAATGCAAGCAGTTCAGACGCGGAATAGCAGTCTGGATAATCTTCTGGTTTATTGTGGGAAAAGACTTCCTGCCCGTCCCCATCGATTACCTGCAGCCACAGTCCGTACTTATCCAGACGCTCAATTGCAATATCCTCTACCCAGAGGGATCCGTCCCGGTTTTCCATCCATACGGAAAAACTGCTGGTAAAGGTTTTGGGCCATGACGCCAGACTCAGCCCCTCCGGCTCCGTAATCCCGAAAAGGTAATAAAATAAACCAAGTGCAACAGCTGCTGCCAGCAGAACCAGAACAGCAGAAAAAACAGATATTCGTAAAAACGGATTCACTTTTTCTTTATGCTTCATACGGCTCCACCAGCTTATAGCCCAGCCCTTTCATTGTAATAATATACTCCGGGGTGTCGGGATGATCCTCCAGCTTTTTGCGCAGATGGCGGATATGGACCATTATTGTATTGTCACAGCCAAAGCTGTCTTCCCCCCAGATGGTTTCATATATACGCTCCCGGCTTATGACCCGTCCTTTATGTTCCGCGAGATACTGCAGAATCTCAAATTCCCGCGCCGTTAATTCTACAGGAGCACCGCCTTTTTGCACCCTGCATCCATCGGTATCAATTTCCAGATTTCCGATTTTAAGAATATGGTTTTTTAAAGGATTTTGTATATAACCGGCGCGGCGCAGCTGTGCCTTTATGCGGTAAGCCACTTCTTTCGGGCTGAACGGCTTTGTTACATAATCATCCCCGCCGACAGCCAGCCCTAATATTTTATCCAGCTCGTCATCTTTTGCGGAAAGAAACAAAACCGGACAAAGGGAAAACTCACGTATCTGCTTACAGACCTCATAGCCGTCCATATCGGGCAGCATAATATCCAGAATTACCGCGTCAGGATCATTGTCCCTGCAGGCGTTTACAGCGGAAGTTCCGTTTTCTGCTTTTATGATGGTAAAATTTCCTTCTGCCATCAGGGACTTTTCAAGCAGGTCCAGGATATCGGGCTCATCATCAACAATCATGATTTTGTACTTATTCATATACGGCTCTCCTAAAGTTCATGCTGAGTTTGCCCGGCTGTTTACAGAAAAATGTATTTACAGATAAACAGCACTGCCAGGACATACATAAGCGGCGTAATCTTCTTCGCCTTACCGCAGACCATATTGATGATTACATAGGAAATAACACCAACTGCAATTCCTTCTGCAATACTGTACATTAACGGCATGGCAATCAGACAGAGGTATGCCGGAACCGCTTCCGACATATCCTCAAAATCAATTTTTACAATTGCAGATACCATCAGAAATCCCACAAATATAAGCGCCGGGGCAGTTGCAAATCCCGGAATCGCAGTAAATACCGGGGCAAAGAAAATGGCAAGCAAAAACATAAATCCTGTGGTAACGGAAGCCAGTCCTGTTCTGGCTCCTGCGCCAACCCCGGCGGAACTTTCCACAAAGGTTGTGGTGGTTGAAGTTCCAAGCACCGCACCTGCAGAGGTTGCAATCGCATCCGCAAGCAGCGCCTGCTTCACACGCGGAAGCTTCCCGTCCTGGTCCAGCATTCCAGCTTTATCCGATACACCAATCAGGGTTCCAATCGTATCAAACATGTCCACAAATAAAAATGACAGCAGCACAACAATAAAATTAAGCACTCCTACGCCGCCAAAATCAGCGGTAAAACACTGCCCGAAGGTTTCCCCGATTTTTGAAAAATCGGTAAGGGCAAGCAACGGATACAGGGAATAAAATCCTGCCTCCGCATCCGGCTGGTAAATCCCCGCCGCCTGGCAGAGCATACCAAGAATCCATGTCGCAAGAATCCCGATTAAAATTGAACCTTTTACTTTTTTAATATACAAAACTGCGGTCAGAAGGAGTCCGGCTAACGCCAGCAGCGCGCAGATTCCTTCCGTGTGCCAGTTTTCCCTGAAATCCACATAGGAAAGCAGCGTTGAGGAGTTGTCCACGACAACATGCGCCCCCTGCAGTCCGATAAATGCGATAAACAGACCGATTCCGGCTCCCACGCCTTTTTTCAGCGACAGCGGAATGGCATTGAACACCGCCTCCCTGACATTTGTCAGTGACAGCACAATAAAAATGATTCCCTCAGCGAACACGGCAACCAGCGCCACCTTCCACGAATAACCCATTGTTCCGCACACGGTAAATGCAAAATATGCATTCAGCCCCATGCCCGGTGCCAGCGCAAACGGATAATTTGCCAGCAGCGCCATGGCAAGCGTACCGATAAAGGATGCCAGGCAGGTGGCAATCAGCACTGCCGTCGCATCCATTCCTGATGCGGAAAGCAGATTCGGATTTACTGCCAGAATGTATGCCATTGTCATAAATGTCGTGATTCCGGCAATGACTTCTGTTCTGACAGTTGTATTGTTTTCTTTCAGCTGAAACAGTTTTTCTAACATTTTTATTCCCCCATAGAAAAAACCAAAGTTATTTTATATTATCGTCAATCTGTGATTGACGATGCTATATGCGCGGTGTTCTTTCCGCGCAGTATAATAAGCGTTCTTTGCTTATTATACCATAGTCTGGGGCAATTTGACATTTTTTCATTCATGAAAAGAGTATTGTACACTGTCTGTTTTCATACACCCCTTAAATTTACCGGCATAAAATAGAGTAAAACATCATAGGATGATAGGTTATGTATTACGCTCTGTTAATCTTACTGCTGCTCGTTCTTTTCTGCTCCGTCTTCTGCATTGTCCGCAGGAGAAAGATTATCTGCCGCGTCAGATGCATGGATAAATGCCAGAAATGCGCGCTGCTGGATGAACTGGGAGAGCCGTTTGGTTACGACTACCACTGCGGCGGCGCTTTTTTCTCTTCCACAGTTGATGCATGGCAGAAAACCGCCGGTTACACCTGGCTGTACGACTACATGGCGCCGAGGTTTAATATGGTCTTTGACGCCCTTCCGGTGTATTTCGACTACCAGGGAAAAACCTGGCTGGTTGAATTCTGGAAAGGCCAGTACGGCATCAATACCGGGGCAGAAATCGGTATCTACCACGCAGATAAAATTCTTTCCAAAGCAGAATATAAGACCACCGTCTTTTCCGCCGCGGAAGAAAATGAAATGCTGCCGTGCACCCTGCGGCTGTATAAAAACGGCGAGGAACTTGCCGGACTTTCCCAACGGCACTGGTGGCTGACCGCGTTTCTGCCGGGCTGTTTTTCAAGACCCGCGGAACTCTGTCTGGAAGCTTCCATATGTTTTCCAGACGAAAAAATGTGCGAGGCATTCTGCCGCGGATTATGCCAGACGGGTTTTGATGCAGAAAAAATCTGCGTGCAGGGATGCTGTGTATCTTTTGTATTCCATGCTGCAGAAGACGCACATTACGGTATTCTGACACGTTTCCACCGCTGGTTTTCACAGTGCCTGAACCGCATGTACTGCAAACTCTATCTGTGGGTGACAAAACCGTTTACTTGTACAGCTGACCGGATTCTGTACCTTTATTATTTCCTCCCGGCAATTTTCCGGAGGATTCTGCGGCTGCACAGGTTCCACAGGCACTGCCATAAAAAGCATGGATGCAGACCGCCGAAAAAACGCTGCTGTAAAAAGAACTGCTGCTGCCGTTAACTTCCGCTGATTTACGCAGGCAATGCCCTTTTAGGGCATTACATTTATTGGAGAAACTGTATATGAGTATTTCAAACCGTTTGGACCGCGCGTTTGCGCAGGCACCTGTCCTGCCGCTGAACAAATGCTCAAAATACGCCCTTGTGAGCGACTGCCACAGGGGCGTGGGCACTTCATCAGACAATTTTCTAAAAAACCAGCACCTGTATTTTGCTGCAATGGAACATTACTACCGGAACGGGTTTACTTATATTGAACTGGGAGACGGGGAAGAACTGTGGGAAAACCGGTGCATGCACAATATTACCGATATTCACAGCGATGTGTATGAAATGTTTGAAAAATTTGAACGGCGCAGCCGGCTTTATCTGATTTACGGAAACCACAATATCGTTATGAAAAAAAGCCCTGCCTACCAGGAAGGCATTATATTATATGCAAAAGAAAAACCGGAACGCTCCCTGTATTTAACGCACGGACACCAGGCGAGCCTGCTTAATTCCGTCTTCTGGCCGCTGGCGCGCTTTCTTGTCCGCTACGTATGGAGTCCGCTGGAAAATATGGGTGTTTTAGACCCCACCAGCGCCGCCAAAAACTATGCAGTAAAAGAAAAATGCGAGGGAAGTCTGGAACACTGGGCCGCAGACCGCCGTCACATTTTAATTACCGGGCACACGCACCGTCCCGTTCTGTCAGAAGACATTGGATACTACTGTAATACCGGAAGCTGTGTACACCCCCGCTGCATTACCTGCATTGAAATAGAATGCGGTAAAATGACACTGGTAAAATGGAGCATGAACGCCCGTCCCGACAGCATTCTGTATGTGGAGCGTGAGGTAATATCAGGACCGGCAGAGCTGCTTTAAACGCTACTGTGCTTTTTTCATTTTATAGCTGCCCGTACTGGCACGAAACGCGTTGACAATTGTTCCGACTGAACAGATAAGCGTCAGAAAATATCCAATGCCAAGGTCTGCATAGTAACTTCTCAGCGAATCCGACTCAACTAAAATATCATGGAGTCCGCGGTATGCGTCTGAAAAAGTACAGCCATATGCCTTAAGTGCATCATACGCTTCCCATGCCCATGCGAGATTGTTTGCAAAATAAATCATAACAGCGGAAATAATAACACTGGCAAGTACGCCCTTGACGTCCATTGCACCGCCGAACTTCTCATACCCTTTTAAGGCACAGATAATTGTAACGGCACCTGCGATTCCTGCTATGTACCCAAGCTTGTAAATTCCAATCCACAGCGCCGCGCCAATCAGTGCTCCGAGAAATGCGCCGACCAGACCGGGAACCAGGGAGCTTTTCTGTTCCCTGACAACGGTTCTGGCATCCTCAAGAAGCGCCTCAACCTCACGGGAACAGTTCCCGCAAAGCATCTGGTGCATATCATTAATCCGGTAACAGTCCAGAACCGCTGTGGAATCGCCGCAGTTCGGGCAGCCGGCAGTAAATCCCTGCATCGTGATATACTGGATAACGGAATCAATAATCCCGTTAAAAACAGGCGGTATCTTTTTTACAAACTTAAAAGAGAGCAGCTCCAGTCTGATATAATGCTCAAAGCAGGTAAAATTATCAAGATTCTCATGATTCGCCTTCTGCTCCTCCAGGTACCTGGTAAGTGCTGAGAAAGCTTCCTGGTTCGGGGCAGTTGCGTTGATTGTTACATAATATGCAGATGCGTCCGATTCGCGCAGGTCAAATATTACCTGGTATCCCCGGTATGTACCGCGGGCATAGGTATTATAATCCGTCAGGCACCCGCCGAGAAGCTGGCTTAACTCTTGTTTTCTAAACATCTTATTCCTCCGAATTATTTATTTTATCCGCAAGCATTTCGACCTCTTTTACGGAAAGACCGGAATACATGGATATTTCATTAACGGACAATTTATTGGCCTTTAACATCCCAATTGCAACCTGCTGTATTCCCTGCTGCATTCCACGCTGCATCCCCTGCTGCATCCCGCGCTGCATTCCCTGCTGCATTCCTTCTGCCCTTGCTTCATATAATAATGATGCCATATCCTCATCCTCCTTCCACTCCTGGACCTGCTTAAAATTTGCCTTATCCACAACTGACAGCACGGCTTCCCCGTATTCTGCCGCTTTTCCCTTCAGCCTGGTGCTTTCCCGCGCAAGCCTGCCGTAATTTTCACGCTCAAGGTTGCCGCGCAGCGCGTTCAGCCACATATTGTTTTCAGGTTTCATTTTTCCTGTCGTAAATATAACAACATTAAAAAACAGGCTCCCAGAAACAGTGCTGATGCCGGGCTGCTTCTCTGTTATAACGCACCCCCTGCTTTCCAGGTAACGGGTAAGTATGACCGGATACCTCTGCTTTACAAGCACCACCGTAATATCCTGATCCCTGCGTTCGTTTTCCTTGTCAGCACTGCTCTTATAATAGCAGGCATAGGTATACGCCTGGAAGAAGGCGTCAATCCCAAGCTCATCGTCCGGTGATTTATATTCAATAATATTATACTCACTGAACATTTTCCCTATACTGCTGGATAATTCCGCGGGGACACCGTTTTTTGTAATCTTTTTCACAATCAGAAGATCCATCTGCAGGGGTTTTCTGGTGATACTGTATTCCGGGTTAAATTCCACACGGTTAATATCATCACCAAGCTCACAGTACATTGCCCCTACAAACGCCTGGTGCCACTGTATTTTGTTTTCATCTTCCTTTGTATAAGCCTCTTCCATGCTGTTCTCCTTACGGATATTATAGCATCGCAGGTCAGGAAGTTCCAGTGGTTTTAAAATAAAAACAGGCAGTCTTCATAAAATGACTGCCTGCACAAACATTTTGCTTCGCATACGGGCTGATGCCGCATGGCAGGTTTTTCATAACTCATTCCGCGTCTGACGTTTCTTTCAATGCACCATCGCAGCAATCCCTCAAACACAAAAGCACTCCGGCTTTCTGTTCTTCAACAGAATGTTCTTTCGCATATTTTACAACTGTTCCCTCCGCAATCATTTTGATTTCATCCGCCGCCACAGCTACACCATACATAAGTACCTGTCCCTGTTTTGCCACATCAAGCAGTTCCTTTTCCCGATTTTCCTGCTTCTGGTAAACAAGCGGCCGTAACGTGAAATTCAATCCTTCCAGACTGTCCATAACAGTTCTTGCCATATAGTCCGTTTCCATATAATGGTTTAATTTTTTTATTTTTTTTAAAACCTTCCCAAGCTCCTGCTCAGATATTACCGCTTTTTCTGCCAGTTTCCCCAGGTGTTCATAATTCTTCAGGCCATCCTTTGCCCTTTTCCCCACCTCGTCCAGCTTCTTCGGAGCACCTGCAAAATATTCCAGAACCTTTTTCCTGGTCTCCGCTGTGAATATTTTTTTACAGCGGGCAATATGCCATCTGACATTAAACTCTCTTTTACAGTATTTCTGCACCGCTTTTTTCAGTGTCATAACCGTAGTATTATGAATCAGTGCCCCGCCTTCTGTTGCATCAATCACCTTCACGTGGTTCCACTCTTTGAAATGATCCTCATACCATATACGGTACTTGTCAAAATCCGCCCTGGTCAGCACCTTACCGCCATCCACAGACTCTACTTCAAAATATTCCCCGCTGTCAGCATCAATCTGGTCCATCTTTTCCTGAAACGTCCCGTCTGCATGGGTTCTGTTCCCCGTCATCGCAAGATCCTGCCCTACCAGAATCACGGTCTTTGCCCCCATGTTCAGTCCCAGCGCATAGGCAGACGTTGCCACACTCCCCCCTGTCACAAGGTAAGGAATGACGCGATCCCCCATTCCCTGCGGAAAAACAATATCCCCCGTAAGCTCATCCTCCAGTGCCAAATCCGCTGAATAAAAAAATTTCCTGCCCTTGTGCAGCGCCATGGGCTCGGTGGACACTCCCGTCATGGTTACCATGGGAACCCTTGATATGTCCTTATGCTGAAAAAGTATTTCCGGTTTAAGACCGTCAATAATAACAAATAAATCCGGCATGATTCCGGCGTTCAAAAGCGGCTTCACAGCCGTATCCGTTGCAATAATACAAGCTTTCCCAACAGCCTGTTTTAAATCCATAATATTTTTATTTAAAGAGGGTCCGGCAGCAACAATAATCACCGGCACATCCTCCGGGAGCATGCCAAAAAGTTCCCGGATACTGTATCCCTCGCAGAGATAGTGAAGGTTTGCCAGCACATTGACCGCCCTCACGTCGGTATACCGCAGCTTGGTATTCCATCCAATATGAATTTCTGAAATATGTTTTTTCAGTGATTCAAAAAATTCCCCGGTTTCCTCTGGAAACAGTTCCTGGTAATTTCCGGATATATAATAATGCAGGGAAGTCATATTGTCATATGAAATAAATAAATGAAAATATGCATTTCGCTCATGCTCATTCAGACCTTCCACCATAATGCCAACCGGAATATCCGGCTGGAACAGAAAAGACAGATCCACTTCCTGCACCGCCCGGCGGAACAATTCAAATGACGGCTCATAAACCAGAATGTTGCAGGTTTCAGGTACACGTTCCATAATCCGGCGTATATGCTCCCCATTGGAAATTCCGACAATCACAATTGGAGCATACTCCTCAATGGTTTCCTGCTTTTCAAACCAGCGTTCAGTCACTGCAGATGGCGCATACTTCCCATTCAGATATAATTCCCTGCCGTCTTTTTTGATTTTTAAAATGGTATCCCCCATCAGGCTTTTTTCCGCCACCACATCAAAGTTACGTTTTTTTCTTTTATTTTCTAAAATTGCTGCCCACACAGGATATTTCTTCTTAAGGGCTTCCATATTATTTTCATAAATTCCTTTATTCATTACCCACTCCATTCTGAATTTCTTCTGCCAGATAATCATAAATTTCCAGCAGACCATACCGCAGGACATCAAGCAGATACACAGAATCCCTGTGTTCGATTCCATATAAAATATCATTCAGCACCTGCAGGACAAATTCCGTATCAATCTCCAGTCCGTTCTCCGGGTCCTGTGCCATCCGAAAGATTTCTGTAACCAGCTGGTTTAATGAAGGCAGATACTGTCGAATCTCCTCCATGTATTCTTCGCCGTTTTCAATTTTATTTCCTATTTTTTCGGCAGATTCTAAATGCTGCTGCAATAGAATTATAAATTCGTTCACCCTATCCTCCATAATCTTTACGCTGCTTCCATGCGTAACGAAAAATATATATTATAGAACTTCTTCTTTAGTTTATTTCCTTAAAAAAAGAACCGGCAGACGCCGGTTCTTCAAATTCCAGCAAATGATTACTGTAAAAGTGAAAGTACACCCTGGTTGGACTGGTTTGCCTGTGCAAGCATGGACTGTCCTGCCTGTGCAAGGATGTTGTTCTTGCTGTATTCCACCATCTCTTTTGCCATATCTGTATCACGGATACGGGATTCTGCCGCCTGGGTGTTCTCAGCCACGTTATCCAGGTTGGCAATCGTATGCTCTAACCTGTTCTGTAATGCACCGAGTGCAGATCTCTGGCTGGAAACATTGTTGATTGCGTTCTGGATCATTGTAATGGTTCCCGTTGCCTGCTGGTAATCCCTTACGTTCGGGGTGGTAACTGAGGTTCCAGCTTTTTCTGCCACCTTGAAAATTTGCGCCGCACACTTTGCCAGGTCTGCATAGCAAGCTCTTACGGCACCAGAAACAGTGGTAATCGTATTATTTGGTGTTTTATAATATGGTGTATTAGGAGCCCCAATAGAAGTTATAGTTCCTATCTGCGCATTTAAGCTCGCAAGCGCTCCGATACTGTTTCTTAAAGTTGCGGAATCTGATGCTTTCTGTCCACCCTTTACCACTTCATTTGTTGTAAAGTATCCAGACATCTTGCCAACCATTGTTTTCTTAATTCCAATTGCTGCCGCATTCATTGCCGCAATGTTCAGTGTGATATTCTGATTCTGGTTTGCACCTACCTGAAGGTTCTTTCCAGTAAAGCTTCCATCCAGAAGACCCTGCTTGTTGAACTGGGTTGTCTGAGAGATACGGTCAATCTCCTCTGTCAGGGCCTGTAACTCCTGGTTAATTGCATCACGGTCAATACTCTGGTTCGTGTCGTTTGCACCCTGGACTGCCAGCTCGTTCATACGCTGTAAGATGCTGTGTGTCTCATTTAACGCACCCTCTGCTGTCTGCAGTAAGGATACGCCGTCCTGTGCGTTTGTGGAAGCTTTGTTCAGACCACGAATCTGGCTTCTCATCTTCTCAGAAATCTTAAGTCCTGCTGCATCATCTGCTGCACGGTTGATTTTGTAACCGCTGGATAACTTCTCTGCAGATTTTGACTGTCCGCTGGTGATAACACCGAGCTGACGATTTGCGTTCATTGCCGTAATGTTGTGCTGTACTACCATTGCCATAATTATTACCTCCGTGTTTTGTCCCTTCCCCGGAATCCATTCCGTGGGACATTTGTGATTTGTTTATAAGTTGCCTGTATATAATAAGCAGGTGCCTAGGATGTTCCTGCAGATAAAGCTGCGTGATTCTTTCCTTTGACTCCGCAGACAGATGGTTTTCCCTATAATATTCCTTGTCTTCTTCCGGAAGCAGCCCGCGTTTTCCAAGTGCGGAACTTCTTACAATGTTTAATGACTTTGGGGCGTCAACCAGAAACTTTGCGTTTCCATCCCCGCCTCCGGTGTATACCACGCGGATATCATCGCCAATCTGCAGGTATTCTCCTGCTTTTACTGTAAGTTTTAACATATTTGCGTTTAGTCTCCTTGCTTTCTGTACATACTTACTACAGTTACATGCTGTCTGCGGATGCAACACATTGTATATTGTGTTGCATCCCATAATAAGGAAAAATGCTGCAGGCATAAAAATTCATATAAATTTCATTGATAAATCAGTAATAAAACCGTACAATATAAACAAAGAAGGGGGACTCGAAAGATAGGAGCAGCACAAAAGCGAATTACTGGATATCTGGAACACTCAGGAATTCAAAAAGCTCCCGCCACTTAAATAACATCGGGAGCAACGGAAAGGGGCGAGAGCATGTTTTATAAAGTAAAAGAAGTCCAGCCGTTACCGAATTATAATCTGCTTGTGAGTTTTATCTCAGGGGAATGCAAACGGTACAACGTTGCACCGCTGCTCGAAAAATGGGATATGTTCAAAACACTTTCCAATGTCAAAGGACTGTTTGAACAAGTAAAAGTAGACGCAGGCGGCTACGGTATATCGTGGAATGATGATATTGACTTGTCATGCAATGAGTTATGGGAAAATGGCACGCCAATTGATAAGGAATCCCTTCACTTGTAGTTCCCCATATAAAAAGAAGCCCCGGCTGGCAGCCAAACCCGGCCGGGGCTTTTTTTAAATACAGATATCCCGAAACACTTCATCCTTGTCATCCTGTCCTATCCCAAGGTAACGTTTCGTTATACAAAAAGAGGAATGATTAAATACCTCCATCAGCAGTACCGGGGATACCCCGTGCTTCCATGCATGATACCCAAAGGTTTTCCGCAGGGAATGGGGACTGATGACACCGGAAATATGACAGTATTCCGCATCCTTTTTAATAATCCTCCATGCCTGCGACCTGGAAAGGGGCTTTCCGTTCCCGTACTCGCCGCAGAAAAGATACTGCGTGGGTGAAATGCCCTGCCCTTGTTCCAGAAAACATTTGTAGGATTCTAAAGCCTGCTGTATGTTTCTGTTTACATAGATACTGGACTTTTTCTGGGTTTTACTTTCCACCAGACTGATATGACTGCAAACCTGCTCTCTGGAAAAATCATAAACGTCCTCCCACTTGAGCGACAAAAGATCCGAAATGCGCAATGCGGTGTTCAATCCCAGCGTCAGCAGGACGTAGTTCCTCACGTTAGGCTCAATATCTGTATAGTAGTGTTTAAAATGTTCCAAATCTGTCATATCCTTGATTGGCTGTGCTGTGTTCATAGTTTAGTTCCTCCTCTGTCCTGGCATGTAATATACAAAATCACAATTATTATAAAAAAGTTTGAAAATGGGTGTAAAGTTTTTGGTATTCCCACCGATATATAAAATGTAAAGAAAAGATGCAACACAATATACATTGTGTTGCATCTTTCTTTTTTTGTCCATTATATAGGTAAAAGGGGGGAACGGATACTCCGTTCCCCCTTATTTTACACACTGCTCCCCTGAAATTGACCCATTTAAACTATACTAATACTGATTCCTTTTTTCCAATAATCGCTTCTACTTCCTCAACAGTTTTATCTGCCACATCGGCTATCTGCTCCACTGTATAGCCTTTTTTATACATTTTCAGGATAATACTGGCCTCACCCCTTGCTTCACCTCTTGCCTCACCTCTTGCCTCACCCTTTTCCAAAATTCCCTGGCTCAGATTACACATTTCGCTCACATCCTTCCTTATTTTGTCATCTGGCAGAATGCTGTGCTTATTTTACCATGAAGTATCTGTCGTATCAACCGTATCTCTCCTCTTTTTAAATATGGAACATATACAGACAATCCCTGCAACACAGACAACTTCCAGCCCCGTCTCCCACACATACCGCCTGCACTGACGTTCATAATAAAGCTCAACACTGTTTTTGCTAATCTGCGAAATCAGCCGAAAATCCTGTTTTTTCCGCGCAAAACTGTCCTTCCAGCCGGAAAAATCAGACCATTTGCCTGGAACGAGCTCTGTAAGCCAGTGCAGGCTGCGCAGGTAATCCAGCCGCAGGACCTCCCCGTCCAGTCCGTTCATCATCAGAAATTCCTCCGCATCTGCCACTTTCCCGCCTTCAATGGTAATCCGGTTGTAATATTGTAATTCCTCATCCTCACCGGTTCCAATTCCAGTAATACCTTTCACGTTTCCCCCAAGCACCGCTCCTGCCCCTGGAAATCCTACAACCCCACGGACAACACGCGGTTCATTTCCAATTACGACCTTCTCCCCCGTCACCTGTGTGCTGCCAAACAGTTCCCACGCGGTTTCCTCTCCAAGCAGACAGCCGTCTGTGTCACCGGCGGAAAGAACCGGAGCCAGCGGCAGCACCAGTTCGGATGAACCGTCAAGCACCAGTACCTCTGTCTGTATCCGGCGCCCCAGATCCGGGTCGGCAACTGTGATATCCGGCAGCTCTCCCCATGCAGTAAATTCCCTGCTGTTTTCCATCTCATGGAGAGTCTGTGAATCCCGCGCTGACAATGGTGTTTTCAGATAAAGAGACACAGACCATACCGCATCCGCCCGATTTTCCGCCCGCTTGGCAGCTAAAGCCAGTCCCACTGCAGCCAGAAATAGTGCCAGTGCCAGAAGCAGTAATACTCCATTAATTTTCCTCATTCCGCACCTTCTCCCCCGCAGAAATTATCTGGTCACTGCTTATAATCACCTGGCTTTCCTCCGTAAGGTCAGAATCTGTCAGCGCGGCATATATCGCGTTTTTCTCCGCAACTGTCACGTCCATGCGCTGCGCCGCGTACTGTCCGCCCAGCACGGTTTCCTCCGGTACCATGACATACACAAAATTCTTTTCGTTTTCCGTGTGGATGGCGGAAAGCGGCAGGGTGACAGAGTACTCGGCAGACTCCTTTGTCAGCTCCATGTCTGCATATTCACCAAGGGAAAGCGTATCCTTTGGAACAAAAACCGTTACCTTTACAGCTTCCTCTCCGATTTCCTCCCCGTCCGTTTCAACAGATACAACCGAAAGCTCTTCATACTTTTTTTCCGCGGTTTTCAGCGTTACCGTATCCCCCGCTGTCACATATACGGCATCCTCTTTGCTGATTTTTGCAGTAAAGCTCATTCCCCCGGAGGTGTCGGACATCAGAAAGGCGGCTGTTTCTGTTGTTCTCTGTCCTACTTCAAGCTGCACCAGGGTGACTGTTCCCTCCATCTGTGCCTTAATTTTTCCCCCGTTCTTTTTTACTGCTTCCAGCATGGCAAGCTGGCTTTGTTTTTCTGTCATCTGAAGCTGGTTGATTTCAATCAAATGGCTGCCTTCATCTTCGGCCGAAGCATCCTCCAGGTTCCGTTTTGCCTGCCGTTTATCTTCTTTTGACTGGCGTCTGGCTTCTTCCAGCGCTTTTTCGGCTTCCTTTAAGGCTTCAGCGGCGGCTGCTACGGATGCGTCCTCCAGCAAGCTTTCCCCGTCGCTTTCCAGAAATTCCTTAAGCTTCCGGTTCGCCTCATCCAGCTCCTTTTTTGCCTCGTTTACAAGCCTGGAATATTTTTTCACGGTATTGCTGTAATCCTCCTGCGCGCGTGAAAGCGCCTGTTTCCGTTCCTCTGCCTGCTTTTTCTCAGCGTTTTCCTTCTCCTGCTGCCGCAGCTTTAATGTCCGGATTTCATCTTCAAGGGCACGGATTTGTGTGTCCAGCCCCTTCTCGCCCTCTCTTCTTCTCTTGTAGAGTTCATTCAGCTCCAGCTGCTTCTGGTTTATTTCAATCTGGAGAATTTCGGTTTCATAATCAACGGCAGGGGTTTTGCCTGCGTCCTCCACGGCGCGCTTTGCCCGCAGAACTTCACTTTCTTCCAGCTCCTTCGCGTCTTCATACGCCTTCTCCGCCGCTTCCACGGCTGCCTGCAGTTCCTCCAGCTTCTTTTTATATTCATCTGCTGACTGTTTTTTTGCCTGCTTTCTGGCTTCCTTCAGTTTTTCCTTTGCATCTTTTACATTTTCTTTTGCTTCTTTTATTTTTCTTTCGCTTTCGGAAATGGTACTATCATAGTCCTGTCCCGCACGGGTTTTTGCCCTGTTTTTATCGTTCTTTTCCTTCTGCTGCGCTGCGGCAAGGTCCATGTTCTGCATACGAAGTGTCTCAATTTCATCTGCAAGACTTTCCATTTTTTCCTGAATGCTGTCCGTGTCCAGGCGTGCCAGCACATCCCCTTTGCTGACCTTCTGTCCCTGCTTTACTGCAATTTCCGCCACCAGAACGTCTGCTGCAGCATATACCGCCTGTTCTTTCATTTTTTCTACCATTCCGCTTCCGGTAACGGTGTGAATGATTCTCCTTGACTGCGGTTTTTCCACCTGTACCTGCGCAACGGTAAATGCTGCCGCTGCCCTCGATACCCCGGTCAGAAGCAGCATTGCCGCCATCAGAATTAAAAAGGCTTTTCCCAGTTTTCCCATGTTTTTCCTCCTAAACATGTAATATCCCCTGCTATTCCTTCACCGCTCCTGCCATAATCCCGGCTTCCAGATACTGCTGCCCCATGCCAAAGACCAGCAGCGGCGGAACCAGCGCCACAAAGGAACAACAGAGCGCAAATCCCATCTGTTTTTCGTCGATTTCCGGCAGATACAGTGACAGGGGCCACAGGCTTTTTTCCTTTAAAAATACAAGCGGCTGCTCAATCATGTTGAAGCATTCCAGAAACTGCAGCACAAGTGCCGATAATATTCCCGAAGCCCCCAGCGGAACTCCCAGTAGAAAAAAAATCTGAAGCTCCCCGGCGCCGTCAATTCTTGCAGACTCTAAAAGCTCTTCTGGAATCCCGCAGAAAAAACGGTACATCAAAAATACCGAAAAAGTGGAAAATACCCCCGGCAGGATGATGGACCAGAGCGTATCCAGCATGCCGAGCCGGTTTAACACCAGATATTCCGACAGCATCGTTACCTGGAACGGCAGCATCATAAGCACGATACAGAGCATGTAAAACACTTTTTTTGCAGGAACCGGATACCGCGCCAGTCCCCACGCCGCAGGCAGTCCGAACAAAAACTGCCCCAGAAGGATTCCTGCGGTAACCGCCATGGTGTTCCAGAACATCCGGAAAAATTCCGGCGAGTCCAGCAAAAGTCTCACATAATTCCGAAGCGTCGGATAAAGCGGGAACAGACGCCAGCCGACAAATCCGTCCATATGATAAATAAACGGTTTTAAATATTCATTTATTTCACCGTTTCCCATCATTCCGCCGCAGAAAAGAAAGAAAAGCGGCGCCACAGTCAGCAGAGCAAATACTGCAAGTATAAGGACTGATATAATTTTACCGATTCTATTCATGACTACTCCCGTCTTAAACATCTTTTTCCCAGCTGTGCTCCAGAACCGCCACAAAGATTCCTATGACAAGTGCAAGCAATACGCTTCCTGCCGCCATCTTATCCACAGAAAGGTCTAAAAACCAATTGTTGAACAAGTGCTGCAGGAGATAAATGCTCTCCTGCGGATAGTTGCCGCTGACAAGGTACGCCTCCCGGAACACCTTAAACGAATTTAAAAGCGACAGTACCACAATGGTAAAAATCATCGGTTTTATTAACGGCAGGGTGATTTTAAAAAAACGCACCAGCCTTCCCGCCCCGTCAATCTGTGCCGCCTCATAAACGTCCTGCGGAACCGACGCAAGGCCTGCCAGCCACAAAACCAGCGTATAACCTAAGTTTTTCCAGATATAGCTGAATACAAGCACCGCAAACGCCGCGCCTGTATTCATCCAGTCAATGGCAGAACATCCAAACAGATTTAAAATCCCGTTTAAAAATCCATGCACATCAAACATGAGCTTCCACAAAAGCACGACTGACGCCGCAGGAATCGCCATCGGTAGCAGGAACGCGCTTTTAAACAATGTCTTTAACCGGACGCCCAGCCTGTTTACAAGCAGTGCCAGAAGCAGCGAAAGCAGGAGCAGAAGCGGCAGGCAGACAAGGATAAAACGTGCGGTATTTTTTGCTGCAAGCTGAAATGCTGCATTATTTAACACAAGCTTATAATAATCCGCACCGCAGAATCTTTCTCCGGACGCCTGCACAAAGGAACGGCGCACGACGTCAAGAAACGGAACCAGGTAAAATACGGCGATTCCGAAAAACCCCGGAAGGCAGAAGGCAAGCCCCATAAGCCCCCGCCGCTTTTTTAAATTGTAATATTTCCCCGCAGGGGGGATATTGCCTACGCAAACTGCACTGCGGAGCAGTTTGGAATGCAGTTTGCTCAATTTATTCAGAGACATAAAGCTGAACTTTTTTTGTAATCGCTGAAACGGTATCCTCCAGGGACTGCTGGTCCTGCAGGTATTTTACACCTTCACTGATTACAAGGTCCTGCACCACCCTGTCATTCCACATGCATGTATTTAAGCTTTCAAGCATGGCCGTCAGGTCCTTCTTTTGTTTTTCACTTAACGGCTTCACCTCATAGCCAAAGCTTCTTCCCTCCCCGTCGGAGCCGCCGATGGAATATTCTTTTGCATTTTTGCATTCGTTTTCATATGCCTTTTTATTGATGGAAAAATAGTTGGTCATCTGATGCTGGCCGTCAGCGGACAATGCTGTTTTGATAAACTCCTTTGCCACCTCGTTATCCTTTGCAGCATCCGCAAGTCCCAGACTGACCACCGGCACAAACGCCCTCTGCTCTCCCACACTGAGCAGCCCAAAACTTCCTGCCTTACTGCTTTCCAGCCCGTACATGCTCATAACATCATCCACACCGGTCAGCGTACCGATGCTGACCTTTGCGTCCCCGGTCAGACGGGAATTACTTCCCTGCCCCAGAGTACCGTAAATAATCTGCCCCAGATAAAGCATATCCGAATATACCGCCCCGTAAGACCATCTCTCGTCCTCTTTATAACCGTCCAGGTCATACAGTGTTTTGGCTGCCTCAAGGCTGTTTTTTAACGCTTCCGAATTTATTCCGTTTCCTTCCTTCCATGCGGCGGAATAAGCATCATAAAATGTATACAGGGACATTTCTGCCGGAAACGATGGCATAACTGGTTTGTTTCCCTCCTTTAAAGTTTTTATATCGTCTGCAATCTCCTGCGGTCCACCGGAAATTTCCTTTATACCACTGTCCCATTCTGCTGCAGTAAAGTAAAACCTGAGCGGCACCTGGTATACTTTTCCGTCCGTTTTGCAGGCATCTGTAATATTCGTAAACAGTCCGTCTTTTTTATCCGCATCCTCCACGATACTGCTGATATCGGAAATAATGCCTTTTTCCACGTAACTGTCTGCCGGAAGTCCGTCCAGGACAAATACGTCCGGTCCGTTTCCTGCCATAATTTCTGTGTTTAATGTTTTGATGGCGTCCTCTGCTGTCACGCCGTTATCATCCGTCATTCCGATTGTTTTTTTGACAAACACATCCGGATTTTTTTTCTGGAATGCAGATATTGCCTGCTGTAATACAGCGGAATCCGCAAGCGCATAAACGTTTAACTGTTTTTCCGGTACTGCGGACGCATCTGCATCATACTCATAGCTGTAGCATTTGTCGTTTCCAAGGGAATCCACAGCAAATACCATGAAATGCTCATCATCAAATCTGGCAAATTCCATAAATGCGGTACTGCCATCGCCCAGGCTGACAAGCTCTCCGTTTACAAGCTGCTCGATGGAGCTTCCGCCCTGCTTATGGTAAAAAATCCCTCCATGGCTGACGAAATACAGCTCATCTTCTTTTTCCGCCGCGGCAAACATCACCGGATAAATCGGTCTGTCGCTGCCATTTTCAATCGTTCCCACCGCTTTTTCCAGCTCTGTATCCTCCGGAAGAAGCGTTCCTGTTTTTGCATCTGCAAAACGCACACCATTTTTTGTAATCAGAACAATTCTATTCCCCAGGGAAATCAGACCGTGGACTTCTTCCCCGATTTCCGTCGTAACTTTTGTCAGCTCTCCGCTTTTTGTATCCAGCTCATAAATCCTGCCTTCCAGCTCGGTGATGAAAAGCTTTCCTGCCGCAAACACGGCTGACAAAATCATGTTTCCCGAATCCCCGGACGGACCCTGATGTTCTGGCAGCGTGATGTCCAGCTTTGTAACTTTGCCGTCTTTATCCACAATTTCAACATTACTGTTTTCCTTTGTGGTAAAATAGCCTATAAGTGCCACGGTTCCGTCATCATTAATTGCCGCATGCCTGGTATTTTCTGCATCCAGCTTTGTTTCCTCCCAGTCCTTTCCCTGGTTTTTGGAAACGGCTTTATATGCCGAGATACCATTATCGTCTGTTCCGACCACGACGATGGAATCATCAGAACATTTTTTTACACCTGCCACATGGCTGATATTTTCCGGCATCTTTACTTCCGTTTCCAGAAAGCGCCCCTTGGCATTTTCTGTCTGCGCGGCGGGCGCACCGCCCGGCTGCGTTTCCCCCGGTTTGTTTTCACTGTCCGTACTGCTGCATGCCGGCAGCGCGATGATTAACATGCTGGCAAGCAGTATGGAAATAATTTTTTTAAGTTTTTTCACTTTTCCTGCCTCTCCTTTTTGTTACGTTTTTCTACATGATAACAGAACCGTCTTAAAATTTTCTTTAAGCCAGCCTTTAATTTTCATATTCTTTTAAAGATTTCTTTAAGATTATTCTGTTATACTGTTAGTAACATAGTTAAGGAGATTTTCGGGTTTATGAGGATTCTGTTAATTGAGGACGACAAAAGCCTGTGTGAAACACTGCGTTTTCAGCTTGAAAAAGAACATCATGACGTGACCGTCTGCCCGGACGGGCGTGACGGGCTGGACCTGGTGCTGCAGGACGCTTTTGAGCTGGTTCTGTTGGACCGGATGCTGCCAACGATGAACGGACTGCTTGTTTTACAGAAAGCAAGAAGCAACGGCATTTTAACGCCCGTGATTATGATTACTGCGCTCGGGGAACTTTATGACCGCGTGGAAGGGCTTGACTGCGGCGCGGACGATTATCTGGTAAAACCTTTTGCATATGAAGAGCTTTCCGCCCGTATCCGCTCGATTGGCAGACGCAGCCATGTATATGATGACAACAATATTTTTTCCTATGCGGATATTTCCTATGAAAACCAACTGCGGGAGCTGACCGGTCCAAACGGCAGTATCCTGCTTTCCGGCAGGGAAGGACGCCTGCTCGAGGTCTTTTTGCAGAATCCGGATAAAGTACTGCAGCGGCTGGTCCTGCTTTCCCGCGTCTGGGGCAGTGATGCACCCGTTGAGGAAAGTAATCTGGATACTTATGTGCATTTCGTCCGGAAACGGTTAAAGCAGGTGGGAAGCACGGCGGGGATAGAGACGGTGCGCGGGATTGGGTATAAGCTGGTGAATTGACAGGGCTGAATATAACACATATGAAAATCTTATGCAACAGGCAGGTTATTTCAGGAGGAAGAAAATGTTTCAAAAATTACACCGTCAAATGACCTTTTTCTGCTCCGCCATTACCGGAGCCATCTTAATCGGGCTCAGCACGGCATGTTTGCTATTTGCCGGGAAGGCGATTACCCAGACTGGTTATTCAGCATTTCAAAAAGAACTTGTCTCTGTTCTCACAAATATTCAGAGCCAGGAATACATTTCCCACCAGTGGCTGAAACAGATGCAGAGCCAGAACCACTTTACGATTTTTTTATATGACAATGGCGAACCCCTGTATTATGAACGGCTGCAGAAAGATGCGCCGGATTCCCTGCGGGACGCTGTTCTGGCGGAAACAGACCTGGATATTTTCAATAGCCGCGAGGGACTTAGTACCTGTCATGAGGAATTTCCTTTCCGCGTTTCCGCAGGGGAACAGTACTATGCGTCTGCCGGTTATCTGACGCGCGGAAGCGGACGAATCAGCTTTGTAATTCTTTATGACCGGACGCACCAGACAAAGCAGCTTGCCCTTTTAACACTTTTTGTCATCGGCGCTGACCTTGTCACCTTGTTTCTGCTTGTACTTTTTTCATGGTTTTTCACCGGACGGATGCTGCTGCCCCTGGAAACCTCACAGAAAAAACAAAAAACTTTTGTTGCTGCCGCCTCGCATGAACTCCGTTCTCCGCTTGCGGTCATGCTGTCCGCTCTGGAATCCGCCGGGAAAGCGGAAAACCCGAAGGAACAGCAGCATTTTTTCTCCCTGATCCGTCAGGAGGGAGGGCGCCTGCAGCACCTGATTTCTGATATGCTGACACTTGCCAGTGCTGACGCACAAGGGATAAACCTGCAGCTGTCCGACTATTCGCCGGATGATTTTCTGCTGTCCGTTTATGAAAAACATGAGCAGCTCGCCCTGGCCGGGCAGATTTCCTTACAGCCAGTACTTTTGGAGGATACCTACAGCCCCTGCCGTATGGACGGCGAACGAATCACCCAGCTTCTTTCCATACTTATGGACAATGCACTCTCATACACGCCTGCGGGCGGAAAAATTCTCCTTCTGCTCACGCAGACAAAGGGGCGTACCACGTTTGCGGTTGCCAATAACGGACCTTCCATTCCGGATGAGGAAAAAGAGCATATTTTTGAACGCTTTTACCGTGCAGACAGCGCCCACAGCGATAACGGGCATTTCGGACTGGGGCTCTGCACTGCGCAGGAAATTGCAAAAGCACACCACAGCAGGATTACGATACTGGATTTGTGTGACTGGGGGATTCTTCCGGAGGGATTTCCGCGAGAACACGGCGTGGTGTTTTTGTTTACGGTTGCAAACCACAGCCAGCCGTGCTAATATGACGCGCGGGATTGCGGATTTTTTATTGGATAAGAAAATATGTTTATGGTATAATAAGCAAAAAAGCATTGCGCATATAGCGTCATCAATCATAGATTGACGACATGGTATAATAAGCGCATATAAAAATAAGGCATATATGAAAATTGGGAGACTAACATGGAACAATTTTATATAACAAGTCTGACAATTAATAAAGTCAGGCATTTAACAGATATTTCTATTCCATTGTCAGAAGACAAACCCAAACACCTGATTTTTACAGGGAAAAATGGAAGTGGGAAAACAAGTGTAACTGACGCTCTGGCGGAGCATCTGAACAAGGAATTTACAAATCCATTTTTTGATACCATAAAAAAGGGGCTTGAAAAATCCAAAGTGGATATACAGTATAGCCATAACGAAGACAGTATTTGTTCACTGGCTGAGAAATACCACTGTATACTGGCATATTACAAGGCAGACAGGGTATTTCATGCCGAACAGCCGGAACATGTGGAAAAAGTGCAGTTAAAAGACTATTATGAACTGCAGGAATTTCCCAGAAATGATTTTGTTAAATATCTGTTAGACCTGAAAATGACCGAAGCACTGGCAAGAAATAATAATAAAACAGAAAAAGCAGACGAGATTCAGGCATGGTTTGGAAAATTGGAACAGCTGTTAAAACAGATATTTGATGATGAAACGGTAAAACTGGTTTTTGACGAAGAGACTTTTGAGTTTCATATTTTACAGCAGGGGAAGGAACCCTTTGATTTCAATACCTTGTCAAGCGGATATCAGTCAGTGCTGGATATCGTACTGGATATTATGATGCGGATGCAGCACGAAACCCAGAGGTCATTCGATTATCACCTGCCAGGAATTGTGTTGATTGATGAAATTGAAACTCATCTGCACCTGGAATTGCAGAAAACTATTATCCCACTGCTGACTACAATTTTCCCCAATATTCAGTTTATTATGACATCACATTCCCCGTTTATTTTAAACAGTCTGAAAAATGTCGTAATTTATGACCTGGAAAACCATATTCTAGTGGAAGACGGGCTGGAGAATGTACCATATGACGGTATCGTGGAGGGGTATTTTGGTGCTGACAAACTTTCAAATACATTAAAGGAAAAGTTCAGACGATATAAAGACCTCGTAACGAAGAAAAAGCTATCGGATGATGAATTGTGTGAAATTGCAGAATTAGAATTATATCTAAATGAAATTCCAGATTATCTTGCTCTTAGTATTGCAACGGAATACCAGAAACTGAAACTTGAATTTATTAACCGGGAGGATATGAATGGTTAAAGTGACACGCTCTTTTCCCGCACCAAAGTCCCTGTCAGAGGAATCGGGAAAAGCGGCTGGGAGATATGATAAGCCGGATGTTATAGAACGACTGAAAAGGGATTTTCATAATAAGTGTTATATTTGTGAAATGAAAAATTTGCAGGATCCGAATGTTGAGCACTTGCTGCCACATAAAAATGGAACGTATCATGAACGCAAATTTGACTGGGAAAATCTTTTCTGGTCATGCGGACACTGCAACAGCATAAAAAATAATGACAGGTATGATGAAGGAATTCTGGACTGCTGCAGGAAAGACCCAGAGCAGTATCTGGTATTCCAGGTAACAAATAATGATGTATATATTGGAGTGAAAAATTCCGGTGATGCAGTACAGAAACGAACAGCCTTACTGATCGAGGAATCCTTTTCCCTGAAAAATACAGGTATGAGGACATATACCAGTGCAGAACGTTTGCGGCTGCTTCAGAAAGAAATGAATATTTTATATAAGCAGCTTGAAAAAATACATAATAACCCTGATTCAAAAACAGTCATGAGAACAATCCGCAGTTTACTGAAACGGGAATCTGCATTTGCGGCATTTAAAAGATGCTATGTGCGTGAACATGCCGCAGAGTACCCCAATTTGCAGCAGTATGTGGAGTTGTAAGGGGGAAATTTCCCCTTCACTGAACATTTTCGCCCATAAAGGCTTCCATGTTCAGTATATTACGCCACTTTCTCTTTTATTTCAAGCTCCCATTGAATATTATAGCCCATGCGGGCAAAAATATTCATTACCATGCCCTTTCTAATTTTCCGTATACCTGCACGCCGGAAACCCGCTGCATCCCCAGAATTCACCAAATCTTCCATTCCTCCGCTTCAGCACGCCGCCGCACCTTGGACAAAGTTTTTCGGAACTGTCCGTGCGTTCTTTCGCCATCAGTTCAAAACACTGCTGGTTCATCCGGCAGTCGTTTAAGGCTCTGTGGGCGCCCTCTGTACTGATTTTATAATATGCGGAAATATCCACCAGTCTGTGGTGCGTAAGCTGCGGAAGACAGCGCCTTGCCATGGGAAGGGTGTCAATGTAATCATTGCTTATGGTCTGTCCGTACATCTCCTCCGCTGCCCGCCATATAAATTTCATATCAAAAGAATGGATATTGTGCCCAACCAGAATGTCATCGCCAATAAACTTTATAAATTCGGGAAAAACAACAGCCAGTTCCGGTTCATCCGCCACCATTTCATCCGTAATCCCATTTACCTTTGTCGCCCCGTAAGGAATGTGCCGCTGCGGATTAATCAGGCTGCTAAAAGTTTCCGTTTCTTTTCCGCCAGCCACCTTTACCGCTGATATCTCAATGATGGAATCACTTTCCGGGCTGATTCCCGTCGTTTCAAGGTCAAACACAACATAATGATTTACATAATCTTTCAGAAGTTTTCCTCTTTTGTTCCCTAACATATTTTTCCTCTTTTCCAAAATCCCTTATCTTCTGTACACCAGTATATTTTATGTTAATCCCGGCTGCAGTTTGCCGCGTCAATCGCAATCACAAGAAGCAGCCCGTCCAGCTCATCCGCCGGATTCAAAAAATCAATCACATAGGTATCTCCCCAGCGAAGCAACTCCTTGGAAATATGTATCACCGGACTGCACCCGCTGTACACATCATAATTCCATCCGAGAAAATCCCCTTCTACCCGCCATCCATTATAGTCAATTTCATATTTCGGTACGAAAAAGGAAAATGATTTTCGGATGCTTCCAACCGTCCTGCCTCTGGCCTCCACTTCAAACACCGGAAGAAACGTAAGCAGCCTTTCATGTATTACGGCAATTTCATTCTGGCCTCTGTCATATACATGGAGCTGGTGTCCGAATGAAAAAAATTCAGCTTTTACAAAATATTTGGCGATTCCGTCTTCATCATATATATCATATGTATCCGTCCACGAAAACACTCTCTGTTTGATCAGCAGTTTCATTCTGTAATCTCCTTTCCATAATAACAACCCTGAAAGTTTATATTGTATTCTTTTTTTAAATTGTGTAAAAACATACATATCCTTCTGTAACGTTTAAATATAAGCCGCTCCTGCGGGGATGATTTGGATCATCATTACAGTATGTTTCCAACACTATAATACTTTCACTATTCCGAACTGAACCGTTCATTCCTGGAAAAACAGCTGTCTGCCCCGTTTTAGTATTTATCCAGATGCCATCTTCCTCTGAATATGTAAAAATGACTGCTGATGAAGCATTTCCATCATAAACTGATTCAATGTATGATTCGTCTACATAAAACGACAGTTCTTCATAACTATCCCCCTGCAGAAATGACGGAACACACTTCCACTTAATTCCAGTGGCATTATCCGGGATTACATCCGGGAAATGCCGGTATTCCTCTTCGCTCTCTGTTTTTAACTTCCGAATATCATTTTTATACTCGTAAGATGCGTGATATGGATAAACTAACACCAAATACGGACCAAAAAACCAAACCAGTAAAATTCCTGCAAATCCGGACGCTGTTTTCTTCCATAATGCCTTTTTCTCCCGTTTTTTCCGGGATTTAATCAGTGAAATACACCAAAAAATACTGATGGACAACATAAGTCCTGTGGTGATTCGCGGATGAAGAACAGTTAAGAACAGAAACATAACCGTAATGAAAATCCAGAGTATTATGTTAATTTTCTTTGTATTCATATATCTTCTCTTTCCCAAATGTCATAAAATAAATCTTTAAGGCGCAATATTGTTTATATTTTTATATTCGTTTATGTCAATACTGGGTATGCTTAAAAACAAATACTTACACCCCAATGCAAATTTAATGCCCTAAATAAGAATAGCTTTTACAAGTCTGTATTGCATCTTTTAACGCCTGACCCTTTTTCCATTTAATCTCTACATTATAAACACCACAATTTTCAAATGGCTCTGCCATACCATAAAGTCTTAAAAAAGCCATCTCATCGTTATTTACAATACCAACACTATCTTTTCCTCCCTTAGGATCATCATAATAAAAATCATAATAATCCTCTACGCAGTAGTAAAGAGTCAAGTTATAGTATTCACCATCATAAGCGCATGCGCCTGTCATTCCAATATTACCACCTTTTACGGCCAACCAATAATCTAATGCTGATAAAGATGTAGCACAATAATTAATGGGTGTATCTCCACACGCTGCATCAATTTGTGTAAATGTTATTGAATGACCTGCTTTTGTTCCACTTTCACATACATCCAAAAGTTTATTAACATATATATAATAATTCTGCTTTCCATTTTCATCCTCCACTGCTGGAAATACTCCATTATATTCTTCATATCCACCTATACATGATAAATAATACATTAAAAAATAACATCCAGCATTTATGTCTATTTTCTGCCCACTTAGTCCCCCAATCAAAACAAATGCTCCATCTACTACACATGCACCTGTTAATAAGACTGCTACTCTAGTACGAATACCTAATATATACTCAATATCATCCTCTAAGGATACAATCCATGATGGTTTTCTTTCATTATATATCTTCTGATAATCTGCTAACGTAACTGCTTTAGCAGACTCAATGGCAGAATTATACGGAACTTTTATTTCGTTATTTTCAGCAAGTTTAAAATCAATTTTATTTTTCAGGTATGTACCAAAATGTTTATACGGTTCCGGGTCATCCACATCTGAAATCCCATCCCCGTCACTGTCCGCCTTAAGGGGGTTGGACAGCAGCTTTCCCCTTACAATTACCCGGCTTCTGTCAGGGTTGTATTCATATTTCAGTTCTGCAACTTCCTCTCCATCCAGTAACCCGTCACCATCACTGTCCGGGTTGTTCTTGTCCAGTGTAATTGTCACACCATTGAACATAACCATATTTTCTTCATAAAAATCAGGAATTCCATCATTGTCACTGTCTGTTTCAATGTCCGTCTTTTTGTTAATATTGCCCATAAACGTCTCCAGCCGGTCAACATCTGAGGCCTGATAAAATTCACCTCCGGTCTCCTCTGCCAGAGGCTTTAAATGGTCCCCAAAATACCCCCTATCATCCCCCAGCCCAACGGTGTATATTTTAATCCCCCTCCATTTCGCCATTGTCACAACCGGGAGATGCATACTTGTATCACAAGTAAACCCCTGGCTTAAGACCACCATCATTCTCAAGGCATTATCACCATTCGTTTCAAAGAGCGGAAATGCACTCTGTACTGAATTATAAATGGCCGACGCTTCTCCTGAATGGAAATATCTGTCTGAAAGGTATGCTTTTGCCTCCTCCTTGTCATCCGTCAGGGTCTTTGTTAATAATTTGTCCCTTAAACCGTTTATCCTGGCAATACCAATCTTACTGTTTGCCGGAAGCCTATCTATCAAGTTTTTTGCAATTTCCAGCCGCTCATTTTCTTTGTCCAGGCTCTCCAGTATTGCTGAATCATCAACCACAAATACAACTTCCACATCCTTATATCCGGCAGTACTCCACACATCCTGCCACTCAAACGATTCCTCGTAAACGGTTCTGTTTATCAAGATATATTTTGAAAAATGGGTGACCTCTGCTGCCGCAACATTATTTGTCACCTTTGTATTAAGAGGCTCCAGTTCCTGTTCCTGTTCGTTGAAATAATATATTACTGGTTTAAACGACTTATCCGCCAGCAAATTTTTGTCGAACTCAAATTTAATTGTAGCCGAATCAAAGGTACCGTCCACACTAAAATCATATGCGCCACCAATATATCCCGGCATCGTTTCCGGAAAAAGAAAGTCATTCTCAAATTTGTTTACTGCCAGACTTTCCACCTGACTGCCTGACAATGAAGCTTCCACTGATACCCTGACTTTATCCTTTTCTTTTGCGCCTGCCACAACATCAAAAGATTTTTCCTTCACAAGAGGATCTGTACCCAAGTCTATTTCCTTGCCATCATTAACCCCGTCACCATCTGTATCTTTTTCTAATGGATTTGTCAAATACACATTAATCTCATCGCCATCACTCAATCCATCATCATCTGTATCTGCATGAAATGGATCAGTTTGATATTTAATTTCCTCTATATTTGATAAACCATCCTCGTCCATATCCTCATCCGCATCTCCTAACAACGGATTACTACCAAGAACATAAATTTCGTCATAATCTGACAAGCCATCCTTATCCGTATCTGTATTATTACAATCTGTCCCCAAATACTGTTCAACAAAATTTGGGACATTGTCTCCATCTGAATCATTAAAATCTAAATTAGAAGACAAATTATCTGTTCTATCATTAAAAATAATTATATTTGTTTTTACCTTTTTATCTAATTTTGTAACTGCTGTTATTTCTATTTTGTTTGCACCAATAGCATATCCAACATTTGGAATTTCCCATACCCCCTCCACTTTAATATCTCCTTTTTCCACAATATTCCCTCTATAATCCTTTACTTTATAGAACATTTTTTTAACGTTTGGGGAATTCGTCAATAAACCAGCTAGGTTTTTGCTTTTATCTGTCACATAATAAATGTCATTTGCATCATCTTTTATTAGTTTTTCAGTATTTATAACAATATTAACACCTTCATCATTATTTTCATTATTCTTATCATCCCTTATTATAAAACTGTATAGAGAAAAATTATCCGGGGAATCATTTGAAGTTCCACTATTACCCAAAAAACCAATAACAATTGATTCATTTACTAAAATGTTACTATTGTAACCAGCATTTTTTATGACATAGTGGTTTCCTTTATGACTTTCAATCACACCGTTCCATATGTCTGTAATATTTCTATTGAAGTCAAATTCAAGAACCCAGTCCTCAAGTACTGTATCCGCGTTATTTTTTATTTCTCCATTAAATCCGCTGCCCCACTCGCTGTTTACATGGTAAGAAACCGCATAGCCCCCTTCCCCCACGCACTCCATCCCTCCTTTGAGCCGATATTCTTGTGGAAAACCCGGAAAATTTTCCTGCCCGCTGATGCCAAATGACATGCTTTTCCCAGGTTCTATATCCTGATTCCATCCGACATTTTTTATAATATAACCATTCACTGTCTGTTCGCTGATAACGGCATTCCATATGTTTATAATTTTTCCGCCATATGATAGTTCCAATATCCAGTTTTCGATTGTAGCAACCCCAGTGTTTTTTATTTCAACATTTGCATTATACCCGCCCTCCCATTGCTCAACAATTAAAAATGTAACCCTATAACCTTTTCCTTCATAAATATCTTGTGCGATAGTAGTATTATTGTCTTTTTTCTGTTGCACTATTATTTTGTTGTTCACAGCCGCCTTGACTGGAACGGATGTGATACAAAATGCCATAGCAAAAATGGCTACCATTATTCTTTTTACTTTTCTTTTCATCTTAAATCTCCTTTAAAAATATTTACATATAATATATATCTACATTTTACTTTACAAACAAAATATCGTCAATGTAATCTTTAATATTTTAAAAATCACCGCTGACCACAGCCCTTTGCCCAGTCAAGAAACTTTTTCATCTTTTCTTTCTCACTTTCCAGAAAAGAAATATAATAAGTTACACTCAGCTCCGGATCATTCATGGGAATTACCGTCCTGTGTGCCCCGTCATTCCTTAAATCCATGGACAGCGTTGATATCGTCGCCAGAAAATTTGTGGAACGGATTAAATGCTGGGTAATTCCAAAATCATTTTTTACCAGCGTAACGGGCAGATTATTTTCCCTGACAATACGTTCAATCCTGTCAAGAAAATATCCTCCAATCTGCGGGTACAAAAGCGGCTGTTCCGGAATATCCTTTAAAGAAATACTCTCATAGCTTACAAGTCTGCTGTCCGAAGGAACGGAAAGAAACACCTGGTCTGACAGAAACGGCAGGCTTTTTATTCCCCGCGCCTTTATTTTCCCCGGCGTAACCACCAGGTCATAAACCCGCTCTGCCAGAAGCTTTGCCGCGTCTTCTCCCTCATACAGTTCATCCTTCACTGTAATTTCAGGGCAGGCAACAGAAAACCTCGGCACACTGAACCAGCGGACGCCCGGATCACAAAACGCGATTGAAAGCGTCAGGTTCTGCTGCGCTGCGCTGCGCAAATCCGCCTTCATCTGTTCCACATTCCGCAGAATACTGTTTACATGAACCAGGGCAATTTCCCCCGCATGGTTCAGGTAAATGCGGTTCGGACTTCTGTCAAACAGTTCCACATTTAACTCTTCCTCAAATTTTTTGAGCATGGCGCTCATGGCGGGCTGTGTGATATGTAACTGTCCTGCCGCCTTCGTCAGCGAGCCAGTCTCGGCAATTACCTTAAAATACTCAAGCTGTGTAATATCCATGTCATCCTCCGGCTTAGCATAAGCAATTGCTTATGCACTATAAATACAATCAACTGTACATCCGCCTGAAAATCCGTATAATCAATAGTAACAAAAGTATAAATCATAAACAACATCCATTTTTATTATAGCATAAATGCATATAAAGGAGGAGTTAAAATGGAATTTGTAACTTTAAACAACGGTGTAAAAATGCCTCTGGAAGGATTTGGTGTTTTCCAGGTGCCGGAGGCGGATATCTGTGAACAGGCGGTCAGTGATGCACTGTCCGTCGGCTACCGCCTGATTGATACTGCCGCTGCATATTTTAACGAGGAAGCCGTCGGCGCTGCCATTAAAAAAAGCGGCATTCCACGCGAGGAACTTTTTATCACCACCAAGCTCTGGATTCAGGACGCCGGATACGAAAACGCAAAGAAAGCGTTTCAGCTTTCCCTTGACAAACTGGGACTTGATTATCTTGACCTCTATCTGATTCACCAGCCGCTGAGCGATTACTACGGTTCCTGGCGCGCAATGGAAGAACTGTATGAAGCAGGAAAAATCCGTGCCATCGGCGTCTGCAATTTCTATCCGGACCGGCTTGCCGACCTGTGTGAAAACGCAAAAATCAAACCGGCAGTCAACCAGGTGGAGCTGCATCCGTTTTTCGCACAGACAGATGCGCTTTCCACAATGAAAAACTACGGCGTCCAGCCGGAAGCATGGGGTCCCCTTGCGGAAGGAAAGCACGGCATTTTTACGAACGAAGTGCTTTCCGGGATTGCAGAAAAATACAATAAAACAGTGGCACAGGTGGTGCTGCGCTGGAACACTTTAAGAAATGTTGTCATTATTCCAAAATCCACGCACAAAGAACGCATGGAAGAAAACCTGGACATCTGGGACTTTACTTTAAGTGATGAAGACATGGCTGCGATAAATACACTGGACATTGGACACAGCGAGATTATCGACCACAGCTCTGCCGAAACGGCAAAATGGCTGAACGGCTGGAAAATTCATGATTGATGATTTCTATTTTCCTTATTAAAAAGGGGCGTACAGACAAAAATCTGTATGCTTCTTTTGCTGTCTTGCTACATATGTCCGACTATGGTAAAATAAGCAAAGATTGACGACATGGTAAAATGATAAAAATTTGTCTTACCCAGGAGGTGTATGATGACAGCCGTAAACCAGCCAGAAACCGTACAAAAACAGTATCATATGACAGACAACCTGAACACCAGAATTTCTGTCCATGAGAAATATTCCACCAATAAAACCGGCTTTAGCAACTGGCTGTTTTCCCATTATGATTTTTCTCCCGACAGCAGAATTCTGGAACTTGGATGCGGCACCGGAGAGCTATGGAAACCAAAACTGCGTTTACTGGATAAAAACACCAGCCTGACCCTGACCGACTTCTCAGAAAATATGGTTCATGCCGCAAAAAACGCTCTGGGAGAACAAAACAACATATCCTACGCCGTGGTAAATATCGAAGAAATTCCTTATCAAAATAACTGCTTTGACCGGATTATTGCGAATATGATGCTGTACCACGTACCTGATTTACATAAGGGATTATCCGAAGTAAAGCGGGTTTTGAAAAAAGACGGATATTTTTACTGTGCCACATACGGTGAAAATGGAATTATCCCCTTTATTGCAGGTTTGTTAAAGGACTACGGCGTAACAGATACTACTAATAAAAATTTTACCTTGCAAAACGGCGGCAGCATTCTGGGAAAACATTTTTCCGAAATCCGGCGGCTGGATTATGAGGACTCGCTGGCAGTCACGGATATAAACGACATACTGGACTATATCTGCTCCCTGTCCAATATGACGTCCATTGCAGAACTCGGCAGGGATACGTTAAAAGCGGTTTTGGAAAAGGAAATGGTAAATGGAATTTTAAACATTCCAAAGGAATACGGGATGTTTATTTGCAGGAATTAATAAATCGGGGGGGGGGACATACGGATGGCAATTAAACTTATTCCCGCCTTTGGACATACCGGTGAAGTCCGGGAACTTTTTTCGGAATACACAGACATGCTGGTTGCGGGGGACGCTTCCTTTAAAGATTATCTGGATATTCAGAATTATGATGAAGAACTGCAGCATCTGGAACACAAGTACGGACCTCCATCCGGCAGACTGTATCTGGCATATGATGATGACAGGCTGGCAGGCTGTATCGGTTTAAGAAAAATTAACGAATCAGACTGTGAAATGAAACGGCTGTATGTGAGGCAGGAGTTCCGCGGAAAACATCTTGGCAGCATTTTAATACAGCAAATTATAAACGATGCAAGGGAAATCGGCTATTCCCATATGCTGCTGGATACGCTGCCATTTTTGGAACATGCGCTTTCCCTTTATCAAGCGTATGGATTTTACGAAATTAAAAGTTATAATAACAGTCCCATGGACACGTCGATTTTTATGAGGTTGGATTTATGAGCAGACAGATGAAATTTTTTACTCTTGATGATACAAAAATTTTGAGCACAAGCTTCTGGAAATGCTTTGTAGCATCATCTTTTCCTACGGCAATGGATGAAAAAACCGATTCATCGCTTGTAGAACTGATAGAAGAAAACGGGCTGGCGGATTTTGAATGGTGGAATGATTTTACCGGATATTATGACGGAGTTTTTGATGAAGCAGACGGCTGCGTTGATGAACCTGCAGCACTTATTTGCAGGCTTTCTGCTGAGCATATGTTAAAGGTGGAATTTCATCCGGGAGATATTATTTATTATGTGAACGATAAACAGATTGCCTGCACGGGACCGGATTACAGGATTCATATTTTTCCGTTTTCAGACTTGTTAAATTATGCCGGGAGCGCGGCGGACAAACCGTTATTTCTTATACTGCTGCCGCTTGCGGTGATTGGACAGCGGGAAGCGGATATTGCGGTAAAGGTAATTGCAGATGCTTTGGAAGGGATTTTTGGTGAGCAGGTTTGCGGGCAGGTTGCAGGCAGTATTGTATATGGTTTGATGGAGGAATGATAGTTTTTGTTTTTATAGGGTACGACTCTGGTACTGGGTAAGACACCTTTAATTAAAAGGTATCTTACCCGGGTCGTTCCCAAAAATCATTTTACAAACTATCAAACGGCATCCGCGATTCAGCAACCATCACATAATCCGCATTTTCATTCACCTGATACTGCTGTACCGCAAAAGTCATGTCAGGCGTTACCAGTCCAAAATATTTATCAAAATACTTCTTCAATTCTTCCAGCACTTCATTCTTGATTTTTTCCCTGCCACCGCCAAAACGTGATACTGGAGGTAATATCTGGTCAAAATCCGTTCCCGTAGTGCGAAGGACACCATCCCGAAACGAATTTGCAATAAATGTTCTGGTTTCCTCCGGCTTTAACCGGCAAGTGGAAATAACCTTATTCAAATCAATATCTTTCTGTTTACGCACAAATTCTTTCCAGTCGGATTCTACTTTTGTATTCACGTTTACCCGTTCCAGAAACTGTTCAATCAACTCTTTCTTGGAACGCAGCTCCAGACTGGATTTTATTGCTTTTTCAATAGAAACCAGAATTTCTTTATCCTTACAATGGGAATCATGGTATTTTGCAACCAGCATCAGAATATAATCAATATTTACTTCCACCTGCTTTACCAGTTCCATCTCAAAAACAACATCATGAATAATACTCTCCTCATCTGGTTTCCGAGTTCTGAGTTCCTCATAAATATCCGTATAAATTCCTGTATAATCCTGAAAATCCCTTGGGGATAAAATCTCATTTCCCTCAAACCTATCAAAAGCAGATAAAATATTCCTCAGCCGGAGAATATTGCCAAACAAGACAACAAAATCCTTCTCCTTTTGCTCTCCCAGAATTTCCACGCCCAGAGGATATTTCTGCAAAAGTTCTGCAATTCGTTCCTCATATCCTTTCTGGTGTTTTCCATTATCATCACACCCATAATAATAATCTTCATAGGATTTCAGCAATACGGTGCCTGCTGCATTTTTATCCCCAAACAAAGCAATCGCCTCGTTTGTTTCCTGCTGCAAGTCCCTGAAACAAACAATATTTCCATATGCTTTTACGGTATTTAAAATACGGTTCGTTCTGGAAAATGCCTGTATCAGTCCGTGCTGTCTTAAATTTTTATCCACCCATAACGTATTAAGGGTTGTTGCATCAAATCCGGTCAGAAACATATTTACCACTATTAAAAGGTCAACTTCCCTTTTCTTCACCCTGTCCGACAAATCTTTATAGTAATCCTGAAATCCTTTAGCGGATGAATCAAAATTTGTTTTAAATATTCTATTATAATCTTCAATCGCACTGTCTAAAAATTCTTTTGCAGTTACATCCAGTCCCTCCGTGTCAAAATCTTCTTCTGACAATATACCGGCGGCACCATCTTCCTCATTGGCTCCAAACGAAAAAATTGTTGCTACTGTTAAATATTTGCTTTTATCTTCCATCCGCTTCTTAAATGTAAGATAATATTTCTTCGCCATTTCTATGGAGCTGACCGCAAAAATGGAATTAAAGCCATTTATCCTCTGTCCCTGCAAACTATAATAACTATTTCTTTGCGTCTTCTGGTCAAAATGGTCAAGGATATAGTCAACAATTTCCTGTACGCGTTGCGGACTTTCCAAAACCTCTTTACTGTTAATAGCCTCCACCGGCTTATCAGTAACGATATCCCTTAGCTTCAATGTATCCACAAAATCAATACGGAACGGAAGTACATTTTCATCATTGATAGCGTCAACAATTGTATATGTATGCAGCTTGTCACCAAATGCCTGCTCTGTTGTTTTTAATTCCGGATTACCCCCTGTCTTTGCATTATCTGCAAAAATTGGCGTGCCCGTGAATCCAAAGATATGATAATTTTTAAAATTCTTTACAATTTGTGAATGCAATTCCCCGAACTGTGACCTATGGCATTCATCAAATATCATAACAAGATGCTGGTGATAAACGGGATGGTATTTATTTCTTTTAACAAATTCCCCCAGTTTTTGAATCGTTGTCACTATAATTTTATATTCATGAAAATTCCCTTTTTCATCCTTGTTCTCCAGCTGCCTCTGGAGAATTTTTGTGCTTTTATTTCCGTTTGCGGCACCTTTTTCAAAGCGGTCATATTCTTTCATAGTCTGGTAGTCGAGGTCTTTTCTGTCCACAACAAAAATGACTTTTTCTATATAAGGCAGAATCGCCGCAAGTCTTGCTGCTTTAAATGATGTTAATGTTTTTCCACTTCCCGTTGTATGCCAGATATAACCGCCGCCGGAAACACTGCCCATTTTCTTATAATTGTTTGCAACCTCAATACGGTTGATAATCCGTTCTGTCGCAACAATCTGATAAGGGCGCATAACAAGAAGCATCTGTTCCGAAGTGAAAATACAATATTTTGTCAGAATATTTAAGAGTGTGTGCTTTGCAAAAAATGTCTTTGTGAAATCAACCAAATCCGATATTATTTTATTATTGCCATCCGCCCAGAAAGAAGTAAATTTAAAACTGTTGGAAGTCTTTTTACTCTTTTTTCTTGTGTTTCTTTTCTGCTCCTCAATTGCACTGTCACGGGTGGTATTGGAATAATATTTTGTATGGGTTCCATTTGAAATGACAAAAATCTGAACATATTCATACAAACCGGAACCAGACCAGAAACTTTCCCTCTGGTAACGGTCAATCTGGTTAAAGGCTTCTGTCAGCGGTATCCCCCTGCGCTTTAATTCCACGTGAACCAGGGGAAGTCCGTTTACCAGAATGGTAACATCATAGCGGTTATCATGCGTCCCCTCACCTGCAGCATACTGGTTAATAACCTGCAGATAATTATTATGAATATTCTTTTTATCAATCAGACAGATATTCTGTGTTGTCCCGTTCTCCCTGATCAGATTTTTTACAGAATCCTCCTGAATCGTTCTCGTTTTATCAACGATACCCTCATTGCTGTTTGCAAGCTGATTCTTAAAAAATTCCTCCCATTCTTTTTGGGTAAAAGTATATTCATTCAGACGTTCCAGCTGTCTGCGCAGATTCTGTTCCATGGAAGCGGCGTTATGAATTTCCAGATATTCATACCCCTGTTCTTCCAGCATGCGAATAAATTCCCTTTCAAGGGCCGCCTCACTCTGGTAAGCATCGGAACGTTTTTGTTCGGGTGTATATTCCGTTACAACGGTGCTCTCACTGGTTGAAAGCACGATATTGTATGTACTGCTCATAACTCGGTCTCCTTAATCGTTCGTTTTTTCTTTGAAGGAAAGTAATTTATCTCTGTAATATTCGTACTGTTTCTGGCGGGCCTCGATTTCTGCTGGCAGACCTTTAGAAATATCGTTACAGATAGCATCAAAATGGTCAATTAATTCTACAATATGTTTTTGCTCTTGAATTGATGGAATAGGAAAACAAACCCTCTCAAGATTTTCTCCACTTACGTGAGGAACACCAGCTCCCCGCTTCATTGCATTAAAATCCTGCTCTTTATTTTTCATAAGATAATAAAGAAACCGAGGTATAACAACATCTTCTTTCGCTTCGAAACCAAATCCATCCGTCACAAAAATCGGTTCATTCCAATAAGAAACAAATCCTGCTGATGCGCCGCTTCTTGCAACAACAATAATTTCCCCTTCATGATTTGATTTATCAATATAGTATGCCGGTTCTTGTCCTCCAAGAATAACCGGAACACTACCCGTATGTGTTTTATTCTTCGTGATATATTCTCCGCGAAAACTTTTTGCAACATCAGCTAAGGGCAGCATTACGTATCCAAACACATATTGTAACAGTTTAATTAAAGTCTGTCTGTCTGTCTGTCTGTCTGTCTGTCTGTCTGTCTGTCTGTCTGTCTGTCTGTCTGTCTGTCTGTCTGTCTGTCAAGAATTATCTCGCCAGTTTCTGCAAATGTCAACAACATATCACGATAATATTCATATTGCTTTTGGCGGGCTTCTATTTCTGCTGGTAGACCAATGTTAAGGTCTGAGCAAATTGCCTCGAAATTATCCAGAATATCAATTATTCTTTTCTGTTGCTCTATTGTAGGAACTGGTGCCATTAATTCTTCAATATTTCTTACTGCAAGTCCTGGTTGTGCTCCCGCTGATTTATACTGGTTTAAATTCATATGTGTCAATAAATGATATAAAAATCTTGAATGATATTTTCCTTTTGACTTTACTACAACAGCATGTTCCGTTGCATAAAATTGTCCTTCGGCATAATTCACATTTCCACAAAGTGCTCCTTGTCGTCCAATAATCGGAAAATTTCCTTTTTCATTTGGTTCTTTCACATATCCCCTTACTCCATTTCCTCCATAGCATTTAATCGGCGTTTCTTTAGATTCTTCATCAGAAATTAAATAACCTGAAATAGCTTTACCCGCTTTCATTTCACAATTTGTACCTAGTTTTTCCATTGGAATAGTATTGTCATATGTCAGCAACTTATCCCTATAAAACTCATACTGCTTTTTCCGTGCAGCAAGTTCAGCAGTAAGTTCAAACGATAATAATGTGAACTTGTCCAGAATCCGAACTATTTCTCGTTGTACCTCTAATGGAGGTACCGGAACGACCAATGCTTTTACTATATCTGCATTTAGATTCTGGACAGCTCCACCAAAAGAAGCTCTTTTTTTCATTTCATTTTGTACCGTTGTCGAACTTAGTAAGTAATATAAAAAATCCGTTACAAATTTATCATTAAACTCACAAATTACCAACCATCCATCATGAACACAACCATCAATTGCCAAAATATATGGCCTGCCAAAGCTCATTGAATTAGAAAGTACGAAATCCCCCTTTTTTACTCTACGTGATTTTTCGGCACCGTTTTCTGTTATTCTCTCCTTTGCATGGTCTATATATTTACTTCCAGGTGCTACATCTCCAATCTTTATCCAATTAACTCCATTTTCATCATCAGTTATAAAATTTTTAATTGGTCTAGGTGACGCTCCACGTAAAATTGTTGCCAATTCACCAAATGGATAAAATTTAACGCCATCTGGGCATAACTTTAACATTAATTCATCCAATTGATTCATTTTTAAATCCTCCAAAATTATCTATACCATTTGAATATCGTGGAATTATTGTACTAATTTCTTTTATATCTCCGTCCATATCTTCCTTATATTCTAAATACTCAATTTTGTATATTTGATTCTTGATTGTAGGAAAAACAACTTCTCTCTCATGTCCTCTGGCCAAATTTATTCCTTTATTAATGTATGATTCATAAAAGGCGTCGAATCCTTCAATATCCATCCCAAAATATGGTGACTTAATATTACAATGCAAGCGTGTTATGCTTCCATATAGCTTAGCTTTAAAATATGAATTTTCTTTTTCCTTACTCCACGAAACATATATTGGACTAAAATATGGTTCTGTTTTTTTATCTCTATATGCTGAAGAACTGACTCCTAAGTATCTATATATAAATCCATTATATATAATACTATCTAAAAACGCTTTTTCCATTTCCGAAATATCATATTTCATCATTTGTAAAAAACAAATAAACCGATTGATCATTTCCCAAAATTTCTGATATTGGTTCTCTACTTCTCTTTCCTTTTTGCACCCCACCCATGTTTCTCCTACCCATTTTAACATAACATACGCCATTACTTCACAAATAGTAATAAAATCTTTTTTATTAAATTTCTTTTCCCTTTTCCGCTTACTCATATAACGATCTATTGATATTGTAAAATTTTCAATTATTTTTTTATCCTCATGCCAATCATTATTCATCGTAATTTCACCTTCTTACAATATTATTTACCCATTCAAGAAGCACTGATTACATCGTCAATATATTTTCTATACAATTCATCTGTTTTATTGATCTACACATAATCTCCCCTTCAATCTTCTCCCGCATCGCCTACTCCCTCACAACAATCTCCACCATTTCTTTATTCCACACTTTAATATCAATTACTTCCCTGATATCTCCCAATTCTACATAAGTGCTGACAGACAAACTGTAATCCTGCCCTGCAATCCCTAAATTTGAACCTAACCGAAAAGTACAAGGTATCCTCTCTGCTTACAAAACATCAACAGGATTATGGTATCTAATTTACTCATCCTTCTCCCCACTATCCCCCCCAATGTCGGTTGCTGCATATAAAATATCTCTTTCTGTCGTTCTATTTCTATCTTACTTATGCTATTCTTTCGTTGGCAGATAAGTCATATACTTTGACATCGTGAGGTTATCTCCCGTCTTGCATTTCAGCTCATCATACACCCAAATACACATATCAATCTATCCTATATTCTGATGCATAATTATTCCCATTTTCAAATTAATGAATACATAGCACTTCAAACTTATTTTTCTGGTATGCACTTGTTTTCTGCTAATGCAAAGTTTTCGTACTCCAAGTCTGCTCATACGCTTCCTTTATAATCTTTGGATATGACTCTTCCTCGTGAAATATCACAAAGTTCATCAATTCTGTAAATTCTTACCCCATTCGAACAAAGTTCCTGTATCAGCTCTGCCAACCTACTCATCTGCACCTGCCTCCTTCATACCAGCTTTCTCCATTTGCTGTAACTGAAAAATCGCTTTCTGTCTGCTAATTTCCCGTCTCAGTTCATCCTCATCTGGCAGATATAACTTATATTTGGAAGCAAATAACTGTTCATTACCATGAAGAATCGAATATCTCGCAATATCCTCGTCCGTTTCTTCGCAGAGTACAATCCCAATTGTTGGATTGTCGTCATCTCCTTTTTTTAATTCATCATACATACGAACATACATGTCCATCTGTCCTACATCCTGATGTGTAATTTTATTTGTTTTCAAATCAATCAACACAAAACATTTTAAGATATAGTTATAAAACACCAAATCAATGTAATAATCTTCTTTTTCCGTATGAATATGCTGCTGTCTTGCCACAAAAGCATAGCCTTTTCCAAGTTCCATTAAAAATTTTTGGAGGTTATTTAAGATAGCAGTTTCCAAATCACTTTCTGTCATATCTGTATTGGCAGACAGCCCCATAAATTCAGCAATTACTGGATTCTTTACAAACTCAAACTTATCATTTTGATAATTCAAAGTTTTTTCTTTCATCTCAGTTTCTACAGTGCCTTTATTCCGCGACTGCAACAGGCGGTAATAATACTGCGTATTGATGTTTCTCTGCAATGTTCGGAAACTCCATGTCTGTTCATAGGCTTCTTTCCGATACCATTCCCTTGCCTTACTGTCATCAACATGAATCAACAGACGATAATGCGACCAAGATAACAACTCAGATTTTCCACACGCTGTGTGGAAAATCTCCGGATATGTCTTATAAAATAAATAAAAGCTATAAAGATTTGTTTTTGCAAAACCTTTTCCAAATTGCTTTCCCAGTTCTCTTGACAGCTTTTTTATTATCTCCAGACCATAATCCGCCCTATCTTTACCCTCCAACTCCTCTTCCGCAATACGTTTGCCAATTAACCAGTTTCTCTGCAGGAGAATTGCATCGACTGCCCTATACGCGGTCTGTTGTGCCGAAAGGATAAGCTCACCTATTTCATTTGTAATATTGTTTGTATTCTTATAATTTTCCATAAGAATATTGTTCGATGTATCAGACAAATTATTCATTACTCATCCACCTCGATTTCCGCAATAATCCTATCAATTTCCTCCCGCAGCACCTGCTCCCTTGCAACAATCTCCGCAATTTCCTTATTCAGCGCCTTAATATCAATTACTTCCCTGGTATCTTCCGGTTCTACATAAGTGCTGACAGATAAATTATAATCCTGCTCTGCAATCTCCGGATTGGAAACCAGACGGGAAAAATACTGGGTATCCTCTCTGCTTACAAATACACTAACAATCTTTTGAATATTTTCATCCGTCAGCTTATTATTATTTGTAATCTTCACAAATTCTTTAGACGCATCAATAAACAAGGTTTTGTTCTCGGATTTTGATTTCTTTAAAACCATAATGCAGGTTGTAATAGATGTTCCAAAAAACAAATTGCCCGGCAGCTGGATAATGGTATCAATGAAGTTATTATCAATCAAATACTGCCTGATTTTCTTTTCCGCGCCGCCACGGTACATGATTCCCGGAAAACATACAACTGCTGCCGTTCCGTTGGTTGCAAGCCATGACAGGGAATGCATAATAAACGCCAGATCCGCCTTGCTTTTGGGCGCAAGAACACCTGCCGGGGAAAACCTCGGGTCATTAATCAATACGGGATTATTATCACCCTCCCATTTAATGGAGTATGGGGGATTACTTACAATGGCTTCAAAAGGTTCATCGTCCCAATGCCGCGGCGATACTAACGTGTCCTCATGTGCAACATCAAATTTATCATAATCAATGTCATGTAAAAACATATTGATACGGCAAAGATTGTATGTAGTCAGGTTAATTTCCTGTCCGAAAAATCCCTGCCTTACATGGTCTTTTCCTAAAATTTTTGCCGCTTTTAATAACAGAGAGCCCGAACCGCACGCCGGATCATATACTTTATTCACTTCCTTTTTTCCCGCCACTGCCAGTCTTGTCAGAAGCTCCGATACTTCCTGCGGTGTAAAAAATTCTCCGCCGGATTTACCTGCATTGGATGCATACATACTCATCAAATATTCATAGGCATCGCCAAAGGCATCTATCGTATTATCCTGATAATTTCCCAGCTTCATCTCCCCGACGCCGTCCAGCAGCTTTACAAGTTTTTCGTTTCTTTTTGCAACAGTCGCCCCTAATTTATTGCTGTTGACATCAATATCATCAAACAGACCGGAAAAATTTTCCTCGCTGTCACTTCCCCTTGCTGATTCCTCAATATGATGAAATGCCTGCTCCAGTGTCATATTCAGATTTTCGTCCTCTTTCGCCTTTTTTCTGACATTGCAAAACAGCTCTGACGGCAATATAAAGAATCCTTTCGTTCTTATCATATCTGCCCTTGCCTATTCGGCATCTTCATCAGACAATACTGTATAATCAAACCCTGCATCACCTGATTTCCATTCATCTGTATTAATATAGTTCGTGAGATTTTCTGATATATAACGGTAAAACATGATTCCAAGTACATACGACTTAAAATCCCATCCATCAACACTGCCTCTTAAATCATCCGCAATTGATCATATTGCCCTGTGCAGTTCTTCTCTTTCCTGTTCCTTTTTTGCATCTGCCATTATGTATGATCCTCCAATGCTATTAAAATGTTTGCTTAAATCTCCTCCGGCTCCAAACCGCAAATTGGATACTGAGGATACTTTTCCTCCCACTCCTTTAAATCCACCAGACAAAATTCATCAATTACTTTTCTGCGGATTTCACTCCGTGCATTATATTTAAATGGCAGTTGACGCATCATTTTCATAATAAATCTTTTCTTTAAGGCATTATCCATACCAGGGGTGCTTTCTATCAGCAAAACATACTGCACTGGTTTCTCCAATGGATTTTGATTGCATGCCCAGACAAGAAACATGGTTCCATAAAACTTTTTAACTGCTTTTTTCCAAAATGCTTCTTCTGCAAGCTTCTGTTGGAATGCTTTGGGATTATCAGCATTTTTAATATTTGCATTTTTATATTCCAGACATATCAGCTTTTCTTTCTCTTCCAACACAAAATCCACATCCGACAGATAATCTGAATACAATTTTGACAAATCATGAGGCTCAAATACATTTACAGCATCAGAAAAATCAAATTGTACCTTACCGTTTTCATCTTGAAATATCTTTTTTATCTTATCGTCCTGCATATCCTTCTCCCTAATCCATCAGATTTTTCTTCAGTGCTTCATCCAGTAATTTATCATCTGCATCAACAATCCTGTTCCCTTTTAACTCGCCTAAAAAATACGCAGATTTACTAAAAATGCCTTCTTCCCCTGAAACGGAATCATGAAACCAATCATACTCTTCTGCTACTTCCGATGAATCCTTGTACAGATTATGATACTGTACCTGCCCGTCATTTTTTCTTCGAAGTTCAAAATATTTTGCAAGATTATAGCTGTGTGTTGCAATAAATATCTGTATCCCAGAATCTTCCAGTTCAAGCAGTATATCCACGATAAGAGGAAATAATTCCGGATTCAGATTCGCTTCCGGCTCATCCCACAACAGCACTGTTCCCTTCTCCAATAATCCATTCCGAATCAGTTTCCAAAGCAGTCCTAATTTTCTCAAACCTTCTGCTTCCAGTGAAAAATCAATCTTTCTTCCATCTTTTTTCAGCAAATAAAAAATATCATTTTCCACAATAATGGTTCCGTCAATCACATTGCTGATTCTATCCAGAATCCTTTCCATATAATCCGGCAATTCTCTCGTTTCCGGCAAAGATGCATTTACAACAATATCTACCTGTGTGCCATCAAAGGGAAGCTTATATTTCTGGTTCAACGCAAGAAATCCCTGCGAATGTGACAGCATTTCCATCGTGGGTATAAAAACAGATGAAATATTTAATCCCAGCCAGTCATCAAAATCCCAGACAGACTTATGGGACAAACTGTAAGTAAATTTATGTGTTCCGTCTGATATCTCAAAATATGAGTATCCTTCGGCATTTTTCAACAAGTCAGTATCTGAAAGACTGCTGGAAAAAAACTGCACAAGTCTCTGCGTTTTTCCCGCGTCTTTTTTTGGTGCAGACCACTGTGTGGCTGCATAAATCATTTTCAACAAAGTAGTTTTTCCCACTCCGTTCTCACCAATTAAAATATTAATACCATCACAAAACTGTAGTTGAAATGCTTCACAAAATGAATCACCTGCTTTCGCATCAGGTACTCTGCAAGTCCCGTTATTCTTACGCCACAGCCTTTGAAATGCCATTACATTTAATATCTTTATTGATTTAATCGCCATTTGGATTACTCCCTTCTATCCACCTTTTCTGTCACACAACTATACGGTTTATCCGGATTCCCCATTTTAGGTATTTATTTCACATCCCCTTCTTCCATTGATTTTCTGCAGCAAACCATTTCTCCGTAAACTCTTTGCCTTTTACCGCTGCTGTGAATGTTTTTGTCAGAAAAGCTTTTATTGTTTTCAGCACAATACTATAATCATCAGTCTATATGTTAATCTTACCGACAAAGGCTTTCCATTTCTTCTGCATCGCTTCATCACTGTCAAAAGTCATTACTCGCTCAAATTTAAACGGTGTTTTTGTATTTTTAATTCGAGCCACAAGTGAAACTCCGATACCGGCGTATTTCTTTGCAACGGCAATAGGGGCAATGTCTTTAATCTCAAAGGTAACAAAATCATTGCCTATGGGCGTGGAGATGATTGTCTCTATTACAGTCTGCAGCTGTTCAGGAGTGTTGGGAACTTTCTGCAGACAAAGCTGATAGCTTTATCCGCTTTCTTTTGCCTTATTTTTCAATCTTGCAAGTACGGATGCAGCAATATCAGCCATTGAGCAGTACCTCCATTACATTCATAACTCTTGCATACAGTTTCATTTCCTTTGCGTATTTTGACAAATTTGCAAGGTTCTTTTTTTCATCAGCAGCGTAAGCATTGACCGCTTTATTGAAAATTTCGTTATCAAGTTTTGTGCGGTACTTAAAGCAATCGCATATGGTTCTCTCCCGGTCATACACGGGCAATGTCACACCGTTAAAACTATCCACAGATTTTCCGATTGTCAGAAAGTCTTTTTGAATATAGTATGCCTTCATCGGAAATTCCACAATATTCTTTACGACACGGGACGCTGTTCTTGGTACGGCAATCGACCATTCACGGGGAGAAAAATCATTGTATCCATAATGGAATAATGCAGACTCCACGCAAATAATCCCCTGCGGAAGAAGCTCATGTATTAACTGTTCCTCCATAGTGCCATTGTTCTGCGGAAGCTGATAAAATCCCCTTCGAATCCTTTCAATAAGCCCTTGTTTACAAAAAGCTGCCACCTCGTATTTATTTATCCCCTTTTCGGCAAAGTCTGAAGTTTTTGCAATGCCGCCGTTATTTTCAATTACATTTTGTATGATTTCTTTTTTATTCAATCAGACACCAACTTTCCACACGCAAGAAATAAATAATGTATGCTTTTATTATAGCGCACAATTAGCAGAATGGCAACAACTATATGCACACACTATTCTAAACATGCGTATTAATCGTATGCGTCATATTCGCAGCATAACAAAAGGATACTGTATAACCTTTTTACAGAGTTACACTGTATCCTGCATAAAAACATCCTTATCTGGCGGCAGCAAAGGCTCTGCAGCCTTTACGGCAGTTATTTTACAATTACTGTTCCGCTGTTGCTCATAATGGATAAACTGTTTTTCCCTTTTCCGATTCTTCCATCCTTACATCCATCCGTATTGATACTAAATTCCACATTTTTGAGCGATACGGTGATATCATCCGAACCACTGGATATATGGCAGGATAAATGATCCGGCATCCTTTCATGGGACAGTGATATATCTCCCGAACCTGTTTCTACAGACAGGGAATCATAGTTATTTACGTTACTGATACCCACTTCACCAGAATCTGTCGAAACAGCAGCCTTTCCAATAACTGTGTTTTTCAGGGTAACATATGCCGATTCTGTATTGATAGCAGAGTCCGTACATGAAGCGTCCACTATTTTAATATCGCCTGAAAGAGATTTTATGTTCGCGGTTTCAGCCATAAAATCAGACATCGTTACATAGCCGGACTCGTTGTTTAAGGACAAGGCGGTAATGCTGACCGCTTCCAGCTCCATCTCTCCGGAACCGTTGTTAATGTCCAGTGAAACAGCATTATTTTCAGGAATATAAAGTGTTATCTTCCCTGCTTCCCCAAACGAAAACTGCTCCGCCAGATTTTTGTCCGTATCATCCTCCTGCTGTACCATAAGTTTTCCATCTTTCTGCACAACAGATATATCACGGTCATCTTTGACATCCCCACTGCAGGCTATATGTACTTTCTCATCACTGGAAGCCAGCACTTTTAAATTCCAGGAGGAAATATCCAGTACAATTTCTGAAATATCCTCTGCTGAAAATTCCTTTTTAGAATCACTTTTCTCCTTGTTCCCGCACCCGCATATGCCAAGAACTATCACTAAAATTCCCGCTAATATGATTCTTTTTATATTCATAACCCTGCCCCCCTACATTAAATCTTTGCTTTCCACATTTACAATTGACAAAACGGCAAAACCCAAAGAAATAACCGTTAAAATAACGGGAAATACTGCGTTGCCTGCCATTGTAAAATCGCCAATGTTCGCCTGTGTAAGAAAAATCAGCAAAAATGAAGTGACAATCGTTGCTTTTGAGGATTTTAATGCCAGACCGACAAACAGGGCAATAAAGCTCATGCTGACAATTACCACTGATTTTAATATCAGCTGTAAATAAAATGACAGGCTGCCTATTGAAAAATCAACGGCAAAGGACGACCGCATAAATTTTGCCCCAAAGAACACACACATATAAATTGCCAGCTTTGTTAAAATGAGCGCGGCAAAATTAAAAAGCCAGACCGCAATCATTTGGGAAGCCAGAATTTTCTGCCGTTTAACAGGATAGGAAAACATCAGGTTCATTGTCTTGTTTTTGTATGCGCTTACAATAAAGGACGCCAGCATAACACTGGTATAAATAAGAAACGCCATGCTGGTAAATAACTCGATGGGCGCGGAGATTACATCGGTCCCCGGCGCAGCATCCAGTGTCCCGTCCGGGTCGTTGGCAATGCCTAAAAACGCCAATGCAAAAACAAATAAGCCAAGCAGAGCCGCCATAATGGCTGCACCCCCTGTATATTTCCCAATGTTATTCTTTCGCCATTCAAGTCGGATTAGCTTTAACATGATTTTTCCACCTCCGTTGTCAATTTTAAGAAATAATCCTCCAGATTTTCCGTATGATGGATGATGGAAGTAATCTCTGCACCGTTTTCCATCAGTTCCCTCGAAATCTTCTGTGTACTGACACCCTGCTCATAAATACGAATCCCCGAATCGTTTACGATTTTAAAATTACTTAACTGCATTTTTTCAGCTAAAACATATGCCGCTTTCTTTGTATCCTCTACGGCAAGTTCAATATACGCCGTATTTGTTTCTGCAATTTCTTTCATGGATATTTCTTTCATCATTTTTCCATGATGGATAACGCCAACCGTATCGGCAATACTTTCTATTTCTGGGAGAAGATGGCTGGATATCATAAGCGTCATGCCATACTCGGTACATAGCATCCGAAACAAATCTCTGATTTGCTTCATTCCTGCGGGGTCTAAACCATTTGTCGGCTCGTCAAGGATAACTAACTCTGGCTTGCACAATATGGCACGGGCAATCCCCAGACGCTGCTTCATTCCTAAAGAATAGCTGCCCGCAGGCTTATCCGCCGCATCAGAAAGCCCAAGCATCTGAAGAGCTTCCTCCACGCTGCCCTTGTTGTAATACCCCATATACTCACAATGAAGCTGTAAGTTGTCCTTTCCGCTCATATGGTCATAAAATGTAGGAAATTCAATGATGCTTCCCATACGCTTCAGCACCTCGTAAGAAGTTTTTTCCAATGCTTTCCCAAACAGCGCAACCGTGCCGCTTGTCGGTTTCCAAAGGTTGGTAAGCATCTTCATCACCGTGGTTTTTCCTGCCCCGTTCGGTCCTAAAAATCCATATACCTCACCTTTCTTTACATGGATATTCACATCTGTGACTAACTGTTTCCCATCTATCGTTTTGCTTAGATGGCTTGTTTGCAAAATATAAGACATTTTTTGCCTCCTTTCCTTAGTAACGCCTTTCTCGGACGTAGCAATACGCCCAAAGGTGTTTTATGAATATCATTATAGCGATATAGATTTTCAAAACTCTTGACTAATTCTTACGAATTTCTTTCATTATTCCTGCCCATGCTTTTTGGGCATAAAGGGATACCCGCAGGGTGTTTCGCAGGGAATTTAATAAGTTATTTTTTTGAGGCTTACTGTAAAAGTTGTTTTGACATTCGGTATGCTGTTTAAAAATATATCGCCCTCTAATTGCTTTGCAAGGTTCTTCGCAATCGTTAAGCCTAATCCGTTCCCTTGTATTTCCCTGTTTCTGGAATCTTCCATTGTATAGAGCCTGTCAAACACATTCGATGCAAATTCCTGTTCAATCCCTTTCCCTTTATCAACCACATCAATATATACATTGCTCTTGTCTTGACGCAAAAAAACTCCTAAATATTTTCCGTCGGAGCCGTAGCGTATTACATTTGACAATAAATTGTATAAAATCCTTTGCAGGGCTTCTTTCTCCCCCTGCACAAAAACAGCTGTTTCCGGTATAAACAAATCAACATCAAAATCTTTCTGCAAGAGAAGCTCATAAAACTCTAAAACCGTCTCCCTGCATATTTCGCTGGCATTGACCTTATGAAGATTGATATTCGTATCCCCGGATTCCAGCTTTGCCAGTGTAAAAAACTGGTTTATAAGATTCATAACCTGATTTGCTTTTGCTTCTACTTTCTGCAGCATCTCATCTTCTGCATGATTCAGGCGCATAATTTCCAGATATCCCAGTATGACCGTCAGGGGTGTTTTTATGTCATGGGATATATTCGCCAGCATTTTTTTAGATGAAATTTCTTCCCGTTTAAAATCCGCCCTTATTTTCTGCCGGTCTATCAGCAGGCGGTTAATTTGTCCTCCTAATTCCATCAAAACGGGGTCGTCTGTAAAAACCATTACTTTTTCGTCACTTCCAGTTTTTAAAATTTCCTCCATTTTTTCATTTATCCGTCTTATCTTTGCCTGTATGCCCCTGCCAAAAACAAAACGCTGGTATAAAACCACAAGGAATAATAAGCAGACAGCAACTGCCAAAAAGAATATGACTAATTTATCACTCATCTTTTCACTCCCCCAGTTTGTATCCGATTCCCCATACTGTAATCACATACTGCGGCTTGCGGGGATTATCCTCTATCTTATTCCTCAATCTGCTGATATGGACATTAACAGCATTTTCATCACCATAATAGGTATCATTCCAGACAAGGGAATACATCTGTTCTTTCGTATATACTTTCTTCGGATTCTGCATTAACAGCTTTAATATTTCAAATTCTTTTGACGTAAGTTCTATTTTGCAGCCGTTTTTTGTTACAGAATACTCATTAAGATTCATGACAAGATTTCCCTTTTGAAGTACTGGCTGCTCTGCGGCACCTGCAGCATACTGTGTATTTCTTCGGATATTTGCTTTGATCCGTGCCAGTACTTCTGTAACAGAAAACGGTTTCGTGATATAATCATCTGCCCCAAGGCCTAAACCAAGCGTTTTATCAGAATCGGTATCTTTCGCCGATATTATAATAATCGGGACGGTGCTGTTTTCCCTGATTTTTCCCATTACTTCCATTCCGCTCATCCGGGGTATCATTAAATCCAGCAAAACCAGACTAAAACGATCCGAAAAGAACCTGTCGAGGGCGCTTTTGCCATCATACGCTGTAATTACTTCAAATTTTTCTGTGACCAGAAAATTCTTTAGCATGGTACTGATTTCCTTATCGTCTTCAACCAGTAAAATTTTACTCATTGCCTGTATCCTCCTCTGCCCGTTTTTGTAATACATACTCATAAGTAGTATACTTACAAGTATGTCTTCCTGTCAAAGTACAATTCGGGCTAAATCCCGATGAACATACGACAAACTGCCGGCTGTCAGAATATACTCTGACAACCGGCAGCCCTGTAAATTTGATTCCAGTATCCAAAATCACTTTTTCCGAACCGGAAAATAAACCTCCGTCTCCCAGTCCTCCTGCGAAAGCGAATCAAACTGTGTTTTAATATAAAGGTCAAACGGCGCCCCCGCAATCTCGTAGCCATTCTCGGCAATCCATGAAGCAACCGCACCATATGCCTCCGAAAGCGTGGAATATCCCCCGCGGTGTACAGTCATCGCACACTCGCACGGCTCCATAACCACATCTGCCTTATCCCTTTCCTTAATTCCGATAAAGACCTCAATATCGGAGGAATCATGGTTAAATTCCTCATCATAATATCTCGCGCCATTTAATCCGGTAGGCGTAACCCTCTCTTTTGGTACACGCTCAAAGAGTGTCCCGTAATACTTTCCAAATTCATCCACCCCCATCATGGTGCGGTTTGCCAGAACATTCATTGCCGGCGAATTTTTGATTTCAATTGTGTAACCCTTCTGGTATGTCATAATGTCACCTGTCCTTTCAAATACAGAAATGTGTGCCTGAAGTTCGTTTAAGACAGCATTCATCTCCTGCTGTTTCTGCTTCAGCTTTTCTTTTTGTCTGCGCAGCGCATCTGCAAGTTCTTTGTGATCCGAAAGGGTAATCAGGCGCTGAATTTCCTCCAGGGAAAAACCATAACGTTTCAGCCGTCTGATATAGTTCATGGTATCAATCTGTTCCGTCCGGTAATAGCGGTAACCGGTGAAGGAATCCACCTCTGCCGGAGTCAGCAGACCAATCCTGTCGTAATGGTGAAGCGTTTTAACGCTGACAAGGCACACCCTGGAAAATTCCCCAATCTGCAGCATCCTCTACCTCCTTCGTAATCGTAATGTCAGATTCGAATCTGAGGCTAGTTTACCTTCTGACCTAAGGGGAGAGTCAATACCTTTTTCACAAAACCGGACGGTCTCCCGTCTTCCTTTCTTTAAAAATAACACCTGGTACAGCCTGAACTCCGTAAGCGGAACATTCGCCAGCTTCTTCATGACATACCTGGAAACCGGGGTTTCCATATAATAATAAACAACTCCAACCGACACACAGATGATAATATTCACAAGCAGATGGCATGCGCGGCCTGGCATCCATCTGCCAACACGCTCCTCCCAGTAATTATAGTAAAGCATCTGTACCAGAAAAATATGAAAAGACGCCCTGCCAGACAGTTCCAGAAAGCGGCAGCGCAAATTTTGCCCATGCTCCATTGCAAAACTAAATAACGGCAGGAAAAACAGTATTGCATAAACGCATGTCCTTTCCCAGTAATTAATGGTCAGCGGTTCATATCCAAAATAGTCCGTTGAAACAATAAAAGCAGTTCCCACGAGAAATAAAATCCAGTTTTTACTTTTCAGTTTATTTCCATTGTATTCGTATAAGTAACACCCAAAGGCAATCAAAAATATGTACCGGAGGCTGAGCAGACGGTAGCATTGCCCATTTACCAGGCAGATTCTTGCAAGCAGCTCATACAGCACATTCATTATGAAGCATAATAACAGACCATTTTCATAGCGTTTCATGATAAAATACAAAACGGGGAAAAGAAAAATGAGCTGTAAGAGAACCGGGTAGTAATAAGTCCCCTTTTCTCCGATTCCCCCGCGGAAAAAGTATACAATTATCTCCCGTAATGACAGTTTTTCCACCATAATGCTGTGAAAAATGATATTAAACACATATGCAATGGCAAACGGCACCGTGAAACGCGCAAATTTGCGCAGCAGCAAATCCGGGGCATACGCCCGGTGCAAAGTCTGAATATTCTTTTTCTCATAAGAAGCCGTATTGACAAAGCCGAATACAATCATAAAAACCGGGACTGCCATCGAAACCCAGAACGGGAAAAGATAACGCAGACGTTCGGATTCTTCCCATGAAAAATGTGTGATAATAACCAGAAAAACAGCGATTCCTTTTGCGATGTCCAGAAAATGATTTCTCTGTTCCATATACCCGCCTCCTTATCAGACGGTATTTTACCACAAATCGCTTTTGTTGACAATATCTTTCAAATACTTTGGCTATCTACTTATTCCTTATCCCGCACACATTTCAAAAATCTTTTCCACATCCTCCGCATCCAAATGCACATAACTCCTGTCTGCAATACCGCTGGTACGCACGGCTTCCTTCGCCATTTCCCCAAACTTTTCAGAAGTAATCCCTACTTCCTTTAATGTCTTTGGCAGTCCGAGCGATGCAAAAAATTCCTCTGTTTTATCAATGGCAAGCTCTGCCGCTTGAAAGGAATCGCTTTCCTTTATATCCCAGACATTTTCCGCATACATGGCAAAACGGTTTACGGTTTTATCTGACAGGACATACCGCATCCACGCCGGAGTCAAAATGGCAAGTCCCACCCCGTGGGTAATATCATAAAATGCACTCAGCACATGCTCTATCGGATGTACCGACCATGCCCCTCCTTTTCCGACTGTCAGCAGGTGGTTTAAGGCAACCGTGCTGCTCCACATCAGATTCGACCTCGCCTCGTAGTTTTCCGGTTCTTTCATTGCCACCGGGCCGTACCTGATACAGGTCTTTAACACACTTTCCGACAAACGGTCCGTCAGATAAGCGCCGTCGTTCGGCTGGAAATACTGTTCCAGCACGTGGGATATCATATCCGCAGTGCCTGCCGCCGTCTGCTTTGCCGGAAGTGTATATAAATAGGAAGGATCACAGATGGAAAGCGCCGGATACAAAAGCGGTGTATTGATTTCAAGCTTTTCATTTGTCTTTTCGTTGCTGATCACCGCCCCGCTGTTCATTTCAGAACCCGTGGCGCAGATGGTAAGCACGACCGCAACCGGAAGAGCGGCGCAAACTTTCGTTCTGTCCAACACCAGATCCCATGGATTTCCATCATAAAAAGCCGCGCACGCAATATGCTTGCTGGCGTCAATACAGCTTCCCCCGCCCACGGCAAGGATTACATCAATTCCGTTTTCCTTGCAAATCCCGGCGCCTTTTTCCACGGATGACAGTTTCGGGTTCGGCTCAATTCCGGGGAGTTCAAAAACCTCAAAATCTTTTAACAGATTCATAATGCTGTCATATAGTCCGGTTCGTTTCATACTTCCGCCGCCATACACAAGCAGCACTTTTTTTCCGTATTTTTTCAGTTCCTCCGGCAGACATGCAATCTGGCCTTTTCCAAAACGGATGTCTGTCGGAACACAAAAATTAAAATTATTCATGTATATTCTCCTACTTATCGAACACCAGTCCATCCTAATTTTGCTTCGCAAAAGGACTGGTGCTACATAATAGGTTTTTTTCAAAAACCTATTACATCTTTAGCTTTAAACCGGTCATAATGCAGCGGCGCAAGATCCACATCCGTGCTTCCGGTCAGCATCAGTTTCGCAAGCTGCTCCCCGACCGCCGGCGCAATCCCAAAACCATGTCCGGTAAACGCACATGCCGCATACAGTCCCGGAACTTCATCAATAGTGCCAAGCACCGGCACGCCGTCTGCACTTTTGTCGCTCCATCCCGCCCAGGTCCGGACAATCTTGGCGTCTGCCAGGTCCGGGAAGTACTTCATAATCCCCCGGCAGATGCAGGACGCTGTCAGGCTGCTGGTTACCGGCGTTCCGTTATCCTTGTTAAACGGCTCCAGTCCTGAAGAACCGCCGAACACAAACGAACCGTGCTTTGTCTGGTGCCCGTAAAAATCCGCTTCCGCCGTTCCAAGCATCTGGTCAAACATATGCGGCTCGGCTTCTGTCACCAGGCATTCCAGCAGGGACTGTGACATTGGCACGTCTATGCCGACACTTCCCAGAATTTCGCGGCTGTGGATACCTGCCGCCACCAGAATTTTTTCACCTTCGTAAATGTTATTTTCCGTTTTAACTCTTCTCAAAGAGCCGCGGACCATCTGAAGACCGATTACCTTTTCGCCCGTAATAAAGCATACTCCCAGCTTTCTTGCCGTCTTGTAAAATCCAAGCGTGGTTGTCAGCGGGTTCGCATGGCCGTCCGTCGGACACCAGCTAGCCACAGTAACTTCGTGGGACAAATACGGATTAATCTGTCTTACCTCGTCCCCGTCTATCATACGCACATCCAGTCCGCAGGCGCGCGCCCTGTCCGCCAGACCGGTAAGAATCTGTGCGTGCTTTTCATTTTTTCCAAGCCTGAGGTTTCCGTCCTGGTGGTACTCACAGTCCACCTCCAGTTCCTCCGACAGCGTCGGCCAGAGATTTCGGATTCCATACATGGCAAGCGGAAGCTCCCTCGGGGCGCGCCCTGACTGGCGCACACCGCCGCCGTTTCTGGAAGAACCGCCGTCCCCGATATGGTCGCTGCCCTCCAGCACGATTACGCTGCTTCCCGCCTTTGCCAGGTAATAGGCGGTGGCACAGCCGATGACTCCGCCGCCAATAATAATTACATCTGCACAGTTATTCATTGAAATCGCCCCCTTTTGCCTCATTACCCAGTATGCGCATCTCAATCGGACGCATCGGAACACGCGAAGTTGCCGGCTCCAGCTCTGCCGGGGATACATGAAGTTCCGCCGCCACAATGCTTTTTACCAGTTTTGCGCAGGTCTGCCCCTGGCACAGTCCCATGCCGGTTCGCAAATATCTGCGGATTTCCGTCAGCGTGAACATTCCCTCATGAACCGCTTTACGGATTTCCCCCTTCGTAATTTCCTCACAGCGGCAGATGATTCTGCCGTCGTCCTCTGCCGGAATAAATTCCCCGATATCCCTTGAACGGTCGTTTACTTTTTTCATAGCCTGCTCCTCCTACACTCTGAAAAATCTTGCCCTGTCCGCATAATCCGCAGGCACCTTCATTGTCAGCAGATTTGTTTTGTCGTATGCCGGGACGCTTTTCACGGAAACCACCTCCGAGTCGCAGACCTTCTGCCCGTTTCTTCCAAGTGCCGCACCCTTTGTTCCGGCTGCCGGAAGCGGAAGAAATTCATATGGAATCGTTACGCTTGCGTAACCGTCCTCAAAGGTTTCATCCACAAGGAAAATTGCCTGCCCGGAACAGCTTGCCACGCACATGCCGCAGCCAATGCAGTCCGCTTCCGGATTCACGGACGGCAGGGACGTGATTTTTTCCCCAATTCGGATACAGCCCTTCGGACACGCATCCTGGCACGGGTTACACGGAATATTCTGGGTACACTCCATGACCGGGTGTACGCCCGCGGTATGGGTAAATCCCGGAAACCGGGTAATCTCCTCGTCGGTAACATATCCGTGCTTCAGCAGATTTTCAGAAACAGGAATATGTTCTTCCGTTTCCGTAATGTTTTTTCCGCGGTTTTCAGGCGCAAACATTCCCCTCCTTAATCCGTCAAGGGCGGAATTTAATGACAAAAGCTCCGCTTCAAGCTCCTTTTTATCAATAAATCCCAGATATTCTGCCGCGGCAGTTCCCGCCATGCGTCCTTCAATCATGGCGGAGCTTGCTTCTTCAATTCCTGAAACGTCGCCTGCCACAAATACTCCCGGCAGGGAAGTCCTCCCGCAAGAATCACAGACTGGAACCTGTCCGCCCCGCCTTGGATTGTCCTCCATTTCACAGCCTGCCATCTTTAAAAGCTGTGACATCGGGGAAAGTCCGACTGCCAGACAGATGGTATCCACGTCAAAATGCTTTTCCGTTCCCGGAATAAACTTAAAATCGCTATCCACCTCGGCAATGGTAACGCCAATCACGCACTCTTCACCCTCGGCTCTTACAATGGTATGTGACAGATAAAACGGCACTCCCGTTCTTGCAACTTTTGCCGCGTGTACGCCGTAGCCGCCGACTTTCGGTGCAGCATCTACCAGAGCAACGACTTCACAGCCGCACTGCAGAAGCTGGAAGCTGACAACCAGTCCCACATTTCCAGAACCAAGCATTAGTATCTTATTTCCCGGTTTTACGCCGTGAAGGTTCATCATGGTTTGCGCCGCACCTGCACCAATCACGCCCGGAAGCGTCCAGCCGTCAAATGTCACCATGTTTTCGGCGGCTCCGGTGGCAATGATAATGCTGTCCCCTTTGTAATGCCGGACTTCCTCACCGATTTTTACCACAACCTCCCGGTCCTGGTAAAGACCGATTACCGTGGCATTCAGAACCGTTTTTACCCCCGCTGCCTCTGCCTCTTCCAGCAGCTGCTGCCCGATCACAAATCCGCGGATTTTTGCCTTATGCTCTTTGGAACCGAAAAACTTATGTATCTGCTTAAAAAGCTGTCCGCCGGGCTTTTCGTTTTCATCAAATACCACAACCTTAAGCCCGCGCTTTGCCGCTTCAACCGCTGCGGACAGTCCCGAAGGGCCTGCCCCAACGATAATCAAATCGTATCTTTTCATATCTGTCTCCTGCCTCCTTTGAATGACGGATTTTCATAAAAATATGACACAACTTTCACGCTCTGTCCTGTTCTTCAAACGGTTTACCACTCACGCCGTACTGCGTCTGAACCTTCATTCCCTCTGCAAGCGGTGTGACGCAGGTACGCACATTCGGCTTTCCGTCCACCACCATCACGCAGTCCGTACAGCGTCCGATGGCACAGAAAATCCCTCTCGGCTGATGTTCCTTTTTTGTATAACGGTGAACCATCACTCCCGCAGACTTTAATGCAGCGGCAATCGGTTCCCCCTCATAGCCCTCCAGTTCCCGGTCATTATAAGTAAATGTCACCCGTTTTCCTTTTGGTATCTCGCCTAAAACAGGGTGGGTTTCAATTCTGTTTTCCATTTATGACACATCCCTTCTATATAAAGCGGTATATTTTTTACATATCGCCATAAATTAAATCGTAATTTTATTATATGTAATTCAGCTCATGTCAGGCTTGTCCCAGAGATGAAGCTTTGTCCCAAGCCCAAGCTTCACTGCCTTTTCATAGCAAATTTTGCCCCACGCCACGTCTTCGACCGGCATTCCTCCCACAGAATAGACAAAAATCTGTTCGTCACTGACACGTCCCGGCTTTTTTCCATAAATAATATCCCCCAGATCCGTGATATCGCTTTTGGAAATGATTCCGTCATGCGCCATATCCGTGAATTTTGAACCGATAATGTTATTGGGACCGAAGGACGGATATGGAAATTCCTCCTCCCATGCCTCGTACAGCTGCATGTTATCCACAACAAGCGTGCAGTGGTCGCGCATATCCACAGCATCCATGTCAAAACAGCTCAGTCCGATTAACAGCGCGCCCGGTTGAATCCATTCGCTTTTTACAAACGGATAGGCGGACGGGTCTATGCCTCCGCTGTTTGCAAAGGAAACCACATCACTGTTTTTTACCAGCTCCTCCACCGTTTCCACGGCATCCACCTTTTCCAGGGAAGGATAGGTTTCCTTTACATAAGAAACAAATGCGTCCAGTGAGCTTTGTCCGCGTCCCTTCACTTTTACTTCCGTAATGTTCGGGCAGGCGGCAAGAATTGCTGCCAGCGAGGTTTTTCCCATCACGCCCGGTCCGCAGATGCCGCAGACGCTAGCGTCCTTTTTTGCCAGGTATTTTGCCCCGACCCCCGGAACCGCCCCGGTACGGTAGGCGCTTAATAGGTTTGCGCTCATCAGGGCAATCGGCGCGCCCGTGTCCTTGTCGTTTAACATCACGGTCAGAATCGAACGCGGCAGCCCCTTCTTCCGGTTTGCCGAATTGGAACCGTACCATTTCATTCCCATCAAATCAAACGGTCCGCCAATATACGCCGGCATTGCCATAAACCTCCGGTCGTCCCCCTCATCCTTTGGCATATTGGGAAACGGCGGGTTTTTGGGAAATGATACCTGGCTTCCGTGGGAATTATGGTTTTCCCCGCCCATCACATAATCGCCGGTATTTAAACATTTAATCACTTCTTCCATTGCTTCAATACATGCCGGCATGTCCTTGACGCCAGCCTTTATCATGTCCTCTTCACTCAGGAAAAGGAAATCTATTGCTGGATAACTCATTGCTTTCTCCTTTTCTTACTTTTTTCATGCATAAATTGCTCCGTTGCTTCGCAGTGTCCGAAACAGCCAGGAACGGCTTGCTGCCTGTACCCTTGTATTAACACATATATGGCTCGTCCCACAGCGTAAGCTTCGTACCAATCCCAAGCTCCTTCGCCCTCTGGAAACACTCGTATCCCCATGCCAGATCTTCCAGCGGCATACCGCCGATACTGCACATCACAATCTCGTCCTTATCCGTCCTGCCCGCGGAACGCCCGTTTACAATGTCACAGAGATTTACGACCTGCTCCCGTTTCACCTGTCCGGTGTTTACCAGATGGACAAAATGCATTCCCATAATGCACCATTCCCGCTTTCTTCCCAGCTCATCCACCGGACCGCGCGCAATAAAGTTGTTCATGTATTTTTCATACATCCCGTAGTTGTCCACCACCATTTTCGTACCGAGGAACTTTTCATATTCCTTTGAAAAATAAGTTCCCATGGAAAAAACGGTGGCGCCCTTTTGAAACCACTCCATCTTAAATTCTTCCATGTCCTGCTTTGTGACCGACATTGCCTCGCTGACAACATCCGCGTCCCGGCAGGCTTCTTCCAGCGTGGAACAGATGATAATGTCTTTTACCTGCGGGTAACGTTCCTTAATAAATTCCTTCATGGCAAGGGCAGTTTTTGACGCCGGGGAACTGCCTTTCAGCTTAATGGTGTCTATTTCCGGCAGCACCTCCATGTAACACATCAGGGCACATTTGTTTATGACGCCCGGTCCAATCAGGGAAAGTACTCTGGAATCCTGATTCGCCAGATAAGTCGCCGCCATCGCAGGCATGGCGCCCGTGCGCATCGCACTCAGCAGATTGGCGGACATCTGCGCAACCGGTGCTCCCGTGTCCACGTCCGAAAGCGTTACCATCAGAATGGACCTTGGCAGTCCGAGCGCGCTGTTATGGCTGTTGGAGCCGTAATACTTCTGCCCTGCGATATGGTATTTCCCGCCGAGATATGCAGGCATTGCCATAAATCTCCGGTCCGGCCCGTCGTCCAGCGGAAAACCGGGAATATCCGAATCCGCCGGAAAATTCATCTGCAGCCCGTGCTCATCCGCCTTTGGCCCGCCCAGCAAAAAATCATGTCTGCCAAAAAGCGAGAGTGTTTCCCGCATGGCCTCTATGCAGCGTACACTGTCCAGCACCCCTGCCTGAATCATATCCGGTTCATTTAAGTACAGAAAATCAATCTTCATGCAGCTTTCTCCCTATTTCTTTAGTTTTGTCCACATTTCGTCATAGACCGCAAGTGTCTCCGTATCCAGGTTTGACACATATTCCCCGGCTGCAATAACGTCCTCCGGCGGGTTCTTTGCCGGGTTTCCTGAATATTCCTCTCCCACTGCCTCCACAGCTGCCTCGTTCGGGCACAGATACGGAAATTCTTCCGAAACCATCTTCGCGCTCTCGCCATCCAGCATAAAATTAATGAATTTCATGGAAGCGTCAAAGTGGCTGCTTCCTTTTAAGATGCACCAGTTATCCATAAACACATATGGTCCCTCGGACGGGTAAACCACCTGGATATCCGGATTTTCGTTCATTGCCAGCGCAATTTCCGCGCTCCATACAAAACCCACGGTACAGTCCCCGGAAATCAGCGCGGATTTCGGACTGTCGGAATCATAAAGCTTGATATTATCTTTTAATGTCAGAAGCTTTTCCTGGATTTCCCCAAGCTTGTCCGCATCTGTTTCACTCATGCTGTATCCCATGCTTCTTGCCGTCATTCCAATGACCGCCCGGTAATCGTCCAGCGCAACAATGCTTCCCGCAAGGGATTCGTCAAACAAATCATGATAAGATGTGATTTCCTTGTCCACCTTTGCCGTATTGACTGCAATCGCAGCCACTCCGCCCTGGTAAGGGACACTGTAGTCATTGCCCGGATCATAAGGCAGATTCAGGTAGGCGTCCTTAATATTTCCCAGGTTGGTAAGCTTTTCCTTATCCAGCTTCATCAGTTTATCCTGCGCAATCAGCTGTTCCACCGCATAATCACTTGGCAGCACAATGTCATAGGTTCCTTCCGCCTCGGATTTCACCTTTGCCAGCATGTCCTCATTGGAGGAATAGGTGGAAACGTTGCAGTGTATCCCGGTTTTCTCTTCAAACTTTTCAAACACAGAATCCGGCACATACTCTGTCCACACGAATATGTTAATTGTTTCCGAGCTTTTGCTTCCTGAATCGCCGCAGCCGGCCAGAAGGCCTGCGCCAAGTGCAAACACTAACATAATCGCAACCCTCATTTTTCTTGATTTTCTTCCCATCTTATTTTCCTCCTTTTTTCTTCTTAAACAGATTGCTCTGTGTCAGAACAACCAGTAATATTGTCCCCACAAGAATCAGCGTGGACAGCGCGTTTACATCCGGCGCCACACCGCTTTTAATGCTTTCCATTACCTTAAGCGGATAGGTTTTCGTCTGCCCGTTTACAAAATAGCTGATAATCACATCATCAATTGAAAGCGTAAACGCCAGAAGCGCTCCGCCCGCAATTCCCGGTGCGAGTACCGGAAGCGTCACTTCAAAAAAAGTCGTAATCCGGTTTGCGCCAAGGTCCAGGCTTGCCTCCTCAATGGAATTGTCATAGCCGGACAGCCTTGCCCGCACATTAAATATCACATAGGGAATGGAAAACGTTACATGCGCCAGTATCAGCGTCAGCATTCCCCGCGGAATATGCGTGTTGGTAAAAATCGTAAGCAGGGAAATTCCAAGCACGATTTCCGGTATCACCACAGGGATGTACAGCAGACCGTCAATGATTCCCTTTCCCCTGAATTTATATTTGTACATTCCCACCGCCCCGACCGTTCCGATAATGGTTGCCAGAATGGTACTCACCGCTGCAATCATCATGGTATTTCCAAATGCATCCAGGAGTGAACGGTTTTCCCAGATGTTTATGTACCAGTCAAAGGTAAACCCTTTCCATGACAAATACGGTTTTGATGTGGTTGCATTAAAGGAATTTACCACAATGACCGCAATCGGCAGGAACAAAAACAGGTAAACCAGCACACAGAAAAATCCGCCAAGTCCCTTTTTTGCCCTCGATTTTCCTTTTCTACTCATAAGCGCCTCCTATGTTCCCAAACTCTCCAAATCACCCCCGATTTTCTGATAAATCTTTACCAGCACCAGCGTCACAACAATCAGAATAATGGATAACGCTGCTCCGAGCGGCCAGTTGTTTCCGCTCTGGAACTGGCGCTCAATCAGGTTTCCAATCACATCTGAATTTCCGCCTCCCAGAATATCCGCCACAAAGAAGTATCCCAGGCACGGAATAAATACCATGATGCTTCCGGAAAAGATTCCGCTGGAGGTCAGAGGCAGTATCACCTGGAAAAATGTTGCAAAAGGACGTGCGCCAAGGTCTGCGGACGCTTCCAGCAGATTGCCGTCCAGCTTTTCGATTGCCGTATAAAGCGGCAGAATCATAAACGGAATCAGGCAGTACACCATACCAAGCACGGTAGTTCCCTGCTGAAACAGAAAATCCACCGGCTCCCCCGTCAGATGCAGAAACTGCAGGAGCTCATTCAGCCATCCGTTTGTCCCAAGAAACGTCCTCCATCCGTAAATACGAATCAGGGAATTGGTCCAGAACGGAATAATCACCAACATATATAACAGTGTTTTCCGTTTGCTCTTTGTCCTTGCAATCAGGTAAGAAAACGGATATCCAACCAGAATACACAGAACTGTTGTAATGAATGCCACAACCAGCGACTGTCCGTAGATTTTCAGGTAATCCGCATTCAGCAGTCTTGCGTAATTTTCCGCGGAAAATTTAAAAACGACATTGTAGTATTCATCAATCGAACAGAAACTCATAACCCCGACATAGAGTAACGGCACAGCTACCAGAAACACCAGTACCAGTGTCACCGGTCCCACCATCACCAGCGCCGGGAGCAGATTGGATTTCCACTCGTGTCTGGATATTTTTTTGTCCATATGCCCACCTCCTATGAAAGCCGTATATTTTCGAGCATCTGGAACATCAGATGATCCCGGTTATGGATTAATACTGCATCTTCCCTTTCCCAGTAGAGGAAAATACGCGCCCCGGCTTCCGGCAGCTCTTCGCCCGCCAGCCGTTCAATCCGCACTTCATTTCCGTTTGGCAGCGATGCAATACACTTAATCACATTTCCGACATAGACAAAATCCTTTACCTTTGCCCTGAGGGAAAACCCTTCCACCGGTTCCATGGAAAATTTCATTTTTTCCGGCCGGACGGAAACTGTCAGAAACTCCAGGATGGAAAAGCCGCTTCCGCTTCCCGCCACGGCGCCGTTTTCCAGGTTTACCGTTATATCCGTCCCGTCTATGGCGCTCACGCAGCCGTCAAATGTGTTGGTTTCCCCGATAAAGGTCGCAACAAACTTTGTCTTCGGCTGCTCATAGATTTCTGCCGGCGTCCCAAGCTGGTCCAGTACCCCGTCATGCATAATGGCAATCCGGTCGCTCATCGTCAGCGCTTCCTCCTGGTCGTGCGTCACATAAATAAATGTGATATTCAGTTTCCGCTGCAGCCGTTTCAGTTCCAGCTGCATCTGTTTCCGCAGCTTTAAATCCAGCGCCCCCAGCGGCTCGTCTAAAAGCAGGACCCGCGGACGGTTGATTAACGCGCGTGCAATGGCAACCCTCTGCTTCTGTCCGCCGGACAGCTGGGCCGGATAGCGTTTCTCAAACCCGCCGAGCTGCACCAGTTCCATCATTTCCATGACACGCCTGCGGATTTCATCCTTTGGAACCTTTTTCATCTTTAAGCCGTAGGCGATATTATCAAAAATGGTCTTGTGCGGAAAAAGCGCATAGCTCTGGAACACTGTATTGACATTGCGCTCAAACGGCTCTTTTTCCTCAATGGATTCGCCCTCTACCTTAATGCTTCCGGTACTTGGCTCCTCAAAGCCTGCAATCATGCGCAAAGTAGTCGTCTTGCCGCACCCGGAGGAGCCGAGCAGTGTCAGAAACTCGCCTTCCTCCACGGTCAGGTTCAAATCCCGCACCACGTGGTTTTTGCCGTAGATTTTATTAACACCTTCTATTTCTACAATATGTCCCATGGGATCACCTCCTGTCCCCTACATCGCCTTTGTTCCGCGCTCCCCGGTACGGATACGGATGACGTCCTCGATATTGCGGATAAATATCTTTCCATCCCCGACGCGGTCGGTTGCACATTTTTCACGGACTGCCGTGATAATGGACTCCACATCCTTATTTTCCACAACAACCTCCACCCGGATTTTCGGAAGCAGGTTAATGGTGGTTTTAAATCCCTTAATCTCGTTGACCGTTTCCGCCAGCTCGGCATCCATTCCCTTCTGGGTTCCGCATCCCATAACAGTGGATAATGTCATACCGCCGCAGTTGACATCATCCAGAATATTTTTAATATCCTCAAGGTTTTCCGGTCTGGTAATCATAACTAATTCTTTCATAATATATCCTCCTTCTGAACATCACTATCTTCCAAACCCCGCCAAAAATAAAAAAAGAGACCGCCGGTACACGGCAGCCTCTTCGCTGTATTCTGAAACGCAGGTTTCATGTTCTTTTGTATGCTAACGATAATAGACCAGTTTTCGACATAATACAATTCTTATCTTTCCCCATCTTCGTACTCCGAAAGTAGCATTTCTTACAAAATCACTCCTTCTCCCGAATCATTTTAAACATCTGTATCCGGTTGCTGATACCCAGTTTACAATAAATATTGCATATATGTTTTTTTAATGTGTTCGGACTGATGGCAAGCTCCTCACAGACCACGGCATTTTCCTCTCCGCCCAGCAGCATCTGCAGAATGGTGTGTTCCCTTCGGGTAAGATGGTATTTTTCCACTGCATCCGTAATGGTCAGCTTATCCCCATTTTCCTCTTCGTTCCTGTGCTGCTCCAGGCGGTAGGACAGATGTTCCTTTAACATGTCCAGAAGGAATATGTCATTATATTGAAAATCATCCTTGCCAATCGTCCGGTAAAATGTAATAACCCCCAGAAATTTCTTGTTCCTTGCCAGAATCATCTGCAGGGCAAAATGCCAGTTATTCGGCTTATACACCTTCTGGTAATACTCCGTCTGTACCCTCGCCTCATCGCTGATAATGTCCGTTTCCCGGTAGATTAATGCCTTTCCGCCCAGCATAATCCCCCGGCTGTAATCCATTTCCTCATACACCCGACACAGATTTTCCTCACAGTTATAGGTCACGCCGTTACTTAAGCTTTTCCCGTCCTCTGCAGACGCCAGGTAAAAATCAGCGCTGTCAAAATCCTCGACCATCTTAAGCTGCTCCAGCAGTTCCCTGCGCATTCCGTCAAAATCTTCTGTCGTATAAATTTTATAGATGATACTGTTTAAAATCACCCAGTCATTTGTCTCCAGACTTCTCATTGCCATCACTCCTCACGTAAAAAAGAGGGGCATCATCTGATACACCCTCTTTGGCATTTTTCTTTGTTTATTTATCCATTATAGTCCCGGTTCTTATAAAATTCAACAAAATAGTGCGAATTTCCTAAAACCATGCTATAATTAAATTAAGAAATAAAATTTGAACAAAAGGAGGGCGCCATTATGAAAGAATATAAACGTGTATCACTGACGGTTACTGCCGCCCAGTACGAAATCGGAAAAGGAATGGAAGACGGATTCCGGCTGTACTCACAGGTAATTACAAATGACGGACTTGTCACAGACGGACTCATACAGATTAAAAGGGACGACGGCACCATCGTCTGTCCTTATGTAAGAAACAGACGCGGGCTGGTTTTTATCCGCGAGGGGGATTACATCATCTGCGAAAACAATGAAAAACATGTCTGCGGAAAAGACAAATTCCCGATACGCTACGAGGAAATATAAAAGGACATAAATTTCCTGTTTTCTTTCGCTTTCTGTTCTGCTACAATAAATGCAGCAAATAAAATACTTTAGGAGGATAGTTATGAATTACACAATTGAAGGGGAACCATTACCAGCAGTCATCTGCAATCTTGACAGCAATGAAACCATGATTACTGAAAAAGGCGCCATGTCATGGATGTCCCCAAACATGAAGATGGAAACGACCAGTAACGGCGGCATCGGCAAAATGTTCGGACGTGCCTTTTCCGGTGAAAGCATGTTTGTCAACCGCTATACCGCAGTGGGCGGAAACGGAATGATTGCATTTGCATCCAGCTTTCCGGGTTCCATCCGCGCATTCAACATCGCACCGGGCCAGGAAATCGTTGCACAGAAAAGCGCCTTCCTTGCATCCACGGAAGGCATAGAAATGTCCGTCTTTTTCCAGAAGCGGCTGGCAAGCGGTTTATTCGGCGGCGAAGGTTTCATTATGCAGAAGCTGACCGGTAACGGCGTTGTTTTCCTTGAATTTGACGGTTATGTCAAAGAATATGAATTAGCAGCAGGACAGCAGATTATCATCGACACCGGCTATCTTGCCGCCATGACAATGACCTGCTCCATTGACATCCAGACCGTACCGGGCGTAAAAAATATGCTCTTCGGCGGTGAGGGAATGTTTAACACAGTCATTACCGGTCCGGGACGCATCTGGTTACAGAGTATGCCTGTGGCACAGCTTGCAGGAGCGATTAGTCCGTTTATTTATACCGGAAAATAAATTTTTACAACTTCCCAAGCTGATATAACAGAACTGATTTTTGCACTGAATCCGGATACTGGCGGATACACGAAATACATCCGCTGGTATCCATTTTCTCTGTCAGAAATAAATAGTGAACCGGACAGGAATCAAAACGTCTGATATATGTTTTCTTAGAATGCCTTTCCCCTTTCATAACTTACCTCCCTGCCATTTAGAATTTATATCTCCAGCAAATCTTCCATTCTGCATCCCAATATCTGCCCCAGCCACATGACATTTATTGCTTTCGTATGATTAATATCTCTCTGCCGCTGTTCAAAAAGCTGTATCTGCCGCACCGGCACTTCAGAAAGTTCTGCAAGTTCAGCCTGCGTAAGTCCGGCATTTATCCGAATCCGTTTTAGATTTGTCTCCATATAATACTCTTTAAACTTTTTATCCATTGCCTCCACAAACTGCATAATATCCATTTCATGGAATACCGGATACATCTTTAGAATTTCCCCCGCCGATACTGCCTTCCGGATTCTTCGGAAAGGCTTACAGGTATACCACTGATAATACGCCAGCGCCCAACCGCTCCAATACTCCGGGGACTTGTCCAGATACATTTCGTCCGGAAGCTCTATCCTTCCCAGTCCGCTTTTTTCTATCACTTCTTTTGCAATTTCACACCCGTTTTTCCCTGCTATGTATGCAGGATTCCCTGTCTGGAACTGATAAGCAATATCCGATACCACAAACATGTCAAAAAAATCATCCAGACAGAGTTGACACCTATTGCCTGCATAATCAAACATGTCTCCCATGATTTTCTGGGCGGATACCAGATAGTCCTCAGAATAAGCGCGGATCATCGTTTTTCATCCCCTCTCTCATGATATCCAGACCTATACAGTTCATACATCTTTTCACAGATTTCTTTTACCTCACAAAAACGGCTCCGGCGTTCAATATCCCCGTCTGTCTGCATGCATACCAGTTTCCGTTGTTCCCCACCTCCATATACACTGTAATAACATAAACATCCTGCGTCCCATGCCTCTCCGGTTTTTTTCATGTCAAAATCCTTTGTATTAATAATCGTTTCCAGCAGGTCATTACCCAATTCCAGTGTTTTCTTTAAATATGGTATACCATCATCTGCCAGACATGCATCCATAAAGAAAAGCATATTTTCTTCCTCTGGTTTCTCATCTTCCAGATTCAGGAATTTACACTTGCCTCGTTTGTTAATTACCAGCAGATAATTCTGATGTCCCCATGCCCAGTTTTCATATTTGACTGCAAGAATGGTTTCATCTGTCCTTATGTCCTCCAATTTATACATGCCATCTTCCAAGTTAATTAATTTCCTGTCTGTATCCGGATGTTCTGAATTAGTACCAGAACATCCTCCCCATAAATATAGTTCATGTGCACAAATATATAGACTTATACATATTGCAAACAAAGTAATAATACATACAGAAGATACTCTTTTTTTCATAATCCCAGTCTCTTTCCCCTTATTAAGTTCAATTACAACAGAAATCAGTTTGGGTATCCGGATTTATACAGTTCATACACTTTTTACAAGTTTCCCTTACCTCACGGAAACGGCTACATTTATTTTTCTCAATTTGCATCCTTCTTATTTCCCATACTACCATGATATATGTTTAACAAATTCTTTGACAAACTGCTATTTCACCTGAGAACCCAGTTCATTTATAACGGACAGCCTTCCTGCCGCACTGTTATACTTAAAAACCGTCCAGATTTTTCCTCTTCCGTCAGGCACAGTAAATGTATATAAAGGAACCTGTTGATTCCCAAGATAAACTTTAACCATGGCATTCCCATCACCCAGACCCGTTTCTTTACTAAAATTTTCCACATAAAATGTGTAATCTCCCGTTTCATCATCATATATGGTTGTGGTTTCCGGACCGTAGCCTTTCGTATCATCCCTATCCAGTTTCGCTATACAGACATTGTTTACCATACTTTCTGGTTTGTTATAATAGATATGCCCATCCTCACCATTTGATAAATGGTATATTAAATGAGAATCCAAATCCCTCGGTTTTTCTCCCCATGTAAGTACCACTCGCATCTGGTTATCCTCAAGAGAATCTGACATACTTATATTCTGGTTCTTTATTGTGGAACCACCAAAAATCTTTATATTAAAATACGCTGACATATATTTTTCGTCCGAAGAACTGATTTCCAGACAATAATTTCCCGCTTCTAATTCTGGTGTCTGGTAATATCCACCTTGTTCTGACTCAATAATGGCTTCTGGATTCGTATATATATTATTTATGCCTTTCCGAATACAGACTTTTAATCCCTTTATTCCATCCCAGGTAACAGAGTCTCTAATAAAACCATCTGCTTTCCCTTTTCCCTTATCGGCTTCTGGTATTAATTCTACCAGATCACAGTAATGCGTATTCTGCCCAATAATACTTTCACCAGCAACATACATCGTTTCATCCAAGTAACCATCCTTACTAAAATGTAACATTACCGGATTATCTTCCTTAACATCTGCTAAATAATTTCCGCGCTCGTCTGTTTTTACAATTTCCTTTCCAAAAGCATCCTTTACCTGGACAGAATCCAAAATCATGTTATTACTGAAATCAAAATCCTTGTCTGCCACCACTACCTTACCTATTATTTGATAATTATCCTCTAAATAAGTTAATTTTTTCGAATTTTTGATTTCTTTATCCAGCTTTTTATAATATTCGTCTGACTCATCGCAATTTTCTTCCATAATATTGGCTTCATCAAACAGGGTTTCTATTCTCTTAATGTCCCTCTTAGAAGACTTTAACTTTTCTGCTGCTTTGATAACCTTCTTTCTCACATCATATAAATCAGAGTGTTTTTTATATCCCAAACACAATGATTCATACCATATTTTCTCAGGTTCCACAGAGAATTGTTTCTTCTCTTTTTCCATCATATACGCAACATGTGATATAACAGTAGAATTTACATGCACCCCACCAAAGTCATTTTCTACACTAAAGTCATCATATCTCACATAGTTTTTTCCACCAACCTTTTGGGCATTACCACTATCCTCTGGATTCTTTAAATTTCTTAAACAATCTCCAACCGTTACCTCCTCACCCATTTCCCAGTTACCTTCTGTATAACAACCAAAAATATCTGCGTATGCCTCATTTATAATTCCTACTGTCCCTTTATTTCTCAGGTTTGTTTTATTCTCTATAATCGCGTGCGTAAATTCATGCGCCATAACATCCATTCCTGCAGCTAACGATATTTCTTTAAAAGTCCATCCTGTCCCTTTTCCAATCCATATTCCATGACCATTCCAATATGCATTATCTTCTATAGACGTATAGATATACACTTTAATTTTACTACCCTTATTATCATATGACTTTAGTTTATATTTTTTCTTAAAGTAATCATATATGCATTCCATGTTAGCCATGGCAGAAACTTCTGTCTTTGACCAAAAATTATCGCTTTTTTCTATTAATTTAGCATTTTTACCAATTATACCATGTTTGGCATTATATATTTCTATTTTATACTTTGTATCCTCCAGGCGGTACTTAGGATTTATAAAAGTAAATCCTTTTTTATTTATATAAAACTCCCTTGTTTTCCCCAATATATCTTCACCACTTGCCTTCTTTCTCATATCATATGCCATATTAAATGCACATATAATTTCTCCTATCCGTGCATCAACCAGAACTTCATACACCTCATACGATTCCCCTTGTTTCTGACAGACCAGACTCCACACAATACTGCCTTTTCCATATTCATTGAACACCTGCAGGTCTTTATATCCCTCATCACCTTCTTCGTCAGATTCTACTTTTCTGTAACCATCCTGCTCTGCTATTTTTACAGCCTCATCCCTTGTAATCTGTGGACTGGTATTTAACTCATTCAAAACCGGAAAATAACCCGAATCCAGATAATCAACCTTTCCATTTTCATCAGATGAAACTGTAATTCCACTGTCAATAACCTGCAGTCCCCTGTACATCTGGTTAAACTTGAAGATATATCCTGCTTCATCCGCTTTCACATCCGTCACCCTCAGCTCCTCAAATGGATTTCCTATCCCCAGAAGCGACCTGATATTATACAAAGAAAACAAAGCTGTTTCATATGAATCTACTTTTATCTCACTGTAAGTTCCATATATACTCTCCAGATACCTGTAATCATTCACATCCACATCATAATCTTCATCCCCGCAGTTCATCTGTTCCAGCTGGCTGAGTGAATAGTCCTGCAGCGTATCAACGTCAATATCCGTCTTTCTTTTTACCGTAAGCGTAAATTCCTTCTTGTAGTCCTTCCCTTTATACTGAATCCCGGCAGTAACCGTCACCGTCCGGTCTTCCCCTCCCCTTGTGACATGTCCGTCATTCGTCACCACGGATTCATCAGATGAAACCCATGCCACATCCAGCAGCTCCGGCGCATAATTAACAAACTGCATGTCATCAAGCACGGACTGCGCACAGTTTCCGTTCTGGAACTCAATATCCACATATTCCGTAACCTCTGACGGGTCTATTTCGTCTTCTGCATCCCCGTTGTCTTCCTCCTTACCGTCACCATCCGTAAAATGTGACACCGCTATGTTTTCCGGCTGGCTACTGCTTTTGCTGGAAGGGCAGGAAAACCCGAACTGCACCCGCTGCCCGGCTTCAATAATCCGGTTGTATTCCTCACAGCTTATGACATAATGGTTTTCCTCATGGCTGACAATTTTCGCATTCCAGATGCCATCAATGTCATTATCCCAGTCAAATGTTATACACCAGTCCTTAAAACTTTTGGAAGACCTGTTCAGGATTCCAATTTCCCCGACAAATCCGGTTTCCCAGTCATCAGACACAGCATAATCAACCTCAAAATCTCCTTCTTCCACCGGCATCTGTACAGACTGTGAGAAATGAAACTCCGGTATCTCCTGGCTGCCAGAAGCGTTAAACCCGAAACTAACGGCTGAACCTGGATTTATGTTTGAATTGTATGACTCTCCTTCAATAGTGTATAACCCATCCTCATTCCGGCTGCTGATTTTTGCATTCCAGATGCTTAAAATTTCCCCGTCCAGAGCAAACATAAGATTCCAGTTGTGTATCTTTTTGTCACTGGTGTTTTTTATGGATACCTCTGCCGTATACCCCTCACCCCAGCTGTTTATGATGTTACAGGTAACGGCATATCCCTCGCCCTCATACGATACTGTGTTATCCGTAGCGGCATCTGGTCTTTCTGTTTCTGTATCTTCCTGTTCTGTGGCTTCGCTTTCTGTTTCCACCACTGTGGTTTCTGCTTCTTTTGCCTTCACAGTATCAGCACCCGCCAATACTGACAATGCCAGAAAAATTATCAGTACTGTTGCTACAAACTGCTTCGCTATGTTTTTCTTTTTTAATTTCATAAATTTTATTTTCTCCTCTCATCTGTTTTCAGTTCCAAATTATGTTCCAAAGATCTTAATTTTTACCACCTCCTCTTCTGCCGTCTGGCACTCCTGGTGTCATTCATCCTCCAAGTCATCTTGTTCCCGTATTTTTTCAACCCCCGGTTCCCTGAACGGTCGTTTTACTTCCTGAACGGTCAAAATTTAATCCCACTGTGCCATAATGTCAAGCCTAAAGTTTTTTCATGCTCATGCAGCAGTTCCATGTAACACCTTCCGCTTCTTTCCATGTCCCTTTCAGCCAGTTTCAGTGCCAGTTTTCTGAAATCGCCCCTTCGTATCTCTTATCTCCATAAGCTAAGAATACCGCCCGCTACATCCCTTTGCAAGGAAAATGTAACGAACGGTCGTTTTTTGTAATGAACGGTAAGTTTTTCCGTGGAATCAGAACAGCCGGTTTATTTTTCCCCGTTCAGAATATCCTTTACCTGCTCCTTAAATGCTTTCCACTCGTCCGGTGAATCCACCATCTGCGCCGGACATCTTTTATGTGTTACATCATAATGGCGCAGCACGCAGGTATCCACCTGATCACCGGTAATTCCCAGTTCCCGGCAGATATATGCGCAGAGATTTGCAGCATGTTTTTTGGTCTTTTCTGACACTTTTGAATTTCCGGATGTACACATTTCTATCCCAATGGCATTGATATTCCGGCAGTATTTATGGGCATACTTATGTGCCCCGCAGTGCCATGCAATGTCATGCAATGGCATACTCTGGTAAATGCTTGTCTCATCCACAAAAAAATGCGCGGAGGCATTGCGTCCGGAACCCTGAAAATAAGTCGCATTTCCCTTTGCCGTATCTTTTGCATTTCCTGTGTAATGCATGACCACATAAGAAACCACCCTGCTTTTGCAGGCTTTATAATTGGATGCATTGCAGGGAATGTTTTTACTAACCTCAATCCCGTCAATTTCATCAGAAACCCATTCCTTTATTACTGTTTTCCCCATATGAAGTTCCTCCCATTCACCTGCAAATTTACCGTTTATAAATTTTTCGGAGATATTTCATCCGAACCGGGCACATTATGTTATGGGTACCGCTGACATTTTCATTAATGATAACCCTGTCCCCGCTGACATTTCTGACAATCCATTTGTCCGCCTTCACCCATTCCGGCATAATCCTTCCGTCATAGTAGGTGGCGGTCACCTCCAGTTCTACCACGTCACCCGGTCTGATACTGTCCCCACTTTCCTGCGGTCCCTGAACCAAGGCATCTGTACCGTCCATATTTCTTCTCCTTTCATTCCCCAATACCTTGCCGAACACCCTCCTGAACGCAGAAGGCTGCCGTATCTTCTATCCCCATAATCTAAAAATACCATCCGTTACATCCCTTTGCAAAGAAAATGTAACGAATGGTTGTTTTTTGTAATGAACAGTAAGTTTTTTTGCGGAATCAGAACAGCCTGTTTATTTTTTCCCGTTCAGAATATCCTTTACCTGCTTCTTAAATGCTTTCCATTCGTCCGGTGAGTCCACCATCTGCGCCGGACATCTTTTATGTGTTACATCATAATGGCGCAGCACGCAGGTATCCACCTGATCACCGGTAATTCCCAGTTCCCGGCAGATATATGCGCAGAGATTTGCAGCATGTTTTTTGGTCTTTTCTGACACTTTTGAATTTCCGGATGTACACATTTCTATCCCAATGGCATTGATATTCCGGCAGTATTTATGGGCATACTTATGTGCCCCGCAGTGCCATGCAATGTCATGCAATGGCATACTCTGGTAAATGCTTGTCTCATCCACAAAAAAATGCGCGGAGGCATTGCGTCCGGAACCCTGAAAATAAGTCGCATTTCCCTTTGCCGTATCTTTTGCATTTCCTGTGTAATGCATAACCACATAGGAAACCTCCCTGCTTTTGCAGGCTTTATAATTGGATGCACTGCAGGGAATGTTTTTATTAATCTCAATTCCGTCAATTTTATCAGAAACCCATTCCTTTGTTACTGTTTTCCCCATATCAAGTTCCTCCCATTTACTTTTAAATTACTGTTATGAAATCTTTCGAAGATATTTCATCCGGACCGGACTCTTTATGTTATGGGTACCGCTGACATTTTCACCAATGACAACCCTGTCCCCGCTGACACTGCTGACAATCCATTTGTCCGCCTTCACCCATTCCGGCATAATCCTTCCGTCATAGTAAGTGGCGGTCACATCCAGTTCCACCACATCACCCGGTCTGATACTGTCCCCGCCCTCCTGCGGCTCCTGAAATAAAGTTTCTGTACCGTCCATATTTCCCCTCCTTTCATTCCTTTATCCACTGTGGTTTCCGTTCAAAACCCACATGATAAACAATATACTGCATCACGATCTGATGCTCCCCGACATTCAGGAGAAAAAAATTTTTTTCCTGTCCAATAATTTTTCCCTTTGGATATTCACTCAGGCATCTGTTCAGATATTCCAGCTGTCTTTTGTATTTTTCCTCATCCGGCTGTGTTTCCGGATTGTCGTTTCCTACGACAACCCGGTGTACATACCGGATATCTGTAAGGGAAAACGTATCCTGTACTACCATCTGATTCCCTCTCAATAACTGCTATTTCACGGTTCCCGTACTGCCGCTTCCAGATGTTCCGCTGCCAGGCGCCAGCTGCTTGTTTTTATCATCAATTGCCTTTTTTTCTCCCTTATTTGTAATCGCTGTCGGCGTACTTGCTGTTGCAAGTACATCCAGCATTCTGGAAAGCCCCTCCGGCGTACCGAAGTCCCTTGCGTGAACCTTTACATGGTACTTTGCAGAATTGTCACTGCTTCTGGTATTTTTTTCGTGGCAGGAAATGGAGCCCTTGATTTTCACATCCATATGGAAAGGTCCGACCTTCAGTCCTGCATTCGCCTCCAGTTCTCCCTTCTTATCCGATGAACTCTCGGAGGATGTGGAAGACTTAACTTCCATATCAAACGTAACGTCCACTTCATCCACCCCCAGCGTCGGAACTTTTACGACAGATAACACCGGCACTTCCATGGATACCTGTTCCTGCCCGATACCGTTTCCGTTTTCATCGGTTGCAGCCCTTGTGAAAGAAAATGAGGTGGTACGCACTTTTCGCATTCCATTTTTGTCCGGCGCCTCCAGTCCGACATCCTCAATAAACTTTGCGGTTGCCGCTGCCATCATCATCTGTGCATCACACGCCGCTTTCAGCGGTCCCCCAATCAGGTTCGCCATATCCAGTCCGCTGAACTGGTCCTGCATATTAACTAATCCGTCTGCCATAATAAATACCTCCTTTTACCATGATTAAAGTGTTATTTTCGTAAACTGGTCCCTGATTCTCATCAGTCCCTCCGGCGGTTCCTGCGATACAAATTTCAGCCTGATATTTGCATAGCTGTCTTCTTTATTCCGGAACATTCCGCCGCCATGCGGAACATACCCCAGTGTGGTTTTCTCCCCGTCCTTTACGGATACGTCCCCGTAAATCTGTACCTTAAAATCCACATTGATTTCGTCCAGCTTCAGGGAAGAAATTGGGACGAGGCAAATCTGCGGAATGGATACAAATTTATAGGAAGGCACACCGTTTTCATCGAAATAAGGATACTGCATGTCAAAAACTTTCGGAGTCCCATCCGACTCAAAATACTCTGACAGCTTGTTCAGATGCTGTGCCTCGGACATATCGTTGACGCGGATAAATGCATCCTGGATGGATTCTACCAGGTCGTCAAAATTGAGTTTTGCTGCCATACTTTGCTCCCTCTGTTAAAAATGAAACAGCCCGTCTGTTTAATCATAACTTATTATGCCTTTCTTATTAGAAATACTTTTCGGCATATAGCTGACAGAATGAAAATAACGGACTGGTTCGTCATCAGAATACGGATAGCAATACAGCATCTGTCCGTTCACTTCCTGTAAAACGGGATAGTTCATCCAAAATACTCCTTTGTCCGGATCCAGTATTTTAATTTGACCTTCACATTCATCGTATCCGGCTATAATAATCCAGTGCCCTACTCCATCTTCCGAATCTGCAGCGATAAATCCAATAAGTGGTCTGCCTACATTAATTTCAGAGCAAATTTCTTCCATTTCAGGAATTGGATTGCCATCTTGATATAATTTATGTCCCCAAAATCTTAGCAATACCTCAATTGGATTGCCTGGCGGATCGTTCTCTTTTTCAATAACAAATTCTGCATCAGCCAGATAACCCATATAATACAAAACCATTTTAGCCACTGCTTCCCAACATGTATTTTCATACTTTTGTGCGAGAAACGTCATATTCAGTTCTGCTTTCATTCTCCCACCCCCAGTCCCAGAGTTCTTATTTTTCTTTCATTTTGTCTTCCACACATATCCATCTCTCCCTTCATTAAAACCAGGTTATCAAGTGACATTAACAAAATACTATATTTTGTGAACATAACTCCCCGGGAAACCAGAAAAATTCCCCCTACTTTCAGAAAAAACATGCCCCCTCCCAATGTTTGCATGCCTGTTTACAAATAAAAACCGAATAAATCTTAAAAATGCGCTTGACAAACTTCACAAAATATAGTATTTTGTGAAGTTTTCTTCCGCCAGCTCTTTTTTCCATCTTAAAATGTGCTATACTTACTAAATCAAAATAAAACTGAAAGGGATGAAAGAACCATGGACGAAACAGAATACCGCATACTAATCATTGAGGATGACACCGGGATTGCCCAGGCGATAGAAACACAGCTGAACACATGGGGTCTTCAGGCAAAATGTGTGGAAAACTTCCGGAACGTCATGACAGAATTTTCCTTATATCTGCCGCACCTGGTTCTGATGGACATTACACTGCCCTTTTTCAACGGACACCACTGGTGCAGCGAAATCCGCAAAGTCTCCCAGGTGCCGGTCATATTTATCTCTTCCGCATCCGACAAGATGAACATCGTCATGGCAATGAATATGGGCGGCGACGATTTTATCGCCAAGCCCTTTGACCTGGAAATCCTATTGGCAAAGGTACAGGCAATGCTCCGGCGCACCTACGATTTTGGCGGCCGGGTTCCGATTCTCGAACACCGCGGGGCATTTTTAAACCTTGCGGACGCTGTATTAACCTGGCAGGATACCAAAATAGACCTGACAAAAAATGAGTTTCGTATCCTGCGGACACTGATGGAGCAAAAAGGAACGATTGTCAGCCGCGACCATCTGATGGAACGTCTCTGGGAAAGCGAATGCTTTGTGGATGAAAACACTCTTTCCGTCAATGTAAACCGCCTGCGGAAAAAACTGGACGCTGCCGGACTGACAGACTTTATTACAACAAAAATTGGAATGGGATATATTCTGGAGTAAATGAGATGAAATTATTTTTTACTTATCTAAAAAGCCAGGGAAAACGTTTTCTGCTGCCCGCCGGTTTTATACTGATTTATATCATATCTTTTTTACTGTTCCGGCTTCCGAAAGAAGTGCTTTATTACACGCTTTCCTTATTTGCGCTCACCGGAACTGTCGTGATGGCTGCAGATTTCAGGCGTTTCTGTCTGAAACACTCACAGCTTCTGCATATGCTGCATACCCCGGTGGAGCCTGACCATCTGCCGGAGGCGGACACCGGCATCGAACAGGATTACCAGAACCTCATCCTTCTCCTTGCAGAAGAACAGAAGACGCTTGACATGGAAAGCCGTCGCCGTTACGCGGATATGACCGACTATTACACCATGTGGGTACACCAGATTAAGACGCCGATTGCTTCCATGCACCTTGCCCTGCGCGGGCAGGATACCGATATCAGCCGTGCGCTCCGCGGGGATTTGCAGAAAATTGAACAGTATGTGGAAATGGTGCTCTGCTACCTGCGGCTGGACAGCGACACTACGGATTACGTGATAAAGGAGCTGGAACTGGATGCTGTTGTACGTCAGGCAGTCAGACGCATGGCTCCCCAGTTTATCGGAAAAAAGATTTCCCTTTCCTATGAACCGCTGAATACGAAAGTACTTACTGACGAAAAATGGCTTCTGTTCGTCGTGGAACAGGTACTTTCCAACGCATTAAAATACACAAAAAAAGGACAGATTACGATTACGCTGGAAGAACCGCAGACACTGTGTATTTCCGATACCGGTATCGGTATTGCTGCAGAGGATCTTCCGCGGATATTTGAAAAAGGATTTACCGGATTCAACGGCAGGGAGGACAAAAAATCCACCGGACTCGGACTGTATCTGTGCAGACGCATCTGCCAGAACCTTGGGCACCGGATTACGGCAGAGTCCGCCGCGGACCATGGAACCACCGTCCGGATTTTCCTGGACCATATAAAAATAGAAACCGAATAATGATTCACTGCAGCATCTTACAAAACTGTAAGTCCAGACGGGGAAATGTAAGCCATGGCAATGGCAGAACATTCCCCTGTTTTTTATAATATACCTGTAACAACTTACAGGAGGGATCAAACAAATGTCAATACTTGAAGTCAGTCATGTAAAAAAAATTTATTCCACACGCCTGGGAGGCAACCAGGTGGAGGCGCTGCATGACGTCTCATTTTCCGTGGAAAAAGGAGAATACATTGCCATTATGGGGGAAAGCGGTTCCGGGAAAACCACGCTTCTTAATATCCTGGCGGCGCTTGACAAACCGACCAGCGGCGAAGTCATTCTGGACAAAAACAGCCTGACAAAAATCCGGGAATCCCAGATTGCCGCCTTCCGGCGGGATAACCTGGGATTCGTTTTCCAGGACTTTAATCTTCTGGACACATTTTCCATTAAGGACAACATTTTTCTTCCGCTGGTACTCGCAGGGAAAAACCATCATGAAATGGAGCAGCTTCTCGTTCCGATTGCCGGAAAACTCGGCATCAGCCAGCTCTTAAACAAATACCCCTACGAGGTATCCGGCGGACAGAAACAGCGTACCGCGGTCGCAAGGGCACTAATCACAGCACCCAAGCTGATTCTTGCAGACGAACCCACGGGAGCCCTGGATTCCAAAGCATCCGATGAACTCCTGTCCCTTTTTGCTGATATACACAAAGACGGACAGACGATTCTTATGGTAACCCACTCCGTAAAAGCGGCGAGCCATGCGGAACGGGTACTTTTTATTAAGGACGGCGAGGTATTCCACCAGATTTACCGCGGCGACAATTCAAATGAAGAGCTGTACCAGAACATCTCCAATACGCTGACTATTCTGGCGACTGGAGGTGAATACGCATGAAAACCGGATTTTACCCCAAACTGGCATGGACGGGAATCTATAAAAACCGGCAGGTTTATTTTCCCTATATCCTGACATGCATCGGCATGATTATCATGTGCTACATTATGTCCTATCTCAGCGTTCTGGACGATCTGAAAACCATGCCGGGCGGCTCTACCATGGCGGGTATTTTAAGTCTCGGCAAGGCAGTGCTTGCAATATTTTCAGTTATTTTTCTGTTTTACACGAACTCCTTTTTAATCCGCAGGAGAAAAAAAGAATTCGGTCTTTACAATATTCTTGGTATGGGAAAACGCAATCTGGTCAGAATCCAGGTATGGGAAAGCCTGATTACGGCAGTCCTCTCCATGGGACTGGGACTGGTTTTCGGTATCGCATTCTCAAAACTCGTGGAGCTTGTTGTACGGAATGTCCTGCATGCAGATATTTCATTTGCTTTCTCCGTTCCATCCGGAGCGGTTTTATATACTCTGAGAGTTTTCTGCGTGATTTTTGTTATCATATTTATCAGCAGCGCAGTCCAGATCCGGACGACAAACCCCATCGAACTGCTGCACAGCGAAAACGCCGGTGAAAAACGTCCGCGCGCCAACTGGCTGCTCGCCATACTTGGAATTGTGATTCTGGGCGCTGCTTATTTCCTTGCAGTTTCGATTGAAGATCCGGTAGCTGCACTGGCATGGTTCTTTGTCGCAGTCATTATGGTAATTGCGGCGACCTATCTTCTTTTCATTGCAGGCTCAGTTGTATTCTGTTATCTGCTCCAGAAAAGACCGGGCTATTATTATAAGACAAAGCATTTTATTTCCGTTTCTTCCATGATTTACCGCATGAAACGGAACGGGGCGGGGCTCGCTTCCATCTGCATCCTGTCCACAATGGTCCTGGTTATGGTGTCCTCCACGACATGTCTTTACCTTGGGGAAGAGGATATATTAAACAATCGTTATATACGTGATTTTACACTTGACTTTTATTCCTCTGACGATGCCGCGGTTTCCGGTCTGAAAGAAGAAATAGATAAAATCGCAAATGACAGGGGGGCGGAACCGGAAAACTGTTTAAATTTCCATTATACAGACCTTGTGGGATTTTTTTCTGATGAACACATGATCATGAATCCTGAATCAGAACCGGATTCAGCTTCATACAGCCAGATGAAATATATACGGATCATACCCATCGAAGACTACAACCGCCTGATGGAAAAAAATGAAACACCTGCTCCGGGGGAATGTATCATTTATCCGATCGGCATTGACTATGATTACGGCTCCATTGATATAAAAGAATACGGAAAACTGACCGTGAAAAAAAAGGCGGATGATTTTATTGCAGACCAGGAATCCTCCGTAGCAGTCGTAGGCAGCCTGTATATTTTTACACCGGACTATTCCAGCCTGTCCAAAAAGCTTGGAAAATATATTTATGAATCCACAAATACCCAGATGGCGGAGCCGCACATATACTACGGATTCGACCTGGACTGCCGGCAGGATGAACAGATTCAAATCTACCGGAATATTTTTAACCATCTAGAAAAAACAGATATTAACTTCTCGCTGGAAAGCAGGGCCCAGGAAGCGGAAGATTTCTTTTCCGTTTTCGGCTCACTGTTTATTCTGGGAGTCCTGCTGGGAATTGTGTTTATCGTTGCAATGATTCTGATTATGTATTACAAACAGGTCAGCGAAGGGTACGAAGACAAAGAACGATTCGCCATTATGCAGAAGGTGGGCATGACAAAAAAAGAGATACGCCAGAGTGTAAATTCCCAGGTTCTGACCGTATTTTTCCTTCCGCTGGTTACAGCAGGGATTCATCTTTTATTTTCGTTTCCCATGGTTTCTAAGCTGCTGAAGCTGTTTAACCTGCAGGATGTCAGGCTTCTAATGATTATCACGCTGTGCTGCTATCTTGTGTTTGCACTGTTTTATGTGATTGTGTATTATATTACCTCGCATTCCTATTATAGGCTGGTAAGCGGCGGCAAGAAATAAACATGCAGGCATCTTTAAAAAGAGCATTCACAGGTATCCGTGAATGCTCTTTGGCATTTAAATTATGCACTGTTAACTGATACGAAACTGACTAATCAGGCTGTTTAATTTCCTTGCCTGGTCAGACAGTTCGCTGGAAACTTCCGCGCTTTCTTTCGCAACTGCGGAATTTGTCTGCACTACTTTTGAAATTTCCTTAATTCCGGTTTCCACGGACGCTATCATCTCTGACTGCCGTACACTTGCAAGAGCGATATCATCCATAAGCAGTTTTATGGACTGAATGCACTCACTGATAATCTGCATGGCAGAAATGGCATGGTCTGTGGACTCTGTTCCGGTTTTTACATCCTGAATCGACCGCCCAATCAGAATGCCTGTATTTTTTGCCGCTTCACCGGACATGGCTGCAAGGCTTCGGACTTCCTCGGCAACAACCGAAAATCCTTCCCCGGCAGCGCCGGCATGCGCCGCCTCAACAGATGCATTCAGCGCAAGAATATTCGTCTGAAAAGCAATGTCTTCTATCGTCTTGATGATGCTTCCAATCTGTGCGGAGGACTGGTCTATATTCCTTGTGGCAGCGCTAAGCTCCGCCATCTTTGTGTCAGCCTCGGCAGCAAACCCGTTTGCCCTGTCCACCAGTTCGCTGGCGTCACGGCAGCGCACTGCACTGTCATTAATCTGCGAAGTCATTTCCGTTATATTTGCCACCAGCCCCTCAACAGACTGCGACTGTTCCACGGTTCCCTGGGAAAGTGTCCGGACCCCCGCAGATACCTGGTCCGCACCTGTGTCCACCTGGTTTGTAACAGAAGAAATGTTGCGCATCACCCCCGTCAGTTTGGTCCGGATTGTTTTCAGGCTTTCTGCCAGCACACTAAAGTCGCCAATATAATATTCTTCATTTCTGGCAACATCCACCGCAATATTGCCATCTGCCATTTCCCCCAGAATCCGTCCGATATCATCAACCGTTTTACGCAGATAGCTGCAGACATGATGCGTTGTCTCCGCAATCATGCCGATTTCATCCTTTCTGCCATAAAATGACTCCAGTTCCCGGTCAGCGGAAAGATCCAGATTTCCCAGGTTCCCTATGGCCCGTTCCACAACCATAAGTTCTTTGCCTTCCCGGTAAAGGAAAAACAGAATGACAAACAGTATGGCGGACGCAACTGCTGCGCACAAAGTACCTACCACAACGCGCACCCTTGCCACGGCTTGAAACACCTCAGCTTCACTGTCCCTTACCATAAAAACCCAGTTCCGGTCCTTCAGATACTTATAAACAACCATCTGGTCTGTTCCGTTTTCATCCGTGTAAAAATATGTGCCTGCCTTTGTGCTGCCCTTTTCATTAATCCTGCGTATAATTTCCCTGTACCCGCTGTCTGTTGTTTCTGTATTCAGCAGCGCTTCATCCTGATGATAAAGGTAGACAGAGGTTTCTGCATTGAGAAATATATATTCACTGTCAGGAAGACCCTGAATATCCAGTCCGAGCAGGGCGTCCATCAGCTGGTCCGCATAAACACCGGCGCCAACATATCCGGTACACTCCCCTCTTCAAAAATAGGATAGTACATGGAAAGAATCATGCTGCCCGTTCCTGGAGAACGCATAATTCCCAGGTTGGTTAACTTCTGTTTTGCCAGAATCGTATTGCGAAACGTATTCAGGGAGTCTCCTGTACGGGTAGTCATGCCGACAGCTTTTTGTGAGGTATGTGTTAAAACATGCGTATCAGGCGTTGCAACATACAGTCCTTCAAAAATCCCTTTAATCTCGGCAAAATCAACCGTATATTTCTGAACCCTTTCCAGAAGCTTCGGATTCTGCGGATCTTTCAGCAGACTGTGAACATCCCTGTCAAGTGCAAATGCTGTCATGTATTCTTCTGCTAAAGATACATAGTCGTTAATCACTGCCGCCCTGGACTCCACAGCATCTGTCATCTGGTTTTCTATATCGCTGCTTACAATTGATGCAATGCTGTCAGAAACAGTCTGCCAGAGCAGCAGCATCCCTATCACGGTAACAGCTGTCATGATAATACTGATACGTGTTGCAAGTTTGCGGTTCACAAGAAGCCTCATTATGAAATTACCTCCGTAACATCAATTTAAATCCCATCCGTCTGATAAAAATACAACAGTCCGGAGCCTGTTTATTACGGCATCCGGACTGTTATTTAATTGGTTTTGCCGTATTGCATCTCAGAATTTAGTAATTTGTTTATGTATTATATCACAGACAATTCCGGAAATTCAAGGTGTTTTATGTTCCGGGAACATATTTCCCGAAACTATTGTATATAGCAGCAATTCCGTTTATACTAATAAAAAGAACAAATAACAGAGTTTCCAATAAAATAATTTATATGAAAGGAGTTTTATGATGTCCAAACAACAGATAATTGAAAACTTAATATCTTCTGCTCCTGATAAAAAATTAGATATCATTATTGCATTTATCCAGTTTGTATTAAATGAAAACAGCGAACACAGTAATTCACTTTTAAGTGAACCAAGTTTGTCCAGGGACTGGATGAAGGAGGAGGAAGATACAGCATGGCAAGATTTATAAAAGGTGATATCGTAGTACTTCCATTTCCTTTTTCCGACCTCAGCACCTCAAAAAAGCGTCCTGCCGTTATTTTGTCTATACCCCAGGGGGATGATTATATCATGCTGCAGATTACATCCAAAAACGTCAGGGATCCTTATGCAATTCCACTTTTACAATCTGATTTTGCTACTGGCTCATTGCATCAGGACAGCAATATACGGCCAAACAAAATTTTTACATTAGATGAAAAAATTATCCTGTACAAGGCCGGACATTTAACAGAAGGTAAACTAAGTGAATGCGTTAATAAAGTATGTTCCATTATCCGAATCACCGGACAGGCATAACACCCCGGCAAAGCGGACTGAATTTCAGACCGAAAGAAAACTGGCGTGCACTGCACGCCAGCCTTAAATTTCCTTATCCTACCACCTGGTATCAAATCCCTGTCCAACCATCCGTTCCTGGTCTGTCCAGACATTATCGCTCATCCCCGCATAGGTTATATCATCAATTTTGCGGAGCAGCTCCTCTATGGATGAAGCCGTGACGGTTATCGTATCGCCAGATTCCTCCGCCTGCCGCTTCTCCTCCGCTTTCTCTGCCCGGCGGTCCGCCTCTGCCTTTTTGGCATCCTTCTTTGCATCCGCTTTCTTTTCGTCAGCCTTTTTCTGGCGCATCTGGTCAATGCGTTTTCTCTGCGCCGCAAACGACTTATCCATTACCGCAAAAAATGATGCTGCTCCGTTGTCACCCACCTGCATACCAAAGCTTTTTACATTCTTTGCAGACAGGCTGGACGCAAGCTGCGGCATACGTACAGCAGCATTGCTGATAATGCCTTCATACTGCTTCCTGTAGTTTTCGTCCTCCGCCATGCGCTCAATTTTTTCCTCGTCAATCAGAACCACCATACGGTTTGCATTTGCATAGCTTCCCGCCTGCGCTTTCGCCTTCTCCTTCATGTCGCTGCTGACAAGAATAAAGTCCATGTTCCCATACTGCTTCCGCAGCTTGTCATAATACTTCGCAGCTTTTTCACTGAGCTTTGGTTCCCCGATGGTTTTGCCCGTGACTTTTACTTTTTTGTCTTCCTGTGTCTGCTTTGCCTGTGCTGCCTTTGCACTTTCTGCTGCCTCATAGGCATTTGCTGCTGTTGTTTCCACTTGTGAAATTGCACTCATCTTTTTTCCTCCCTGAAAATTCTGAAATCCGTTTCCTGTCCGAACCATAACCTGAAATCTCTCTTCGTATATCCGCTCCGTGACGGCTGAACGGTTATGTTACATAATATATCGGAGGAATGCAGAACATCATTTAGTGAAACAGTTAAAATTCTTCTTCCCGTATGGTTTTTTCGGTATATTTCCGCTCCATTTCATGCCTGGTTTTCCGGTTTTCGACACTTTCAAAGACAATGGAAAAATCATAATCCTCCGGATATAATTCGGCTGCCACAACATGAAGCTTTACCCTCTTATGGTTAATCCATATTTTTTTATCCGGCAGCTGCACCCTCAGCACGCCTTTCTCATTGACCGGGGTGCAGACAATGCCGATTTTTTTGTCCGGATAAACCATCACACTGTCACCCCGTTTGTAAAGTGTGGAAAGGTCAGCAGTTTTTTTTGCCGTTTTACTTTTTATCACTTTTTTTGTATATTTCTTTTCAGGCACACTGTCCTCATTCCGGAACCGGTATGTTCCGACGGCCTCCTCCCCGTATGCCGCCCTGACAGCCGCAGTCAGCATATGGTTTGGCATTCCCAGTCTGTCTGCAATATAAAACGCGCAGCTTTCCCCTGCCTCCCCGATAATCATCTGGTAGGTCGGTCTTAGTGTTTCTTTGTCAAACGTCATTCTGGCATTGATAACGTTCTTCGCGCTGTCTGCGTATTCCTTCACCTCCGGGTAATGCGTCGTAACAAGGAAAAGAGCCCCGCTTTTTCTCAGTTCTTCCAGAATCGCAATTGCGATTCCCATGCCCTCTGCCGGGTCCGTCCCCGAACCCAGCTCGTCCATAATCACAAAACTGTCCTTTCCCGCTTCGCTTAAAATCTCCAAAACACTTTTAATATGTGAGGAAAACGTGGATAAATTTTCCGCGATGTTCTGCCCGTCCCCAATGTCGCAGAGATAGGAAGCATTCATGCTGATATCCGCTTCCCTGCAGGTCACATGCAGTCCGCACTGCGCCATCATACAGTTCAGCATGACCGTTTTGATTGCAACGGTTTTTCCCCCGGTATTCGGCCCGGTAATAACAATCCCCTGCACGTCTCCTCCAATTTCAAACTGCAGCGGCACAGCAATTTCCCTGTCCATCAGAGGATGCCTTGCATCTTTTAAAATGATTCTGCGCTCCGTGTTAATTGCCGGTTCAGACGCTCCCATGTCCATACTCAGCTTTCCCTTTGAAAAGATGAAATCCAGCTTTTCAATCAGCCGGATATTTTCATACATGGCGACCGCGGCGTCTGCGACCATGGCGGTCAGGGTATACAAAATCCGGTAAACCTCATTTTCCTCCCCGATTTTTAATGTCTGAAGTTCCTCATAATATCTGGCAACCCCGGACGGTTCCATAAACAAGGTGCTTCCGGTAGAAGACTGATCCACAACGCTTCCGGAAATTTTCAGCTTGTATTCCCGTTTTACCGGAACGCAGATTCTTCCGTTCCGGAGCGTGCAGTAATTGTCCGCCATGTATGCTTTGTTAGAACGCATCACCTGCTCCGCCTTCTGCTTCATCGCCTCCTCGCATTTTTCAATCTGGTTTCTGATCTGTGAAAGCTCCCTTGATGCAAAATCATCAACTTCCTCATTTCTGATCTGCCGGTAAATTTCTTCCCGCAGTTCCTCCAGTGCATCAAAGTTTTCTTCATAGCAGGCAAGCGGGTTGTCATACATCTGTCCGCGTTTCAGGTAATCCTTTAACCGCCTGATTAATACCAGAACCTTTTCCACCCGCTCTAACTGGTTTGGCAGGAGACAGCTGCCTTTTTCCGCCGCTGCCACAACCTCCTTAATTTCGGAAACATTCTGCAGCGGCGGCATACCAAGCTTTTCCATCAGGCTTCTGCTGTCGCTTGTGTCCTTCAGCTGCTTTCTGAGCTGGCTTTCAGACAGGAAAAACGACGCCTGACTGACTGCTTCCTTTGCCGCTTCTGTAACTGCCAGCTCCATCCATATTTCTTTTATTTTATCGAGTTCTATTTGTTTTTCTGTATTCATTTTTAATTTTCTCCTTTAGCATCTATGTAAATATCTGCTTTGTTCCCCGTTTGCCGTAACAAAAAAAGACCACGGCGCGCCCTGAGCGTATAACACCATGGTCTTTTTATATATGGAAGAAAGAACGTAACAGTTTCCTGAAAACATAAAAAAGTATGACCATACAGCCATGCTTATATTACTTGTAATGCCCCAGAGGGGATTTGCTCCATCTATAAAATATATAACCACAATATTAAGCAATTGTAAGGCGAAAACACCAACGGCATATGCCACCGGCAGAAGGGCAGACTTCAAGCTTGTGATGCCCCTTCCGGAGCATTGACTACACAAATCCCTTTGCACCGCGAACCAGCATGGGATTTACTTCATGCACAAAACTAAAAATTGCCCTTGCAATATTTATTTTGCAATTTTCTCCATTACAACCGCATTTAACATGCAACATCCTCCTGACATTTAACCTAGGTACAATTATAACTGGAAAGCGGTACGGTGTCAAGTAACAGTTTAGCGCGGACCGAAGTGGAACGCAGACAACTTTAAACAGCCGGATGTGGGGCGTAATACCTTCCGGTTTCCTCACTGTCTCCGCTAATGACGCGACCTCCAATACCCATTCCTGCCCGTGCGGCACAAAAGCTTATCAGAAGATCTATAACCAGCATACCGCCACTGAACGGGTCAACAACCGAATCCTCAATGACTATGGACTTCACAGTTTGATGATACATAGGAAGGAAGATTATTCTTTCCTTACAACCATGGTTAGTATCTACTTTGCAGTCATTCCAGACGGGGATACACAGCACCAGACTTACAAAGCAGTGCCAGTTCAGATAGTTGGAGCCATTATGTGTATCATGCTCAAAGAGTTTTAATACATTTTTACCAGCTTACATTTATCAATTTCACATATGAAACTTCAAACTTACATATGTATACAAATTCTCACATATTTTTAGAATCTCTTCTTCATTTTTTCCTTTTAGTACTGTCTCAACAAATAATTCCACAACATGGTTATTAAATTCAATCGCTGTATAATGTCCTTCATTCTGAATTGTATCTTTTAAAAACTTTACCATCTGTGTAGATTGCCGTTCCACAGAATTCAAACAAAACATATCAATGTGATGCAATAAAAAATTTTTTTCTTTTTCAGAGTACTGTTCTTTCATACTTGGTATGAATTTACTATTCAAAACATCATACTGCAGCTTTAATTCCCTTTCCTTTGCTATACCGATATCCGCAGCATTTACTCCCTGCGGCTGCATTAAAAACTGTGAACCGCTTCTTTTTAAATACACCCTTTTTAACTGCTGGTACGCCTTACATGGCTTTATACAAAATTCTTTTTTGCAGTCTGCTTCTTTCTTAAATACTTCTATATCCTGCAGACTTGGAACTCTTTGTTTTTCTCCAACTTTTTTATATTTATCATTGCATTTCGGGCATGCAATTCCAATATTCGGAATACAATTCTTAAGTTTTTCAGGTGCAATTGAAGCTTCTATTGCATGTTCCAAATGTCCATAATCATTTTCATCAATTTTAATACGGTTATAACAATACATACAATAATTCCTGCTTGCATTATACAATGCTTTCTGTAAGTTTTCCCTTCCTTTGCCTGGCAGATAGCTATATTTTTTTTCTGTATACTCCACAAAGTATCGTGGCAAATCTATCATTAATACATCTTTTTCCACTTTACCACTCTCCAATTTGACGATATAAAACCTTTTCCACTTTAGTCAGATCTCCCTCGCATATCATTGCATAACTTTTCTTTTCATTCTCACCCCATACACCAGCAATTCGATTGTTAAAAAGCTGTCTCAAAATTTCTTCATATTTACCATTGTCATTATTCTGCGTCCGTCCAAATACACCTTTAAAAACAGTCATAGCATCATCAATATTCTGAAAATCACCCGCATCCAGAACCTCAATATTGCTTTCATGCATAATTAAAATATTGCATTTTGTTGCTACTGCTATTATTTCTGGTGAATGTGTTGTCACAATAAAATCCATCTCTGAAAATTGTTCTTTAATAAACGTATATAACCTACCTGCATTATTAGGTGACAAATATTCATCTATTTCATCAATCACAACAAGTGCATGACCCTGATTTTGTACGGGATTCACTTCCTGAAAATATAATAATTCTAAGAGAATACGTATGATTGCCTGATAGCCATTTGATATTCTGCCAATATCCCCAGAATCATATTTAACCTCCTGGGTTTCAGGAGAATAAAGAGAAAATCCAATTCCAAAATAAGTGCGAAGCAGTGATTGTATTTTTTCTTCAAAATATGGATAAATCAATTCAATGCATTCTGTCGCAGTGCCATAATATGCCCATGAATCCCTTAAATTAAAATTATCATCATCTAACCGTTTGGACAATATAGATGGTTTATATCGCAATTTTTCCCCCAATGCCTTCACGGCATGTGTATTAAAACTCCGGTTGAGCGCATCAATAAAATAAATCACTTTATCAGTTTCATTCATAAAGCATTTAATTGCCTCTGATTTGCCTGCCGCGTTCTCTCCAATCAAAATGCTATCCGGATATGGCAGCTGATTACCTTTCAATAATTCTACTGTCTCATAAAGCATATTTTGACAAAACTTCATATGTTCCTTTCCACCTCTCATTCATTTTACTTTTTTGAACCATCCCCTGTCTCGAACTATCCTTATACCTGCTGTCATTCAATACCGCATTTACTACTTCTTCTGTTATCTGAATATCAAGATTTGTTTTTTCAATTACCACAAACAGACTTTCAATTAATGCTTTCTGCAGTCCCAATACCCTGCTTAACTGAAATCGTGCAAAAAAATCTTCCAAAACCAATTTGTAATGTTCTATTTCCATCTCATTCATTGTTAACGAAATTTCTGAAAATTCATCCATCCAGTCAGAATACTTGCTATGGTAATCATTAATGATAAATTCACCTTTTTTATATTCTACATTTTTTTCAATTGTGCAAAGGCGCAGAAGCATTTCCATATCCTCTTCTTTGTCACTTTCTCTTCCCCTGATTTTTTTCCAGTCATTATTTTCAGTATTGACCATTCTTAGCATATCATAAAAAAGGCAATTATATACCCCGTTACGAACCTCCTGGGGAGAAAGTATTGTTCCTTTTGAATTAAGATTTTCAAAAATTCTTTGTATATCGGTTATACGGTTTTCCATCGTATCCCATCTAAGTTCAATGACTGTAATTGTTGTATAATCTACTTTTCGCTTTAATTCCACAGGTAAAACTTCATAACTAATATTTATTCTATTCTCTGTTTCATCATTATGCTCTAAATATGTAACCATCTCTACTAATTCGAAGCTTTTTTCCAATGCCTCACTATATTTCATATTTGCAACATCCATCTTCCGATAGTCAACCGCGGAAAATTTCTGTGTATCTATAAATTTTCCAATGTAATAAAAAAACAGGCTCATAACTCGCTGCTGCCCATCCAAAATTTCTAATTGTCCATCTAAATTCCGGTATGCATAAATCGGAGGGATCGGATACCCCATTACTAAGGAACGTGCCAGCTCCTGAACCTGCTCTTTTTTCCATCGGAATTTTCTTTGATATTTGGGAATATAATATAAATTATCATTGACCCCCTCTACCAGTGTCTTAAAAGCAACGTCTGATTTATACTGCTGTACTGTTCCTAATTGCGTTGTCTGCATTTTAATTCCTCCTATAAACCTGCCAATTTACAGCCACGATTTCCCACTCCTATATTTTAGCTGAATCAGAACCTACAGCAACCTGGTGAAACAGCGCAAACGCATTCTGTCTTGCTGTCTCCTCCACCTCCTCAGGGGAAAGTCCTTTGATTTCTGCAATCTTTGCAATAATATATGGAATATTCCGGGAATCATTACGCGTACCGCGAAACGGTTCCGGCGCCATATACGGACAGTCGGTTTCCAAAAGAATCTTCTCCATGGGAAGCTCCTCCACGGTGCGGACCAGCTTTTTCGCATTCTTAAATGTGACAACGCCGCCCACTCCGATATAATAACCCATTTTAACAAATTCCTGCGCAAGCTCCGGAGAATAGGAATAGCAGTGAATGACTCCCGGAATTTCTTCGGCATGCGCTTCCCGCATTACCTTTAACGTATCCTCTGCAGCGTCCCTGGAATGAATGATTACCGGAAGTTTTACAGACTTTGCAAGTTCAAGCTGTCTCTGAAACCAGTACCGCTGCTGTTCCTGCACACTGCCTTCCTTTTCCCAGTAATAATCCAGTCCGATTTCCCCGACAGCCACTGCCTTTTTATGTTTCGTCTGCTCCGAAAGCCACATAAAGCTTTCCTCATTTAATCCGTCAATATCGCTCGGATGGACACCGACCGCGGCATAGATAAAATCATATTTTTCAGCAAGCGCAAGGCTCGTCTTTGTTGACTCAATGGATGCTCCCACATTAATAACCGGAGTTATCCCTTTTTTTGGAAGGTCTAAAAGCACATCTTCACTGTCATCATGAAACTGCTCATCATCATAATGCGCATGTGTTTCAAATATCATAATCTTACTCCCTTTTCTTCTCTTTATTGCGCCTTATCAATGCGATGATTAATTCAATAATTCCCGCGCATAACCATATAATGCCCATCGCAGTATTATTTTCTGCCCAAAACCATAATGACGATACAAGAATCCATATAATTCCCAAAATCAAATTTCCTGTGCTGCTCATAATTGTTCCTCCAACAATTTCGAAAAGGGCGCAATCTTATTGCAGTCCTGCTGTCATTTTCCGGTCAATCCATGTCATAAGCGTCTCGGAACGGACGGCAAGGTTTTCACATTCGCTCTCCCATTCCTCATATGCATGGCTGTTTTCATCCTCCGGCTCTTCTGACTCCAGCTCCTCCATTTTTTTGTTTAATTCCCCAAAGGCTTTTTTCAATTCCTCAAGGGATGCATTTTCTGTAATTGTGTTGTACACTTATTGCACCATGCCGCAGGCTCTGTCGTTTGTGCCACGTTTTCTGCGGCACAAATATAGATTGAAAAATCACCTGCAACCTTTTTCCTTTCTTAATTATAAAATTTTTCAATCTTTCCTCTTTTAAAAATGTTTTTCCAGCATTTCCAGCTCACGGATATCAATGCAGTTCGGAATCGTCATGTTTACCACTGCCTTTTTGCAGGCTTCAAATTCCATCCAGGTAACACTTTCGATTTCCTCCTTCTGGATGGCAAAATCCTCCGCCTCCCTGTCCAGCCAGAGCAGGAACACCCGGCTGACCTGCCGGTCAAAAAATTCCTCCCCGTGAAAATGCCCGTGCAGCTCCAGACGGCTGAGACCGCAGTCTGTCAGCTCTTCTCCTGTTATCTCAACACCCAGTTCCTCTTTCAGTTCGCGGAGCGCGGACGGAACATAATCAACCCCTGCGGGAATATGCCCGGCACTGGAAATATCATAGCAGCCCGGAAAGGAATCCTTATCCCGGCAGCGTTTCTGCAGAAGCAGTTCCACAGCCTGCCCCTTTTTCCGGGCAATCCATACATGCGCCGTCCTGTGCTGTACTCCGGTCTTATGCGCCTTCGTGCGTTCAATCGTTTCTCCGGTCGGTACTCCATTATCATCCACAATATCCATGATTTCCATAATCTTCCCTCCCCTCGTCTTTTCCCCAATATCAGTCCCTGCTAAATTTGCCAGTTAGCAGATTTCCGCCCCGCTCGGCATTGGTTTTTCCGGTGTCATCAGGGAAAGCACTCCGTTTTCATCCTCTGCGCACAGCAGCATCCCCTCGGAGAGAACCCCGGCAAGTTTTGCAGGTTTTAAGTTTACAAGAACCATGACCTTTTTGCCAACCATTTCCTCCGGTGTGTAATCCTTTCGGATACCGGATACAATCTGTTTTACCTGGCTTCCGATTTTCACCTGGGAACAGAGCAGTTTTTTGGATTTTGCAACGGCTTCGCAGGATAAAATTTCACCCACCTGGAACTGCATTCTGGAAAATTCCTCAAATGTAATTTCTTCCTTCGGCTCAATATCAATACCCGGTGTCTCTTCCTCCGGCATAAGTCCGAGCTTCCTTTGCTCCTCCTCATATTCGGCTTTCTGTTTTGCACGGATTTCGTCTACTTTAGGAATAATTTCTTTTGCATCCAGCCTTGCAAAAAGAATTTCCGGCGTTTCCGTCACCTTTGTGCCATCCGGGTAAAGGCCGAACTGGTTTAAATCATCAAAATCCCGCAGCTTTGTGTTTAACTGCGCAACTATTTTTTCTGCTGTTTCCGGTAAAAACGGATGAAGCAGGCAGGCGCCAATGGTAATGGACTCGGCAAGGTTATATAAAACCTCGGCAAGACGCTCCTTCTGGCTCTCATCTTTTGCAAGTACCCACGGTTCCGTTTCATCAATGTATTTGTTGCATCGGCGGAACAGGGTAAACACTTCGGAAATGGCGTCTGCCACACGCAGCTCTTCCATTTTTTTCTCAATACGTTCTTTTGCTCCTGTGACAACCGCCTTTAAATCTGCGTCCACATCAGCGGTCACACCCGTGGATTTTACCACGCCGTCAAAATATTTGTTACTCATGGAAACAGTACGGTTTACCAGGTTTCCAAGAATATTGGCAAGGTCGGAATTAAAACGTTCAATGACAAGCTCCCATGTAATGATTCCGTCATTGTCAAACGGCATTTCATGCAGTACAAAGTAACGTGTGGCATCCACGCCGAACAGCTCCGCCATATCGTCCGCATAAATCACATTTCCTTTGGACTTGCTCATTTTTTCACCGCCCTGCAAAAGCCACGGATGACCGAAAACCTGTTTTGGCAGCGGTAAATCCAGCGCCATCAGGAAAATCGGCCAGTAAATGGTATGGAAACGGACAATATCCTTTCCTATCAGATGCAGGTCGGCAGGCCAGTTCTCTTTGAACATGTCAGATGAACCGTCCGGGTCATAACCGATTCCGGTAATATAGTTTGTCAGTGCGTCAAGCCACACATAAGTTACGTGGTTCGGGTCAAAATCCACCGGAATGCCCCAGCTGAACGAGGTTCGGGACACGCACAGATCCTGCAGCCCCGGAAGAAGGAAATTGTTCATCATTTCATTCTTTCTGGATACCGGCTGGATAAATTCATCATGGGTATTGATATATTCAATCAGACGGTCGGCATATTTGCTCATTTTAAAGAAATATGCTTCTTCCTTTGCAGGCTTTACCTCCCTGCCGCAGTCCGGGCATTTTCCGTCCACAAGCTGCGATTCGGTCCAGAAGGATTCGCACGGGGTACAGTACAGCCCTTCATAAGCTCCCTTATAAATATCACCCTGGTCATACAGCTTTTTGAAAATTTTCTGCACGCACTTTTCATGGTCCTCATCCGTGGTACGGATAAATTTGTCATAAGTAGTATTCATCAAATCCCAGATTTTCTTTACTTCAGTAGAAACTCCGTCTACATATTCCTTCGGGGTAATGCCGGCTGCTTCTGCCTTCTCCTGAATCTTCTGTCCGTGTTCGTCTGTTCCGGTCTGAAAACGCACCTCATAGCCCTGCGCTTTTTTAAATCTTGCAACTGCATCCGCAAGCACAATTTCATAAGTATTGCCGATATGCGGCTTGCCTGATGTATAGGCAATTGCTGTTGTCATATAATATTTCCCTTTGCTGCTCATGTTCTGTTCTCCTTTTTCATTATAAATTCTTTTTCTGCTGTCAGGCAGTTCCCCGCCATGCGGTCAATTAAATTACGTCCGGTAATTCTCCAGGTCGCGGTTCATAACTGAAATTGTGGAAAATGTCTCAGCGGTCACCGCGTCTATATCCTGCATATCCGTATCTATGGAGGATAACAGTTCCGACGTTCTTATAATGACTGAACTGTTTTCCTCGGAGGCGGCACTGACTGACGCCATCGCATCCTTTATATTTTCCAGTGACTGCACGTACTGTTCCGTTATCTTTTGAAGCTGCTCCATTGATGTTTTGATATTATCGGATTTATCCGTAAAATTCTGGGAAATGCCGCCAAAATTTTCATAATCCGCTATAATCTTTTCCTGCAGCAGCAAAAGCATATCTTCCGCCAGACTGTCCAGCCCCTGAATGGCTTCCACTACCACTTTACTCATCCTCTGGATTTCATTTGCCGCATCATTTGTGCTGCCAGCCAGCCCCCCTATTTCTTCCGCAACAACAGCAAAGCCCCTTCCAGCTTCCCCCGCCCTTGCCGCCTCTATCGAAGCGTTTAGAGCCAGAAGATTAGTCTGCTCTGAAATGGCAAGAATTGTATCCGAAAGCTCTTTAATCTGAAGGACTGCATTTGCTTTCTGCTTTTCCGTCTGCAAACTCCGGGACATTATTTCTACATTTTCCCCAACCATGGACGCCGAATGTTTTGCCGTATCGTTCAGCTGTCCCGAAGAAACACTGATATCCCGCAAATACGCCGTATTCTCCGTAACGATATCTGCTATATTTTGAATATCCTTATACACAAGCTCCACCTGTTCCCCGGCAATTCCAACGGAAGCCGCTATCTCCTCTGAAGACGCCACCATGGACTGCATCGTGTCGCTGATACTGGTAATACGGGAAGCCGATGCGAAAACATGTGCATTGATATTCTGCATTTTATCTTCAATGCTGCCGGTTCCATTCTTAACCTCCTTCACCGTATTTCCGGTTTTCTGTAAAAGCTGGTTTAAACTGTTTCCGATTACCTCTAATTCATCGCCGGAGGAAATATCAAGTACTTTTGTCAGATCCCCGTCAGAAGAAATTACTTCTGTCAGCTTGTTATTTACCTTGATAAAATTTCTTCTCATTTTTGATGCTGCCAGCATGGCGGCAATTACTGCCGCGAAAAGCCCGCCTGCTGTTGCGATGATAATATTCCGGATCAGGCTGTTTAAAGACGTCTGGATGGAAGACGCTTCATAATCCACCGCCACAATTCCAAGTACTTCACCGTTATAAACAACTGGCGCATAGCCGCTGTAAAAAGTTCCCCACTCATCCGTAAACGGTTCTTTTGTCACAGACGCTTTTCCCTCCATCGCTTCAAACATGGCTTCCTGCGCCTCATAATCCTCGGCATATTCCCCCGGATCTTCCGGATCAGTATCTACAACAAACTGAAAATTTTCCCCGTTTTTAGGCATAAGTGTGTAGACATATGTCACAGAATCTCCCGACAGGAAAAAACTCAGGGAATCTTTCACTGTTAAAAGTGCACCGTCATCACCCTCCATTGCCTTTGCAAATACCTCGCCGTCCACATTTTCAGCTGCAATCACTGCAATTTCCATTACATCCTGCATACTCTTTTGTCTCAGGAAACTTCCCATGGTAGTATAGGAAACCCCTCCGACAATCAGGGAAACGATTATGGCAGCGCCCAGTATAAAAAGAAAAAGCTGTGCGGAAATACTGATTTTTCTGGTTTTCATATTGTAGCTCTCCTTATCTTTTGAAACATTTTTGCTGCGCCGAATGTAATCACGCAGTGGCATTATTTTTCCTAAATACAATAAAAAACGCCCTCCGGCAATTCCATTTTTCAGAATTACCGGAAGACGGATTCGTCCGTGTTACCACTTCCATTCACTGCCGCTTCACAGCGACAGCCTTACCAGGTGCTTTATGTTCTGCTGCACAAACTGCACCGCAAAACGGTATCAGAATACCGTTTACTCCATAAAGCATCTTCCGCTGTAACAGGCGGTCCTGTCAGGGCTTATCAGAAAAAATCTGTTCATCCCCGCCACTCCAAAGCCATCTTCCATCTGCCCTCCCCGTTTTCCTCTCAGCAGCCTGCACGGGGCAGGCGGAAAATTCTCTGTAATGGTTCCATCAGATGTACTCTCTTTTTCGTTGTGTTTTATGTTGTATTCCTTGTCGTATTCCCGCAGGGGATACGACCTAGTGTGATTATGATATCCATATTTTAGCTGATTTATGTTTGTTTGTAAAGACAAAAACCATATTTCTAATCAGTTTCACTCATCTCCATTTCCTGTTTGACACTGGTTTTCCGTGTCCAAAATATATAGTTCTTTTGCCCATTCCGCTTATTTTTCCGGCGCTTTCCGTCATTTCTTTTCTATTATGATATAACATGGAAACAGTAGGATAAAACATATTCATCAGTGCATCTCCCACAATCAGATGTTTATGCTCCACATCAATACCAATGGAACCATCCGTATGCCCCGGCAAACCGATTATCTGTGCATCAATTTCATAGTTGGACAGAGTATCTCCATCGCGCAGTAATATGTCCGGTTTAAATTCCGGCATGGTGCGGACGGAAAACTCCCGGAGGGATGCCGCCAGAACAATTTTACCCGGAATCGTTGCAGCAGAAAGGGACTGGTTTGTATTTGAGGAAATTAAATTACGGTCGTTTTCATTCATTGCAATCGGGATTCCCATTGAATCTGATATCCGGGCTGCGTTTTCAGCATGGTCAAAATGTGCATGGGTTAGCACAATTAGTTTAACACTATAACGTTTACACGATTCCAATACGTTATCAATAAACTCTTTTTTCCCTGTGTCCACCAGTATTCCGTTCGTTCCATTTTCAATAATATAGCAGTTGCCGTTACCGCATTTTATCCGGTGAATTTCACTTACTTTCATTTATGGATTCTCCTTTTCCTGGACCGCTCTCTGTCAATTACTGTCACTTTTTGTTTTATAGACGCCTCCATATTTTTCCTTTTAACAAAAGTTTTCAGTCCATTTTATTAAAAATAACCGTCTGCTCTTTCATTGATATTTTTCCAGCCTGATAACCATATTCCGTAAGTTCTTTTTTATATTGCAAAAAAGAATGGTCTATGGGAACTCCTGCAATATTCTGTATTTCCTCAAACGTCAGCTTTAACGTTTCACTCCCGTTTTTCTGTACATATTCCCATAAAGGGGTATATTTACTCATCGCCCTTTGCCCTCCTTTCCATATTTTATTCTGGCAAGAATAAATACAATCAATAGAAAATTTATCTCGTTTCATCTTTCAGCAGAACCCTTGACAAATCTTCTTCTGAAATCATTTTGTACTTTGTAGTAAATAACTTTTTCTGGGCATACAGGTAGACAACGCCCCAGTAATAATCTGCCAGTTTTGCAGGCAGACCTTCCACAATGCTTCCCTCTTTCTGTCCCTGTTTAATGATTTTTTCCGTTATTTGATATATTTCTGACTGGCAGGATGTTTGAGCAGAAATTAAACTGTTCTGCTCAAACATCATCTGCGTGTTTAAAACAACTTTTGCCGCATATCCATCATCCTCCATTAGCCTGGTCATGACACGGTTTGAAAGTTTCCTTATTTTCCTTTTTGCAGACAAAGGTAAACGTATGAGATTTTGCAATTCCTCAATTTCATTGCTGCTGTTTGCTAAAGCAAATATCTCACTGAACAGTTCCTCTTTCGATTTAAAATAAATATATAGCGTACCCTGACCGATACCAATATGTTTTGCCAGATCACTGATCTTTGTTCCTGCAAAACTATTTTTAGCAAAGTATAGTATGGATTCATTTAATATTTTAGCACGTGTCTCTTCGCGGATTTCCTGGCAGCGTTCCTTTGATTTTGGCATAATTTCTCTCCTTTACAGATTGAATGAATATTTGTTCATTACTATAGTAAGGCTATTCCATAATAATGTCAATTGGTATGTGCAGTATCTTCAAAAATCTGAATGGAATGTATAAATATACTAATCATAATAGTTTAACATGTTCTCGTATATGTTTCTGCTCTGTTCTTCATCTCCCCATGATAAGGGGGTCGTCAGCATAGCATAATGTAAAAAATGGCTTCTGGTCCTGAATATTTCCAGGCAGGCTTTCCCATAAAGAATACATTTTATCTGCAAAAACCCTGATATCCGGACAATTCTTATAGTACTCTTTTAATCTTCCAATTAAAATTCTGCCAAACCGTTCGCAGTCAAGAGCATTGTAATCGGTATGTGTCCTTACATATATAACCGCTTTTGTAATATCCCTTTCCCATTCAAGGTATAGTAAATCATCATTTTCAGGATAATCCAGAAATAATTCATCCAGTCTTTTTTCATATTCATCTTTTGTAACCAGCTCTTCATACAGTAAAATTACAAGAACCAGTAATTCCTCCATGATGGTTCACTTCTCCGTTTCTGAAAATTGAATATTTTTTCATCCAACCAGTCCTGCCATTTTCAGATATTTTCTATAGATTGGATGCATTGCATTCCCCGGTCTGTCGGGAAACATTGTTTCGGGCGCCTTTGCTGTGGGAACCCACTCGGCTGAATCCACTTCACGGGAAAGTGTAAAATCCGCTTTTGCGGTAAAACCAATGAATCCGTGCATGAGAATACCTTTTGCATCAAACCAGTATGTTCCTGCATATTCCAGTTTTTGAATTTCAAGTCCCAGTTCCTCTTTAACCTCCCGGACCGCAGTTTCTTCTGCATTCTCTCCCGGGGTAATATATCCGGAAACAAAAGATGAAAACTGGTCTGAAATATACTGCTGCCTTAAGAGGGCAATCTCATGATACTGATTTGCGACCAGTACGATAATGCAGCTGGAAAATGTGTCAAACCAGTATTTATTACATGCTTCGCAAAACGGTACATACCCGTCATCTCCTGCCAGTTTGCCAGTCAGTTTTGTTCCGCATTGCGGACAGTATATATAATGCATATTTCCTCCTGTCTCTATATGTTAATCGCTCGTTAAAAATTGAAAAGAGAGCATCAACCAAATGCACTGATACTCTCTAAAAAGAAATTACTCCTGTAAAGGCGGTTTTTGATACAGCTTTCTTTCCACAAACCTTTTTTCAATTGCGAGCTGTTTTTTTACCGCTTCAATGTCGTTATCTTCTGCAGCCATTTCAAGCCTTTCTATTAACTCAATCTGATCCAGCAGATAACCGTTGTATTCTTTATCGTTTACTGGCATATTGTTTCATCTCCCATAATAAAAAACTCACTTAATTATGCTTTCATTATATCACATTTAAAATGTAATATCTATATGATTTTGTCTTAAGTTCCCCATTTTTTTTAACCCATTTGTTACTATTCACGGTCCGGGAGACCGCTCATAGTAACGATTCGGGGCGATATTTTGAGTTTTGCTTCGCAAAAATCGCCCCTTACTCCTGAATCATGTTCTCACGGGATGCGCAGCATGTGCGCATTCCTGACCTGTGAAAAGTAACACCCATTTCATACTCACTTTTTCATTTTTCCTCATTCAATAAACCGTTTGCATAACGATTAAGTGCTTCACATGGTTCGTATTCAGTTTTATAACCCACGCCATCAATCACAAAAAACGGATTATACTCCATAATTTCAGTCGGTGTACCATCCGCCATCACCAGTGTAAAAACAACCGCCTGCCCGTTATATTCATTATAAGAATTATCCTTGTTATAGATGATTATATCATTCAGGCAGTCTGCTAGTTCTTCCAGTTCCGTAATCTGAATTGTTTTTCCGGGCGGACTAAGGCATACGGTTGCTGACTTCATATCCGATGCTTTTAAATTCCCGAACGGTTTTTTAGGCTTTCTGTCCTCAAAAACCACAAATACTATAGCACCTGTCAGCAGTATACAAATCAGGCCTATTAACCACTTTCTGAATGTTCTCAATTTTGCCCCTCTGCTTTCTCAATCCTGTAAGCTCCAATCTGTGCCGGATCCGTTTCCAAAACAATACCGTTAAACCAGATTGTGACTATGTCCCCCTTGCTGACCTCTCCCCGCAGATTATCAGCGAATACCATATAATCACCTTCAGACATGGAAACAAATCCTTCCGGCATACTCACATAAGATACTAACAGCGTACCATCATCTTTCACTTCTTTCACTTCTGCATTAAAATTTTTCACCTGCTCCGGTATGGAATCGTCTTCAATTTCTATATCCCTGAAAATCCGCCACTGATCGTCAATAACCACAATCACCTGACCTTCAACGCTTCTCTGATACCCATAACCGGTTCCGAAATTTGACTGGTTATTTTCAGAGGGAAGCTGCCCTCTGACAAAAGAAGTGATTTCCCCGTCCATGTTTCCGCATTTTATCATGGAATCGATATAGCCGGTATCTTTATAAACTATGCCGTCAACCATCACACATGCAGGATAATCACTGTCACCAGCGGTTTTTTCTGTTTCATTTTCAACAGCTTCTTTCTGTTTTACAACCGTTACTGTTTTAATGTCATCCACTTCCGCTGGGTATGTCTCGCTGATTGTACCGGTGTAGGTAATCTCAATCACATCTCCCACCTGCGGATCATATGATGCCGGCATGTCTTTGACTGCCAGACGGAAGCTGTCAGAAGATTTGAGTTCTTCTGCTCCCTCCTCCGGCGTCACCAGAACCGTTCCATCTTCAACTTCGGTTATTGTTGCTGTAAATACTAACATCCTTTCAACTCTGCTGCCATCACCCGCACTTCCTGTATTACTGCCTTCCGTATCCCCGCACCCGTACGCCAGACTTAAAACCATCACAATTGCTGTAACCATCTTTAATATCTTTTTCATACTACTCACCAGACCTTCCCTTATTAAAAAGCTTTAAATATGTTCTATAAATACAGTGTCTGGTCAGAAGCGTTTTGTTGCGTGAAAATACAATTTTTTATTGATTTGATAGACAAAAACCTTCTTATTAGCCCTCATAAATGTTTATGATACTATATGTGGATATACATAACGGGTGGGATTTTACTTGTCCTTGCAGTCTATCTGATTGTTAAGGGAATACGGTGTAATATGGCAGTAAAATCCAGCGAGGAGAGCCTTGCTGCTTATGACGCAAAAACAGCTCATTTGAGTTATGGCGATATGAGCTATGCTGATAAGGGCAAAGGTGAAGTAATTCTATCTGTTCACGGCATTTTTGGCGGCTACGACCAAGCCTGTAACACCTGTGAAGATTTTAACACTGATTATAGAATCATTGCTCCGTCAAGGTTTGGATATTTAGGTAGTGATGTTTTGGGTAATGGAACTCCTGCGTTCTTATGCAATGATTATGCAATATTTTTGATTAGCCTATTGTTTAAGCCTATTATGGGAATGGAACCGTCCACAATTTACAGTATGCTCCCTGTCAGGGATCGGAAAGATGGTGTGATACTGGACTCTTCCATTACAAATCCCGAAATGGCAAGCTATACTGATACAGAAAAGGCAATATCACGGTTTCCAAACTGCACATTTATTTCATTTGAAAGCGGCGGGCATTTGCTGTCAGGTCACGGTAAAGAAATTAAAAAGGCTGTTTCTGAATTTATATCAAAATAGCTCCTCTATATAGGTGTTGATTTGCATTTCTTATAGAGTTAAGATTTCATGTGGAAAGTCGTAAACAGAAAATGCCGTTGACTTTACCCTTACGGCAAAGTATATACTTCAAGAAAGAAAAGGCAGTGATTATCAGTGTTATGCTATTGAATAGGAGCTACACTTGAAAAAGCAATGATATGTGATAAAATACAAGATAAGGAATTAAAATGATAAATTTAACAGAATTTCACAAGTATGTTTCAGATAATCAGCCGAATATCTGTCAAATGGTAGTCGTTCAAAATGACAGGGAAATTATAAACGATACATGGAATGGCTATAAAGCTGATGATACAGTACATACAATGTCCGTTACGAAAAGCATTGTTTCTTTATTGGTTGGCATTGCCATTGAACAAGGGTTGATTAGCAGCGTGGACGATTATGTGTTAGATTATTTCCCTGATTATAAAATCAAACGGGGAGAAAAGACAATTCAAAAAGTTACATTGAAAAATCTTCTGACAATGACCGCACCCTATAAGTATAAATCAGAGCCTTGGTCAAAAATATGTGTGCAGGAAGATTGGAGCATTGCCGCTTTGGATTTTTTGGGCGGCAGGCGTGGTATAACGGGAGAATTTCAATACTCTACCTTGGGTATTCATATTCTCACAGGTATCATTGCAACAACAAGCCAAATGACAACCGTGGATTTTGCAGATAAGTATCTGTTTGAGCCATTGGCGATTGCACCACGAAAAATATATGTTGCTCCCGATGCCGAGGCGCACAAGGCTTTTACAGTAGGAAAGACGCCGAAAGGGAAAATTTGGTTTTCAGACGATAAAGGCGTTGGGGCTGCTGGATATGGTCTTTGTTTGTCTGCTGATGAAATGGCAAAGATCGGATTGCTCTGTTTGAAAAAAGGGACTTTTAACAACAGGCGCATTGTTTCTGAAAAATGGATTGAAGAAAGTACCGTTGTCAGGCTGCATTGCGATAAAAAATTTCGTGATATGAAGTATGGCTATTTATGGTGGATTATTGATGAAAATGAGGGGAGCTATGCGGCTATTGGCAATAGCGGAAATGTTATTTATATCAATCGGCAAAGGGAATTGGTAGTAGCGGTTTCCGGCTATTTTAAACCGACAGTGTTAGACCGAATTGATTTTATCAGAGAACAAATAGAGGAAAAAATAAGTGTTTACGGAGGGGCAGCATATGAATAAAGAAATCCTGATATCTAATATAGGCAAAGTTCATACTACGGAAATGGGAATTGACAGGATAAAGAAAAATCTGAAATTAGATACCGATGACGTGGTTGAATGGTGCAAGAAAAAGGTGTTAGACGAGAGATGCAATATTTATAAGCGAGGGAAAAATTGGTATTGCGAAATTGATAATGTTAAAATAACGATCAATTCCTACAGTTACACAATTATTACAGCACATACGATTAAATAAATTCCCGTTTATCAAGAAGTCTGGTATAAAGAAAAATCGGGATTTGAATTTAGGAGGAACAGAATGAAAAAATATTTTCTACCATTTATTATGTTGGGAATGGGAAGTTAAAAAAGAAGAATAAAACAACAATCCGCCGCACAACGGCAAAAGAAAAAAGCACCACAAAAACAAGGTATAAAAAGAACACCGAGAGCATGCAAAAACATGATGTTTATGCGGCTTCCCGGCGTTTTTTTAATTCCTCAACCGACCTAAAATCAGCTTGTACGGGAGAGAAAAATTCTATTATTTTTTATTTATAAAACCATAAGCAGAGTCCCCGCGCCAATCAGCAGACAGCCAATCAGTGATTTCACAGTAAATTCTTCATGGAGAAATATAAATGCCAGAACAAGTGTAATCACTACACTCAGCTTGTCAACCGGTACAACTTTGGATGCTTCCCCCATCTGCAGCGCATGATAATAACACAGCCATGACGCGCCAGTTGCAAGCCCGGAAAGAATCAGGAATATCCAGCTTTTTTTGCTGATTTCCGATATCCCGCTCTGGGCATGTGTCAAAAATACCATTCCCCACGACATGACGACAACCACTACTGTCCGTATTGCCGTGGCAAGGTTTGAATTAACACCTTCTATGCCTATCTTCGCCAGTATGGAAGTGAGCGCTGCAAAAACCGCCGACAATAATGCAAACAAAAACCACATATACAGAATCTCCAATCAAAATTTTTCGTCTACTGCTCCTTTGGGAAAACTTGTAAAGCTTCCCTTTTTCTTTCTACATATCCCTCCATTTTGCACTGCCGGACAATACCATCTGCAGTATGCCATATTCCACAGCTGCAATTCCCAGAATACTCACCAGCCATTCCATAGTCAACGGAGTTTTCGCATCCACAAGCTGATACCACTGGTTAAAAACATTCAGCTTCATAAGCTGCGGCTGTGTCCCTGTCGGCAGCACTGCTTCTATTACAAAAAATCTGAAAAATGCCAGGCTCCCTCCGATTACAGGCGTCCGGCACAGCAAAACATATAAAATAGACGCGGAACATAAATGGAAAAGCAGAAAAAATATTCCACAGCCCCGAAAATAAAGTTCACAGAAAGAAAGCCCGCAAAAAATTCCAAGATAAATCATCATACATATTAAAATGAGCACTGGTAATATGATTGCACAGGTCAGTGTCTTTGAAAAGGCAATCTTGCAGAATCCATATCCCCTCATTATATGAAATATTATTATAAACATAAATAAAATATGCTGCAGCGAATACATCTGCAGTGCACCAGGAACCGTAACAAAAAAGAACAGGATACCAAGCTGCAACAGAATGGAAGCAAACAGCCCGCAGGTAATGGTCTTTGTAAGACTGATTTTCCATAAGGAATGTCCTCCCATAATTTCATAACAGATCGTTTTTAACCGGAACTCTTTTCCCGCATAACTGGAAATTCCAACAGAAACAACAAGCGCAATGATTAAATTCGCAATCCGCATGGTTGAATTTAATGCTCCTTCCACAGTTCCATCCCCAAGCAGCACATCTGAATTATCCGAAGCTAAAAACAGTATCCCAAACAAACCTGCCGCCATAAAAATAAAGATAAAAATTGAGTGGAAAAAACGATAAATCTCAGCTTTGTACAGGTTATTGATCCGCATGACGTACAATTTCCTCCATATAATACTCTTCCAGGTTCTTTCCGCTGTTTTCCAGTTCTTTTTTATCTGTAATTCCTGCTATTTTTCCATCTTTAATAAAAATAAAATCTGTGGACAGCTGAAACAGTTCTCCTAAAATATGGCTGGAAACCAGAAACGTCAGTCCTCTTTCTTTGTGTAAGGCAAGCAGCATTTCCCGCAGCTCCACAATCCCTTCCGGATCCACGCCGTTCATCGGCTCATCCAGAACCAGTATCTCAGGATTTGAGGTCAGCGCACAGGCAATTCCCAGCCTCTGTTTCATGCCAAGCGAAAAATCTTTCACTTTCTTCTTTCCCGTCTTTTCCAGCCCCACAAGCTCCAGCAGTTCTCTCATACGTTCTTCATTGGTTTCACCTTTAATTCCGCCAATAATTTTGATATTTTCAAATGCGGTCATACCCTCATACAAATAAGGATTCTCTATCATGAAACTCATCTTCTCCCTGTATTTCTCAAGGGATTCCCCCGTGGAAACCAGAATCCTGCCGGAAGACGGCTTTGCAAGACCTGCAAGCAGTTTAAAAAATGTGGTTTTACCCGCGCCATTTGGACCTATGATACCGTAAATATGACCTTTTTCAATTTCAAGGCTGAAATCATCCACCGCCTTAACGTTTTTATATGCCTTTGTAAGGTTTAATATTGTTAGCATTTCCTCATTTTCCTTCTTTTTATTTATCATACTCGTCCGCTCCTTTCATGAACAGCCTGCAGGATACCTTATAGGAGTACAGAAATGCCCCGAAAGCAATACAAGAAAAAACGCTTAACGCGAGCATCCGTATACCATTCGCGCTGCCGTCAAGAACCGAAGAAGCCGTGTCCATTAAATTTTCGCGTACTCCTTCGGGCAGAGATGAGAATACAGCGGTCGCGGCGGTACAAAGCGAAAGCATAACGGTCATCTTCACAAGGCTGCCCCTTTTCGAGCCGTAACGTACTGTAAAGGGGATATCAAGCGCGCTTATCATCATAAGCAGGAATACTCCCATGAGATAAAACGATGCCATATCCGACTTTAGCGCATTTCCCGTCACAAAGTAATTCACGGTCGCAAGCAGACTGTCTGCAAATATTCCCGATATCATATATATCAGGTTCATCATAAGCGTTACCGCATATTTATTGTACATGAAGCCCTTTACGCCCACGGGCGAGGAAATCACAAAATACGCCCGGATTTTTTTGTCGTCTCCCCTGAAAATTTCACTCATCATGCCGCTGACGATAAAAATACCCAAAACAGACATAAATCCCCGTACAAAAACGTTTGTCGCTATTTCGAACATATGCCCCACGGTCTGGCTGCCCGTTATTACTCCTGCCGCCGTAAAGCAGAAAGGCAAAGCTGTCAGCAGTACCGGAACGGCCGCCATCAGGATAAACACCAGCCTGTTTTGGGCAAGCTCCATGTACAGCATACCCGTTATGCCGTTGTATTTTTCGGGGAGCAGGGCTCTGGCTCCGGCAGCACTGCCCCTTTCACTCCTGGTTTTTCTTTTGGCAGCATTCGGATATGCCCGCCGCAGGCTGTGGTAAGAGATACAAAAGTCCGCCGCCATAAGCAGAAGCAGCAGGGGGACTGCCCATAAAAATGACCTTGGGGTAAATCCGGGAAGACTGACCGCAGCTTCGTCGTCCAGAAACTTATGCAGTCCAAAGTTGTAAACTACAAGGATTAGAACAATCATAATCCCCAGCGATGCCATACCCGATGCGGTACGCATTTTCTTAATATCCCCGCTGTTTCGGGATCTGAGCATGAAAAAAGTATCGGCCATACCGGTCAGCAGCGCCGCCGAAAAGATAAGGATATACCACAGAATATGCACCGCTCCCAAAGCCTTTCCAAGATATGCGCAGACTGCCGAGGCATTTGCAAGACTGAACAGGCAGCTGCCCGCACATACGGTAAGCCTGCGGACAAACCGCACCGCGGCACGTTCCAGCGGCGTTACCGGCAGGGCATAAGAGTAGGTGATCCAGCCGGAAGCCACGTCCGAATAGTGTATATCGTCAATAAATAAGGAGAACATACTGATAAGCGCCATTATGGCAACGAGGCTGTCCGCATTGATATTGTCGGTAAGGCTGTCCGCAGAAAACAGCGAAAACCATATCAGGGCGGTCAATGCAAGCATCATACCTGCCAGCAGGATCATGTTCTTTTTTGTCAGACGGAATTCACGGAACAGCAGCGAACCGAATTTTGCTTTTGAAATCATTGCCGCCACCCCATTTCATTTTTGTGAACATAGTACAGCATGATATCGTCAAGATTTGCTGCATCAATTACCGCTCCGCGGTACTTATCATACGCACTCTCGCGGTCAAAGAGCATGACCTCTGCGCCGAACTCGTTTTCGCGGACGCTGACGATATCTTTCCTGTCGATTGTGCCAACTTGGTCCCTGCCGCACTTAAGTATGCCGTGAGTTTCCAAAATGACGTCCTTGCAGCCTGTCAGCAGAACCTTTCCCTTGTCAATAAAGGTCACGCTGTCGGCGGTCTTTTCAAGGTCGGCGGTAATGTGGGAAGACATAAGCAGGGAACGCTCCCCGTCCCGCAGGTACTCCATAAAGATGTGCAGAATCTCGTCCCGCACAACAGGGTCGAGACCGGTGGTGGCTTCGTCCATAACCAGAAGCTCCGCGTTGTGGGACAGGGCGCAGGCGATCTGGAGCTTCATTTTCATTCCCTTTGAGTACTGTCCTATCTTCTTTTTTAACGGCAGACCAAACCGCTTCAGATATTTCGAGTACACCCTGTTATCCCATTCAGGGTACAGTCCCGCAAAGATGCGCGCCATGTCCGCGGCAGTAAAAACCTCGTGGAACGGCAGCTCGTCAAATACCACTGCAAGGTGTTTTTTTATCTCAAATTCGTCCCTGATGTGGTCAAGACCCAGCAGCCGTATTTCTCCCCCGTCGATATTCGTGATGTTCAGCAGGCTGCGGATCGTGGTGGTCTTGCCTGCGCCGTTCTGTCCGATAAAGCCCATGATACTGCCTTTTGGCACATGAAAGCTCACGCTGTCAAGAGTGAAGCCCTCATACCGCTTTGTTACGCCCGACAGCTCAATGGCGTTTTCGTAGTTTCTCATATTATTCCCCTCCGTTCACAAGGTCGAGAAGCTCATGGAGCTCGTCCATGGTCAGGTCTGCCTTTTGCGCTCTTTCACCGGCTTCCGCAAGCAGGGCCTCAATGGCTTTCAGCTGCTCCTCGCGGAAAAGCTCCATGTTCTGCGCCCTGACAAAGGAACCTTTGCCCGTATATGACTCGATAAAGCCGTCCCTCTCCAGCTTCTCATACGCGCGTTTGGTTGTCATAAAACTGATATGCAGCTCCAGCGCGAGCGTCCGCATGGAGGGAAGCATTTCACCTTCCTTAAGTTTGCCCTCCAGTATCAGAGTTTTTATCTGATCCGTTATCTGAAGATAGATCGGACTGCCGTTTGTATTGCTGATGTTGATATTCATTCAAGTGTACACTCCCTGAAAATGGTTTGACCTGCAAACGCAAGTGTTATAATTGTATAAATTGCATATATACAATTATACGCACCTGGGGTGCGGCTTGTCAAGAAGATATGAAATTATTTTACATTGGGGAATTTAAATTTTGTGTCTATGCTCTTATAAATTTAAACTGATTATCAATTAGCATTTCAAGAAATCCATCAAAACTGTCAGAAATCACTTCCAGTTCATCAGGATCATGCAGATATCTGATAACCTGTCCTTTTGTTCCTTTTTCAGATGGCGTAAAATCAATAAACAGGCTTGAAGTCCCACCGTTATTCATACAGTCGGAAAAAGCCAGCCACTTTAATTTATTAATATCCGTCTGTATCCTGTCATCTATAAATGGACCGTAATCCTCATCATATTCTTCATGATAAAGGTAAAACAAATCCGCAAAATCTGATGCCATGTCCTTATTTTCCATGATATCTTCTGCGGAAAACAAATAGTAAGGATACCTGCCGTCCTCAACATCCGAACCAAAAAAGTAAAATGTAACCTTTTCATCACCGTACTGCCGCCAGTATGTCCCATCTATGGTTTCCAGAATCTCCATTAAGCTCTTAGGAAATTCCGGATATTCTCCCATTAATAACCGTTTATCCTCTTCGGATATACCATGCGCAATATTAAAAAGATGGTTCCACTTATTTATGAAACCACGTTTTTCATATGCCTCTTTCAGCTTCTGAATATATATTTTTCCGTTCATCATCTGCTTCCCAATCTCCCAATTAATCAAAATTATTTAAAAAACGTCTTTATTCATCCTGATTCTCTGGCACCCAAAAATTACACATAATCATCCAGCTTTTCATTAAAATACGTGTAAAAATTCTCTTCCTCTGCCACAACTCCATCCTTGTCATGCTGCGACCATGTTACAACGGCTCCCCCGTCCGTTTCCAGACAGCGGACATAATCCCCCTCAGATTCAATCACAACCAGATTCTGCGGCATTCCTTTTTTTCTGTACTCTTTTGTCATAATTACAAGGGTACAGTCTTTTGGCTCCCTGTCGCTTTCGATTCCAAACAGCTCAATTCCTTCGATTCCGCCGGAACCGTATTTTCTTAAAAACCACCGGAAGCTTTCCGGCAAAGTAACTTCCAAAAGCTTTTCTACAGATTTTATCTTTTCCTCTGCTGCGCCGTTTTCCTCAAAGAATACGGAAAGCTCTTCCCCCGTTTCTTCCAGATATTCGTTAATTTTATTTTCTATTTCTTCATAATGAAACATACTTTCCCCTTACTTAAAAACAAAAATGTCTTCAATCGGTGCATCCACTGCCCTTGAAATATCAACCGCGAGCTTCAGCGAAGGGTTGTACTGGGCTTTTTCCAGACGCATAATCGTTTCCCGGCGTACACCCACCTGCACTGCAAGCTGTTCCTGCGTCAAATCCTTTAACTGTCTGTACTGCTTTAACCTGCATTCAAAATCCGGCACAATTATCCCTCGCTTTCGTCAGGCTCTTCACCATGGTCGTAACGGTACAGCAGATATTCTCCCAGAAAAATATCAAGCGCAATAGAAACCGCCACAGCAATCACAAGTGCAATCAGCGTATATTCCAGATTTCCCATGAAATTCCCTGAGCCCAGTATAATGATTGCAAGAAAAATAATTGTCATGGCGATTTTGTTCGCTGTCACGTCAGCTTTCATTTTATTTTCCCTGTACCGCTCATCCATATAGGTATTTGACATTTTTCCCTCGAAGAAAAAGCCAAAAAATCCAAAAAACATGAAACATGCAAATGGATAAACACTTTTATTTACATGATAGGTCAGGAATCCCAGAAAACCGGCAAATCCAAGTAAACCTAAAAATCCAAGTTTCGGATTAATGGTTCTTGTATACTGGCTGGCTTCCCCGGCGCATCTATTTGCAATAACAGTCCACACCAGCAGCCCAAAACAGTACAGGAGATACAGTGCCAAAAGTATGCATGAAATTATCATCGGCAGGTCCCGTACCCGAAAAACATATTCCGACAGCTCCATCGGCAAAATCAGCCTTGCCTCATTAAAAACAATGGTATACCATGAAGATACAGCCACAAGCAGAACGCATACCACGCCCAGAAAAATTATAATTTTTTTGCATTTCTTTTTCATAATGATGCCCTCCAAAGAGATATATTTGTCACTTGTTGATACAAATATATCACCTTCAGGGAGTGATGTCAATAGAAAAGATACAAATAAATCACATTTCCAGTTTCAGACTGTAAACATACACTTTACTGCCTTTCGTTTTATTCCCGGTCCAGTAAACGTTACCTCCGGAGCAGACTGGCATTTCACACGGATTCAGACGCGCCGTTGCAGAATACCTCGTCTTTTTCTTTATGATTTTTCCTTCTGAATTCAGTACCATATAGTAAACGCCCTGGTACTTTCCCGACTTTTCCAACTCATACAGAATAACAATATTCCCCATTTCGTCTGACGCAGCCTGCGGATGCAAAATGGTGTATTTGCCGGAATATCCGGTAAGCCATTTCACACCGTAATCTGTCACCTTTTCATTCCCATTCGCTCCCGAATACCCGGAACGTTTTCCAGAGGTAACATACGCTGACGGCTGGCTTAAATCCTTTGCCGGGTCAAAAATCTGGATAAAAAGCTGCTCTTTTTCGGAAGCGGCTTTCGATGACAGGGATTTCACCGATGTTCCGACAAGGGCAACTGTATGTTCTCCCGCTTTTACCAGTCCTCCCATATGTGCAAAATTATTGTTCAGTGCCTGCATATCCTGGTTTTTTAATGCGTTCTTTTTTACCCAGAAATGAAAAATATCACTGTTTGTATTCTCTCCTGATGCCGGGTCCGCAGTCACGGAAACGGTAAACGCACGGCTGTAACAGTCTCCCTCACTTGCAAAAACAAATCCGTTTCCATACGGCAGCGTCCGCTGTGCAAAAGAGTGGGAACTGTATATATCGTTCAGTTTCACTTTTTTCATTGTTTTCATGTTGATAACAAAAACTGAATTGCTCTGGTGCCCGCTGTACATATGCCTTGCATAATTTACCGCCAGATAATCCCCGTTTACTGCAATATCGCAGTTTCCGGCATCAAACGGCGTCTGCGTATAAAAATCCTGCGTATACCAGTCGCCCAGACTGGAACTTCCGTTATCACCGACAGTTTTTATATGCGTTCCTTTACTGTCGTATTTGGAAATAAATATGGTGTTCTTTTTATAATCCGAAGATTTATTTGTTTTTCCTCCAACCAGATAGTAATTTCCGCTGCTGTCACATGCCACTCCTCCGAACAGCGGCTTCTGCTTCTTAAGAGTCATCCGTTTCTTTAATGGTTTTCCGTTTTTTGTCTTTACTATTGTGACGGATTTTGTTGAATCACAGGCAAAACAGTAATTTCCGTTCCCATCCAGAAACTGTGAAACACTGGATACCCCCTCCCAGTTCTTATACTCTCCAGCCGCCTTGATCTGTTTGCTGATTCCCGTGTTTTTTGCTGCGTCCGCATAAACGGAAGCGGGTGATAAAAACATCACGATACTGGCGGCAACTGCTGTAAATATATATAATCTCCTGATTAGCATCTTATTCCCCCTTTAATTGTTTTATCTGCTATGCTGTCAGTATACGCCTGAATCCTTTCCGGTTCAAGCTGTATCTCCTGATTCCAGCCTGATACATTTGATAAAAGCACTGTTCTGTCTGTTCTTTTAAAATATACAGTCTCTTGTAATTTATTCTGAAACAGAAAGAACAAGGATAAAGATACCTGATCTTTCCCTTGTTCTTTCTATTTCCAGTCCTCCCGGCACCCTTTATTTTTCAAGGCTTTCAATCCCCCTGCTGACTGCCTCTTTGTTAATCCTGCAGTTTCGTCCCGCAGTTCTCACAATACGCATGCCCCTGCGACTGCTTATGTCCGCAGCTCGGACAGGTCTGCGCACCCTGCAGTGTCATAAGTTCATCCTTCAGGCGTGCAATCTCTGCCTCCGCATCAGCAATTGCAGAAAAAAGCGCTTTTTCCGGTACATCTTCCTCATCCCTGTGCGCCCGGTAATATGCTTTTCCCAGCTCCGTAAACTGTTTATCCATGTAGTCTTCTTTGGAATGGATATCCAGCTTCACCTTTGCCACTGCGGATACATCGCTCACCTTATTCCCAATATCTTTTCCGACTGACGTAATACCGTTTTTTATCTGGTTAAAATCAAATCCCATATATTCTCTCCTTTTTTATGTAATGCCCCGCGGGGCGGTGGAACTCTATGATTACTATACTCCTATTAGGAAGCCGGTTCAACTGTTTTCATATTTATCTCATGCAGATATATACAACATATGCGGCATAAAGCAGCAGCATGACTGCGCCCTCCGGCTTTGTGAGTTTTCTCTTTGTCCACGCAAAAATCCAGACAAGAATACTGAACACCATAAGAATCGCAATATCAACCAGATTTTCTGTCAGAAAAGCAATCGGACTGATGGCTGATGCGATACCAAGCACCATCAGAATGTTAAAAATATTCGAGCCAATGGCATTGCCCAGTGCCATATCAACTTCATTTTTGCGTGCCGCAACAATTGACGTCACAAGTTCCGGAAGAGATGTTCCGATGGAAACAATGGTAAGACCGACCAGCGTCTGGCTCATACCGAATTTTGTGGCGATATTGGACGCACTGTTTACTACGACATCTCCGCCCAGTGCAATCCCGGCAGCTCCTGCCACAATGAAAAAAATACTTTTTGAAACGGATATCATTTTCATTTCTTCTGCGGCCGCTATGGATTCATCGTCAGAGGCATTTCCCGATTTGCTGGCTTTCAGCGCAGACCGTATCAAAAATACGACATATACTGCAAAAAAAGCCAGAAGTACTGCACCGTCAAAATGCCCCAGTATCATAGGCCCGATACAGCCAAGTGCAAAAAGCAGCACGGCGCACAGCATGGAAAAAGGAAAATCCCTTTTTAAAACATCTTTCTGTACCGCCACCGGAGTCATCACGGCACAAAAACCAATAACAACCATGAGATTAAAAATATTGGAACCTACAGCGTTACTTACAGCAAGCTCATTATTGCCTGCTATGGACGCCGTTACCGATACTGCCGTTTCCGGCAGGGAAGTTCCCATCGCAACAATTGTCAGACCAATAATTATGGATGGCACATGAAGCCTTTTGGCAATACTGGAACTGCCCTCCACAAAAATATCCGCGCCTTTCACCAGAAACACAAATCCCAGAACCAGAAACAGAACGGCTGCCGGAAGTGAACAATTTTCAATAAATGCTGTCATAATGAATCCTCCTTAATATATGTTTTATTTTTATGTCCCATGCCGCAGAATTAAAACGGCAAAATACCCAGATGTTCCAGCAGTATTTTAAGCCCAATCAAAATCAGGATAATCCCGCCCGCAATTTCCGCTTTTTTCTTATAGCGGCTTCCAAAATAATTCCCTGCCACAACACCAAGAATGGATAATACAAACGTGGTACATCCAATGATAATAACGGCTTTTGCAATCGGTACATCCAGAAATGCAAATGTAATCCCAACGGCAAGCGCATCAATGCTGGTAGCAACTGCCAGAACGAGCATTTCTTTGTGGTTCAGCGGAAGGTCCATTTCCCCAATTTTTGTTTCGCCTTTCTCACGTACTGCTTCCACCACCATTTTGCCCCCAATAAAAGCAAGCAGGACAAATGCAATCCAGTGGTCAACCGATACAATATATTTCTGAAAACGGATTCCCAGAAGCCACCCCAGAAACGGCATAAGTGCCTGAAACCCTCCGAAATAAAGACCTATTACCACTGCCTGCTTTTTATTTACTTTATTCATTGCAAGCCCTTTGCAGACAGACACTGCAAAGGCATCCATGGAAAGTCCCACGCCAATTAAAAACAACTCAATAAATACCGCCATACAGTTCCTCCTTTTCTTATGTATTATCATTTGTTGTGTCTGTCTGAACTCTGACAGAAGCTTAGGAGAAGCAAAAAAATGAGACCCATATATGTACAGTAATCCGGCATATGCCAAATCTATGTACATACATGAGTCTCATTCATTAAGGTTTGCCAGATCTTACGACCGGGACTGTTGACAAACCACACTTTGTGCGAACTACTCCCCCACATATATTTCTGTCGTGCTGTTTTGTTTATTTAATATAACAGACCATCTTCGGGTTAGTCAACACGAACATATAAAAATTTGTTACTGTTTCTTTTTTATGGTAAAAGGGGTATACTGTTTTCAGACAAAACTATCTGAAATGACAGATAAAAAATTAAAAAGGACGTCCGGCATGCACCGGATACCTGTAAGGAGGAACATATGCCATTTATTAACTCAAAAATCAGTACCCCGCTTTCAAAGGAACAAGAAACCAGAATTAAGGAACAGCTTGGAAAAGCTGTTGAGCTGATTCCCGGAAAATCAGAAAACTGGCTTATGCTTGGTTTTGAACCTGAAACATCCCTGTATTTCCGCGGAGACAATTCCCAGCCGACTGCATTTGTGGAGGTCAGTATCTACGGCAGTGAAAACAGCAGCGCATTTGAAAAACTTACCGGGGAAATCTGCAGAATTTACGAAGATGTTCTTGGAATTTCACCTGACCATATTTATATCAAATACCAGCCCGTTTCAAGCTGGGGGTGGAACGGCTCCAACCTGTAGGAATGATACGGCGGTTATCCGCAAACTGCAGTAACTGAATAGCACCATCCGAACCCTTTTTCGATTCAGATGGTGCTATTTCTCTGCATTCTCCATTGGATATGCCCTCTCTTTTTACATTCAGCTTCTTTTGTATTCTGCTATGCCTCTCAGGACTGACCCTGCATCATCAATTATTATGTTCAAAGCTCCATCCCTTCAAGTTTATGAAACTTTACCGGCATGCATGTTCTGAACCTGAATGCTGTGCTATGGTTGCTCCCTGCCTTAACTTATGTTCCCTTTGGACCGTACCTCCTTTATTTTAATTCTGACAACTACTTGAGATCTGCTCTGGCTACTTCTGTGTAATTTCATGCTATAAAAGAACATTTCCTGCACAAACTGCTTTCGCGAAACGAAATTAGGATGCAACTTGTTCAATGATGATATCACCTTCCATAGCTTCGATTGGTATCTCTTTTGTCTGTCTGCTTTTGATGTTATTAATATACCATACAATTTGTTTTCCGTCAAGTAGCTTTTTCAAAAAAATTTCTTTTTTTACTTGTTCTCAATTATTTGTTCTAATTCAATATTATATTCAGACAATTTTACAGCCTAACCAAAAACTTTTTCCCACTCTGTTTCCTTAAAACCGACAAGAACTGTTTCATCTGCCACAAGCAGAGGACGCTTTACCAGCATGCCGTCTGTTGCCAGCAGTTCTATCATTTCCTGTTCACTCATTTCCGGCAGCCTGTCCTTAAGTCCCATTTCCCGGTACAGCATGCCGCTGGTATTAAAAAATCTTTTTACCGGCAGTCCGCTTTTTGCAATCCATCCGGACAGCTCTTCTGCTGTCGGGTTCTGTTCTTTGATATTACGGTCTTCAAAGGCAGCGCCTTTCTGTTCTAAAAATTTTTTTGCCTTCTGGCAGGTGGTGCATTTTGGGTAATTAATGAATAACATATTCTTCCTTTTCAATCCTTTCTACCACGCAGCTGTGTGGTTTCATTTCCGTTTAAAGTGTCCTCAAGAAGCTGGCTGGAGGCTTTCAGGACACGCATGACCTCGGACCATCCGCCGACACTCATGGCGTTTTCAAATTCTTCTATAATCTCCCTGTTTGGGATAAATGCTTCTTTTGTTACGGAATCATATCCCCCGCCAAGCATCTGTACAATGTCTGACCGCAGTCCGTCAAAATCCATGTCATACCTGTCGCATAATTCTTTTACTTCCGCCTCGGTAAAGCCTGTATACTCCTCTAGTATTTTCTGGTTCGGCATGGAATATTCACAGGTCATGTTCAGCGCAGAATGCAGCCCTCTTCTGTTCTATCATATACCATGTTCCTGCAGGTATGCAAGGCAAAACCACGATTCTTACAAAATACAGCCCGAAGAATCCATGCCAAACTTCTTACCGATGCAAAGTGTGTGCAGGCTGCACACCAATCCGGATTTTTCTTCCTTTATAATAGAAGATGTTACTATACTGATTCAACAATAAAAGGAGGAATTATTATGATGAGTAAAAAATTACTTGCACCGCTTCTTGCCGGTGCGATGCTGCTTGGACTGATCGCTCCGGCGCCTGCAGCGGCAGCAGCAAACAAGGTTGTGGAGGTTCCGGTGAACTTCACTAACACCCAGTGGGAAGATGAAAACTGGGATGCTTCCAGGTCCGATTTAGGCTTATGGAACTGGGAAGAACCAGGTGCCTATTCTAACGGCTACACGGTAAGCTATAAACTCTATGTTCCGACATCAATGATGAAAGAAGGGGCTGCCCTGCAGATAAATACAAACCTTGGCTTTAATGATGCCAGCGAGGAAGAATGGAAATGGGCTGGCTGGGCTGAATGTCCTTATGCAGAACTGCAGTCCGACGGAAGAGTGACCTACTGGGACGAAAAGACGGATACCGACGTAGAAGCTGATTTTGCTTCTGCCAAAAAATCCAACGGGTACTGGATAGTTTCCTATAAAGCCGCCAGCAGTACGGAACTGAACACTGAAGATGCACAGGCAGATGCCAGCAAAGCAAAGGCCGTAGCCGTAGATTTTAATCTTTCTGTCAGGGGTATCAAGATTACATCCCAGAAAGCTGTTTATTTTGACGATTTAAAAATCACCAAGGCAGACGGAACCACCCTCAGGGACCAGAACTTTGACTCCCTGGAAAACTTAAAAGACATGGGGGAGGTAAGGGTAAGCCCAAACTTCGGGGATAATGACGGAAAAACACTAAAACTTATCACCCTTCCGTCCACAACGGCAAAAACCCTGACGGTTGCAAAAACAAGCCTGACAGTCAAAGTCGGCAAAAAAGTAACTATCAAGGCAACTGCAAAGCCTTCTGTAAAAATCACCTACACTTCTTCCAACAAGAAGGTTGCCACGGTAAATTCCAAGGGTGTTGTAACTGGTAAGAAAGCAGGAAAAGCAACCATTACGGTTAAGGCCAACGGCAAGACCGTCAAGGTAAAGGTAACGGTTAAAAAATAAGGTAATTCCGGAGAGAATACAGGCGGCGGACAGTTTATTTATGTAACGGCACAAACAGGAAGGGAGTATTTTATGAAAATCAAAAAATTTTTGTCTGCAATACTGCTGGCGGCGATGGTATGCACGCTCTTTGGCGGCATGCTTACGACTCCGGCAGCGAGCGTGAAACTGGACGATGAGCTTACCGCTGCAAAAAAGCTTCATTTTTTAAGTGCCTCGCAGGTAAAGCGCATTAATAAGACAGCCACGCAGACCGAGGTCGTGAAAATGATTTCCGCGGCGGTGAAAAAGCGTTATGGCAAGACCGGGAAATTTCTCGCGGACAGGAAACGCAGGGCGGGCTCAAAAGCAGCCACAAGGCACTATTTTGCGAGTACACTCTATTTCGCGATGTACGAACAGACAAATTCCCCGAAATACAAAGGCTATATGGACTATATGTGTTATGCAAGCGCAAACCCTAACGAAAAGATCCAGCCGGATGCAGAAGTTATCGGTACCAGAAAGGACGGCACCATTGGCACATTAAACCTTTATGAGGATATTGCGGATAGCGGCAGCATACAAGGAAATGATAAAATCGCGGCAAAGTACCAGTTTATGGACGATTACGGCACTGATACCGCAGTGGTGTATGTATGTGCGCTTTACGACAGGGTAACGGGACTTCCCGTTATGGCGCTTGACGGCAAAAATAAATTTCATCCGCAGAAGAAAATTACCATTGGCGACGCAGCGCGTGCCACACTGCGGTTTTACAGAAGCCTTGAGGGTAAGGAAACATATGTAAAGCTGGCAAAGGCAGGTACCTACAACAAAAAAATCATTACAAACAAGCTGCTTAACAAAAAAAGCTCCCTTCCGGAGGCGTCCAACCAGAAGTTTCCGGTATGGCGCGGAATCCTGAACTGCACGATGGGATTTGTGAAGTATCAGGCACTCGGCAGCCGGGCGGATAAGGTGATTCGCGAGGGCGATATCAAGGCCGCCGCGGACACCGGCTTTAACCATATGTCGATAATGATTAGCTTTCCGTGGCTTCAGGGACTTAACCAAAAGGACGGTTACGTTGACAGGACACGCCTGGAAGAGCTTGACCGGGTAATTGCGCTGTGTATGAAATACGATATACACGTTACGCTTGAAAATTGTGAAACACCTGGTATTAGCGCTTGGGGCGATGACGAACACGAAAAGGGGGGCGGAAAATCTTGCCGCGCCGGGAATGGCGAAAACCTACGCCAGCTACTGGGGTATGCTTGCAAAACGCTACAAGGGCATTGACAACAAATATTTGGCGTTCAACCTTATGGTGGAGCCGGGGTTTACCAGTGAAGCGCAGTATGAAAAGCTTCTCGGTCCTTCCGTAAAAGCAATATTCGCTGTAGATAAGAGCAGAGTCGTGATAGCGGACATTCACAACTGTGGACTCACCGGAGAAGCTATGGCTAAAATGGGTGTCGCACTGAGCCATCACCACTATGAGCCGAGGGACTTCTGCGTATTAGAGGGAACCGACATCGAATGGGATAAGGATTATCTGCACAGCGTAAAGTGGGAGCATACGGCGAAGGATACCTTCGACCTGCACGCGTACGGCGACGAAAACAACGCATCACTTAACGATGTTCGCAAAACCGCCGAAAAATATGGCGTAGGTTTTATGGTTGGGGAATTTGGCATTTTCGGAGGCGGCGAGCTTTCAAAATACAGATACTCTGATGCAACCTTGTCATCATACTATACGAGTATGGTAAAAGCTTTTGAGGAGGAAGGCATCGGCTGGGTAGGCGGCAGCATGGACAGCCAGTGGGGGATTCTGATTTCGTACCCCTGCGTGGAGGGCGCAAGTTATGTGAAGCTTAAAAACAGCACCAGCTATTATGACAAAACTCTTGGGGCGATATTCAAAAAAACAAACGGCGTTATCAAATAGCACAAAAAAGCTGTTACTTCAGCAGATGGAATCCACCTGCCGTTGTAACAGCCCTTTTTTTATACCTGCGGCAGCCCGTCAAATCCTGCCTGCAAATCTGCATCCGTTGGAATGTAATCACTCATTTCCCCATTGTGGAATTTTTCGTATGCAACCATGTCAAAGTATCCGGTTCCGGTCAGTCCAAAGAGAATCGTCTTTTCCTCTCCCGTTTCCTTACACTTTAATGCTTCATCTATAGCGGCGCGGATGGCATGGCTGCTTTCCGGCGCCGGAAGAATTCCTTCCACCCTTGCAAACTGTTCTGCAGCTTCAAATACAGAGGTCTGCTCCACAGAACGCGCTTCCATGAAGCCGTCATCATACAGCTGGGAGAGAATGGAACTCATGCCGTGGTAACGGAGTCCTCCGGCATGGTTTGCAGATGGAATAAAGCCGCTTCCCAGCGTATACATTTTTGCCAGAGGGCATACCATTCCGGTATCACAGAAATCATATGCATAACGTCCGCGCGTCAGGCTTGGGCAGGAGGCCGGTTCCACCGCGATAAAATGGTAGTCCGCCTCGCCGCGGAGTTTTTCACCCATAAACGGCGAAATCAGGCCGCCAAGGTTGGAACCGCCCCCGGCGCATCCGATGATAATATCCGGGTGAATATCGTATTTTTCCATTGCTGTTTTCGTTTCCACACCAATCACGGACTGGTGTAAAAGCACCTGGTTTAACACGCTTCCCAGAACATAACGGTACCCTTCGCTGTGTGTGGCAACCTCAACTGCTTCTGAGATGGCACAGCCGAGACTTCCGGTAGTACCCGGATGTTCTGCCAGAATTTTTTTGCCAACCTCTGTCGTTTCCGACGGGGAAGGCGTCACGCTTGCACCGTAAGTACGCATAACCTCCCTGCGGAACGGTTTCTGTTCATAGGAACATTTTACCATATATACTTTACAGTCCAGGTCAAAATAGGAACATGCCATGGAAAGCGCGGTTCCCCACTGTCCGGCTCCGGTTTCCGTGGTAACGCCCTTTAAGCCCTGCTGTTTTGCGTAATACGCCTGCGCGATTGCGGAATTTAACTTATGGCTTCCGCTGGTGTTGTTTCCCTCGAACTTATAGTAAATTTTTGCCGGGGTGTCAAGCTTCTTTTCCAGGCAGTAGGCACGTACCAGCGGGGACGGGCGGTACATTTTGTAGAAATCCTGGATTTCCGCAGGAATCGGTATCAGGCGGTTGTCATTATCCAGCTCCTGCGCTACCAGTTCTTTGCAGAATACGCCTTCCAGTTCCTCTGCTTTCATTGGCTGTAAAGTAGCCGGGTTTAACAGGGGCGCCGGTTTATTCTTCATATCCGCCCGCACATTGTACCAGTCTTTTGGCATTTCGCTTTCGGACAGATAAATTTTGTATGGGATATTCTCACTCATATGATTTGGTTCTCCTTTCAGATGTTTACCTGGTTTCCAGTATAACAGTTCAAACCTCATATGTCCAGATACCTGCTTACCGGGGATACGGTTTCAATCATCCAGTCCGGCGCGCCATGGCATCCCTTTTCATCCAGCCTGAATTTATTCAAGGAGCCGCTTGAAAATCAAGCGGCTCTGGTGTATAATCTACTCAGAAGTAATTGGAATTAAATTTCCGATTGCCCTCAGTAAATAATATTTATTTATGAAATAGCATCTACTTTGGACGGTGGGATGCTATTTCTTTTTATGATTGTCTATGTAAGACAGAGCCTCAAACAACACAAGTAATAATGTAAGTACTTCCATTATACTCATAGGGCACCAGCCAGGTATTTCTTGTATTTGCCTGCCGTACATGCTACAATATTTTTACTAATCCACAACACCAAGAGGACCAAATATGGCAGTAACGACAAATACCCTGAAGAACAGAATCATCCGCGCAAATAATTTTAAGAACGTGCTGGAGAAAAACAAGGATGCATTTGCAAAGCCGTCCGTTTCGGAATACTTAAATATCCTGTGCGGGAAATACAGTATGACACCGGTGGAGGTCATCCGGCAGGCGCATATTGAGCGAACCTATGGTTACCAGATTTTCAACGGCACAAGGCTTCCTTCACGGGACAAACTTCTGCAGATTGCCATTGGAATCGGACTGTCCATGGAGGAAACGCAGAATCTGCTAAAGAACGCCGGAAAAAACCTGCTGTATCCGCGGATTAAAAGGGACGCCGCCTGCATATTCGGACTGTCACACGGGATGAAGCTGATGGAAGTGCAGGAACTTCTGGCATCGGTAGGACTTCCGCTGCTGGGAGAAGTGTAAGATGGGCATAAAAGAAGATTTTATGGCAGATTTTGATACGGATTATGAAAAAGCACTGCCGGAACAGCTTTTAAATAATTATTACATCATTGAACGCCTGAGTGCGGCGGAAAACTGCGATACCCTGCTGGTACAGAAGAAAGCAGATGGAACAAAACATGTGGCAAAATGTTACCCGGAAGGCGAAACCAGCTTTGAAAGCAGCGGGGCAGGTCTCATTTCAAAAATTGACAGCCGTTCCATCCCTCATTATGAAAATGTATACAAAAACGAAAAATATCGGTGTATTATCCGAGAATATGTTGAGGGAATCACTCTTGCAGAGTATGCAAAAACGAACATTCTGGCACGGGAAACCATTATAAGGATAGCAATGGAACTGGCTGGTATTATGAAGCTGCTCCATGAATCGGATCCGGTAATCATTCACCGGGATATCAAGCCGGAAAACATCATTATAAAAGAAGACAAAAGCCTTGTACTGATTGATTTCGGCATCAGCCGCGTCTATAAAAAAGAAGGAACCTCAGATACTGTTTTTAGCGGGACCAGAAATTTTGCCCCGCCGGAGCAGTACGGATTTATGCAGACCGATATCCGCTCGGACATCTATTCCTTTGGCGTGGTGCTTTCGTGGCTGCTGACCGGAAAAGAAGAACCCGTCCGGCATCCGGAAACCAGGCTGGAACGAATTGCCAAAAAATGCTGTGCCTATGATCCGAAACAGCGGTACCAGAACGATACCGCCCTGTTAAAAGATCTTAACAAAACAACAGAATTATATGCCTCGGATGTGCATAAGAAGCGGAAAAACGTTATAATAACCGTGCTGGCAGGCGCAGTTTTACTGGTTTCTGAAATTATATATGGACAGAAGCTGTCCTGGGAAAAGACCTATCACTTTCATGAACCCGTGATCGAGGAAGCCGTGCGGCTGTCGCTGGACAGGCCAAAAGGCGCGATTACAAAAGATGACCTGCTGAAAGTCGAAGAACTATATATGTTTGCGGATGAAGCATATGAAAATATGGACCAGTATTTTGAGGGCCAGGACAAATGGTACGCGCTGGACGACCGGATACACGGAAAAACAGAAAGTTTAATCGATATTAAATATATGAAAAACCTCCGGATTCTCTATATCGGCGGAACAAAGGCGGATGATCTTTCGCCGCTTCGCAGGCTAAAAAAGCTGGAGAATGTGTACCTGCAGGATAATGCGTTTCATGATATTTCCCCGCTTTCGGACAAACCCGTGCTTCAGGAAATTTCTCTGCTTGGAAATACCCTGGATGACATTGAGCCTGTCCGCACCTGGCCCGCCATACGGCACCTGATTTTACATGAGACAGGGAATTATGACGCCAGTCCGCTGGCAGGCTTAAAAGGACTGGGTTCACTGGATGTTTTTCATGGGCCGGATATATCGGAATACATAGACGGGCTGTATGTGGAAACCCTGCGGGTCGGCTGGAAGGGGCAGACGGATCTGGACTATATAAAAAAAGTTTCCCATGTGGAAAAGCTCTGGATTGACTGGAGTGACATAAGGGATATTTCCGCACTGAAGGGACGGGAGGATATCGTTTACATGAATATGGAAGGCTGCGCGATTGACGACCTGTCGCCGCTGTTTACCATGCCCAACCTGTTAAAAGTGGAAATGAGCGCACAAAATAAAAAAGAGATGAAAGCGCTGGCGAAAAAATACGGTGAGCCGTCGTTTGAAATCGTTTATACAAATTAAATACTGTTAAAAAATTTATTTTTGGGTATTGACTCTCCCGCAGCGTAACGGTTTACGATAAAACCGAAAGGAGGAATAAATGAAAACCGTAAAAGACGTGTCAGAGATTACCGGAGTAAGTATCAGGACGCTGAGGTATTATGACGAAATCGGTCTGCTGAAACCAACGGAATTAACGGACAAAGGTTACCGTCTTTATGACAACAAAGCGTTAGAAAAGCTGCAGGAAATTATGTTCTTTAGAGAATTGGAAATCCCATTGACGGACATTAAAAAAATCATGGATAATCCGAATTATGATAAAGAACAGGCTTTATTAGCTCAAAAATCTATGCTGGAACAGAAACGAAACCGGCTGAATGGGATTATTGAGTTAATAACAGACGTAATGAAAGGAGTCAGTACCATGAGTTTTGGAGCATTTAACAATGAGGAAGTACAGCAAATTGTAAACCATACGTTAGAGTGCATGTCAATGGAAAGCCTTGAGGGGCAGGTGCAGGAATACGGGAGTATGGAAAAGTACAAAGAGCATCTGGCATCCGGCTTTGCCAATGAACAGGCTGTCGCAGACCTGCTGAAATGGTATGGAAGCAAAGAAAAGGTAATAGAAGCAGTCATGCAGGCAACCGGAAATACCGGGGAATTGCAGCAGAAACAGGAGGAAAATGCCAGGATCTATCAACAGTTTATGGCTGCAAAAAAAGCGGACAATATGGATATGGCACATGCCGCCGTTGAAATGCTTGCAGAGAATTATAAGGCAATGTTTGCGCTTGATAATGCAAGAAATATACTGCTTGATCTGGCAAAAGAATATTTGCAGAACGGCAGGCTTGCAGAAGCAACTGACAGCCAGTTTGGGAAAGGGTGTTCTGAATATGCTGCACATGCTATTTTGCATTATTATGGAATGTTATAAGTTTTAAAGTGTAACGGCAAAGCACACACATCAAAAAGATCCTGGATGATTCCGGGAGCTTTTTGCATATCCAGTTATGAGGCATATGAAATGGCTGCGGGTGCTTTGCCAGCTTTTCAAACACGGTATTATCATTTATTTGTCCATCTGCTTTATCAGCCCTGGAAATTTCCAGACAAAAATACTTACTGCAGCTACTACGGAAACAAAATCCGACAGCGGCTCCGCCAGAAATACTGCAGCCACTTTATCCGAAAGAAACTGAGGCAGAATAAAGATAAACGGTATCAGCAGAATCACCTTTCTCAGGCAGGCAATAAACATGGAAGCCTTGGCCTGTCCTGTGGATACAAATACCTGCTGTACGCTGGACTGCAGCCCGAACAGCCCAAGGCTTGCCACATAAATCCGAAGCGTCACCATGGACGTCTCAAACAGTTCTTTTGACGATGAATTAAACATCCGGATAAAAAACTGCGGAAACAGTTCAACCGCCGCCCATCCAATCAGAAAATAGCCTTCCAGAACGATAAACATAAGCCGGACTACCTTCTTAAATCTTTCCTTGTCCTTCGCACCATAATTATAGCTGATAATCGGCTGGGCGCCCTGCCCGATTCCGCTTGAAGGTATCCAGAACATCTGCATCACGGTACTGGCAATCGTCATTGCACCCACTGCAACATCCCCGCCGTACTGCTGGAGGGAATAATTAAAGGAAACATTAAGCGCCGCTTCCGTTGCCTGCATAATAAACGGAGCCAGTCCAAGCGCAAATACCGAAAGCATAATATCTTTTTCCAGACGGAAGTTTTCTTTTTTAATCTTTAAAAATGTCTTTTTTCCGGTCAGAAACCGGAATGCCATAACCGCCACAAGCGCCTGGGACAATACCGTGGCAATTGCTGCACCGCACACGCCAAGTCTGAGTACAAATATAAATATCGGATCCAGAATGATATTGCACACTGCCCCTGTAATCACATTAATCATACTGAAACGGGTAAATCCCTGTGTGGTGATAAACGGGTTGAGTCCAAGGGAACCCATGACAAATATATTTCCCGCAAGATAAATTTTCATATATGGCCATGCATACACGATGGTTTCGCTGCTTGCACCAAACAGCATCAGCAGTTCCCTTCCTGTCAGCAGAAACACCACAGTCAGCACAACTGATACACCCATCAGGGAAATAAAACAGTTACCAAGAATTTTTTCAGCACGCTTTTTATCATTTCGTCCCATGGCTATGGAAGCATGGGGCGCACCGCCCTGCGAAATTAAAACAGTAAAAGCATTAATTACACATATAACAGGCATACACAACCCCACTCCGGTCAGTGCCACGCCTCCTGCATCCTCCATGTGTCCAAGATATATTCTGTCAATAATATTATACAAAAGGCTGACCAGCTGTGCCAGCACGCTTGGCAATGCAAGCTTAAAAAATAATTTTCCTATAGGTTCACTTTTTAACTGTTCTGATATATCCATAATATCCTCCTAAAATATTTTTTCTATATTATTATACATATTATAAATAAAAAATACAATTACAAATTCCCCTCTGTATCCCATATGCATATATTGTATCATACTGCTTCGCGTGATGCCCCAGGCGGGCATTACCGGCACAAATTGCAATGCTGGTTATTTGTCAGACCAGCGGATAGGGGGTAAACGATTGTCGATATCTGTGATTCAGGGAATACTGATTCCATTTCTGGGGACTTCACTCGGTGCGGCATGTGTCCTGCTTATGAAAGAACAGTTAAATGTGAAAGTTCAGCAGGCACTGACCGGATTTGCAGCAGGGATTATGCTTGCTGCTTCCATCTGGAGCTTACTGATTCCTTCCATTCAACAGGCCGCCTTTATGGGACGGTGGGCGTTTTTTCCCGCCGTATGCGGGTTCTGGCTGGGGATACTTCTTCTTATTTTCGCGGACCGGATCATTCCGCATCTTAACCAGACAATCAGTAAAACAAAAAATTCAAAAGGAATTCTTGTGAAAACGATGATGCTGGTACTGGTGGTGACACTTCATAATATTCCGGAAGGAATGGCTGTGGGAGTCGTGTATGCCGGGTGGATTTCCGGTAACAGCTCCATAACCCTGACCGAGGCACTGGCACTTTCCATCGGAATCGCCATCCAGAATGTTCCTGAAGGCGCCATTATCTCCATGCCGCTGCAGGCAGACGGAATGAAAAAAGGTAAGGCGCTTTTATGCGGAATCCTGTCCGGTGCAGTTGAGCCGGTTGCAGCGGCGCTTACAATTATTGCAGCGGGATTCGTTGTCCCCGCCCTGCCTTATCTGCTTAGTTTTGCAGCAGGTGCCATGATTTATGTAGTGGTTGAGGAAATGCTTCCTGAAATGCGTATGGGAAAAAACTCTAAGCCAGGAACTGTTTTTTTCGCTGTCGGATTTACGGTGATGATGATACTGGATGTGGTGTTCGGGTAATATTTTTTAAGGAAGCGGCATCAAATGAATGTCACTTCCTTTTTTACCTTCCTGTATTCAGCTGCTTTTGGGACACGAAAAAAATAACCAGACAGATAACCGCCGCTGCCAGAAAAATAACTGCTAAATCAATGCATGCCACAGAAATAATTTTTCCTGCCCGGTAATCCTTCCAGATATCAAAAACACCGTATCCCGCTCCAAACAGACTTAACAGAAAAGCGATGATGCTTCCTAACTTATTGTCCTCCAGCCGCTCCTCCCGTTCCGCAGAACTCTCTTTTCTGTTTTTTACATGAAACCGGTACAGCATAATGGCAAGCAGTCCCGACACCAAGGAAATACAAAGACAAAGGTAGTCAAAGTCAATCCCCGTATGAAAACTTCCGGAACGTCCCAGCTGTGCATCACGGTTGTCAGGTGAAACCCAGATGGTTACTTCACCTTCCGTTTCAGGGTCAAACATACCATTAAAATGTTTCCTGAAAACCTCTCCATCCGCATACCACTTCAGGTCATAGCTGTACCGCGTGACATAACCCTGACGCCGCAGAACCCTCTCTGACGTTACATTAGAGATTTCCCCGGTTGTTTTGATATAATCCTTTGTTGCATAAGACGTATGCAGCCCTGTCACTCCCAGTACCAGGGTTATCCCGGCAATTACAAAAAACAGCCGGAATGGTTTTTTAAACAGAAACAATAATCCTCTTGCAGTTTTCGTATTCATACGGTTTATTTACCTCTTTCTAATATGTATATCAACCATCCGACATGGTCTGCTTTAACTTTAAATTACATTATATAACACATATGTTGGACTGGCAAGAATTTTGGAATTGCCGTTTCACGAAAACATGGTTTTACGGTAGAAAAAAAGTTCATTGTATTGTATCATATAATCTGACACAATCTGAAAACAAGACTGAGAATGCACTTAAGAAAGAGAGAAAAACATGGGGAAATTTTTTAGCGATGAAGTAGAACAGGCACTGGAACTTATTTATTACAAACTGCGCGAGCAGCGGGGGCAGGAGGGATTTGCCCTTCTGGAACAGGCTTACCGGAATGGCGACGCTGATGCAGCTTATCTTTTATCACGCTGTTACAGCGGAACGCAGTATGTCTGGAAATACCACGGATTCCCGGTGGACGACATAAAAGTAGGACAGCTGATTCATGAAAGCATCCTCGGCGGCAGTGCCATGGGAGTTCTGGGCGCCATGCGATGCGGGGAATTTGACAGGCAGGCAGAGCAGGAAATGACGTTTGCCAGTACAAAAGAGGCATTTAACGTCATTTTTGAAAAAGCGCAGGCAGGTGAGCCCTTCTGCCAGTACATGGTGGGAAACGTGTATTTCTGGGGCGATGTGTTAGACATCGAGGAAGAGGAAATGCGTAAGCTTGCCGGAAATAAAAAAGGAATGCAGGCGTTTATCCAGAAGGTAAACATGGAATCCATCGACTGGTTTGAAAAAGCTTTTGCGGCAGGCGTTTATTTTGCCGGTAACAATCTGTACCAGATTTTCCAGAACGGAAACGACGGTATTTTACCGCCAAGACCGGAAGAAGCTGCTAAAATTCCGCGCCGCGGTGCAGAATACGGTTATCCGACATGGCAGGCAGGATACGGTACGGACCTGGAAGAAGCCGGAAGATTCGAAGAGGCTGTCTACTGGTGGACAAAAGCCTATGAGGGCGGACAAAAAAGTGTCTGCTTCCGACTGGGCAGGGCTGCCCTGGAGGGCAAAGGCATGAAACAGAATGCACGGCTGGCGGAAAAATATCTGACCGAAGGCTTAAGCGAGGATGATTTTGGCTGCTATAACCGTCTGGGAGAACTGTATTTTTATGGCGCAGACGGCGTACCGCAGAACTACGCAAAGGCGGTAGAACTTTTTGAAGAGGCAAAAAGACGCGGCAGCAACTGGACAAACGATATGCATGCAGTGGCAAAAATAAAGGGACTGGGCTGTGCGCAGAATGCGGCAGCGGCAAAACAGCTTCTGGATGAAATGTCCGGCGACAGTGAACTGAAAAATTACGGCCTGGGCGTAATCTATGCACAGGGACTGGGTGTGCCGCAGGATATCAAAAAGGGGGTTTCTTACCTGAAAAAAGCTCCACGCCTTGCATGGGCAAAAGAGGAAATGGCAAAGTATAAGAAAGGATTCCTTGGAAAGTGGACTGTTGCGGAATAATTTTCTTTGCCTGCAGTATCCGCAACCAGCGGTTGCGGCAATTCAAACCAGAGTTTCTGGTGCAACTGTTATCCGGTTTTTATAATTGGTTCATAAAACAGCCTCTGCAGGGCGGAAAGGATAAAAAATGAATATAGAAATAGCAAACCGGCTTGTAAATCTGAGGAAGGCAAACAACCTGTCCCAGGAAGCGCTGGCGGAAAAGCTTGGAATCAGCAGACAGGCGGTCAGTAAATGGGAAAGGGCGGAGGCGGCTCCGGATATGGAGAATCTGATTCTTCTTTCAAAGCTTTACGGAATTTCCCTGGATGAACTTCTTAAGACAGAAAATGAAATCCGGGAGACAGAAACAGCCTCTTTTGCCGGAGGTGACACAACAGAAAGCACCGGGGACGGACCGGAAGAGTATGTTCATGTGGGATTTCAGGGTGTCCATGTAAAGGATAAAAATGGTGAGGTGCATGTAGGCTGGAATGGCATCCATGTGGATGACAAAAAGAAGGACGACCACGTACATATTGACAAAAACGGCGTGTATGTGAATGGTCAGAAATATGACAAGGAATGGTTTTCACACCATCACCATTTTCCCATTCTGCTTGTGACTCTCATTTTGTACCTGGTTGTCGGAATATTGTGGGATGCATGGCATCCGGGATGGCTTCTGTTTTTCTTTGTTCCGGTGTGGGACTCCCTGATGGAAGCGGTTCACAAAAAAGACGCCCGCTGTTTTGCATGGCCGGTTCTGGTTACGCAGGTGTATTTATGCCTTGGATTTTTTAAGTCCTGCTGGCATCCGGGATGGGTGGTTTTTCTGACAATTCCCCTGTATTACTCTCTCATTACATGGTATCGTGCGAAAAAGGAGCCCAAAGAATAGGATAGACTTTCCCATCCGGCTGTGCTATACCTGTACCAGAAAATGACAAGGGGGATATTGCCTACGCAAACTGCACCGCGAAGCGGTTTATAATGCAGTTTGCTCCATAATATGCTTACCACCAGATTACAGGTGGCAAAATAAGAAATACATAAACAGAAAGTGCATGCGGAAATTTTTTAGAGGGACAGCAAAAACTGTCCCTCTTATGTTGTTTAATAATTTTCTTCATGAACCTCAAAATAACTTTGCGGATGATTACAGGTCGGGCAGACTTCAGGCGCATTCGTTCCAACAACGATATGTCCGCAGTTACGGCATTCCCAGACCTTTACTTCGCTCTTTTCAAATACCGCTGCTGTCTCCACATTTTTAAGCAGTGCGCGGTATCTTTCCTCATGATGCTTCTCAATGGCTCCCACAAGTCTGAATTTTGCTGCAAGCTCAGGAAAACCTTCCTCCTCTGCTGTCTTTGCAAAATTCTCATACATATCCATCCACTCAAAATTTTCACCATCTGCTGCAGCGGCAAGGTTTTCTTTGGTATCACCGATTCCTTTCAGCTCCTTAAACCACATCTTGGCATGTTCTTTTTCATTTTCCGCTGTTTTCAGAAACAGGCCCGCAATCTGCTCATATCCTTCCTTTTTTGCCACGGAAGCAAAATAAGTGTACTTATTTCTTGCCTGTGATTCTCCGGCAAATGCTGCCTCCAGATTTTTTTCTGTCTGTGTTCCTGCATATTTTGTTGTTCCCATGTTTTTTTCCTCCTTATGATTAAATGCTGAACCCCCAGGCATCATGAATGCAGTGCCTGCATGTGCAATACTGGTATGTTCTGATATTTCCTCACTGACCGTGCAAAGGTCATCTGTGGATAATCCGTGAATATCCGCATTTCCCGTAATTCTTGCAAAAGTCTTTAACTCCTCTGCAGAGCATTTCAGATAATTTTCCACCCGCTTTGCAGCAGCGTCAATATGTAATCTTTCACGCAGCTTTTCATCCTGCGTGGCTACTCCCACAGGGCACATCCCGGTTCCGCAGATACGGTACTGCTGGCAGGCTGCCGCCACCATTACCGCTGAAGCAACTGCCACAGCGTCTGCTCCCATGGCAATCGCTTTCGCAAAGTCAGAAGACACCCTCAAACCTCCTGTAATAACGAGATCAATATCTGAGCCAACGGAATCCAGGTATTTTCTGGCACGGTAAAGTGCATAGATGGTCGGAACGCTGGTGGAATCCCTTATAATGGCAGGAGAAGCCCCGGTTGCGCCGCCCCGCCCGTCTATCGTAATAAAATCAGGTTCTGCATAAACACAAAACTCCATGTCTTTTTCTATGCGTCCGGCAGCAATTTTGATTCCTATCGGTCTTCCTTCGCTTCGCATACGAAGTTCGCTTACCAGCTTCTTTAAATCATCTGCATTGTTAATGCCAGGAAATCGGGATGGACTGATAATATCCTTTCCCACGGGTTTATTCCTGATTCTGGCAATCTCAGGGGTTACTTTGCCTCCCGGCAGGTGTCCGCCCATACCTGGTTTTGTTCCCTGCCCGATTTTAATTTCAATGGCGTCGGAAGTTTTCAGATTCTCATCTGTTACGCTGTACAGATTTGGCACATATTCAAAAATATACCTGTATGCCGCTTCTTTTTCTTCCGGAAGAATACCGCCCTCACCGCTGCACATTGCTGTGGAAACTGCAGCGCTTCCTTTCGCCATCGCAATTTTGGTTTCCCTGGAAAGCGCGCCGAAGGACATATGTGAAATATACACCGGCATGTCAAGCACCATCGGCTTTCCTGCATGTTTTCCGATTATGGTTTTCAGTGACACATCTGCATGTTCATCCAGCGGCATGGGATTTAACTGCGCGCCAAGTACCAGCACATCATCCCAGTCCGGCATTTTCATCTGCGTTCCCATTGCCTCAATTGCTGATTTACCTGTAACAGCCATTTCATGTATTTCTTTCATGTACCGGTAATCGCTGTCTGTTTTCCGGGTTTCTGGCGGATAACTTAAATCCAGGTTCCCTGTGTTTACCTGTGCAGGCTCTTTTTTTGCCTCAGGCGGAGCAGTTATGGTTCTTCTGACTTCAGCCGCTTCAAATTTCTCCGGCGGCTGTTTACAGACGGGACATTCCGTCAGTTCGGAAAACGGCTTGCCCTCTTTTTCCTCATCATATACATACCCGCAAATACTGCATATGTAGACCATTGCAAATACCTCCTTTTATCTTTTTTCTCTGCATTTGGGACAGAGATAAAATACTTTTAAATCATAGGAAATAATTTCTTTTCCCAGCTGTTTTTCCAGACTTTTCGTCAAATCTTCAAAATTAATATCATCTAATGCCCCACACTTTTTACATACAAGGTGGTCATGTTTCTGGGTGGTATCATAACGGTCAGGCGAATCCTCCACGGATATTTTCCGAACCAGCCCCTCCTGGCACAGAACATTCAGATTATTGTACACAGTTGCCTGAACGACTTTGGGTTCTGTTTTTTTCAGTTCTAAAAAAAGCTGCTCTGCTGTCATATGTTCCCCGGACTGACTGATTAACTCCAGTATCAGTTCTGCATATCTGCTCACTCCTTCACCGCCTTTGTTTTAGAATTATTCTAATTATAATTCTTATTTTTGTATTTGTCCAGAGTTTATTTGCAGATTTTTTATGGAATGTTCTGACAATCACAGAGTTTCGATTTGGGGACAGACTATATCTTTTCTGCCCTCTTTACTGCACAAAAAAACCAGCCCCTTTCCAGGAACTGGTTTTTTCATGCCGCAAATTACTTCCTCTCCGCAGCATCAATTCTCGTCAGCGCCTTATGCAGCGCAAACTCCGCACGTTTCAGATCGGTTGTGGCAGCTTTCGCGCTGATACGCTCCTCTGCACGTTCCTTGGCAGCTTCGGCACGGTTAAGGTCAATCTCTTCCGGCCACTCCGCCATCTCAGCAAGAAGCGTTACCTTCTCTCCGAGAATCTCGACAAAACCTGCATGAATCGCTGCAACCTTCTGGTGCTCACCGTCATGAATAATGACAACACCAGGCTCAATCACCGTTGTCAGCGGGATATGGTTTTTATATACACCAATCTGGCCGTCTGCGGTATTAAATTCAATCATGTCAGCCTCTCCAGTATAGAATACACGGTCGGGCGTAATAATTTCAACTTTGAAAATGTTATTTCCCTCAGCCATATGAGCACCCCCTAGTTCATCCGGGCGCGAACTTCATCAATACTTCCTGCATTTAAGAAATAACTCTCCGGTACATCATCCAGCTTGCCTTCCAGAATCTCCTTGAATCCGCGGATGGTTTCTGCAATCGGAACGTACTTTCCTTCAATTCCGGTAAACTGCACCGCTACGGAGAACGGCTGGGAAAGGAAACGCTGTACCTTTCTTGCACGGTTTACGACGAGCTTGTCGTCCTCGGAAAGTTCGTCCATACCAAGAATTGCAATGATGTCCTGAAGCTCTTTGTACTTCTGTAAGATTTCCTGCACACCGCGCGCCACCTTAAAGTGCTCCTCACCGACGATACGAGGGTCAAGGATCCGGGAGGTGGAACCAAGCGGGTCAACTGCCGGGTAAATACCAAGCTCCACGATGGCACGGTCAAGTACGGTCGTTGCATCCAGATGGGCAAACGTTGTTGCCGGAGCCGGGTCGGTCAAGTCGTCCGCCGGCACGTAAACTGCCTGTACGGATGTGATGGAACCGTTCTTTGTGGATGTGATACGCTCCTGCAGAGCACCCATCTCTGTCTGTAATGTCGGCTGGTATCCTACGGCTGACGGCATACGTCCGAGCAGCGCGGATACTTCGGAACCTGCCTGCGTGAAACGGAAAATGTTGTCGATAAACAACAGCACGTCCTTTCCGCCGCGGTCACGGAAATATTCAGCCATGGTAAGTCCGGTCAGTGCCACACGCATACGCGCTCCAGGCGGCTCGTTCATCTGTCCGAATACCATTGTTGTTTTATCAATAACGCCGGATTCCTTCATTTCATAGTAAAGGTCGTTACCCTCACGGGTACGCTCCCCGACGCCGGTAAATACGGAATATCCACCATGCTCTGTCGCGATGTTGTGGATTAATTCCTGAATCAGTACGGTCTTGCCTACACCGGCACCTCCGAAAAGTCCGATTTTACCACCCTTCTGATACGGGCAGAGCAGGTCTACGACCTTAATGCCTGTCTCTAACATTTCTTGGGAAGTTGCCTGCTCCTCAAAAGAAGGTGCAGGTCTGTGAATCGGCCACTTCTCTTCTGTCTTTGGTGCAGCAATTTCATCAATTGGATCACCCAGTACATTGAACAGTCTGCCCAGTGTATTTTCGCCGACCGGTACCGTAATGGATGCTCCGGTTGCGATTGCATCCATCCCGCGGACAAGTCCGTCGGTCGGACCAAGGGCAATACATCTTACTGTATCATCACCCAGATGCTGAGCTACTTCGACAACCAGCCTCTTGCCGTCTGCAAGCGGCACCTCGATTGCCTCGTTAATCTCAGGCAGATGTCCTTCCTGGAATTTGATATCCAGTACGGCACTGATAATCTGAGTGACTTTACCTACATTATTATCTGCCATTCTTAATTTCTCCTTTAACTGATCGCATTGGCGCCGGCGATAATTTCCGTCAGCTCCTGCGTAATAGAGCCCTGACGCGCTCTGTTGTACTTCAGTGACAGATCACTGATCATTTCTTCCGCATTGCTTGTTGCAGAATCCATTGCCTGCATACGTGCGCCGTTTTCACTGGCAACCGCTTCCACGAGCGCGCCGTAAAAAAGACTTGTCACGTACTTGGGAATAATCATGTCAAGAGCCTCTTCCTCGTTCGGCTCGTAATTCATGAGCACGTTTGACTGCGCCGCATTTTCTTCCAGGTCAATCTCCACCGGAAGGAGCTTAATCATCTTCGCTTCCTGGCTGACCGTGTTTTTAAAATGCGTATATGCAAGATAAATCTCCCCTACCTCGCCGCGTGTAAAAGCTGATAACACTTTTTCACATAATTCAGCGGCATCCTGGTAAGTCGGACTCTCAATAATGTCAGAGGCGTCCTCCACAATATTGTATCCCCTGCGGGAAAGTGCCTCGACACCCTTCCCTCCTACTGCGTAAATATCCAGCTCCTCTTTTTTTAATTCGCTATCTGTCACCAGCTTCACAACATTGGAGTTGTATCCGCCGGCAAGACCGCGGTTTGAGGTAATCACTACGACAGCCTTCTTATCAGAATCTCCCGCGGTCAGGTATGGATGATTAATGCTGCCGCTGCGTGCCAGCATGGAACTCACCGTATTATACATATAGTTGAAATACGGATTGGTCTGCTCGGCACGGGTTTTTGCCTTCTGCAGCTTAACGGTAGAAACAAGCTTCATGGCTTTGGTGATCTGCTGCGTACTCTGTATGCTGCTTTTTCTTCGCTTTATGTCTCGCATGGAGGCCATGTTTTACCACCTACTTTCCTAAGCCATTATTTGAAGGATGCCTTGCATTCCTCAATTGCTTTCACAAGCTTTTTCTCCGTCTCCTCATCCATAACCTTTGTAGCGGCAATGGAACCCGGAATTTCCGGATATTTTGTATCAATAAAGTCAAACAGCTCGCTCTCAAAGCGGAGAATATCGTCAACCGCAATATCCATAAGATATTTTTTGGTTGCTGCATAAATAATGATAACCTGCTTTTCAACCGGCATCGGCTTATACTGCGGCTGCTTTAAGATTTCCTTTAAACGCTCACCCTGTGCAAGCTTTGCCGTGGTATCGGCATCCAGCTCGGAACCAAACTGGGAGAAAGCTGCAAGCTCACGGTACTGTGCAAGCTCGGTACGGATTGGCGCTGCAATCTTTTTCATCGCCTTAATCTGTGCAGAACCTCCTACACGGGATACTGACAGACCGGCGTTGATTGCCGGACGGAAACCTGCGTTAAACATTTCTGTCTCCAGGTAAATCTGACCGTCTGTAATGGAAATGACGTTTGTCGGAATATATGCGGATACATCGCCCGCCTGCGTCTCAATAATCGGGAGCGCAGTAAGGGAACCGCCGCCGAACTTGTCCGCCAGTCTTGCTGCACGCTCAAGAAGTCTTGAATGCAGATAGAATACATCACCCGGATAAGCCTCACGTCCCGGCGCTCTCTTAAGGAGCAGGGACAGCGTACGGTATGCTGCTGCATGCTTACTTAAATCATCATAGATGACCAGAACGTCCTCTCCGTTCTCCATCCATTCTTCCCCGATTGCACAGCCGGAATACGGGGCAATGTACTGGAGCGGCGCCAGCTCACTGGCAGTAGCCGCAACGATGGTCGTGTAAGCCATCGCACCGTACTCTTCCAGTGTCTTTACGATTGTTGCAACGGTGGAAGCCTTCTGTCCGATTGCGACATAGATACACTTCACACCCTGGCCTTTCTGGTTAATAATGGTATCCACTGCGATAGCGGTCTTACCAGTCTGGCGGTCGCCAATGATCAGCTCACGCTGTCCGCGTCCGATTGGAACCATGGAGTCAATCGCCTTAATACCTGTCTGTAATGGTGTATCAACGGATTTTCTGGAAATAACACCGGATGCCACACGCTCAATCTGGCGGTATCTGTCCGTTGTTACCGGTCCCTTGCCGTCAATCGGCTGTCCTAATGCATTTACTACACGTCCGAGCATTGCATCCCCGACCGGAACCTCAACCACGCGGCCCGTTGTTTTTACAGTATCACCCTCGTTGATATTTTTCTGTGAACCGAGAAGCACCGCACCAACGTTGTCCTCCTCAAGGTTCATCACCATGCCATATACTTCTCCAGGGAACTCAAGGAGCTCTCCCTGCATTGCCTTCTCCAGACCATGGATACGTGCAATACCATCCGCAACCTGAATGACGGTTCCTACCTCCGCAACCTCAAGCTCGGATGCGTATCTTTTAATCTGCTCCTTAATTACCGAGCTGATTTCTTCTGGTTTTAAATTCATGGAGCGCACTCACCTACTTTCAACTGTATTTTTGATAATTCCCTGGTCAGGTCGTACAGCTTTGTCTTAATGCTGCTGTCCACCACCCTGTCACCAATCCGGATTACCATTCCGCCGATTAAGGCGGCATCTACATCATAATGCATTTCAAACTGGACATATTTTGTCGTTTCAAGCAGTCTTTTTTCTACTGCTGCTTTCTGCTCACCACTTAATTCCATGGCAGATGTGACAAATGCAGTTCCGATATTTTTATATTCTTTGGCAGTATCCAGAAAGTATGAAAATACGCTGCCAATCTCCCGGTAATGACCCTTTTCCACAATCATGCGCATCAGGCCGACCAGTTCATCGGAAACCTGTCCCTTAAAAATGTCTTCGATTATTTTAACCTTTTTCTCTTTGTCAATTTTGGGATGATTCATGAGTCTGTTCAAATCCCCGTTTTCCTGCAGAATCTGTACGACAGCGCGAACCTCCTCCTGCATGGAATCCAGCCGGTTTTCCTCCACAGCAAGCCCAAACAATGCATCCCCGTATGTTCTGGATACTAGCTTAGCCATGTCGATTCACCCATCTCTTTCAATGTCTCATCTACCAATGTGCTCTGGATGTTTGTGTCAATGGAAGCAGTTACGACTTTCTGTGCCATAAGGGCTGCCACTGCAACCATTTCCTGCTTCATGTCATCCATTGCATGCTTCTTCTCAAGCTCAGCCTCTTCCTTTGCCCTCTTGATAATGCGGGAAGCCTCTTCCTTTGCATCGCTGATAATTTTGGTTTCATTCTTTACAGCCTTCTGTCTGGCTTCCGCAAGAATTACTTCCGCTTCCTTATCCACGTTTTTCAGCTTCGCCTCATATTCTGCCTTTAATGCAGCAGCGCTTTCCTTGTCTGCCTTCGCATCCTCAATCTCTCCTGCGATTCGTTCCTGGCGGTCCTTTAACAGTTTCCGCGCCGGATTGAACAGCAGATTGGACATGATGAGGAACAGGAAAAATACAGCTATTGCCAGCAGTATTGCATCGAAAATCAGCTGAGGATCGAGATTGAATAAAAATGTCTGTTCAGCTAACAATCTCTTCATTCTCCTTTCCTAATCGGCTCATTATCCAAGCGGATGAACAAAAAGCAAAAGCAGCGCAACAACCAGACCATATAAACCAGTTGTCTCAGCAACGGCCTGTCCTAAAAGCATGGTAGACATAATCTGTCCTCTTGCTCCCGGATTGCGTCCAACAGCTGCTGCACCGTGACCTGCGGCGATACCCTGTCCAATACCAGGTCCGATACCTGCAATAACTGCAAGACCAGCACCAATTGCGGAGCACGCTCTGATTAAATCCTGTCCTGAAATGTTCATGATAAAAATCCTCCTTAAAAATAAATAAAATCCTTAGTCCTCAGAATCACATGCCTGGGACACGTATGTCATTGTCAACATACAGAAAACGTAAGTCTGAATTGCTCCGGAGAACAAATCAAAGTACACATGAAGGGCTGCCGGCCATGCAACTGCAAGTTTGTTAAGCAGTCCATATACGAGCGCCATAATAACCGTTCCGGACAACACATTCGCAAAAAGACGAAGTGAGAGCGAAACCGGCACTGCCAGTTCACTGACCAGATTAATCGGCAGCCAGATCGGCAGCCACGGCGGTAATGGCGAACACATATCCGTCCAGATCTGTTTTACTGACTGATGCATGAATTTGTTAATCCAAATCATGAAAAACGTAATCAACGCCAGTGCGAGGGTTGTACCATAATCCGCTGTCGGCGGGCGGAGCCCCATAAGTCCGGAAATATTACTCAGCAGAATAAAGATAAAAATCGTGCTGATGTAATTGACAAACTTCGGTGCCCATTTACCCATGGTACTTTCAACCATGCCATTCAGCATCTCTATAATCAGCTCAATGACATTCTGGAAACCGTCCGGCTTGTCCGTGGCATTTTTTATTTTGCGGTTTGCAACACCCGCAAAGATAACCATTGCCAGCATGACAATCAGGATACATACATGACTGTCGGTAATCCAGACTTTGTTCCCGAAAAAATTCACCTGGAAAATTCCGTGGATCATAAAATCAATGTCGCCCGACAATAAAATCCCTTGATTCACATAGTCACCTCCTTATTTATTTTACTATTCTTCATTGGAAGCTGCATCACCTCTTCCTGACAACCTGCCTGCCAGACTGCCGATGACCGGCGAAAGATACGCGGAAATTTTCAGTCCCAGTATCCCAAGAAATGCGGCAAACAGATTACCAAACTTAAAATAGCCCAATATAATTAACAGAACTGCAACAACCACGTACCTGAGCACGCTCTTTGCAATAATCCTGCGATTGGCATTTTTGCTTTCACCCATAGAAACGGCATCCCACAGTACCGCTGCAATATTGACTGCAAGCCCTGCGGCAATTGCGATGCCATACCAGAGTCCTATGGAATAGGATAACTTGTCATCCACAAACCACATTCCGGCAAACTGAAGGACCAGACCATATCCAATAATGGTCGCAACCAGTCCCGGAAGCGCTTCATTCATCCTTCTTAACATGTTTTGGTTCCTTATCATCCTTACTGTAAAGGTTTTTTGCCATTTTATAGATATTGGTAAATCCGGCAAGTGCGCCTATAAAGAAAAAGGGAATCATCATCCATGAGATATTCGTTTTCTTTCCAATCCAGATTCCCAGCATGCAGCATAGGAAAATTGGCACAATCATATTTATCCCAAACTGGAATACCAGTATGAGCGCATTCATGACCTGTCTGTTTTCTTTCTTCATAGTTCTCCCTTTATCCACTACTATATTATACCATTTTTAGGCGTTTTGTCCATAAATTTCATACATTCCTTTTATTTTTTGTGTAAAAATAAAACAGGCATACTTCAAATATGCCTGTTGCCGGAGTATTATAATTTCAGGGTAACCTCCCTGCCGGAAGATTCATACCTGCACAGCTCCACACCGGCAGCCCTCAACATCCGCTTGGAGGCAATTACCCCCGCCGTATCCGCATACTTGTCATCATCATATATCACCCTGCGGATTCCGCTCTGGATAATCGCCTTGGCGCATTCATTGCAGGGAAAAAGTGTCACGTAAATTGCAGCCCCTTCCAGGCTTCCTCCCCTGTAATTTAAGATTGCATTCAGCTCGCTGTGGGTTGTGTAAAAATATTTGTTGTCCTCGCCGTCCCTGCTCCATGGAAATTCATCATCCGAACAGCCTGCCGGAAATCCGTTGTATCCCATGGACAGAATTTTGTTTTCAGCGCTCACAATACATGCCCCGACCTGTGTATTCGGGTCTTTGGAACGCATGGCTGACAGCATGGCTACTCCCATGAAATATTCATCCCAGTGAATATAGTCGTCCCTTTTTGTGCTCATCGGCTCTCTTCTCCTTCGTTCAGCTGCTTCACCAGTTTTTTAATGGATTTACGCAGTGTTTCATAGCAGAGACCGTATGCAGGAAGCGCACCGCCATATGGGTCTATAATTTCCAGTTCATCACCAACATATTCCGTCAGCACCTGGATATTTTCCGGTATGGCGTTTTCATACTGTTCCAGAATACGCTCCTTCTGCTGCTGTTCCATGGTAATTACCAGTGCATCCTCTGTTAAATCCTCTTCGGTCAGCTGCTGTGAAACGAATCCTTCCATATTAATGCCGTTACTGATTAAAACAGCCTCTGCCTTCTGGTTCATTGGTTCCGGAAACTGTACCACCAGTCCCCTCGAAACGATTTCCAGCGGCTGCTGCAAGGCAAACTCCCCAAATATTCCGGCAGCCATTGCCTCACGGCAGGTTCCCGTCTGGGCAACAAATATAATTTTATGATATGCCATATTTTTCCTCTCTTTTATGTACTAGTATAATCCAATTTAATTAGACTTATGCTTGAACTTGTGGTATAATAACC